>JBBDRK010000052.1:89583-100082 GCA_040905465.1 Trueperaceae bacterium | reverse complement strand
GTTACGCCGGAGTGGAAGGCGAATTCGACCAAGGCCTGCTCCTCCATCGCCACCAGCACGTCGGCATCGGCAATTCCGCTTTCGACTACCGCCGCTCTCAGCCGCTCCATGTCGATACCGGCGCCGTCATCGCGCAGCAGCAACTCGATCTTGTTGCTGTCGCGTTGCTCGATGACGATCGAAATGCGGCCGGTCGCGGGCTTCTGTCGTTCCCTGCGCACCTCTGCATTCTCGATGCCATGGTCGACGGCGTTGCGAAGCAGGTGAGTGAGTGGATCGCGCAACTCTTCCAGCAGGCGCCTGTCGACCTCGACTTCGGCACCTTCGATGTCCAGCCGCACTTCCTTACCCTGCTCACGAGAAAGCTCGCGCACCAGCCGCGGGAACATCTCGAGGAGCGCCGAGCAAGGCATCAGCTGCAACTCCTTGGTGTCCTCGTGCAAGCCGTTTACCAACGACGTCAACTGGCGCACGTCGCGTTCGGCCGTTCGAGCGAGGGTGGCAAGGCGCTCCTCCAGCACTTTCAGCCGGTCGTGCTCGTCATCGAGGTACTCCAGCAGCAGCGGCAGTTCCGGTAGTTCGCCCTGCACGGCCGGCAGCCTTCGCTCGATCTGCCGGAGCCGGGGTTGGAGCCGTGCTCGGCTCTTCTTCAGCTCGATCAGGCTGCCCCTCGCCTCACCGATGTCCGTCGCCAGTTGGCCGGCCGCCAGGCGAGGTGCCAGCAGACTTTCGACTTGCCTCATCACTGCCTCGAGCTTGGCGACCGAGATCCGTACCGTGCCACCTGCGGCCCTGCCCGTGGCCCCTGCCGGCCATCCCGGCACGACAGCGCCGGACGTGCCGGCGGGCGCCGGACCAGATGCCGGACCGGATGCCGGGGCAGATGCAGTAGCGGCGGGGCTGGAACGCAACGAGCCGGCACTGGCTCTTCCCAGCTGTACCACCAGCCCGTCGACGTCCGTCTCGGCCGCGACGGCCGGCTCCAGCATGCCGCCGAGCGTGTCGACGGTGTGGTGCAGCAGTTCCAGCAGCGCCCTCGACAGCTCGACCCGGCCGCGTTTGATCTCCGCCAGCACCCCCTCCAGTGCCTGGCACAGCGACTCGATCCCGCCCAGGTTGACTGCCCGGGCCGCGCCCTTGAGGCTGTGTGCCTCGCGAAACAGGCCTTCGACGATCTCGGCCCGCGGCTGGTCCTCCGGTTGCTGTTCCAGCGCCAGCAATGCAGCGGACATAGACTCGAGACGCTCCTCGCCTTCGAGGCGGAACGTCGCCAGGAGTCTTCGCAGCAGGTCAGCGTTGGCCATGAGTCCCGACCGGTTTCATGAGGCGCTCAGGCCGCCTCTTTGCTTATCAGCCTCTTGAGGGATCTTCCGAGTTCCTGGAGATCCTGCGCGGCTTCTTCGGCCTGGCGTGTGCCGGCGACGTTCTGCGAGCTCGCCTGCTTGATGTTGTCCATTGCCAGGGCGACCTGGTCCATCCCCACCATCTGCTGCTGATTGGAGGCGGCGATCTGGGTGGCGGCCTGAGCCGCGGCTATCACGCTGTCCGCCAACTGGTTGATAGCCTCGCTGGTCGCCTGCGTCTGGCTGGAACCGTTGCCCACGGCCTTCTTGCCCTGCTCGGTGGCGAGGACAGCGGCGTTGGTGGCTTTCTGGATGTCGCCCAACAGGGTTCTGACCTGACTGGTGGCCTGTTTCGATTGGGAGGCCAGGCTCCGTACCTCCTGGGCCACTACCCCGAAGCCCTTGCCGTGCTCTCCCGCCCTCGTCGCCTCGATGGCCGCGTTGACCGCCAGCAGGTTCGACTGCTCGGCCAGGTCGTTAACGGTGGCAATGATCTCGCCGATGGCCTGGCTCTGCTCCGCCAACTGAACGATACTGCCGGCCACCGACTCCATCTGCACCTGGATGCTGTTCATCACCTCGACTGTGTCCTCGACCGAGTCGCGGCCATTCTGAGCGACCTCGGTCATCCTCTGGGCGCTGTCGGAGACCTGCTTCGCCTTCTGGCTTGCGGCCTGGGCGGTCTGCTTGACCTCCTCGACGGTGGCGGTGGTCTCGCTTACGGCCGTGGCGGTCTGAGCCGTGCCCGCCGCGACCTCAGCCGTCGTCGACAGAATCTGCGCAGCCGAGGAGGAGAGCCTCAGGATGCCGTCCTGCAACTGCTTGGTTATCGAGCGGCTAACCAAGCCGGCGACCACGAACCCGGCGACGATGGCGACGATGGCGGTGTACAGCATCAGGTTGGTTACGAACGGGACTCCGCGGGCGACACGGGCACGGCCCTCCGCGACCTGGCGGACGCGCCGGTCGCGAAACTCCGCCGCCTGCTCGAGCAGGCGGTTGCTCAGCTGAGCGGCTTCCACGTCGCCGGCCCCGACGTCCGCGGTCACCCGTTCCTCGGCGGCGACCAGATCGAGGATGCGGTCCTGGGTCTCCGCCAGGTCGTCCTGACCCTCGACCAGACTCTCCAGCAGGAGCCGGTCCTCGGCTGCCTCCACCCGTTCGCCCAGGCCCGTGACGATCGCGTTGAAGTCGTCGCGTGCCTGCTGCAGCAGATTCAGGTACTCGTCACGGTACTGTGGATAGAGGACGGCACCGCGGAAGTGCACCACCTGGTCGCGTACCCGCAGGCCGATGGCGTCGGCCTCGTCCGCGAGCCGCTCGTTCACCTCGATGTTCTCGTCGTAGAAGACGGGCAGGCGGGTGAGGGAGCTCATCCCCACTGCGGTTATCACCAGCAGAAGCGCCAGTATCAGGCCGTAGCCGATGTACATTTTCCTGCCGATGGTCATTGTGCCAACTCCTTGGAGATAGATCGGGAAGCCGGTCGTGACTGCCCGGTATGACGAGACGACGTTGCCGATGGGGTCGGCTTGCTGTAGCGGCGGTTCTCACCGTCGCGCCTAGAGATCATCTGGTGTTCCCGATCGCTCGTCCGGTGCGGTGTTCGCGAACCACCACGTCGGGGTCTGCCAGCAACCTGGCACCGTCGAGAACGACCGTCCGCTCCCGGGTCATCCCCGTGACGTACCTGGCGTGATTGGCGCCGAGAGTGGGCGGAGGCGGTTGTATGTCTGCGAGCGCGAGGCGACGGGCGCCGTAGATCGACTCGGCCACGATACCGAACGTCATCTGCTCGTCCTCCAGGAACAGGACCTGGTGAAGGTCGCCGGGGTCGCTGCGAGGCAGGCCCAGGAAGCTGCTGATGTCGATTACGGAAACGATCTCGCCACGCAGGTTGACGAGGCCGACGACGAACTCCGGGACGCCCGGCAACGGTGTCAGCTCGTCGATCGTTGCGACCTCACGCACGTGCTGTGCGCTCAGCAGATAGCGCTCGTTGGCGAGCGCGAACTCCACTACCACGATCCACTCGCCGCCCTTCGCCGCGGCCGGTTCGGCCGCCAACTGCCGCGCCCGCTCCTCCAGGACCCGATCGGCCGATCGTTCGCCAGTTGTATGCCGCGACGATCGAACGCCGTCCAACCGCGACTCGCCGGTATCGGCGGCAACGCTCGCCGGCACTGTTCCGGGCTTCTCGCCGGCGTTCACTTTGCCACCTGATGGGCCACCTGCTGGCCGGGCTTACCCTGGTCGAGCAGCGCCATGGCGGCTGCTCGAGCCGTCTCCACCATCTCGGCCAGACGGCCGGCCGTGAGTCCGTCGCCGTCTGCTACTTCCTCGGCGGCCGGCATTTTCCTCAACAACCGGAGAGCGGTACCGAAGTGCCGGACGGCTTCAGCGAGACGCATCTGCGAACGCCGCAGGTTACCTAGCGCGACGTGCGGCAGGGCGCCCGCCGGATCGAGGTAGGCCGCCTGCAGGAGTGCCTGAATTGCCCCCTGCTCGTGGCCGCACTCCAGCTCGATAGTTGCAAGCAGATAGCGATAGGAGGAGTTCAATGGCTGGACGTCCACGGCCTTGCGGCAGCAGTCGTACGCTTCGACCAGCCGCCCCGCGTTGGCGTGATCGCGGGCGGCGTCATGAAGCCTCCGACCGTCGATCACGGTATCCGCTTCCACCTTCGGCTCTTCGCCGTGTCCGTGATCCGACTGGAACGTCGGCGGCGTCTTCAGCGGCATCCTGATCGGTGACGGGACCGCGGCGAACGGCAAGTGCTTCGGGGTCGCCGGGTTGCGACGGAAGATCGCGGTGCCGACTCCCGGGGCCGGATCGAACTGCTCGAATCGTTCTGCTGCTGCCTCGGTCGCGCTGAGGGCGAGCCAGCCGCCGTCACTCAACGATCGGTAGAACCGTCCCAGCGCCGCTCGGGATGCTTCTCTCGTGAAATACATCAGGACGTTTCGGCACAGGATCAGGTCGACCGCTTCGGTGCCGCCGGCCCGCGACGGGTAACTGTCTTCGGCGAGGTTGAGGCTGCCGAACTTCACCCGCCGCCGCATCTCGGGCAGCAGTTCGAACCGTTGCCCCGGAAGCGCCCGAAAGTAACGGTCACGCACCGATTCCGGCGTCCCTCGGAACGACCACATCCCGTAGTTTCCGGCGCGTGCCGCCCGCAGGAAGGCAGGGTTGACGTCCGTCGCCACTATAGAGATGTCCCAGTCTCGTTGGTCGGGAATGAGCCGGTCGAGGAGTATGGCGATGGTATAGGGCTCCTCGCCGGTACAACACCCCGCACTCCAGATACGCAGGTAGCGGCCCGCCTGCCGGCGTCGCCGGATCAGCTCCGGCAGGACGTGCTCCTCCAGCCCGGATATCGTGTCCGGGTGCCGGAAGAAGTATGTCTCGCCGACCGTCAGATGCTTGGCCAGCGTCTCGCGTTGCGAGCGCGTCAAGGGAGCCGACAGCAGCCCGGACACGTACTCGTTAGTGTCGCGGTAGCCCGACTCGCGTGCCGCGCCCGCCAGCCCCAGCTCCAGCTCGCGCCGACGATTTGCCGGGAAATGTAGCCCCACACCGGCGGCCAGCAGGGCGCTCACGCCCTGCGCCAGTGGATCACTGAGCATCGTCGCCGCCTCCCGCGCCACCAGGGTCGCCGCCACCTTCCGGTTCCTGCCGGTCGAGTGAGAGCTCGAGCGCCCGGTCGAGGGACTGCTCCTCGTCGAGCGAGAGGAAGGTGTCGAGGTCGTGGATCAGCACGAGGCCGTCGGCGAGCTTGGCGACACCTCGAACGTAGTCGGTTCCAGGCACGATCTCCGGGGCGGCCTGGACCTTCTCTTCCGGGTACTCGATCACGCCGTCCACCTGATCCACGGCCAGAACCAGCTGGCGACGGGAGGTACGGGCGATGATCAGGTTGTCGCTCACCAGCAGGTCGCGCCGAGGCAGGCCGAAGCGTTGTCTGGTGTCGACGACCGGCAACACCCGGCCCGCTACATCGATGACTCCCAACACCACCTCGGGAGCCACCGGTAACCGAGTGATCCGGACCGCCCAGGTCACCCGAAGGACCGCCGACGCGTTCAACGCGTAGCGGTCATCGTCCAGGCGGAAGACCAGGAGATGTTCAGCCCCAAGGGGACGCTGTGAAGTCGTGGGGGCGGCATTCATAACTAACCGGGCCATTTTAGCAGTCGGGCGACCGCAGAGGTTAGGACATTTTGCACCGCAACCGCCGGTACTTTTCGACCGGCCAACCTCGACCGGCCAACCTCGACCGGCCAACCTCGTCCTGTTCAGCCTGGCCTGTTCAGCCTGGTCCGACCCGCCCGGCTACCTCCCTTCGCACCACCGGCGCCACGTCGCTGCCGAGCAGTTCGATGGCCCGCATCAGCTTGTCGTGCGGCACCGTGCCGACGTCGCACTGCGCCATGAAGCGCTGGTGGCCGAATATCGAGTGCTGGAAGAGGATCTTGTCGATAACCTCCTGCGGATCTCCCACGAGCAGCGCCCCATGGGGCGCCCGCAGCGCGTCGTACTGTTCACGAGTCGTGGGTGGCCAGCCGCGCTCGCGGCCTATCCTGGTCATCACAGTCGAGTAATAGGGGAAGAACTCGTCACCCGCTCGTCGCGAATCGGCGGCGAGATAGACGTGCGAGTTGATGCTCAGAGCCAGCTTCTCGGGTGCGTGTCCGGCCCGGGCTCCGGCCTCGCGGTAGATGTCGGCGAACGGTGCGAAGCGCTCCGGTGCACCGCCGATGATCGCGAGCGCCATGGGCAGGCCGAGGGTCCCGGCCCGTACGGCCGACTGCGGCGTTCCGCCCACGGCGATCCAGACCGGCAGCTCCTGCTGCACCGGGCGCGGGTAGACAGCCAGGTCGTCCAGGCCAGCTCGATGACGCCCGCTCCAGGTGACCCTCTCGTTACGGCGCAGCTCGAGGAGCAGCTCGAGCTTCTCGCTGAACAGCTCGTCGTAGTCGTTCAGGTCGTAGCCGAACAGGGGGAAAGACTCGATGAAAGAGCCGCGCCCCGCCATGATCTCGGCACGTCCGCCGGAAATGAGGTCGAGCGTCGCGAAGTCCTGGAACACCCGGACCGGATCGTCGGAGCTCAACACCGTTACCGCGCTGCTGAGCCGGATGCGTTCGGTCAGCGCCGCCCCGGCCGCCAACACCACCGCCGGTGCCGACGCGACATAGTCGGGCCGGTGGTGTTCGCCGACGCCGAAAACATCCAGCCCCACCTCATCGGCGAGCTGCATCTCCTCCAGCAGGTCGGCGATTCGCCGTTCGGCGCTCATCGTCGCGCCGCTGCCGGGGTCGGGACTGCGGTCGGCAAAGGTGTAAACACCGATCTCGAAGGCCGGTCTTACTGCGCTGGGCGGGGAGGTTGCGGCGAAATCGGTGGCCATGAGCTCTCCTTGAACCGAGAGTCGCAGGTGGAGAGGCCGTCCGGGCGGTTCCGGATGACACTGCGGTCCGTCCGCAAGCGGGCGACTCGGGTGCCGGCGCTCCTGTACGATGCTACGGGGGATGACACCGATGCAACGAGCCACATTGGAGCAGCAAGGAGTGCACGATGAGCGACGATAGCGCCGCGTTGCAGGCGGAGATCGATCGTCGTCGTACCTTTGCGATTATCTCCCACCCGGACGCCGGCAAGACCACGTTGACGGAGAAGCTGCTGCTCTATAGCGGCGCGATCCGTGAGGCCGGGGCGGTCGCCGGCAAGGCCGGCACCCGCCACGCCACCAGCGACTGGATGAGCCTCGAGCAGGAGCGGGGCATCTCCATCAGCTCGGCGGCGTTGCAGGTTCTCTACCAGGGTTTCGTCATCAACCTGCTCGACACCCCAGGTCACCAGGACTTCAGCGAAGACACCTATCGCACGCTTACCGCTGCCGACAGCGCGGTCATGCTGCTCGACGGCGCCCGGGGCGTGCAGGAGCAGACGCGGAAGCTGTTCAAGGTGAGTCGCGAGCGCGGGATTCCGATCTTCACCTTCATAAACAAGTTCGACCGGCCGGCTCTCGACCCCTACGTCCTGCTCGACGAGGTAGAAGAGGTGCTCGGTATCCAGCCGATCCCGATCACCTGGCCGATAGGTGACGGGCCGGACTTCCGGGGCGTCTACGAGCGTCCCGCCGGCAAGCTGCACCTGTTCGAGCGGGTGGCGCGAAACGCCAGCCAGTCTCCGGTCAGGACGCTCGAACCCGGCGATCCCCTGGTGGGGGAGTTGGTGGGCGAGGCAGCCCAGGCCAAGCTGATGGAAGACACCGCGCTACTCGACGAACTCATGCCGCCGGTCGATCCGCAGCGGTTCCTGGCAGGCGAGTTCACGCCGGTTTTCTTCGGTAGCGTTCTCACCAACTTCGGAGTGCAGCTGTTCCTGGACCACTTCCTGCGATTGGCGCCGGTTCCCGGGCCGTTGGCCACCAGCCGCGGCGAGTTGCCGGCGAACTCCGACGACTTCGCTGCCTTCGTGTTCAAGCTGCAGGCGAACATGAACCGCCAGCACCGGGACCGCACTGCGTTCGTGCGGATCTCGGCAGGTCGCTTCGAACGCGGCATGCAGGCCGTTCACGGCCGAACGGGGCGTGAGGTGAAGCTGGGCCAGGCGCATACGATGTTCGCCAAGGAGCGAGAAACGGTAGAGCACGCCTTTCCCGGCGACATCGTCGGCCTGGTGAACCCCGGCCTGTTCCGCATCGGGGACGTGCTGAGCAACAGATCGGGCGTCGAGATCGTCGACTTCCCGCGGTTCGCTCCGGAGGCGTTCGCGGTCGTGTACCCGGAGCAGGCAGACCGGCGCAAGACGTTCCGCAAGGGGCTGGAGCAGCTCGCCGAGGAGGGCGTGGTACAGGTCTTCTATCCCGCCCAGGGAGCTCGTGATCCGGTGTTGGGCGCGGTCGGCACGCTGCAGTTCGACGTGTTCCAGCACCGGATGCGCGACGAGTACAACGTCGCCGTCAGGCTCGATCAGCTTCCCTACAAGCTGGTCCGCTGGCTCAGCGAGACCCCCCACCCGCTACCGCGCTTCGGAATGCTGGTTCTCGACCGCGATGAGAAGCCGGTGTCGCTGTTCAAGCAGGAGCACGAGATCCGCTACTTCCGCAGCGAACATCCGGATGTGGAGCTGTACGACGTCCCGGGCGATCAGGAGATAGTAAGGCTCTGATGCCTGTGATCGTCCGGGGGGCCGCGACGACCTACAGGACCGTACCGTCCGGCCGCTTGGGCCGAAGGAAGGGCGCGAACAACGCCACCGCCAGCGGCGCCAGCGCCGACAGCAGGAGCACCGGCAGGTAACTGCCGGCCGCCTCGTAACCGACCGCGTAGAGGAGGGGACCTACCGCTGTGCCGGCGACAGTGATGGTGATGGCGGATCCCTTGATCGCTCCCAGGTGCTTGCGGCCGAAGTAGTAGGCGTACACGCTGCCGCCGATAGCCCCCTTCATTCCGTTGGAGAGGCCCAGCACCGCGCCGTACACCAGGACCAGTTCCGGAGAGGTTGCCCTGCCCGCCAGGAAAATGCCCGCGACCAGCAGCCACAGCGCCAGCGAGAGCAGGAATCTCGGCGGCATTCGGTCTATCAGGTACCCGGTCAGCAGGATGGCTCCGGCGCTGAGCGCCCCGAGGGGAACGAAGAAGGTCGAGGCGGTGAGCCGGTCGATGCCGCCCGCCGCCATGATCGAGTAGTGGTGGAAAATGAGTCCGGTGCCGAGCGCCGCCACCATGAAGTCACCCAGCACGAAGAGCCAGAAGGTGAGAGTGCGGCGCGCGCCGGCGGCGGTGTAGTTGACCTCGGTGACCTCTTCGGTGCGCTTAGAAGGCGACCCGTCCGGCAAGAGGCCGTACGATTCCGGGTGGGACCGGTAGAAGATCGCTCCGACCGGGATCATCACGGCTGCAACCAGGGTCCCCAGGATCATGTAGGTGAGCCGCCAGCCGAACTGGTCGAGCATGACCTGGAAAAGCAGCGGGAAGAACCCGGTGGCCAGCGCGATGCCGATTCCGGACAGGCCGATTGCCAGGCCCCGTCGGCGAACGAACCAGATATTGATCACGTGGAGGCTCACCAGGCCGAGCGAGCCCTGGCCAAGGCCCCGGATCAGGATGAAACCGAGGAGCAGCGAGAAGAGTCCGGTAACGAAGCCCATCGCCACGCAAGCCAGCGCGAACAGGGCGGTGATGACGACCACGGCCACGCGCGGGCCCTTGCGGTCGATGAACCTTCCTACGAAGGGCAGCGACATAGAGCCGACGAGCGTTCCGATGGTATAGAGCAGCGACACCGTGGAGCGGCTGAGGCCCAGCTCGGCGATGATGTCGTCCAGAAACACCGAGACGCCGAACGTCTGGCCTGGAGAGGTCATCATCATGCCGAAAGTTGCCGCCAGCAGGATGAGCCAGCCGTAATAGACCGGCGAGCCCTCGACTACCCGGCTCCTGTGGGGAGGCCCTTGACTGTGGTCGATTTGCGGTTCTTCCATTCGCTCCAGCGGACAGCCTACCGCTCTCGCCCGGCGGCCAGGAGTGCGCTCACGACAAGGTGGCGCTCCAGGGAGCCCACGCACGCCCTCGGAGACCACCGTGCTCGGTCAATCGTGCAGTTGGAACACCAGCTGCGCCACGCACACGGGTCTGTCCTGGCGGTCGTCCTGAAGGCGCGTGTCGATGGTCAACCGACTGGCGTTCCCGGCGGGTTCCAGTTCCGCCAGGGTGAGCGCCAGCCGCACCTGCGAGCCCACCAGCAAGGGAGCAGGAAAACGGACCCGGTTGAGGCCGTAGTTGACGACCAGGCGCGCCTGCTCGAGCCCCAGAAGCTCGATGGCAAGGCCGGGCGCCAGGCTCAGCGTCAACATCCCGTGCGCCACCGTCGCCCCGAACGGCGACTCCCGGGCGGCTCTCTCCGGGTCGACATGAATCCACTGCCGGTCGCCGGTCGCATCGGCGAAGCGGTCGATCGTCTGCTGGTCGACCATGAGCCGGCGACTCGGGCCCAGTTCCCGTCCGAGCAGCTCTCGCATCCGTGCGGACAACGCTTCACTCATCCGGATCCGCCTCCGATGCTGTCTCATCCACTGCTTCTGCATTTGTCCCCAGCCCGCTCGCGAGATCCGTTTCGAGCGCGGCCCTGGGCGCGTTATCGGGCACG
>JBBDRK010000052.1:0-89483 GCA_040905465.1 Trueperaceae bacterium | reverse complement strand
CAGCCCGCTCGCGAGATCCGTTTCGAGCGCGGCCCTGGGCGCGTTATCGGGCACGGTCTCGTCACCGGCAGCGAGGCGGCGAGGCGCGACATCCGCGATCAACACGAGCGCCTCGCCCTCGCATACGACCCGGCCGCCATCGCCGGTACATACGGTTCGCAGGTTGACGAGCCCCTTCTCCGACCGCATCCTGACGATCTCCACGGAAGCCGTTATCCGCTCGTTCGGTGAGGCCCGAGCCGGGAAGCTCAGCGACTGTTTGAGCCAGTTCGTGCCGCGTCCGGGTAGCTTGGTGCCCAGCAGGCAGGAGAACATCCCGCTCAGCAGGGGACCGGGCACGCCACTCTGCTGGCCCGGTCCGAAGGCGAGGCCGTGATCCCCGCTGAGCGAGCGATAGGCGGCGACGTCCGATTCTGTGAAGGCGCGGCTCGTCGAGGCGATCTGACCGAGGTGAAACGATTTCAAGGCTATCCGTCTCCTTCGCCCTCGCCCAGGAAGTCCGCCATCCCGAGCCTGGCCTCCGGACTGACGATCTGTTCCAGGAAGTGCTCGTATTCGCGTCGTAAACCCGCTGCGGCACCCTGCATGGCTTCGGCGAGCAGTGTCTTGCTGCGCCGAACGCTACCCCGCTGCATCCCGGCTATCGCCGCCGCCACCACCTGCGCCTCCTGGCGCAGCGCCTGCTCCTCCACCAGCCGAGTGGCCAAGCCCCAGAGGACCGCCTCCTCGGCACCGATTGTGCGGTTGAGCAGCAGCGCCTCGGCGGCCCGCCTGGGCCCGATCAGGGCGGGAAGGAGTGCCGTCCAGCCGCCGTCCGGACTGAAGCCGACCACGCCGTAGTAGGGCGTGAAGCTCGCTCTCGGTCCGAGAAGCACGATGTCGGAGGCGACGACCAGGCCCAGCGAGCCGCCGGTGACCATGCCTTGAACCGCGCTCACCACGGGCACCGGAAACGAGATCATGGCGAGAACCACCCGGTTCAGCAGCCCCACGATCCTCCCGGCGTACTCCTCGATCGTGCCCAACTGGTCGTGGAAGCGCCGAACGTCACCGCCTGTCGAGAAGGAGGGACCGTTCGCCTGCAGCACGACGGCGCGCAGGTCGGGATAAGCCGCCAGGCCGGCGAGGGCGTCGAGCATCGCTTCGAGCAGTTCCGGTACCAGGCTGTTGTGCCGCTCCGGCCGGTTCAGTGTCAGCGTGGCCACCTGCCCGTCTCGCTCCTCGAGCAGAAGAGGGCTCACTCCGCTTGCCTCCTGGTCAGCAACGCCTCGCCCTGGCACACCGTCTCGCCGTTCGCTTTGGTCATTACTACGGCGAGGCGCAGGCCGGGAGTTCTTTGACCGGTCCCCGGTTCGGCCCCGGTAACTTCGAGACGTACCGTTATCTCTTCCCCGGCGAATGTCGGGCTCGGGAACATCAGGTCCTGGCCGAGCTGCGTTGCGCCGGGAAAGTTCTCGTGAACGGCGGCGCAAAGCACGCCGTAAAGGAGCATGCCGTGACTGACGGTACGACCGAAGCGGGTGGTGGCGGCGAACTGGGGGTCGACGTGAATCGGATTGTCGTCTCCGCTGAGCGCGGCGAAGCGGTCGAAGTCGTCCTGGCTCAACGTTCGAGTCGACTCGATCACCCGGCCGATCTCCAGCCGCTCCGTCATCTGGCCTTCTCCTGCAACTCGGCCTTGGACACCTTTCCCGCTGCGTTGCGCGGGAGTGCAGCTACGAAGACTATCGACTTAGGCACCTTGAAGCCGGCCAGCTCTCGCCGGCAGAGCTCCAGTAGGACGGGCTCGCTCACGTCCCCCGCTGCATTCAGCACCACCACGGCCTTGCCGACCTCGCCCCAGCGCTCGTCGGGCACGCCGATTACCGCCGCCTCGAGCACGGCGGGGTGGGTGTGGAGAACGTGCTCGATCTCGGCCGGGTAGACGTTCTCCCCGCCGGAGATGTACATGTCCTTCAGCCGATCGACGATGTAGTAGTAGCCGTCCTCGTCGCGGCGCGCCACGTCGCCGGTGTGGAGCCAGCCCTTCTCCAGCGCTTCGGCGGTGACCGCGGGGAGCTCCCAGTAACCCGGCGTTACGGCTGGCCCCCTCACCAGCAGTTCGCCGGGCTCGCCATCGGCAACGTCCCGGCCCTGGGCGTCTTTGATGCGTACGTCGACGAAAAGCTGCGGCTTGCCGACCGACCCGGCCTTCGCGAGGGCGCTGGCCTCGTCGATGAGGAAAACCGTCGGTCCGGTTTCGGTCATGCCGAAACCCTGGCGGATGCGGATACCTCTTCCGGCGTAACGCTCGAGCAGACTCACCGGCATCGGCGCCCCGCCGCACGCCCAGGAGCGAACACCTGTGAGGTCGGCGTCGTCGAATCCCGGGTGCTGGCTCAGGAACAGGTAGACGGCGGGAACCCCGAAGAAAACCGTGGTGCGCTGGGCCAGGAGCCGTAGCGTTTCCTCGGGCTCGAAGCTACGCTGAACTATGGCGGTGCCCCCAACGATGAGGGTGGGATTCAGGTAGAGGTTGAGCCCGCCCGTGTGGAAGAAGGGGAGGACGTTCAGGGTCGTGTCGCTCGAGCCGAGCTCGATGGGCAGCCCGATGTTCAGCATGTTGAACAGAGCCATGTCGAACGTCTGCAGCACCCCCTTGGGTCGTCCCGTGGTCCCGGAGGTGTAGAGGACGCTCCAGGTTTCGCCGGGGTCGCGTTCCGGCATGAGCAGGATTTCGCCCGAGCTGTCGGCCAACGCCTGCTCATAGGTAACGCCACCGTCGTCGCCAGTGCCCAGGGTGATCGCCGGTCCGTCGGGCTTCTGCCTGAGCCTGTCCACCGTTTCCCGGAAGGGGGGGTCGTAGATCAACATCTTCGGCCTGCAGTCGGCCAGGACAAAATCGAGCTCCGCCGGAGCAAGGCGCCAGTTGAGCGGCACCAGGATCGCTCCCAGCTTTGCGCAGGCGTAGAGGATCTCGATGTAGTCCGAGCTGTTGTGGGCGAGTATGGCTATGCGGTCGCCGACCCTGATGCCTGTCCGATCCCGAAGGTACTCGGCACATCGGCTGGCGCGTTCGTTCACCTGTGCGTAGGTCGACTCCCGTCCGCTGGCGGCGTCGACCAGGGCCAGTTGGTCGGCCCGCAACTCGGACTGCTTATTCAGCCAGTCGAAGGCGTGCACGGGCATCACTCCTCACATCGAAAGGTAGGCGGCTTGTACGTCGGGGTCGTTCAGCAGCTCCTGACCGCTACCCTCTTTCCTGACCGCGCCGTTTTCCAGCACGTAGGCCCGGTGCGCCAGCCTGAGTGACTGGCGGACGTTCTGTTCGACCAGGACTATCGTGACGCCTTCCTCGTTGATGGACTTCAGCGCGGCAAACACCGTCTTCGTCAGCGCAGGCGCCAGGCCCAGACTCGGCTCGTCTACCAACAGGATCCCGGGTTTGCTCATCAGTGCCCGGCCGATGGCGACCATCTGCCTCTCGCCGCCGGACAGAGTGCCCGCGAGCTGGTCCTTTCGCTCGGCGAGCCTGGGAAACAGGTCGTAGACGAAAGCCCGGCTACTGCCGGCTTCTCTCTTCGCCGCCGGCAGGTAGTCCGCGCCGCTCTCCAGGTTCTCCTGCACCGTCATCAACGGGAAGAGCTGCCTGCCCTCGGGAACGTGGCCGATGCCGCGCCTGACGATCCTTGCGGCGCTCTTGCCTTTGAGGGGTTCGCCGAAGGCGGTTACCGTTCCACTCCAGGCGGGGATGAGCCCGGAGATCACCCGTAGCAGAGTCGTCTTGCCGGCGCCGTTGGCTCCGATGATGGCGACGAATTCGCCCTTACCTACCGTCACGCTGACGCCCCACAAGACCTGGATCTTGCCGTAGCCGGCGCTCAGGGACTCGACCGCCAGCGATGCGCGACTCACGGTCGACCTCGCCGGGAAGACCCTCGGCCGGCTTTCAAGGCGGAAGCCCGCGACAGGCTCCGGCCGCTTGCGCTCAATGTCTCAGACTCCGGCATTGCGTGCATCCTCCGGTGAATCGATTTCATCGTCCGGGCCCAGGTAGGCTTCGACGACCTGCGGGTCGCCGGTCACCTCTCGGTAGCTCCCCTCCGCTATCTTCTGGCCGTGGTCCATCACTATCACCCGATCGGCCAGGTCGCGAACCACCGGCATTACGTGTTCGATGAAGATGATGGTGATGCCGCTGTCCCGCACGCTCCTGACCAGCTCAACCGCCTGCCTCGCCTCGTTGGGGCGCAAGCCTGCCATGACTTCGTCCAGGAGCAGCACGTCCGGCTGCGTGGCCAGCGCACGGGCGATCTCAAGGCGTTTCTCCTGCAGCAGGGTGAGATCTTCGGCGGCCGTGTCGCGGACGCGAAGGAGACCGGTACGCTCGAGCGCGGCCCGGCTGAGCCGCCGAGCCTGGGCGTCCGACACGCCGGCTTTGCCGAAGAGCGCTCCGACCAGCACGTTCTCGGCCACGGTCATCTCGGGGAAGGGCTGCACCACCTGGAAGGCCCGGCCTAGACCCAGGCGACAGCGTTGTTCGGGAGTGAGCCGGCCGATCTCCTTGCCCTTGAATCCGAGCGACCCTGCCGTAGGCGAGAGCAGGCCAGAGATGAGGTTGAGTGTCGTCGTCTTGCCGGCGCCGTTGGGTCCGATGATGGCCAGGATCTCTCCCTGGGACACGTCGAAACTCAAGTCGTCGACCGCGGCCAGCCCGCCGAAACGCTTGCCGAGCCCTCGGACGGTCAGGATGCTCATTCGGAGTCACGCTCCCCGGGTAGCTCATGATCGGGATCTGCTGGCGGACCCTCGCCTCGAAGCCGCTTGACGAGTCCGTTGATGACTCCGAGGATTCCTCTCGGCATGAAGAGGATCGACAGGACCAGGACGAGGCCGTAGCCGATCAGATAGCCTTCCTGAAAGGTCCGTTTCAGGGTCTCCTCGACTCCCGCGAGCACGCCGGCGCCGATGATCGGGCCGAGGGTGGTGTAGAGCCCGCCGAAGATCGGGGTTACCAGGGCGAAGACGGTCGTGCCGATGCCGAACGTCGAGTCGGGACTTACCGAGCCGATGCGGTGCGCCTGCACCGCTCCCAGGAAGCCCACCACCAGGCTCGACAGTGCGAAGGCCAGCAACTTGTGGCCCGCCGGGTAGACGCCCATGACGGCCGCGACCTCCTCATTGGTTCGGATGGCGGTGAATGCGGACCGCAACCGGGAGCGTTGCAGGTAGATGCTTATCAGGATAGTGAACAGGAGGATGCCGGCGTAGACCAGGAAGTAGTGCTCGTTGCGGGTGAAGGCGATCTCCCAGCGGTCCATTTCGCCGGGCACGAACGTGGGCCGGAACAGCGGGCTGATGTTGATCCCCGCGGACCCCCCGGCAATAGCGGTAGGAAGCTGCTGCACGACCGCCCGCAAGACCTCGGTGAAAGCGAGGGTGGCTATGGCGAAATAGATGCCGCGCAACCGCAGTGTCACCGAGCCGAGCAGCAGCGCCAGCACGACCGCGACGACCCCGCCGAACGGGATGCCCAGCCACAACGGCCAGCCGGTGAGCTTGCCGAGAATCGCGGTGGCGTAAGCCCCGGCGCCGAAGAAGGCGGCGTGGGCCAACGAGAGCTGTCCGGTTCGCGCCAGGATGTCCCAGGAGAGCGCCAGGATCGCCAGGGTCAGGGCGTTGGTCACCAGCGAGAGGTAGCTCACTGAGGCCTTGTCGAAGACGAGCTTGAGGAGCTCGGGCACGAAGTACAGGAGCGTCGCGGCTGCAGCCACCGCGATGAGATCGAAGGGTACTTGGAGGGCGGGCCTTCTTTCGGTACTTCGTCTGTTGGAGGTCATGCTACCCTCCGGCTTCTGGCGATCAGCACTATGAAGATGATTGCGAAGAATACGGCGTTTCTCAGCACGTCGCCGTCGGGAACCAAGGTGGCCACCAGGGATTCGGATAGGGCGACGGCCAGCGAGGCCCACACTATGCCGCGGATGTTGCCCAGTCCGGCGAGAACGACGATGGCGAACGCCTTGAGCGTGAAGGCGAAGCCTACCGTGGGGGTAGGCGACTGGATCACGGCGATCATGACCCCGCCGAGTCCCGCCAGCGCCGCGGAGAGCGCGAAGGCGATCAGGTAGATGCGGTTTACTTCCAGTCCCACCAGGCTCGCGCCCGTGCGGTTTTGGGCGACCGCCCGCATCGCCCTGCCGAGCCGTGTTCTGAGCAGGACGTAATAGAGCCCGCCTACGATGACGAGCGAGATGAGGAAGCTGAAGAGCGGCACTGCCCCCACGCTGACACCTGCGATCTGCCAGCCGACCGAACGGTAGGGGACGTTGCTTATCGAAACCGGGTCCCCGCCCCAGATAACCAGCGCCAGGTTCTGCAGGATGATGCCGATCCCGAAGGTGAGCAGCATCTGATTGAGCTCGGGCGCCTTGAGGACGTACTGGATGCTGGACCGGTAGATCACTGCGCCGATGAGGAACAGCCCGGGAGCGACGAAAAATAGGGACAACACGGGATCGGCGCCGAAGGAGACGAATAGCTGGTAGGCGAGGAAGGCGCCGATCATGAAGAATTCGCCGTGGGCGAAGTTGATGATGCCGATCACGCCTATGGCGAGCGCCAGGCCGACCGAGACCAGTGCATATAGACCCGAGGCGAGGACGCCCGAGACGATGCCTTGCAGGAGTAGCGACAGATCCATGGGAAAGGGTCAGGGGCGCAGCGCGCTGCGCCCCTGGGGAGCCCTTAGTTGCAGCTGCGCAATGGCGCGGTGCTGCGCTCCAACGGGAAGACGATCTCGCGCACGCCGTCCTGATACTGGAACACCAGCCACAGGTCGTCGCTGAAGCCCTGGTGTTGGCTTATCTCGGAGGGACCGAACGACCAATCGCCCGCGGGGGAGCGGAAGGTTCCCTGTTCGAGCGCATCGATGACACCTTCACGATCGGTGCTGCCGGCGCTGTTGATGGCGTCGGCGTAGGCCCAGAGCTGGGCGTAGGCCAGGGCGGCCATGTAGTTTTCCGGCGCCTTGCCGTGCATTGCCTGGTAGTCGCGGCTGAAGGTTTGAGCCTCGGAGGTGGGCAGATTGGGCAGGAAACCGATGAGCCCGGTGACGCATTGCGCTTCCGACGCTTCGGCGAAGCCGCTGGGCCAGCCTGGCGGGGTGCCGAAGATGTACGCCGGGTTGTAGTTGAGCTCGCGGATCTGCGACGACATGGGCACGACGTCGCTGTCGTAGCCGATCCAGTAGAGCATGTCGGCACCGGTCGCCTTGGCCTTGCTGATGGCAGCGCGGAAGTCACCGGTCCCGCCGAGAAGCGTGGACTTGAACGCTTCGTTGAGGGTGACCTCGATGCCCTGCTCCTCGAGCAGCCTCGCGGCGGTGGCCGCGCCTGGACCGCCGAAGGCGGAGTCCTCGTGCAGGATGGCGACTGTCTCTATGTCGGCGGAAGCAATGAACGCGTTGGCAGCAGCGGTGTTGTGGTAGTCCCAGGGGTGGATGTGGAAGAACCACTCTTCGCTGCCGAGTGTCTCCTCGATCCCCTCGAAGCCGTCCAGTCCGACGCCGGACACCGCCCCGCCGATCCAGGTGACGACCGGCTGGAAGGTCTTGAACGATTCGACGAGTCCCAGAGTGACTCCGGACGAATATCCGCCGGCGATGAAGCCGACCTCGTCTTCGGTCATCAGCTTCTCGAACGCGGCAAGCGCAGTCTGGGCGTCTGCCTTGGTGTCTTCGACGACTATCTCGAGCGGCTCGCCGAGGATGCCGCCAGCATCATTGATCTCCTGCAGGGCGAGTTCGAAGCCCTCCAACTGGGCCTGTCCGGTTCCCGCAGCGCCGCCCGTGAGCGGGCTGAGGATTCCGATCTTTACAGGCTGCGCCAGGGCCAGGCCTAGCGCGAGCATCAAGGTGAGCGTCAGCAGTCTTTTCATGCTTTCTCCTTTGGAAACAGCCGTTTGCGTTTGGTATCGAGCTTGGGGAATGTCAAGGCTCTTCACTGTCGGCGACCTAATTCATGGCAGGCCCCCCAGAAAGCGTGAGACGAGGGCGTTGAATCTGTCGGGATCCTCGAGCTGCGGAGAGTGGCCGATGCCCTCGAGGTTCTCGAGCCCGGCGTTGGGGAATGCGCGGGCCGTCTCCTCGGCCGCGGCAGTGGAGATGAGGAAGTCGAGTTCGCCGCGAACGACCAGGACGGGGCAGGTCACCGAAGACAGTGCGGCGGTCAGGTCGTGCCGTTCCAGCGCCCGGGCGTTGCCGCTGAAAGCAGCCGGATCCATCAGGAGAGCTTCTTCGACGAGTTGGACGAAGTAGTCCGGTTTCCGGGAAGGCATGGTCGACGCAATCGCCTGCTCCATCGACTCGCGGCTGCGGCCGAGGGACTCGAGCAGGGGATAGCGGTCCTCCGGCGTTTTCAGCCCGCCGGGCGGAGCGGAAGCGAGCAGCACCAGGCCGGCCGCCGCAGCGGGTCGGTCCGCTGCGTGCTGTTGCACGACCGCTCCCCCGAAAGAGTGACCCAGCAGCACCGGCGCCGAGATGACCAGCTTCTCGAGGAAGCCGTTGAGGTAGTGGGCGTATGTCTCGACGCGGATCGGCTCGGGCGACGGATCGGACTGAGCGAAGTTCGGCAGGTCGAGGGCTATGACGCGCCAACCGGGGGGCGGACTTCGGAGCTGTTCGGTGAACCACCGCTTGCTGGCGAAGTTGCCGTGGACGCAGACCAGAGGGCGCCCGGCGCCGGCCTCCTGGTAAGCGATCGACACGCCGTTCACGTGTGC
Source organism: Trueperaceae bacterium (assembly GCA_040905465.1). Lineage (GTDB taxonomy): Bacteria > Deinococcota > Deinococci > Deinococcales > Trueperaceae > DASVCN01. The sequence goes on along the minus strand of JBBDRK010000052.1, from coordinate 80,723 downwards.
CCTGAGCACATGCTCTCGCTCCTGCCGGGCGTCCGCTTGGGCGTTTCGTGAGGCGCCGCTATTCATCACGTTCACGTTCGGCTTGCGCCGGGAGCGCTTGCCGTTCCCTGATGAAGTTCCGTACCAGCGGCGCCACCGCCTCCGGGCGCTCCACCGGAGCGGCATGTCCCGCTTTGCCGACGGTTACGAGCGTCCCGTGCCGGGCCCATTCGAGGATCTCGTGGCTGTAACGAAGCGGGGTGAGTAGGTCCTCCTCGCCGACTACAGCGAGGAGCGGGCCCCGGTAGGCCCGCAGGCTCTCGCGCTCGTCCGCCGAGTCGGCCAGGCCGTCGATCAGATAGCCGATCGCCTCGCGGTCGGCCTGGGCTGCCACCTCTCGAAAACCGGCCAGTTCGGTGGCATGTTCGCTCAGGAAGGAGTGGCCCCATACCCAGGGTGTGGCCACGTCGAAGCGCAGAGCCGCTCCTCCGCTGTCGAGGGCGGCTCTCCACGACTTCAGGACGGTGCGGAGCATGGTGTCCACCCGGGCGAACGAGTCGATGGTAGTGACGCTGAGGATGCGGTCCGGCGCAGAGGTCGCCAGCTCGCCGGCGGCGATGAGCGAGATCAGTCCGCCGTTGCTGAGGCCCACCAGGTGGACGCGCTCCAGCTCGAGCGCGTCGAGCAGGACGATGAGGTCGCTGGCGTGCTGCCGTGGACTATAGGGGCCGGCCGGCTTGTCCGATTCGCCCTGGCCCCGGCAGTCGTAACGCACGGTCGCGAAGCCGTCGACGAACTCCGCTTCGACCTCACGCCATGCCGAACTGTCCATCGTCAGCCCGTTGATGAAGACAACTGCCTCCTCGGAGGCAACGCCCGCCAACCGATAATGGAGTTCGACGCTGGCGGCGACTTCAAGACGCGGCACTCTGTCCTCCCTCCAGGAACCAACGGGCGATCTCCTGCTTGAGGATCTTGCCCGCCCCGCTCTTGGGCAACGCCTCGAGGAAATGGATGTGCTTCGGGACCTTGTAGCCGGCCAACCGGGACCGCAGGAAGGCTTCGGCCTCCTCCGTGCTCAACCGGTGCTGCTGCCTGAGCACTATGGCGGCGAGGCCGACCTCGCCCCAGCGGTCGTCCGACACTGCCAGCACGGTGCATTCGGACACGGCGGGGTGCGAGTAGAGCACGTTCTCGATCTCAGCGGGGAAGACGTTCTCGCCGCCCGATATGAACATCTCCTTGCGCCGCCCTACCAGGTAGAAGCGTCCAGCGTCGTCCTGCCGGGCGAGGTCGCCGGTCCAGAGCCAGCCGTTACGCAGTACCTCGGCGGTAGCGGCGGGTTTCTCGAAGTAGCCGCTGAACAGATGGCCTCCGCGTAGCGTGAGCTCGCCGACCTCGCCTGGCGGCACCGGTTCGCCTTCGCTGTCGCGGATCACCGCTTCCGAGTCGAAGATGGGATGACCGACCGACAGGGGGTTCTCGGCTGCGTCGTCCAGGTCTATGGCGAAGCAGTTCACCCCGGCTTCGGTGAGGCCGTACCCTTGGCGGAAACGGATTCCGCGCTCGTCGAAGGCGGCCCGCACCGGCTCCGGGCAGGGCGCCCCGCCTGATATGGCCCAGCGGACGGTCGACAGATCGGCCTCGGAGAAGGCCGAATGGCCGATCAGCATCTGGTACATCGTCGGAACCATGAAGAGCACCGTCGCCCCCTGCGCCTCGACCAGGCCCAGGTATTCGCCGGGATCGAACGTTTCCTGCAGCACCACCCGGGCGCCCAGGAAGAGCAGCGGAACGGTGAATGCGTTCAGGGCGGCGTGAAAGCATGGGGTCGCCTGGATCACGCAGTCGTCTTCGCGCAGTCCCCAGGAGAACACCGTGTTTGCCGCGTTGCATAAGCCTTGCCGGTAAGGGAGCATCGCTCCTTTGGGCGTTCCGGTGGTGCCGCCCGTGAACAGGATCATCTGCGTGTCCTCGGGATCCAGTTCGGTAACGGAGGGCGGTCCCGGCGAAGAGTCGAGCCACTCCTCGTGCGCCGTCAGCGAGCGCAGCGGCATGGGGTGGCCGGAGGCGACGGCACGCGCTTTCCCGCCGTTCGGCTCGTCGTAGAGCAGCAGCGCGGGCCTGACATAAGCGGCCAGGGCGGCTTGTTCGCGCTCGACGAGGCGGTGGTTGAATGGCGTGTAGATGACGCCGAGCTTGGCCGTGGCCAGTAGCAGGTCGATGTGGGCTATGTGATTGTGGGCGAGTATCGCCACGCGATCGCCCTTGGCCAAGCCGGCTTCGGCCAACCGGCCGGCCAGCCGGCCGGCCCGCAGATCGAGTTCGCCGTAGTCGTGCCAGCGGCCGTCGAACCGTACGGCTGGCCGGCGCGGGGCGAGCTGCGCACGCTTGTGGGCCAGATCGACGATCACTGCTGCTCCGTCTCGCCCCAGCGCAGGCACAGGGCGTTCCAGACGTAGCCGACTCCGGCGGCTACCAGCACCACCAGGTCGCCCGGCCTGAGCTTGCCCTGCCGTTGCGCCAGTTGCAGGCTCAGGAACTGATCTACCTGACCGAGGTGGCCGAACTCCTCCAGGTAGATCGACTGTTCCCGGCCGAGGCCGAGCTCGCTCAGCAGATACTCGTGAGCGCTTCGCTTCACGTGCAACGCAGCCAGATAGGAGACATCGCCGAGGCTCGCGCCGGAGCGGGTCACCGCCTGACGTACCACCGCCACGAAGTTGTCGAGCGAGGCCTGTTCCAGGCGCTCCTTCATTCCCTTGGGATCGCCGACCTGCAGCCGGAAGCGGTCAACGTTCTCGCGCGTGAGCGGTTCCTTGGTTCCCCCCACCGGCACCAGCACGTCGAGCGAGAACGAACCGTCGGTACGAATGGCCGCTTCCAGCACCTCGTTGCGCGTTGCGTCCCGTTGCACCACCGCCGCAGCGCCGCCGGCCCCGAGGTTGTACATGAAGCGGACATTGGGGTCCTCGAAGTCGATGAGGTCGCCGTTCCGGTAACCGCCGGCCACCAGCACCGTGTTCACGCTGTCGTCGGCCCGGATCAGGTCGCGGGCCTGCTTGAGGGCAAGCACGCCGCTGCCGCACTTCTGTCCGAGATCGTAGGCGTAGGCGCGGTCGGCTCCCAGATCGAAGGCGAGCTTGATGCCGGCGGTCCAGACCGGGTACTCCTTGTACTCCTCGGTGATGGAGATAACGACGTCTACCTCCGACGCTGCGATCCCGGCCTGCTCGAGCGCGTCCTGTGCCGCCCAGACGCCCATCTGGGTGGGATGGTCTTCCGGTCCCGGCCGGGGCTTGCCCTGGACTCCCAGTTTTTCGCGCACCACCCACTCGGGTAGGCCGCTTGCAGCGGCGATTTCGCCGGCGTCGATGCGTTCCTTCGGCAGGTAGACGCCGATGCCGGTCATGCCGATCACGTGTTTTCGTCCCTCGGCGCAAGCCCGACTGCTATCAGGTCGAAGAGGGTCTCCATCGCCTCGGGCGGAGGCTCGCGCTTCTCCCAGATCGCGTAGCGGAGGCCGAGGAAGTGGGCTATCCCCATTAGCGCCCAGGCCTGTGCTTCGGCATCCCCGGACCGAATCTCACCGGCGTCGTGGGCCCTGGCGAGGCCCTGGCTGTAGCCGTCGGCGAGAGTCCGGTAGTACTCGCGGTAAACGCCTTCGTCCACGAACTGCGACTGCATGACGACCCGGTAGAGGTTCTCGTGCGCCAGGCTGAACTCCACGAACGCCTGAAGCCCCTTGCGCTCGACCTCCATTCGGTCGTGGCAGGAACTCGTAGCCTCGCTCAGCGATCGGCGCAGTTCCCGGCCCATATAGCGGACCAGCTCGCGCAGGATCTCCTCCTTGGAGGGGAAGTAGAGGTAGAAGGTGCCTTGAGCTACTCCTGCACGTCCGGTGATGCTGGAAATCGACGCGGCATGAAACCCACGCTCTCCGAACTCCAGCTCCGCCGCGTCGAGCAACTTGCGGCGCGTGGCCTCACCACGGGCAGTGGCAGGCTGGGGTAGATCAGACAAGGCGTGTCCCTCCATGGACGCTGAACGCCCAAACATGACGGATGAGTCAGATGTCAGAAGGGTACTTCGCCGGCCCCCGGAACGTCAAGCGGTCCGAGCGAGTTGTAATGCAAAGAAATCTAGTTCGTTTTGTGTTGGAGGGGCACAGGGTTCTCAGCCCAGGCGAAACTAGCGTAATTTTTCGAAACCGCAATCAGGCAGTTACGTGTAGGACGCAAGGTCACTAGAGGGCAGTTTCGGCTGAAGTGCAACGAATCGAACCGCAGCGAGTGCCGGCGGGTAGCAAGCGAAAGAAAACAATCCGGTTCGTTTTTGGAAAAGTGGAAAACATTAGAGTTCGTTTTTTAGCGAGCGAGCTGCGGGCAAAGCGGACGTCTGGCGGCCGTAGAGCCCGTGGGGAACGAAAGGCAATTGACGGCATCGGCTGGAACCGGGTTCTACGGGATGTCCATCTGTAAAAGTACAGGTGGACATCAAGGGCGCGATTTAAAGGTACAGATGGACGTAGCGAATAGCGGCGTCGGAGACGGCAGAAAATCGCATGTAACCGTATTCGATGTCCACCTGAACGGGTCATCAGGTGGACATCGGAAAACTGACCCTTTGAGTCAAATTAAATCGCAATCGGTAGCGTTATGAAGTATGGCGGTTGTAATGCCGTACTTCGATAACGCTACCAGTTACGTTGTGGAGCTCTTGGGACTTGAGGGCAAAAGGTGTTGAATCAGTCTTACTAGTGTTTGTGCTCACGAACTCCCCATTAAGGTAGAGACGGCATAGGAAGAGCTCCGGCTCGTCTGGGCAGTCATGGAGGAAGCGATGAACGAAGACGTTGAACGCTGCGAACTGGCGCCGGGCCTGACCATGTCGCGGGTTTTGACCGGACTCTGGCAGGTCGCGGATATGGAACGTGACGGTGGTGAACTCGACTGGAATCGAGCCGCCGACAGTATGGTGCCGTACGCCGAAGCGGGCTTCACCACCTTCGACATGGCCGATCATTACGGCTCAGCCGAGGACATCAGCGGATCGTTTCGCGATCGACACGAGATAGCCTCTCGAACGCAGCTCTTCACCAAGTGGGTGCCTGCGCCGGGACGAATCACGCGACAAGACGCAAGAGCCGCCGTCGAGCGCTCGCTCGAGCGAATGCACGTCGATCGCCTGGACTTGCTGCAGTTTCACGCCTGGACCTTTTCCGATCCAAGCTGGCTCGACTGTCTGTACTGGTTGCAGGAGTTGAAGGAGGAGGGCCTCATCAGGAACCTGGGACTCACCAACTTCGACACCGCGCACCTGCGGATCGCCGTGACCAGCGGCATAGAGGTCGTCTCGAATCAGGTCTGCTTCTCTCTGCTCGATCGACGCCCCAAGTCGCGGATGGCGCAGTTATGCCAGCAGCACGGCATAAAGATCCTGGCCTACGGAACCCTTGCCGGCGGGTTCCTGACGGAACGCTGGTTCGGAGAACCGGAACCGGATCGCCTCACCACCTGGTCTCAGATGAAGTATCGACGGTTCGTCGAGGAGGCAGGCGGATGGAACGCTCTCCAGGCGCTTCTGGGCACGGTCGACGAAGTGGCGCGAAGGCACGGGGTTTCCATGGCGAACGTCGCCACCCGCTACATCCTGGATCAACCCGCCGTCGGCGGCGTAATCGTGGGCGCCCGACTCGGAAAGAGCGAACATATTCGCGACACCCAGCGGCTCTTCCGGTTCTCGCTCGACTCGACGAGTCGCGATATGCTGGATGAAGCCGTCGGGAGGTTGCGCCGGCTGCCCGGGGACAGCGGCGATGAATATCGTAAGGCGCCCTACCTCACGGCCTCGGGAGACCTTAGTCATCATGTCGAAGCTTTTCCGCCACCTTTCGACGTAAGTACCGGCCGAAGCGGCCGGCGATTTGCAACGAGCGGAACCGAGTGGGAAGAGATGGCCGGCTTCTGCCGAGCGGTGCGCCACGGCGACCGGGTCCTGGTTTCCGGGACCACTGCCACCCACGGTGACCGGGTGATCGGCGGGACCGACGCCGCGGCTCAGGCTCATTTCGCTATCGACAAGATCGGGGGAGCGCTTCGGTCGCTGGGGGCGCAGCTCGAGGACGTGGTGCGTACCCGCGTGTACGTTCGGCGCCTGGAAGATTGGGAGGCGGTGGCACGCGCCCACGGGGAACGCTTTCGGGAGATCCTTCCCGTAAACACGCTGGTTCAAGCGGGGCTCGTCGGCGACGATTATCTGGTCGAAGTGGAGGCGGAGGCCGTCGTCTCCGAGCGAGCTTCCGAGCTCAGGGAGTCGCAGTCACCTGCGCCCTTCTGAATTCGCGCAAGCCGGTCCGGGTAATCTTCATCACTGCCTTGCAATTTGGATCGGGGCACATTACCCGGTCATCGCTTGTCATCCAGTCGTTCTCATTCGTGGGCCGCTGCTTGGCGGGCAGAAGCGGAAGGACGGCCGCCATGGCGTACATGCTGAACGTCTTGCCATCGGGTATGCGGATGTTCTCCCCCGAAACCTCGAAGTAATCACCGATGTGGTGGTTACAGATGTCTTCGAGGCCCTCCTCGACGCTTACGATTTCCACCCTGAGGTCGTAGAGCTGGAACGTCCTCTCCGTATCCGTCATCAGGCAGGTCCGGCGTTCAGATTGAACTTCATGATCTTGTTGTGCTTTCCGTCAACGTCGCGCTCGAGCTCGTAGACGGACCCGGGTACTTCCCGGAAATTACGTCGCACGCTTTCGATCCTTGCGAGATCACCCTGTTCGAGCATGATTCCCTCGCGAAGCGCCAGATGCCGCTGCAGATGACCGGTATGCCGAACGCCGATTATGCAGGCTCGCACGCCGTCCCTGCCGGAAGAGTATGCGGCCGCCACCGAGGCGATATCCGTCTCCTTCTCGTCGGCGATCTCTCTCATCACCCGAAGTAGCTGCTGCAGAGCGCTCCAACTTCCGATCTCCTCGACTATCGGCAGGTACTTGGCGAGGGAGCGGTTTTCGAAAGGCTGCTCCGGTTTTGGGGCGCCCAGAAAACGATCGGACAACAAACCGCCGGCGACACTGCCGTAGCAGAGTAGGGCGATGGCATTCTCTTCTGCGAGCGCTGCCAGCGAGCTTGCGGGCCGGCGATCCAGGACGGAATACTGCGTCTGTATCGAAGCGATGGGTATATCGCGTGCCACCATCTCGGCCAGGCGCTCGGCATCGAAATTGGTGAGGCCGATCTCCCGGATCTTTCCGTCTCGCTTCAACTCGACGAGTGTGTCGAGCGTTTCGAGATAGCCGGGCACCTCGTAATCCCACCAGTGGAACTGGATCAGGTCGAGTCGGTCGAGCCCCAACCTCGAACGGGATCGGTCGATCACTCGTTCGGTCTGATCCGGCGTCAGGGTAGCCAGTGACGCCAGGTCCGGAACGTATTTGGTATGAACCTTGATGTCTTCCGCACCGAGCTGGTGCGCCGCGATGAATTCACCCAACAGGCTCTCGACGCCGGTATAGATGTCGGCGCAGTCGAATACTCGAAAGCCGGCGTGGTAGTAAGCTTCCAGCACGTTCGGTCCCGACAGGCTGCGGGTGGTGTGTCCTTCCGAAAGCTGCCAGCAGCCGATGACGACGTTATCGACCCAATCGAGACTCATTTAGCTATCGTATCCGAGTTCCAGAAACCGAACCCGGGGCGTGTCCGCCATGCCGTGTCCCGGTTTCCCCAGCGTTTGCGGCTGATTGGTCGGGTTGGCAAGCCCCGACCGGATGTCCAGTCAAATCCGGCGAGGCCGCGTACTGCCTGCGTCTCGCTCACGTTGCACTCCGCGGATCGAGCATGTCGCGCAAGCCGTCCCCTATGAAGTTGAACGCCATCACGAAACTTGCCACGGCCAAGCCAGGGGAGAGCCACATCCACCACTGATCGAAAAAACTGACTCCAACGGAGATCATGCGTCCCCACTCAGGCGATGAAGGCTCGGGCCCGAGACCGAGGAAACTCAGGCCGGCGAAAAGGAGGATCGCGTTGCCGATGTCGAGGGAGCCGTAGACCAGGACCGGAGCCACGCTGTTGGGCAGCAGCGTGCGAAACAGTAGGTATATGTTCCCGGCGCCCAGGCTGCGAGCGGCTTCGACGTATTCGGTCGTCTTGGCCTGGATTATGAGACCGCGCGTCAGCCTGGCATAATCGGTCCAGCGCACGATAACCAGCGCGATCACGGCGTTTCGGATATCGGGCCCCAATGCGGCGGTGATCGCCATCGCCAGGATGATCGTGGGAAAGGCCATGAACAGTTCGGTGGTGCGCATCATCGCTTCGTCCCAGGCACCGCCGGCAAAACCTGCGATAGCTCCGATCAACCAGCCGATGACGGTGTTGACGACGATGACTACCAGTCCCGCGGGAATCGTGATTCTCGCGCCGTAGAGCACCCGGCTCAGGATGTCGCGTCCGAGTTCATCGGTGCCCAGGAGATACACGTCATTGGGGGGTTGCAGGCGGTCGCTCACGTTCTGCTGGAGCGGATCGTAGGGCGCCAGCAGAGGTGCAAAAATCACGACGACGATCCAGGCCAGTACCACGACGAGTCCCAGAAGCACCTCCGGGTTCTTTCGCAGCCGCCCCCAGAACCTGGACGCGTCGGCCATTGTCGAGTTTCTGTCGACGGTCGCACTGTTCACGGGAAGTTCACGTATACCGGATGCGGGGGTCGAGGAAGAAGTAGAGGAAGTCCACGACGAAGTTGGCCACCACGTAGATGAACGCGATCAACATGCTCACGCCCATGATGGCAGGAAAGTCCTGTGACGTCGAAGCCCGAAAGGCGTAGCGGCCGATTCCCGGCCAGGCGAATATCGCTTCGATAAGGACAGCACCGGCGAGAAGGTTACCGTAGAGTACACCCAGCATTGTGACGACGGGAATCAGTGCATTCGAGAGTGCGTGTCGCATGACGACCAGAGGTTCGATCTGTCCCTTCGACCGTGCGGTCCGGACGTAATCGGTACCGAGCACATCCAGGAGCGACGAACGGGTGATGCGGGTGATGATTCCCGCCACGTAGCTTCCCAGGACCAGGCTGGGGAGAATCAGGTGCGACAGTGCATCACGGAACGTCGACCAGCGACCGGTAAGGAGGCTGTCGATCGTATAGAGACCGGTTATGTGCGGTGGCTTGGGCGTGAGGAATCCCAACCGGCCGGGACCCGAAAACCAGCCGAGCTGAGCATGAAACAGCGAAAGCCCGATCAAGGCGAGCAGGAAGACCGGAAAGCTGACGCCGATCAACGCGAAAACGCGCACGGCATAGTCGTGGAACGATCTCCGCCACACCGCCGAGATGACCCCAAAACCGATACCCATGACGAGGCCCACGACGATCGAAAAGCTGGCCAACTCGATGGTTGCGGGCAGAAACTGCCTCAGGTCGCTGGCCACCGGGTTCCGCGTCTTGATCGATTCACCCATGTCGCCGCGCACCAGATTGCCCAGATAGACCAGGTACTGGATGTGGAGCGGCTCGTCCAATCCCCACTTCTCCCGAAAAGCGTTGACCAGTCTTTCATTGCCCAACGCGTTCTGCGGCAGGTTGGCGTTGATCGGGTCGGCAGGTACGGCGTTGGCGATGAGGAACGCGATCACCGTGATCCCCAGGACGAGCGGGATCGCGAACAGGAATCTCCTGAGGATGTATTTGTAGAAAGGCATGAAAGGGATTCAAGTAAAGGGGAGCGGACTCCGCGTCCGCTCCCCGGATATCTGTATCGGACTCAGCGCGACCGGCTCAGCAGCGAGAGGTCCACGCCCCACTGCGGGTGCCATACGTATCCCTCGACGTCCGTGCGGAAGGCAGTCTGGATGGCGGGCACATTGAATGGCGCGAAGGCGCTGTCCTCTTGCGCGTAGTCCTGGAGCTGATTGAAGATTTCGGTACGGGCCGTTGGATCGGTTTCCGTGCGAGCCGCGGCGATCAGGTCGAGGATCTCGCTGCTGACCATGTTTTCAGTCCAGCGGGCGCGTTCCCCTGCCACCTTGCCACCGGGCAGGAACTCCAGGAAGTCGATCGGATCGAGCTTGTCCGGACCCCAGAACCAGTACGCAAAGCCCTGCGTTCCGTTCCGGTAGCCTTCGAGGGCAACTTGAACCTCACCCGGCAACAGGTTCACCGTGAGGCCGATCTCCGCCAGGTCGGCCTGGATCTTCTGCGCGTTGGTGCTCAGGTTCACGCCCGCGAACGTCAGGTCCGGGTATTCGAGAGTCACTTCGAAGCCGTCGGGGTAACCGGCCTCGGCGAGGAGCTCGCGTGCCCGGTCGAGATCGCGTTCCAGGGACTGTTCCTGGCCGTGGGCTCCGGCCAGGCCGATCCACATGTTGGTTCCCGGCGTTACGCTTCCAGCCCAGAGGTCCAGGTAACCCTGGTAATCCAGTGCGTAGCGAACGGCCCGAGCGACGAGAGGATCCGCCATCGGACCGCCTACCTCAGGGTCGCGATTCATGAGCAGGAAGTGGGTCCAGGTGCTGGAACCGAGGTAAATGTCTACCTCGTCGCTGTTTGCCAGATTGACGACCTGGTCGGGGGTCAGGTCGGTAGCCAGGTCGATTTCGCCCGAAACGAGGGCTACTCGCTGGGTTGCGGCTTCGGGGATATTCACGATGACGATGCGATCGAAGAATGGCTGATCGCCCCAGTAATCCGCGTTGCGCACGAGGATGGTCTGTTCTTGCGGGGCCCAGCCGTCGAGGATGTACGGTCCCGAGCCGGCCGAGGTCTGGTTGAGGTAGTCCATCGCGGCGTCCGCTTCGGCTGCGTCGGCAGAGTCCGTACCGCCGTTGGCCCGGACGACCTCGGCGTTGCTGATGGAGAAGGCGCTGTTGGTCAGCTCCGCCAGGAACGAAGGGCGGGCGCTGTCGAGTGTGACCGCAACGGTCGACTGGTCTACCGCCTCGACGGAGACGATCGGGTCTGTCAGGAACGAGGGTTGAGCTTGTACGTTCCTGAGGCGATCGAAGGAGAAGACGACGTCCTCGGCTTCCACCGCGTCCCCGTTGGCGAAGGCGGCGTCCTGGTTCAGGCTGAAAGTGTAGACGAGCCCGTCCTCAGAGATAGACCAGGATTCGGCGAGAAGCGGAACGATAGAACTCGCGTCCGCGCTCGGGAAGGTCACCAAGGTTTCATAGGTTACGCGGTGGACCATTCCGGTCGTCGGATTGAAGGCATGCGCCGGATCGTACGATTCGGCGATTTCAGCATGCCCGATGACGATCACCTCTTCGTCCTGAGCCCAGGCAGAAGAGAAAACTATCAGCAGAAGGCTGATGCCTATGAGAAACAGGTGCCGTGAACGCACGCGCAAGCCGGGGTTCTTGTCCATGCAGGTTCTCCCTTTGGCGGTATGCTGCCGGTTTGTAGGTCCGAACTCTACCACAGAACGGGGTTTGCTCAGATGGATCATCAAAGCCGACTGGACCGTTTCCGGCGCAGCCTGGCCGACGTCGCCGATCTCGCCTTCTTTCCATTGTCTGCCGACCTGCAGTACCTGACGGGCATACCGCGCGATTTCCCCAATTACGGTGCTGTCCTTCATCCCGGCGCATGGATAGAAGGCGCATGGATGGCTCCGACGTCGCAACCGATCCTGGCGTTGCCGCGGATGACGGCCGAGTTCGGAGGCGTCGCCGAAGCGAGCGGCATGCGTTTGCATGTTCTCGCCGACAGCGACGATCCCGCGGAAACCGTGGCGGCGTTCATCCGCGAGTTTTCGTTGCCGCAGGACGCGCGTGTCGCCGTGGCGGACACGACCCACGGGTCGACAGTCAGCGCCCTGAATCGTGCGCTGGCAGGCGCGACCTTTCTGTCGGCATCCGACCTGTTGCGGCCGCTACGCGTTATCAAGTCGGAAGAGGAGATCTCCGTCATGCGGCGGGCAGGGGGGATCACGGAGGAGGCGTTCGCCGACGTGCTTGCGAAGCTCGAGCACGGAATGACCGAGTTGGACATCGTATCCGAGGTCGACTACCAGCTGAGACGACACGGCTCCCTGGGACCGTCGTTCACGACGTCGCTCTACAATTCCGGTCCGGACCACCCGCTCCTGTTCGGACAGCGCCAAGCGACCTGGAAGCGTGTGCTTACCCCGCCGGTTTCCATCCTCTTCGATTTCGGAGCCATTCTGGACGGCTACTGTTACGATTTCGGACGCACCGTGCACTTCGGGGAGCCGGACGAGGAGTTTCAGAAGATCTTTCGAACCGTCATGGCGGCACAGCAGGCCGGAATCTCAGCGATGCGCGCCGGCCGGGTGACGGCGGCCGAGGTCGACCGCGCCGCATGCGAGGTAATCTCGGAGGCCGGCTTCGGCGCCGAGTTCCGTCATCGGCTCGGACACTCGATCGGTCTGGACGTTCACGAGCCCCCGTTCCTGACGGCCGGCGACGACACCACACTTCAAGAGGGAATGCTGTTCACGGTGGAGCCGAGCATCACCCAGTTCGAGACCTTTTCGGCACGGGTGGAAGACGTCGTCGCCGTCCGGCCCGAGGGTGGCGAGGCGCTCACCAGGGGATTTCGAGAGCTCCTGGTCGTCGAGTAGCTGCGCCGCCCGGTGGCCCGTTACCCCCAAGATATCGTGCCGCGCTTCCGTTACCGTTGAGGACCGGCGCCGCGAGCGCACAGGAGGGGTATTCATGTCCACATCGATCCGATTCCTGGACGAGCTGACGATTCTGCCGAACAGTCTTGCCCTCGTGGGCCTGGGCCAGGCCGGCGTAGTTCTCCGGACGCCGGACGCCACGATCTACCTGGACCCTTACCTGACCTACAACGGGGGCGAAGGCAAGCGGCTCGATCGTCTCTTCCCGCCGCCGCTTGCTCCACAAGCGGTTTCCAACGCCGACCTCGTGCTGGTGAGTCACGAGCACATCGACCACTTCGATCCCCACACTCTCTCCGCCATCGCCGAGGCGTCACCGCAGGCGCACTTCGTGGGACCGCACACGTGCGACTTCAGCGCAGCCGGCATAGCCCGAGAACGGGTGACCCTTCCGGCGGCGTTCGGAACGCTGGAGCTGGCAGGGGCCACGGTCACACCCATCCCCGCCGCCCACACCAGCCTGGACATGAGCGGGGCCGGATACCCCTACTTCGGCTACATCATCGAGTCGAACGGGGTTACCGTCTATCACGCCGGCGACACGGTCATCTACGACGCCGATGCAGATACCCCTGGATTGCTCGACACCCTGAAGGGCTGGTCGATAGACGTGATGTTCGTGCCGATAAACGGGCGCGACTACTTCAGGACGTCGCAGGGGCTGGTGGGCAACACCAACGCCCGCGAAGCCGCACTGCTTGCCGACGCGCTGGACGTTGCGCTGGTGATTCCCACCCACTACGACCTAATGGCGGGCAACGCCGCCAACCCCGCCCACTTCGTCGATTTCCTCTATCGCCTGAACCCGTCTCGCGTCCACCACCTGCTCCGTCCCGGCGAGCACTACTATTTCGTGCGGCCACCGCGAGGCTAGTTCTGCGCCACCCGAACCTGCCTAGACAAGCCGCAACAGTGCCAAAGTCCGTGGTACGAGGAGAAAGTGCTCGTCCGGGACCGCTGTCGGTTCGGCGGTGGGAGCATTGGTGTCGATCAGTACCTGCCACTTGCGCACTCCGCCCACTTCCGGCAGTGTGAACGGTTGTTCGCGCGAGTCGCCGTTTATCAACAACAGCAGGACGTCGTCCTCGATCGGTTGGCCGCGCTCGTCGGTTTCGGAGATCGCTCTACCGTCGAGCAGCATTCCCAGGGTGCGAATCCAGCCCAGCTCCCAGGTCTCGTCGCTCATCGGTGCACCGCTCGGTTGCAGGAAGGAGATGTCGTCGACGTCGGAGCCGGACACGCGCCGTCCCAGAAAGTACTTGCGGCGTCGCAGTACCGGGTGCTCGTGCCGCAGCCTTATCAGCTTGCGGGTGAAATCGAGCAGACCCTGGTCCGACTCCCCGAGTTGCCAGTCGAACCAGGAGATCTCGTTGTCCTGGCAGTAGGCATTGTTGTTTCCGCCCTGGCTGCGGCCCTGCTCGTCTCCTCCCGAAACCATGGGTACGCCCTGTGACAGCAGGAGTGTGGCAAGCAGGTTGCGTTTCTGCTTCTCGCGCACCGCCAGCACGTCGGGATCGTCGGTCGGACCCTCTATCCCGCAATTCCAGGACAGGTTGTGCTCTTCGCCGTCCCGGTTCCCCTCGCCGTTGGCCTCGTTCCGCTTCTCCTGGTAGGAGACCAGGTCGTTGAGGGTGAATCCGTCGTGTGCGGTCACGAAGTTTATCGAGGCGTAGGGGCGACGGCCGGTGTCCTCGTACAGGTCGGATGAGCCTGAGAGGCGATAGGCAAGCTCCGCCACTCCAACCGGATCGCCTCGCCAGAAAGCGCGTACCGCGTCGCGGAACCGCCCGTTCCACTCTGCCCAGCCGGGCGGGAAGTTGCCGACCTGATAGCCGCCGGGTCCCACATCCCACGGTTCGGCGATCAGCTTCACCTGCGCCACGACCGGATCCTGGCCTATCGTGTCGAAGAAAGTCGACAGCCGGTCGACATCGTGCAGCTCGCGCGCCAGCGCGGCGGCCAGATCGAAACGGAAACCGTCGACGTGCATCTCGCTCACCCAGTAACGAAGGCTGTCCATGACCAGCTGCAGAACCCGCGGGTTGCCGACGTGCATCGTGTTGCCGGTGCCGGTGTAGTCCATATAGTAGCGAGGCTGGTCGTCGACCAGCCGGTAATACATGGGATTGTCGATCCCCCGGAACGACAGTGTGGGGCCCAGTTCGCTCCCTTCGGCCGTGTGGTTGTAGACAACGTCGAGGATAACCTCGATGCCCTCACGGTGATACGCCTTGACCAGCTCCTTGAACTCGCGCACCTGAGCGCCGCGCGAGCCCGACGAGCTGTAGCGGGCATCGGGAGCGAAGAAGCCAATCGTGTTATAGCCCCAATAGTTGCTGAGTCCGCGGTCCTCCAGGACCTTGTCGCTGACGAACTGGTGTACCGGCAACAACTCCACGGCGCTCACGCCCAACTCCTTCAGGTAGCCGATTATGGCCGGGGTGGCCATGCCGGCGTAGCTGCCGCGCAGCGACTCGGGCACTTCCGGATGGCGCATGGTCATCCCGCGGATGTGGGCTTCGTAGATTATCGAGCTGTGAAGCGCGATTTCCGGACGCTCGTCGCCCTCCCAGTCGAACGACTCGTCCACGACCACGCATTTCGGCATGAACCGGGCGTTGTCGCGCTCGTCGAAGGCGAGGTCGGCCTCCTTGGCGCCCAGGCGGTAGCCGAAGTTGGCGTCGTTCCAGCGGACCGTCCCGTCTATCGCCTTGGCGTAAGGGTCGAGCAGCAGCTTGTGGCGGTTGAAGCGCAACCCTTCCTCCGGCTGGTAAGGCCCGCTTACGCGGTAGCCGTAGAGCTGACCGGGACCCACGTTCGGAAGATGCGCGTGCCAGACGAAGTCGGTGCGCTCCGTCATCTTCAGGCGCGCCACCTCTCGCGTCGGATCGTCGTCGTCGAAAAGACACAACTCCACGCCGCTGGCGGTTTCCGAAGCCAGCGCAAAGTTGGTGCCCTGCCCGTTCCAGGTTGCTCCGAGCGGATATGGCTCGCCTGGCCACATTTCAGTCATTGCTGCCCCTCCCGTCTTGCGCTGCCCTGCCGACTAGTCCCTTCGGCGTCGATAAAGTACCGCCGGCACGAGTGGCAGCCGACTTATCGCGATCGTTTCCTCGGCGTCGACCTCGGATCCGGAGATCAGTTCCAGCCAACCTCCGCCCTGCAAGTCTTCGCCCAACCGCAACGAGTGCGCGCCCCAGACGTTGTCGGCCAAGCCGGCCGCGGCAGGCGGCGCGGTCGACGCACTCTCATCGGTGTCGCGTACCTCGGGGGAAACCGGCGTCCGGGCCCGATTCGACAGCACCGCCAGCCAGCGCGGGATGAGCGCCAGCAACTGTTCGGCGCCGTCCTCCCGCAGATACGCCAGCAGGTGGTGGCCTGCGGCTCGATCGGTGTTATCGCGTTCGCGCTTGCCGTCGTGTTCGAGTGGGCCCTTGTCGGTGCCCCCGTCCGTTACCGTCTCCAAAGCCCGGTAGCCGCCCAGGAAAAGGGTCGGGTGTTCGCGCCTGAACCGCAGCAGGCGATGAATGATCAGCAGCTTCAGCCCCGGCTCCCGGCGCTCCAGCCACTCCGACAGCCGCTCGATGGGCATGGGACCGGGCTCGCAAAGGGCGTTCAGAAGCGTCTCCCTGGCCTCGAAATCAACGGGCCGGCGGTTGTCGGGATCGACCAGCGACAGGTCCATGAGCTCACTGCCCTGGTAGATGTCGGGAACCCCCGGCGTCGTGAGCTTGAGAACGAGTTGGGCAAGGCTGTTGCGGAACCCGAATTCGGCCAACTCACGTGCCAGCGGGCCCACTATCCGCGCCACCTCCTCGTCTTCGACCATGGCGCCGCAGAACTCTTCGACCGCCGCCTCGTAGCCGGCGTCGGGATCGATCCACGAGCTCTCCTGCTTGGCCTCCCGTACCGCCTTGCGCATGTACTCCTTCAGGCGCGGGGCCAGCGTTGCCGGACGTTCGTCCTGCCACAGCGCCACCAGGTGCTGGAACAGCAGGTAGGCGTCGCGCCGCGAGACGCGCGGGGCGCCGAGCGGGTTGTGCTCGCGCCAATGCCGCTGTGCCCGTTCATCGAGGGCGATCAGCGTTTCCTGCCAGCTTTCGGTCAGTTCGCTCAGTACCACCAACCGCATCCGGGTGTCTTCACCGCGCTTGTGATCGTGAGTGGCGGTGGGGAGCAGGTTGTTCGGATAGCTGTGCTGGCGAAAGCGCGCGCGAGAGTGGAAGGCCTGCTCCTCGACCGTGAAGTGATCGGGCTCGCCGCCGACCTCGTTGAGGGCCGCGAGCGGCACGAAGCGATAGAAGGCGGTGTCTTCGACCCCCTTGGCAGCGACGGGAGCGGTGTACTGCTGGAATCGTCCGACGAAGGCGGCGCGAGTGGGCTCGAGCTCGTCGGGCAGCGGCTCGAGGAGGCAGCGCAGCACGAACTCGTGTGCCGAGGTCTCCACGTTCTCGGCCCGGCGCCTGGCCTCCGCCAGGGCCCTGCGCAAACCTTCCTCGGCGCTCGCTTGGTCGTGGGGCAAGTACGTCCGGTAGCGGTCGAACGAGGCGATCACGTCCGCCAGCGCCGCTCGGAGTGCGGTGGCCGTGAAGTCTCGAGTGTGGTAATCGGCCTCGGAGAGGCGGTAGAGCATGCCGGCCAGGCGGCTGAGCTCGCCGGCGAGGCTGGTATTCATCACCAGCCGCTTGCAGCGGACCACCTCGTCGCGATAGTCGACGGTGCCGTCGAGGAAGCGGCGATAGGCCAGGCGCAGCGGCCCCTCGCCCGCGGGGTAGACCAGCAGCCGCAGGGCGTCGTTCATGAACTCGTAACCGGTGGTGCCGCAAACGCTCCAGTCGCCGGGCACGGTCTCCCCGGGCGCGAGGATCTTCTCCACCCACACTCGCCGGGCGCCGAGAGCCGTCAGGGCCTCCAGGTAGGCGTGCGGGTCGAAGAGTCCGTCGATATGGTCGATGCGAAGCCCGTCTACTCCTTCCTCGAGAAGGAGCTCGCCCATGAGCCGGTGCGCTTCCCAGAACACCTCCGGCTCCTCCATGCGCAGCGCCACCAGGCCGTTTACGTCGAAAAAGCGCCGGTAATTTATCTCGTCGCTGGCGGTCTTCCAGTAGGCGAGCCGCCAGTTCTGCAGCTCGAGCAGTTCGTGGAGCCGGCCGCCGTCGAGGCCGTCCAACGTCTGCCCGAAGTCGGGGGCGCCGGCTACGCTTGCCAGCCGGGTCGCCAGGGCCTGGCCCTTGTCGCGCTCCTCCGGACCCAGTTCCGCGTAGAGATCGCGCAGCTCCAGCAGATCGAAGTAGTCTTGCCGCCTTTCGAACGCCGGCAGGAGTTCGGTGAGGATAAGGGCGTAGCTGGCGGGGGAGAGCCGGAAGCGGTTGTCGAAGTACTCGGCATGGAAGTAACCGCCTTCGTACCTCACGACGATCTCGCCATCGTCCAGGACCTCGCCGTAGGGTCTCCCGAGAAACGGCAGCAGCAGTTTGCCCTGTAGCTCCGGCTTCAGCGGCCGCCAGTCGACATCGAAGGTTCGGGAGTAGGGGGAGGCCTCGCCGTAGGCGAGGAGATCCTGCCAGGCCTCGTTGTGCGGCCCTACCCCTGCGTGGTTGGGAACGATATCCAGGATCAGCCTCAGGCCGTGCTGCACGGCTGCCAGCCGAAGCTCCTCGAACGCCTCGCGCCCGCCCAGCTCGGCGCGGACTGTATTGTGTTCGGTCACGTCGTAGCCGTGGGCGGAACCGCGCACAGCTTCGGTAATCGGGGAGAGATAGAGGTGGCTGACCCCCAGTCGACGGAAGTAGGGAAGCCGGACCCGCACGGCGTCGAAGCCGAACTCCGGCGCGAGCTGCAGGCGGTAACTGGCTACTATCGGATCGTCGTCGCCGGGCTGCCGGCTCGTTCCGGGGCCGCCAGTTGCAGCGGCCGGCTCGCCGCCTGCCGGCCGCTGCCGGTTCATGCCGGCACCTCGGCGATCAGCGCCCCCTGCGACGGAAACCGCACGTGCCCCTCATGAACGATGGGAGGCTCCGGCGCGGCCGCGTAGTCGGCGACCTCGCTGCTCCAGAGCAGGCGCGCTCCGGCCGGTAGCGTCAGTTCCACGTTCGGCTCGAGGGCGAGGAGCAGCAGCCGGTCGGACCGGCGCACCGACAAACCCCCGTCGTTTACCTCGCTTATCGTCACCGGTCCGCTCAGGCCCCGCCGCAGTTTCAGCAGGTCGCGGTAGAGTCGCAGGGTCGCAGCGTGAGGCTCGCGTTCCGGTTCCGACCAGTCGAGCTTGCTGCGCAGGAACGTCGACTCGTCTTGCGGATCGGGTGCTTCCGTGCCTGAGGAGAAGTACTCGAACTCGCGTCGACGGCCGGCGCTCACTTGCCGGCCCAACTCCCCCTCGTGATCCGTGAAGTACAGGAACGGCGTGCCCGCTCCCCACTCCTGACCCATGAACAGCATCGGCAGTTGCGGCAGGAAGAGAAGCAGGGCGCTCGCCGCCCGGTAAGCCGCTTCCGGGATGTCTCGGTTCAACCGGCTCCCGTCCGGCCGATTGCCAACCTGATCGTGGTTCTCGATGCAGTACACGAACCGGTCGGGCGGGAGATCGCTCGCCGGAGTGCCGCGAGGGGCACCCCGAGCGGTCGAGTGGTGGCCGCGGTAGAACCAGTTTCCCAGCAACGTTCGAGCGAGGTCGGCACTGCTTCCGCTGAAATCGCGGTAGTAGCCGCGCCCTTCGCCTGCCAGGCGGACGCGCAGCGAGTGATGGAAGTCGTCGGCCCAGACGGCGTCGAGGCCCAGCCCGCCCTGCTCCCTTGGCAGCACGACGTTGCGCTGGTTACGCGGGTCCTCGGCGATCAAAAGCCGCTTGGGTCCGCCGAGCCGCGAGACCGACTCGGAGAGTTCGGCCAGCAGATGGGTCGGACCGTCGTCGATGATGGCGAACGTGGCGTCGAGCCGAAGACCGTCGAACCGGTACTCGCGCAGCCACATGAGGGCGTTCTCCAGGAAATAGCGGCGCACCCCTTCGGACTCGGGGCCGTCGAAGTCAACCGCCTGACCCCAGGGGGTAGCGTGACGCGAGGTGAGAACGTGCTGGCTGAATGCCGGCAAGTAGGCGCCGTCGGGACCGAAGTGGTTATAGACCACGTCGAGAACGACCCTGAGCTTCAGGCCGTGGGCATGGTCGATCAGCCTGCGCAGGTCGTCAGGCTCGCCATATACGCGCGCCGGCGCGAAGCTGGCCCCGGGATCGTAACCCCAGTTCCAGCGGCCGGGGAAGTCCCCCAGCGGCATCAGTTCGATGGTGTCGACTCCCAAGTCCGCCAGGTAGGCGAGTTTGTCGCCGGTTGCGGCGAAGGTACCGGCGGAGCTGAAGGTCCCCACGTGCAACTCGTAGACGACCGGGTCTGCCCACGCGTCGTCAGGGCGCTCGTGGCGCCAGCGGTATGCCCCTGGGTCCACGACTTGCGACGGTCCGTGCACCCCCTCCGGTTGGAAGCGCGACGCCGGGTCCGGCAACTCGGGCCCGCCATCGAGCCGGTATCGGTAGCGGCTTCCTGAGCCGGCCTCCCGAACGAACGTCGAGTGGTACCCGCCGCGTTCGGTCGCGAGCGCGGACACGGGCCCTCCGCCGTCGAATACGAGTTCGACGCGAGAGGCCGCCGGCGCCCACACGCGAAAGGTCACCCCTTCGGGGCCGGGGATGGCGCCGAGCGAAGGCTCGGCCGGACTCCCTCTGCCCGGCGGTCTCAGAACTCTTCCGACGCTCCCTGCAGCTTCAGCGCCGCGGGGTGCTCCTCGTTGGACCACTCGAGGATGATCACGTCGAGCGACTCCTCGTTCGGTCCTCCATGACTGATCGCGCCCACGGGGCCCCGGAAAGGAATACGCTCACGCGCCATATACAGCCGGTGCAGTTCGTCGTAGGCGTGTTCGGGCTCGTCCGCCTGCCACAGTCCAGTCAGGACCGTCTCCCCGCCGTCGGTAAGCTCAGGCTTCAGCGCCCCAGTGCCGGTGAAGTCGGCCAGTTGTGCCGGACCATTCATCGTCCCCTCCTGCCGTGTTCACTCCCCTTATTTTTATCAGACCGAGCACCGCCCGAATGTGTTGGCCAGGAGCATTGCCCATTCCGGAAGGGGCGGTGCCGGCCCTCAGGCGCGCATGCCTCGTCGCCAGCCAACCAGTGCGCCGGTCAGCAGGCCGAGCGCGAGCGCACCGGAGTAGCTCAGCAACGCCGGCGTTTCCGGGAGCATGAACCTGATCGGTATGCCGATCAGGGGAACGAAAGCCAGCCCTACACCGAGAGCGTAGCCGGCTAAAGAGACTCGCTCGCGCGCTCTCACGTCTGCCACTCTCTACCTCCCGGCCCTCTCCAGCCGTCGGCGCCGCGAGTTCGACGAGGAGCGCTCACGACGGCTGGCCGGTCAACGCGGCTTCGATCTCGCCGGCTACGATTTCGGCCACGGCGGAGATCTCTTCGACGGTCGGGCCCTCCACCATTATTCGCACCAACGGCTCGGTGCCGCTCGGCCGGACGTTGATACGACCGTTGCCGGCGAGCTTCGCCTCGGCGTCACGTACCGCGCGCTGGACGGACGGTGACGTACCCACGGTGTTCTTTTGCGCCACCGGGACGGGAACGTTGCGTATCGTCTGCGGGAAGACAGGGATCTCGTCCATCCAGCTCTCCAGCGAGCGGCGCGACTTTCTCACCGCGGCCAGCATCTGAAGGGCGGTGAGAATGCCGTCACCGGTCGGCGCCTTGTCCAGGAAGAGCATGTGCCCGGACTGCTCGCCGCCGACCGTGAGGCTACGCCTCTTCAATCCCTCGAAGACGTAGCGGTCACCCACCTGCTCCCGGTGAAGGACGATCCCCCGGCCTTCCAGGTAGCGCTCCACGCCCAGGTTGGTCATGGTGGTAGCAACTACCTCCTTCTCTCCCCGCACTACCGCGCAGATGGCCAGCACCTGGTCGCCGGTAACGAGCCGGCCGCGTTTGTCCACCAGCATCGCCCTGTCGGCGTCGCCGTCGAACGCCACGCCCACGTCGAGCCCGTGGCTTCGTACCCGCTCCTGCAGGGCACCGGGTTCGGTCGAGCCGCAGCCGACGTTGATGTTCTGACCGTCGGGAGCGGCGTTGATGACATCGAGACGAGCGCCGATCTGGGTGAACACGCGAGGCGCGATGTCGTACGCGGCGCCGTTCGCGCAGTCCAGCCCTACTTTCATGCCGTCGAGATAGGGCGCGTGCGAGAGCAGGAAGCGGCCGTAGTCGCCGTCGTCCCGGCGGTAGCGGCTCGAGCGCCCGATCTCTTCGCCCGTAACCGGAACCAGGGCGTCGATGTCCTCCGCCAGGACCGCCTCGATGCCGGCCTCCAGTTCGTCGGAGAGTTTCTCGCCGTCCCGGTTGAAGAACTTGATGCCGTTGTCGCGATAGGGATTGTGCGAGGCGCTGACAACGGCCCCGGCGTCGGCGGCCAGGGCGTGAGTCAGGTGCGAAACGCCGGGTGTCGGCATGACTCCCAGCCACAGGGCGTCCGCGCCACGGGCGGTCAGCCCGGCAACCAGCGCGTGGGCCAGCATCGGGCCCGAACGCCTGGTGTCCATGCCGATCGTCAGGCGGGGCTTCGCCACGCCGGCGCGCTTGAGTGTCTCGGCCGCCGCGACCCCAAGGCGGTAGGCGAACGTTGCTGTCATCGGATGTTCACCGGCAACACCGCGAATCCCATCGGTGCCGAAGTAGCGTCGGGTCGTCATGGCCGACATTCTACCCTCGTCAAGACGCCCGACGGCGAGCGCTCACTTGGCGTCGAGCCAGTTGTCACCTTCACCTACCTCGACCAGCAGCGGCACGTCGAGCGCATATGCCGACTCCATGATCGCCTTCACCACCGCGGCCGCCTCGCTGGCCACCTCGGCCGGCGTCTCGATGATCAGCTCGTCGTGCACCTGCAGGATCATGTGCGCTCCAAGCGGCTCCAGCGCCGGCGCCAGGTTCACCATGGCGAGCTTCATGATGTCGGCGGCGGTGCCCTGGATCGGCATGTTGTAAGCGGTGCGCTCGGCGTACTCGCGGGCGGTCCGATTGCTGGCGGCGATGTCGGGGATCAGCCGGCGCCGGCCGAGTACCGTCTCCACGTAACCCTGCCGGCGGCAGAGTTCGAGCGTGCCGTCGATGTAACTGCGCACCTTGGGGTACCGCTCGAAGTAGGTGCGGATGAACGCTTCCGCCTGGGCGTAGTCGATGCCCAGCTCCCTTGTCAGCCTGTGCGCGCCCATGCCGTAGAGAACGCCGAAGTTTATGACCTTGGCCACCCGCCGCATGTCGGACGTGACGTCCTCGACGCTCACCTCGTGTACCTGGGCGGCGGTGCGACGATGGATGTCCTCGCCCTCGCGGAACGCGTCTATCAGCACCTGTTCGCCGGCGACATGGGCGAGCACCCGCAGCTCGATCTGCGAGTAGTCGGCGGCCAGGAGTCTGTGGCCCGGCGCCGCAACGAAAGCCCGCCGGATCTGGCGTCCGAGCTCGCTGCGCACCGGGATGTTCTGAAGATTGGGGTTGATGCTCGACAGTCGGCCGGTGACCGCTACCGTCTGCTTGTAGGTGGTGTGGAGCCTGCCGGTGGCGGGGTTCACGAGGCGAGGCAGAGGATCGAGATAGGTGTTCTTGAGTTTGGACAGCTCCCGGTAGTCGAGGATGAGACCTACCGCCTCGTGCTGATCGCGCAGGCCCTCGAGCACGCCCACGGCGGTCGAGCGTTTGCCGGTAGAGGTCTTGCGCCCGGCCTGCAGGCCGAGCTTCTCGTAGAGCAGGGCGGCGACCTGATCGCGCGAGTTGATGTTCATGCCGTCGTCCTCGGCGATGCCGCGCAGGCGCCCTTCGATCTCGGCCAGTTGGGTCGCCAGCCGATCCGACTGAGCGGCCAGGAGGCCCTTGTCGAGGATCACGCCGCGCGCCTCCATGTTGGCGAGGACTCTCTGGACGGGACGTTCGATCTGCTCGTAGACCGCTTTCTGCGGGCCCGCCAGCTTGCCCGGCAAGGTGCGTAGCAGTTCTGCCGTCACGCTCGCGCGGTCCGCCGCCGAACCGGTCCAGTCGCCGGCCCCGTAGCGACCGGCGGCCGTTTCCGGTTGAGCGACGTTGGGATCGACCACGTATGCCATCAGCAGCGGATCGTCCCCCGGCTCGATGTCGACGCCGCGGCCGTGAGCCCATACGACCAGCGCTTTTGCGTCACAGGCGTCGACTCGCTCCAGCGTCGCGAGATAGGCGGCCGCCGCCTCACTGCCGGGAGCCGATGCGACGGTGCCCTCGTGGGCAACCGACAGTTCCGTCAGCTCGGCCTGCATCGGGCTGTCGCCCGACAGCACGAAGCCCAGCGCTCCTCGCAGCTCGCCGGTCCACTCGGCGGTGCTGTACTCGGGAGTCTCTTCCAGGCCGAGCTCGCGCTGCAGCGAGTTGAACTCGAGCTCCACCAGCAGCTCGCGCAGGCCGTCTCGTTGCATCTCCCGTTGCGACCATGTGACCGGTTCGATGGAGATCTCGGCGTTGGTGACTATGCACGAGAGCTCCCGAGAGAAGCGAACGTTGGCCAGCGAATCGCTAATCTTCCTGGCTGCACCGGCGGGCTCGATATCGTCCAGATTTTCGAGGATGTAGTCGAGCGAGCCGTAGCGTTGCAGGAGGTTTCGGGCAGCCACCGGGCCGATGCCCTTGGCCCCGGGGATATTGTCCGAGCTGTCCCCGGTCAAGGCCCGGTAGTCCGTCCACTGGTCGACGGTGACGCCGTACTTTTCCAGCACCTCACGGGGACCGAACCGGTCCGTCTTGTCCAGGCCGCGCACGCACACGTGATCGCTCACCAGTTGATAGGCGTCCCGGTCGCTGGTGACGATCTCAACCGTGTAGCCGGAGGCCTCGCAACTCTTGGCGATGGTGCCGATCAGGTCGTCGGCCTCCAGCCCGGCCACCTCTATGCGGTAGAGGCCCAACAGGTCGACCATCCGCTTGATGGTTTCGATCTGCTCGGGGAGATCGTGAGGCATGGGGGCACGGCCAGCCTTGTAATCCTCGTACTGCTCGTGGCGGAACGTCTTGGCGGGCGCATCGAACGTGACGACGGTGGCGTCGTGCTCGCCCTCCTCGTTCAGGATGCGCAGGAGCGAGCGCAGAAACCCGTAGACGCCGTTCACCGAACGACCGCGCGAGGTGGTCAGCTCGCGGATCGCGTAATAACTGCGGAATGCCAGGGCGTGACCGTCTATCAGGACGATCTTGTTTCCGTTCCGCGGTGCCGGTTGCCCAGCCAGGAACAGTTCGTCCTGCATGCTCATGCGGTAGCCACCGGTAGTGGGGCCGATCTCATTGGCCCAGCTTAACGCGGTCGGCGCGGCCGTGAGGGAGTATCGCCGACCGTCGTTATACGTTCCAGCCGCCGGCCACCTCCAGCGTTACTCCGGTAACATAGCCGGCCTCGTCCGAGATCAGGTACCTCGCGGCCGCGACCAGCTCGTCGAGCCGCCCCAGTCGGTCCATCGGTATCTCTCGTCGCGGCTTGGCGAGGCTGTTTTCCATTACACCGGGACTGATGACGTTTACCGTTATTCCGTGTACCGCCTCCACCTTCGCCAGCGACTTGCTGTAGAGGATCACCCCGGTCTTGGCGATGGCGTAGGCGGCGATGCCGGGTCTGGCGATCAGCTGTTCGGCACCGGCGTAACCGAGATTGATTATTCTGCCGCCTCCGGCCGCCCGCATGAACGGCACCACCCGGCGACACGTATAGAAGGTGGCGTGCAGGTTGCTGGCGAACATCTCGTGCCAGGTTTCGACAGCCAGTTCATCGAGCGGTCCGTTGTGATAGTTACCGACGTTGTTGACCAGCACCCGCAGTCCGCCTGTCAGCCGTTCGGCCTCGTCCACCAGCTCGGCGGCGGACTCCGGGTCGCTCACGTCGGCCTGCACGACGAAGGCGCGCACCCCGCTCGCCTTCGCCAACTCGGCGACGACCTCCGCTTCGTCTCGGCTGGAGCGGTAGTGGACCACCACGTCGTGAGCATCCTCGGCCAGGGCGAGCGCCAGTGCGCGACCGATACCCCGGGCCGAGCCGGTAACCAGGGCTCCGCTCATCCCGAACCGATCGGGAAATTCCGCGCCCGCGCGCAACCGGCTGAGCCGGGTCGACCTGCTTCGAGTTCGCGCCTCATGGCCGGCATTATTCCACCGGCTGCTGCCGACCCGTCAAGCGCGAGCGAGTGGCTTCTGGTTTGAGCCGCGATCGCGGCGGCAGGACGGTATACTCTGCCGCGTGAGCGATTCTGCCGTTCCGTTGTTCCTGTTGTTGGCTGTTCTGGTCGTGACGGCCTGGCGTACCGCCTTGTGGCGCCCGCGACCCCTTCCCGGCGTGGACCGGCAGAAGCCCTGGCTGCTCGGCCATCGCGGCGTCCGTGCAACCGGCCCGTCCACCGGCTCAGCCGCACTGCCACCGGAGAACACGCGCGAGGCGTTCCGGGCTGCCTTCGAGGCGGGCCTCGATGGTGTCGAGTGCGACGTGCAGCAGACCCGTGACGGCGTGCTGGTGCTGTTTCACGACGAGCGCCTCGCCGACGCGGCCATCACGCGCAGCACGCTGGCGGAGCTGCAGGAGATCGATCCCGCTATCGCCAGATTGGCCGACCTGCTGGAACTGGCCAAGAGCTACCCGGGAACCGTCCTGAATCTGGAGCTGAAGCTGTACCGGCGGCGCGGCGGCGGAATCGAACGCCGCCTGGCCGAGGAGGTACGTGCTAACGACCTGACCGACCGAGTGCTGGTGTCGTCGTTCGATCCATTGGCGCTCGTGAGACTGCGTCTGGCCGCCCCGGAGTTCCGCATCGCCCTGTTGTACTCCCCGGGACTGCCCGGCCTGCTCGAGAACGGAATGCTGGCCGGCTGGCTGCATGTCGACGCGGTGCATCCGCGCTTCGATCAGGTCGACGAGCGCCTGATCGCCCGGGCAGGGGCCCGGGAACTGCTGGTGAACGCCTGGACAGTGAACGACGCCGACGAGGTTCGGCGGCTGGTGAGCCTCGGAGCGAGCGGTATCATTGCCGACGATCCATCGGCGATGAAGCGGGCAGCAGGGCGCTGACCGAACGAGCCCGAGTCTCGTTCGCGAAGGGAGATCAACATGGAAAGTGTCCGTTTCAAGCTCGTGACCGCGAACGAGGTCGAGCTCTTCGAGCAGCGTATGAACGCGTTCGTCGATTCGCTCGATCGAGGCGACCTGATCGTCGACGTCGAGTTCGCCACCACCCAGTTGGCGAGCGGTGGGCTCGAGTTCAGCGCGCTCGTGCGATTCCAGCGTACCGAGAGCTGGAGCTGAGCGCAGCGTCAGGACGGGAAGTTCATATTCACGCGTTCGGGGCCGCGTTAGCATGACTCGTATGACGGCCACGCTCGTCCTTGTGGTTGACGATGATCCGGCGGTCCTAAAGCTCATCGAGCTTACTCTGGTGGCCGCGGGCTTCAATGTGCTGTCGTTCGACGATCCTCGTGACGCGGCGGCTGAACTGGAAGAGGGCCTGCGACCCGACGTTATAGTCTCCGACGTCTCTATGCCCGGTCTCGACGGTTTCGAGTTCTACAAGAGGGTTCGCACCTACCCGGAGCTCCACGCCATCCCGTTTTTGTTCCTGACGGCGATGGAGGACCGAAGCTACGTGCGCCAGGGGATGACGCTCGGGGCCGACGACTACCTCACCAAGCCGTTCGAACGCCAGGAGCTGGTGGACGCCGTTCGCATCCGCCTGCAGCGAATCGAGGAGCTTCGTCACCCGCTGGAGGGTACGGTTCGCGCTCGCGGCCTGGGCCACCCGTTCATCGAGCGAAACGGCAAGCGTCTCGACTGGGACTCGTTGAAGGCGCTCGAGCTGCTGTTCTACATGCTGGAGCATCGCAACGGGGTCACTACCTTCGAAGTAGCGGAAGCGCTGTGGCCGGGAAAGACCGAAGCGAAGGCCTCGAGCTCGTTCCATACGACGCTCTATCGGCTGCGCAAGGTCATGGGCGGCGAGCTGGTGGAGTCGGCGAACCGGCGCTACTACCTGCGACGGGAGTTCCGCATCGACTACGACGTCGACCAGTACCGTGCCGCGGGCCGCAAGGCCCGGGACTCGGCCTCGCCGGACGGATTCGAGCAGGCCGTGCGCCTCTACGGAGGCCACTTTCTCATCGGATTCGATTCGGCCTGGGTCGAGGAGGCCCGACAGGCACTCCACGCGGAGCACCTGTCGCTGCTTCAGGCCGCGGCCGAGCTGGCGCAGAAACGGAGCGACCTCGAGGCAGCCACCCGCTACTTCCAGTCGATGACCGAACACGAGCCGTTCAGCGAGACCGCCTGGAACGGTCTGGCGCGGACCTGGGAATCTCGCGGCGAGCCGGGCAAGGCCGAGAAAGCGCGCGGCCGCTTCGCGGCGCTGATGGCCGAAAGCTAGCCGCAGTTCTCGGCGGCCCGGAGTCGCCGGCGAAGGCTGCGGTAGACTGCCGTCGACTTCAACCCTTAGGAGCAAGCCATGTATTCCATCGATCTGCAGGGAAAGAACGGCCTGATCTTGGGCGTGACCAATCAACGCTCGGTCGCCTGGGCTATCGCCGAACCGCTGGCCCAGGCCGGGGCTCGCCTCGCCTATTCGTACCAGGCGGAGCGGTTGCGGCCGGCCCTGGAGAAACTCACGGCCGGTCAGAAGGATGTGCTTCTCGCCGAGTGCGACGTCCAGCACGACGATCAACTCGACCGGCTGTTCGCCACGCTGGACCGTGAGATGGGCGGACTCGACTTCGTGGTGCACTCCCTGGCTTACGCGCCGCCCGAGACCTTCTCCAATCCGTTCCACCAGACCGCGCGTCAGGACTGGCAGACCGCCATGGACGTGAGCGCCTATTCTCTGGTATCGGTCGCACAGCGCGCCGCGCCTCTCATGCGAAACGGCGGCAGCATCGTGACGATGTCCTACCTCGCCGCGGAACGGGTCGTGCCGCACTACAACATGATGGGTGTGGCCAAGGCCGCTCTCGAGGCGAGCATGCGCTACCTGGCGTTCGAACTCGGTCCCAAGGGCATAAGGGTCAACGCGATCTCGGCCGGTCCGCTGCGCACCGTCGCGGCCCGTTCGATCTCCGGGTTCGGTGACATGTACGGAGAAGCCGGCCGGCTGTCGATGCTGAAGCGCAACATCGAACAGCAGGAGGTCGGCGGGCTGGGCCTGGCCCTGATCTCCGACCAACTCGGCGGCGGAATCACCGGTGAGACGATCTATGTCGATGCCGGCTTCAATGCGATCGGCATGTTCCTGCCCGAGGGAACGGACCGCTAGCGCGCGCTGCCGCTTCTATTGCCCGGGCCCGGCTCGATATTCGGGCGCGACCCGTAGTCGACGACTGAACCTCGCTTGCGCGGTTATACTCGAACAATGACTGCTCCATTTTCCTGGACCGGCGTTTTGGGTCGATGGCGGAACGTTTCCGATATCGATCGGTGCCCTGACGGCGCCACCTGAAACAACGCCTTCCGGAATAGAGGAACAGATGATCGCAGCGCCACCCAAGATCACGGTCAAGCCCGTGTATCGCGAGGTCCTGGCCGACCTCGAGACTCCGCTCACCGCCTACCTGAAAGTTGCCGGCCACCCGTCGTTCCTGCTCGAGAGCGTCGAGCAGGGCGAACGGGTAGCTCGCTACTCGTTCATCGGCAGCGGCGAGCGGCGCCGGATCGAAGCTCGCGGCTCCCGGGTCACCGTTACCGGGCCGGGCGGCAGCGAGAGCACGGAAACGAATGATCCCCTCCGTATTCTTTGGGACAACACCGTCCGCGACGTCGGGCCTCACCCCGAACTGCCGCCCTTCTGGACAGGTACGGTGGGTTTCGCCGCCTACGACCTGATCCGGCAGTACGAGCGGCTTCCCGACGCCAATCCCGACGAGTTGGGCACACCCGATCTCCTTTTCGTCGAGCCCGAGGTGATGGTGATCTTCGACCACCTGCGTCGC
This sequence comes from Trueperaceae bacterium, assembly GCA_040905465.1. Classification (GTDB taxonomy): domain Bacteria; phylum Deinococcota; class Deinococci; order Deinococcales; family Trueperaceae; genus DASVCN01. Next base: position 51,078 of record JBBDRK010000052.1, on the reverse strand, counting down.
AAGATCTTCATCGTCGCGGCGGCGGAGGAGGGGAATGCCGCCGACGAGGAGATAGCGGCCGAGCGGGTGGAAGCCGCCTACCAGCGCCTGCGCGGCCCGCTGCCTGGGGTTCCGGGAGACCGGGCCGGACGACTCACCGAGTTCACCAGCAACTTCAGCAAGGAAGGCTTCATGGCGGCTGTCGAGCGGGTCGTCGCCTATATCCACGCCGGCGACGCGTTCCAGGTGGTGCCGAGTCAGCGAATGTCGGCCGACCTGGGGGTCCACCCGTTCGCCATCTACCGTGCGCTTCGCACCGTGAACCCGAGCCCTTACCTCGGCTATCTCGACCTGGGACCGGTCACGCTGGTGGCTTCCAGTCCCGAGAGCCTGGTGCGAAGCGACGGCAAGCAGGTAGAAACGCGGCCCATCGCCGGTACCCGACGCCGGGGTGCCGACGCCGAAGAGGACGCGGCGCTGGCCGTGGAACTGCTGGCCGACGCCAAGGAGCGCGCCGAGCACGTGATGCTCGTCGATCTCGGTCGCAACGACCTCGGGCGCGTGTGTCGGTTCGGCACTGTCAAGGTGGACCAGCTGATGGGGATCGAGCGCTACAGCCATGTCATGCACATCGTCTCTACGGTGACCGGCGAGCTGGCGCCGGAGTTCACGCCCCTCGACGCCCTCTCGGCCACCCTGCCGATGGGTACCGCCTCGGGAGCGCCCAAGATCCGGGCGATGGAGATAATCGACGAGCTGGAGCCGGTACGGCGTGGGCCGTACGCCGGAGCGTTCGGCTACCTCTCGGCAACCGGCGCGATGGACATGGCGCTCACGCTTCGCACAGTAGTGGTGGCGAAGGGCCGGGTGCACCTTCAGGCCGGCGGAGGCGTGGTGGCCGATTCAGACCCGGAGTTCGAATACCAGGAGTCGCTGAACAAGCTGGCGGCGCTCCGCAAGGCGGTCGAGCTGGCCACCGAAGGGTTGGGCTGAAATGGGCGCCGCACGTTCTGCCGGGTCCGGAGCGAGGAACCTGACATGAAGCGCGTCCTGATGATCGACAACTACGATTCGTTCACCTTCAATCTGGTGCAGTACCTCGGTGAACTGCAGACCGAGGTGATCGTCTGGCGCAACGACCGCTTCGAGCTGGACGACATCGAGCGGTTGGCGCCGGACGCCGTGCTGGTTTCGCCCGGCCCCTGCACGCCGAAGGACGCCGGCCATTCGGTCGAGTTGATTCGCCGTTTCGGGCACGCATTGCCGATTCTGGGCGTATGCCTGGGCCACCAGGCGGTAGCCGAGGCTTACGGCGGCACGGTGGTGCGGGCAGGCAACGTGATGCACGGCAAGACCAGCGCAGTCAGCCACGACGGCAGCGGGGTGTTCCGCAACCTGCCCACGCCCCTCACCGCCACCCGCTACCACTCCCTGATAGTTCGTGACCTTCCCGGGGAGCTGGTGGTGAACGCCTGGGTAGAGGAAGCCGGTGAGCGCGTGGTGATGGGCATGCGGCACGAAATCTACCCGGTCTGGGGGGTGCAGTTCCACCCGGAGAGCATCCTCACCGAATCGGGGCACGACATGCTGCGCAACTTCCTGGAGTCGACGCGCACGTGAATCGGGTGCGGGTCAGCGTCATCACAGTGACGCACCAGCGGCGCGACTTGCTGCGGCGTAAGCTGCACAGCCTCGAAGGGCAGAGCCTGCCGCCTGAAGAGTTCGAGTGGATCGTCTGCGACAACGCGAGCGACGACGGCACCACCGCGGCACTGAGTGAAGTGCGACCAGCGTTTTCGCTGAAGGTGGTGAGGTCGGAAGAAAACCGCGGCCCCGGCCCGGGACGCAACGCCTGCGTGAGGCTCAGCGACGCCCCGATCCTGTACTTTTCCGACGACGACTGCCTGCTGGCGCCTGATACTCTCGAGCGACACCTGCAGGCGCAGACCCGTCCTGGAGTACTGGTCGGCGGGATCCGTTGGGAATTCGACGGCGGCCATGAGTACATGCGACCGGCGCGCGTCAGATACTGGAACCTGCACGGCATGAACACGAGTCTGCCCCGGGCCGCCTTCGACCGGGCCGGAGGTTTCGACGAATCGCTGACCGGTTACGGGCTGGAGGATGTGCTCCTGGGCTTCCGCCTGCGGCAAGCGGGGTACCGGTTCCGTTCGTTGCCGGACGTGCTCGTGCGCCATATCGGCGCGAATCCGATGCGGGCCGCGGACCCGCTCAAGGCCCGCAGCGCCGGTAGAAATGCCGTGCATATCGCCAGGCGTTATCCCCGGCTCGGCGTTCGGCTCGGCGTGCACCCGCTGTCGCTGGGCCTGAAGAAGGTCCTGTTGCATCCGCCACTCGGACTGGCCTGGCGGCTCGTCGACACGCCCTCGTATCGGTACGAGCGCGCCTACCTGGATGCCGCCCTCGACGAACTCGGCGGGCGAAGCGAAGACCACGGGAGGATTTGACCCATGACCCCAACCGCATCCCAGAACTTCGAGATCGCCCCGTTGCTTGGCTCGGTATTCGACGGCCGGACGCTCACCCGAGACGAGGCGCGCGACGTGATGGGACGGCTGATGGACGGCCAACTGTCGCAGATGCAGGCCGCCGCCCTGTTGGCGGCGCTCCGCACGCGTGGCGAAACCGTCGACGAGGTAGTGGGTTTCGCCGAGGCGATGCGTGCCCGGGCGGTAAAGGTGACGCCGGTCGTCGACGGCCCGCTGCTGGACACCTGCGGGACCGGCGGAACCGGCTTCAGCAGCCTCAACATCTCCACTACCGCGGTGTTCGTCGCCGCCGCCGACGGGGTACACGTCGCCAAGCACGGCAACCGCGGGGTGACCAAGAGATCGGGCTCGGCCGACGTCCTCGAGGCGCTCGGGGTACGGCTCGAGCAAAGCCCGGAGCGACTGGCGCAGTCGTTGCAGCTCACCGGCGTGGCTTTCATCTACGCCCGCACCCACCACCCGTCGATGAAGTTCGTGGCCCCGATTCGCGCGGACCTGCAGGCACGCACAATCTTCAACAGCCTCGGCCCTCTCACCAACCCCGCCGACGCCACCAGGCAGCTGATGGGGGTGTTCGCGCCGGAACTGACCAGGCAACTCGCGCAGGTGCTGGGCGGGCTGGGCACCGAGCGAGCACTGGTGGTGTACGGCGACGGCCTCGACGATTTCACGGTGTCGGGTGAGTCGCTGGTCGCGGAACTGCTGCTCGGCGGCGAGGTGCGCGAGTACACGGTGGTGCCGGAAGACGTGGGCCTGGCGCGCCGTCCCAAGGAGGAGCTGGCCGGAGGCGATCCGGCGGCCAACGCCGTGACCACCAGGGCGATTCTCAGCGGCGACGAGCGCGGCGCCAAGCGCGACGTGGTGCTGTTCAACGCCGGAGCGGCGCTCTACCTGGCCGATCGGGCCGAAGACCTGCGGGAGGGTGTCGCGCGTGCTTCGGAGCTGGTCGACTCCGGCGCCGCGGCGGCCAAACTAGACGAGTTCATAGAGTTCAGCCGTTCATAGCAATCTTCGTCGGCCGGAACGTAAACTGGAGGCCACCGGCTGCCGTCCCGCTGAGGCAGAATGGAGCCAGAACGTCCGCGGCGCGACAGTTGACTCCAGGCGCCGGGAGTTGGACGGTAGGAGAGACCATGGCTGAAAAAGCGATAGGCAGCATCACAGTCAAAACCGGGTTCGCCGAGATGTTCAAAGGCGGCGTGATCATGGACGTGGTGGATGCGGAGCAGGCGCGCATCGCCGAGGAGGCGGGCGCGGTTGCGGTGATGGCGCTCGAGCGGGTCCCGGCGGATATCCGGGCACAAGGCGGCGTGGCGCGCATGTCGGACCCGGGAATGATCACCCAGATCATCGAAGCGGTGTCGGTGCCTGTCATGGCCAAGGTTCGCATCGGGCACTTCGTGGAGGCGCAGATACTTCAGGAGCTCGGTGTCGACTTCGTCGACGAGTCCGAGGTGCTCACGCCGGCCGACGAGAGTTACCACGTCGACAAGCACGCGTTCAAGGTGCCGTTCGTCTGTGGCGCCACCAACATCGGCGAGGCGCTGCGGCGCATCGGCGAGGGCGCCAGCATGATCCGCACCAAGGGCGAGGCAGGCACCGGCAACGTAGTCGAGGCGGTGCGGCATGCCCGGTCGGTCATCGGCGAGATCAAGCGGCTGCAGGCCATGCCGCGTGAAGAGCTCATGACCTACGCCAAGGAGAACGGAGCTCCGTTCGAGCTGGTCCTCTACGTTCACGAGAACGGCAAGCTTCCGGTCGTCAACTTCGCGGCCGGCGGAGTAGCGACCCCGGCCGATGCCGCCCTGATGATGCAGCTCGGAGTGGACGGCGTGTTCGTCGGCTCGGGTATCTTCAAGTCGGCGGCCAGCGAGGTCGACCTGAGCAAGAAGCATCAGGCCTGGTTCAAGCGCGCCAACGCCATCGTCAAGTCGGTCACCCATTACAACGACCCGGCGATTCTGGCCGAGGTGTCCCGTGACCTCGGCGAGGCGATGGTCGGTATAAACATCGACACCCTGGCGGAGGGCGAGCTCCTGGCGAGCCGGGGCTGGTAGGGCCGGCGGGCAGCCAGGTGAATATCGGAACTCGGGCGGCGCTTGGTAAGCTGAAGACCGTGAAACTGATCCAGGCGCTGATCGTGTTGCTGTTGACGGTCGTATTGTCGGTGGCTTCACTGCTGACCGCGTCCGCGCTCAAGTGGGCGGGAGAGCTTCCCGGCCTGGCCGAGCTCGACGCCCTCGAGTACACCTCGACCTCGCAGGTGTTTTCGAGCGACGGCCGGCTGATCGGCGAGATACTCCCGCTGGCCGGCGAGGGACGCGAAACCACCAACCGCATCCCGGTGGCGCTGGAGGACGTGTCGCCGGCCGCCGTGGCCGCTATCGTGGCCTACGAAGACGACGAGTTCTTCGAGCACTACGGTTTCGATGTTCCCGGCCTCCTCCGAGCGACCTACGAGGAGTTTCTAGGCTCCAGCAGCCGTGGCGGCTCGACGATCACCTCTCAGGTGATCAAGAACACCGTTTTGCAGGAGATCCGCAGCGAGCGCTCGCTGGAGCGAAAGGTGAAGGAGCTGATGCTGGCGGTGGAGCTCGAGCGCCGCCTGACCAAGGCCGAGATCCTGCAGCGCTACGTAAACGTCGTTTTCTGGGGCGGAAACGTCTACGGGATCCGCTCCGCCGCCCAGGCCTACTTCGACAAGGAGCCGATCGAGCTGAGCCTTGCCGAGGGCCTCTACCTGGCCCGGCTGATCCCAGCTCCCAACGAACGGCATAACGACATCCGGGAGACGCGGGCGTCTATGCGCCAGGTACTCTCCAGGATGGTGGAGCGCGATCAGATCACGCGCGCGCAAGCCGAGATCGCCTGGCTCGAGCCGTTGGAGCCGCGCGGCTGGCGGGTCGAGTATGACGACGAGGGCAGTGTCGTAAGCGCCGAGCGGACCGGCGAGCGGCCGGTGATTCGCACCAGCGTGTCGTCCGACCTGTCGCCCCATGTGGTGCTGGCCGTGCGCAACTGGCTCACCGACCGCTACGGCGAGAACGTGGTGTTCGGTTCGGGGGGCTTCAAGGTCTATACCACCATCGACTACAGTGCCCAGGAGGCGGCCAATCAGGCGTCGGCGCGCGCCGTCGTGCCGCCCGGCGCCCAGTTGGCCATGGTCGGGATCGAGCCGGGCACCGGACGCGTTCTGGCGATGGTGGGGGAGAAGTTGCGCGCCGACGGAACCTATCGGGAGCAGTTCAACCGGGTTACGCAGGCCCGCCGTCAGCCCGGATCCTCGTTCAAGCCGGTGGTGTACGCCACCGCGATCGAACAGGGCGGGTTCAGCCAGGCGACCGTGCTGGTGGACGAGCCGGCGTCGTTCGAGCAGCGCGGCCAGCCGCCGTACGAGCCGAAGAACGCCGACGACATCTTCGAAGGTCCGGGAACCGTTCGGTACCACCTCGATCACTCGCGCAACATTCCGGCCGTAAAGGCGCTCGAGGCCGCGTCACCCGAGGCGGTAGCGCAACGGGCTCGCGAGCTCGGCTACAAGAACATCGAGCCGTACTACTCGCTTGCGTTGGGCTCGTTCGAGGCCACTCCGCTCACTCACGCGTCGGCGTTCGCGTCCTTCGCCAACGGCGGCGTGTGGGTGGAGCCGCATTTCGTGGAGCGGGTCGAGGACTCCGAAGGCAACGTCCTCTATCAGGCGAACCCGCGGGAAGCGCAGGTCTGGAGCGAGCAGACGGCGTACATAATGCTGGACGCCCTGCGCGGCAACGTGGTCGACCAGGACCGCGGCGGTTCCATCATCGGTTACTCGCACCGCGCCGACAACGAGCAGATGGCGGGGCGCTGGGTGGCGGGCAAGACCGGCACCTCCAACGAGGATCGCGACATCTGGTTCGTGGGCGCCACCCCCGGCATGGTGGCAGCCGTGTGGATCGGCAACGACAACGGCACCTCGCTGCCCACGCGCATGGACTCGGAGATCGTCGAGTTACGGACCGTTAATTCGTCGCGGCACCCGATCTACGCCTGGCGCGATTTCGTGGGCAACGCCCTGCGCGGTCGGGCAACCGCAGACAGCTTCCCGGTGCCCGATGGCATCGCCTTTCAGCCGTTCGATCTGCGCAGCGGCGCTCCCGACTCGGCCGGTACGCGCGGCGCGTTTCGCACGGCCACCGACCTGAGCAGCCAGGCGTTCGGAACGGGAATACGGATCGAGATTGCCGTTGACAAGCGAACCGGCGAGCGAGCCACTTCGCAGACGCCGTTCGAGCAGGTCGAGATCCGTGAGGTCAGCCCGGAGGAGTTGGACGCCTTCCTGTCCGGTCCTCAGGCAAACGCCGGCCAGACGACCGATTCGCAACCGTGAGATCGATTCGGCAACGAGAGTAGTCGGCGGACCGCGGAAAGGTGCCCGGTGGTGGCATGATGGCGCCATGAACGTTGGCGTCCTCGCCCTGCAGGGGGCATTCCGGGAGCACAGACGGGCGTTCGAGCGTCTCGGCGCAAACGTGAGCGAAGTCCGCCTGCCTGATCATCTGAAGGGACTTTCCGCCGTGGTGATCCCTGGTGGGGAGTCCACCACCATGGCCAAACTGATGCTCAGCTACGGACTCGACCAGGCGCTGCACCGGTTCCATGACAACGGAGGCGCCGTTTGGGGAACGTGTGCCGGCGCGATAGCCGTGGCTTCGGACATCGTCGGACGACCGGAGCAGCCGACGCTCGGCCTGATCGACATGACCGTCGAGCGCAACTCTTACGGTCGCCAGATAGCCTCGTTCGAAGCGGACCTGGAAATCACGGGTCTGGTGGAGGGTCCGTTCCACGCTGTGTTCATTCGGGCACCCCGGCTGGTGCGGGTGGGCCCAGGGGTGGAGGTCCTCGGCAGTCTCGAGGGCGATCCGGTGATTGTGCGCCAGGGCCGTTTGCTGGCGGGTGTATTCCACCCCGAGTTGAGCGGGGATGACCGGGTTCACCGCTACTTCCTGGAGCAGGTTGCCGCCGCCGTTGCGGTGACCGGGTAACGGCCGAGTGGAGCAGGCTCAGGCCGCAGACTGAGGCGGCAGATCGGGGTTTCGGTTACACCCTGCAACATGCCCACTTACGACCGCCACATTCAGTTCTCGAGATCTCTGGCTGCAGCGACTCGAACAAAGGTCTCGAGCAGCTTCGGATCGAACTGTATTTCACTGTTGTCCCTGATCTCGGCCAGCGCGCGTTCATGGGGCCAGGCGTCCTTGTAGGGCCGGCGGCTGATGAGGGCATCGTACACGTCGACGAGGCTGAAAATTCGGGCAAGCAGGGGAATCTGGTCCCCGGCGAGTTGGTCCGGGTAGCCGCGGCCGTCCCATCGCTCGTGGTGGCTCCTGATGACGTCTCTGGTGCCCGTTTCCAGAAAGGGGATGTCGCGGCACATGTCGATGCCTATCAGGGTGTGGCGGCGGATTACCTGGTACTCGCTCGCGCTGAGACGCCCAGGTTTGAGGAGGATCTGGTCGGGCAGTGCGACCTTGCCGAGGTCGTGCAGGTAGGCACCCCAACGCAATGCATTGGTTTCGGCGTCGTTCAGACCAAGAGCATGAGCGAACGCCACGCTCAGTCGTACTACCCGGTCGGTATGGCCTTTGGTCTCGTAGTCGCGGTACTCGAGGGCTAGGCCGAGTGTTCGAAGGGTGGCCTCGTGTTGTGCACGCTCGCGCTCCATCAGGTCGAGGTTTTCGAGGGCGGTTACCGCTAGGCTGGCGGCCAGGCTCAGCGGTGGGACATGGGATTCATCGAAAGCCGAGAGGGCCGGGCTCTGGATTTCGAGGGCGCCACGAGTACGGCCTTCGAACCCGAGCGGAATGGCGAGGCTGGATCGGGGAAGGTCCTTGGACATGTCGCTGCCGCTGTCGGTAACGGGCAGACCGGCTACCGACTTGTCGTAGTCATTGGCGATGAAAAAAGTTCCGCTGAGGATGGCTCGGCTTTGGGGGCTGGTGTTTAGAGGCAACTCCGGGTACATGTGGATATCCGCCTCCTCGATAACCCGACGACCATCGTCCCCTTCGATGATCTCGCCGGCGTACATGCATTTGCGCAGGCCGGTACTGGGCGTGTAGAGGGTGATGAAAATAGCTCTGCCGGGAGTTGTATATGAGGCGAACAGGAGGAGGGCCCGGAACACCTCTTGCTGGCTGCTCGCCGTAGCAATGCCTGTCGCCATGGCTTCGATCGGCTCGAGTTTCTCGGCAGAAATGTGGAACTGTCTGTAGTTCACTGTTCCTGGGGTCACGGACGGGGCAGCCTTCGGTGTCGACGTTCTCCGCATCGGGGACGAGGACCGGCAGTTACGCTTACCTCCATACGGTTCGCTGTGATCACGCGACTGCAATGTATCACGTGCACAATCGGTGCTTACGGCCGCGGGTTCGACTCCTTTGCGACGAAGATGCGCCGTCCTGGGCGGACGGCTGACGCACCGCATTAAGACAAGCCGAGCGGCCGGAAGATCAGGCAGGGCCGCCGGCCGTCGCGCCCAATCCTACGTTGTTCTTCTCCAGCGCCCGTTCGGCACGGTAGGAGGAGCGAACCAACGGACCGGAGACGACCTCGAGAAAGCCCTTGGCCAGGCCCAGTTCGCGGTAGCGCCTGAACTCCTCGGGCGTCACGAATCGCTCGACCGGCAGATGACTGGCGGTCGGCCGCAAGTACTGGCCGAAAGTGACTATGTCGACGCCGATCGCCCGCAGGTCGTCCATCGTGTCGAGGATCTCCTCCTCGGTTTCGCCCAGGCCCAGCATCAGGCTGGTCTTTGTCAGCACGTCCGGCCGCGAGCGCTTCGCGTAGGCCAGTACCGACAGCGTCTGAGCGTAGGACGCCCGAGGATCGCGGACCGGATGAGTGAGACGCTCGACGGTCTCGATGTTCTGCGCGTAGACCTGGATGCCTGCGTCGAGCACGGTCTGCACCGCGTCGGTGTCGCCGGCGAAGTCGGGAGTCAGGGCTTCGACCGCCGTCTCCGGGTTCACCTCGAGTATGCGGCGAATACAGGCGGCGTAGTGCGAAGCGCCTCCATCCGCCAGATCGTCGCGGTCGACCGAGGTCAGGACGATGTACTTGAGCCCCATCAGCTTCACCGACTCGGCCGCTAGTCGCGGCTCATCCGGGTCGAGCCGGCCCCGCGGGTTGCCGGTGTCGACGGCGCAGAAGCGGCAGGCGCGCGTGCAGACCGAGCCCATCAGCATGATGGTGGCGGTGCCGGCGTTCCAACACTCGCCGATGTTCGGGCACATCGCCTCTTCGCAGACGGTGGAGAGGCCGTGCTTGCGGACGTTCTCCTTGACCTCACCGTAGCGTCCGCCGGAAGGTAGCTTGACGCGCAGCCAGTCCGGCTTCGGTTGGCGCGGCTCGGAAGCGGCGCCCTTGCGCTGCACGCCGTTCTTGATGACCTTGATGTCGTCGAGCTCAATCATGACTGTTCATCCTGACCCTGCTCTTCCTAGCACTGCTCAACCTGGCACTGTTCATCAAGGCACCGCTCATCCTGGCACCGCGACCGGGTCGAACACGTCTCGCATCGCCCCCAACAGCACCGGCTTCACCTCTTCGATCGAGACGTGGCGCCCCAGGAGCGTGGACATGCTGGTAACGCCCCGGTCGGCGATGCCGCAGGGGATTATGTAGTCGAAGTGCCGCAGGTCGGTGTGCACGTTCAAGGCGAAGCCGTGGAACGACACGTCCCGTTTGATGGCGACTCCGATGGCCACCACTTTGCTGTTCCCTACCCACACGCCGGCGTACCCCGGGCTTCCCTCGCCGGCGATGCCGAACTGATCGAGCACCCGTACCATCACCCCTTCGAGGCTTCTGAGGTACTGCTGTACTCGCCTGCCCACCCGCAGGATCGGGTAGCCCACCAGCTGACCCGGCCCGTGATAGGTGACGTCGCCGCCCCGCTCGATATCGAAGAGGTCGAAACCTTGCTCCTTCAGGAAAGACTCGCTGGCCAACAGGTTCTCGCGGCCGCCCTTGCGTCCGAAGGTGACGACCGGCGGGTGCTCCACCAGCAACAGAGTGGGCTCCGTCCGTCCCTCGGCAACCGCGGCGTGGGTCTGCAACTGCACGTCCCAGGCTTCCCGGTACGACATGCGGCCCAGGTCGCGAACCACGAATCCATCCGTCGTGGGATCCATGGGCCGAGGATAACAGAGCCCGTGCGCCGGCCCGGCATGGCGCGATGCACGGACGGCGTGCAATTCCCGCCCGGAGTCGAGCAGTCGCTGGCCGTTGCCCCAACCGCCGTAGCGTTCACTTGCCACCCGGCGACAGCGTCGGCTACTCGGCCGCCCTAAGTCGGTAGATCGCCCCGCCACCGTGATCGGCCAGGTACAGCTCGCCGGATTCGTCCTCACCGAACGCCGACACCCGAACTCCGCTCTGCAGGAGCGATTCGGACGTCCAGCCGCCCTCATCGTTCGGGCTGGCTCCCCAGATCTCCCCGCTGCAGTAGTCGGCGTATACGTAGACACCGGCGAGTCCCGGCAGTGCGCTGCCGCGATAGCGGTAACCGCCGGTCACCGAGCAGCCTTGGTCGTGGTCGTACTCGATCACCGGCAGGACCAATCCTTCTCTGTCGCAGCCCTCGCTGGGCTCGAAGCAGTGGGCCCCCTCCATGACGTTCCAGCCGTAGTTCTCACCGCCGCCGCTCCCGGCAGCCTGGAGATTGATCTCCTCCCAGACGTTCTGCCCCACGTCGGCAATCCACAGGTCGCCGGTCTCCCGGTCGAACGAGAACCGCCAGGGGTTGCGCAGCCCGTACGCCCAGATCTCGGGTCTGGCGTCGTCGTTGTCGACGAAGGGGTTGTCGGCAGGAACCGCGTACGGTTCGGCCGCGTCGACATCGAGCCTGAGGAGCGTGCCTAGCAGGGTGGCCGGATTCTGCCCGTGGTCGTGCGGGTCGCCTCCCGCGCCGCCGTCGCCGAGCGAGACGTACAGGTAGCCGTCGGGCCCGAAACCCAATTGACCGCCGTTGTGGTTGGCGTACGGCTGTTCGACGCGCAATACCTCGGCGGCGCTCTCGCTGTCGGCGCGATTCGGGTCGTCGGCGGAAACGCTGTAACGCGCCACCACGGTATGACCGTTCGGGTCGGTGTAATCGACGAAGAACCTGCCGTTGCCGGCGTAGTCGGGATGGAAGGCGAGTCCCAGCAGGCCGCGCTCTCCGCCGTCCGAGATGCTCCCGCTGAGGTCGAGGAACGGCTCAGGCAGCAGCTGGCCGTCGGCGATGATCCGGATGCGGCCGGGTTGCTCGAGCACGAACAGTCTCCCCGAGTCGTCGCCGGCGTCGACTATCGCCGTGGGCGATTGGAGGCCCGAGGCGATCTCCTCCAGAACCGGATCGGGCACGCCTTCCGAGCCTTGCGCGGAGGCGTCAGGCCTGCAGGCGACCGCCAGCAGCAGCATCGTTGCTGCCAGCAGCGTGCGCGGACGGATCCAACTTCTCGATGTGGTCATACCCAACGATAGTAGACGCAGGCGCTCCAGGTCGCTCATGGATCATAGTCAGGCGAGCACGTAAGCCAGCGCTTCGCTCAGGTGCTCGGAGAAGTCGGGCGGATAGTCGTGGCCGAGACCGGGCAAGACCTTCAGGCACACGTTCATTCCGGCGGCGTGCAGTAGCCGATAGGTCGACTCGACTCGATCTCGCGCACCGTCGTGCTCTCCGGTGATGAACACGCCTCTGACCTGAGCAGCGACCGCCCGGGCGACGTGCTCCTCGATCTTTTCGGGCGCGGGACTGCCGACCACCGCGATGAAGCCGCGACTGGCGAACGGTGCCTGACACAGGGCGAACTCGACCGCCACGCCGGCGCCGCGGGACGCGCCGCCGAGCACGACCCGAGCCGAATCGTAGGCGTGCCAGCCGGCGACCGCCAGCAGGTGCTTCTTGAGTTCCGCCTCGGTGTTTTCGCTCCACCCGTACTCGCCGGGACCCAGGATCTGCGTTCCCTGGGGCAGGGCCAGAAGGTAGCCGTCACGGCTGGCCCGGCGCCAGTGGTGCTCGCTCTGTCGAGCGTTGCCGCCCGCCATATGCAGGGCGATGACCAGCGGGGGAGGTTGGTGCTCGGTCGATTCCGGCCGGACCAGGCGCCGTTCGGGTCGAGCGTCAGCCTGCTCCACCCTGCGCTTCTCGTCGCAGGCCCCGATGATCCCGCCCAGCTCCGACAGCTCCCGCAGGGGGGCGAGATCCGGGTCGTCACGCAGCCGGTCGGGGTTGAACCAGCCCCCCGCGTCGACCACCCCGCCGATCGTCGCCAGCGCATCGTCCCAGCGGTCGAGCCTGCATTGCAAGCAGGCGACCCAGAAGGCTATCCGGGAGGCGTTCTCCTGGTGGTGGTCCAGGTTGGCGAGGGCCAGTTCGAGTGCGTCGTGGTAGCGCTCCTCCGCGTGGAGCGCGAATACCTGTTGCTGGAGATCGTGGAACGCCGGGGACATGGGTCATCTTAAAGGCGGCTTGCCGGCGAAACCGCGTGGTATAAGAATTCTCTCATTTGCAAGCGACGTTCACCCCTCGTACGTTCCATCTTCCAGAACCCCGGGAAAAGGCTCGCCCCGAGCCTCCCGCACCGCCGCCTCGCGCGGGAAGAGCCAGCGGAACGCCTGGGCGTTGATCTGCTCGGGCGACAAGCGCGGCCGCTCGAACATCCCCGCCTCCCGCCGCTGCCGCTGCGCCTCGAACAGGATCACGGCGGTCGCCACCGACACGTTGAGCGACCGCACCATTCCCAGCATCGGGATGATCACGTGGCCATCCACACGAGCCGCCGCCTGGTGGCTCACGCCCCTCTTCTCGTTCCCGAACAGCACGGCGGTCGGCCGCGTGTAATCGACGTCGCGATAGTCCACGGCCCGGTCCGAGAAGTGAGCGGCCAGCAGTTGCATCCCCTGATCGCGGACCTGCGCCGACGCCTCGGCGAAGTCGGCATGCACCCGGACCTCGACCCAGCGGTCGGCACCCGCGCTGGTCTCATTGAAGGTGGGGACCCCGCCGGTAGGGTCGATCGCGTGCACCAGGCCGATCCCTACGGCGTCACAGGAGCGGAGCATCGCGGAGAGGTTATGCGGCTTGTAGACGTCCTCGGCGAGGATCGTCAGGTCGGGCTGGCGCTGAGCCAATATCTGCATGATGCGCCGGTAGCGCTCGCTTGTCACAAGCCGAGAATACGTCGTGGACGGAGTTTCGTCAAAGAGACCGGGCGTTCGTGATTGCTTGACATGCCCCTGGGGCATCTCGTATCATTCACTTTGCGTCCGACCCCCCTTTATCGTGCCGAGGTGGCGGAATTGGTAGACGCGCCAGCTTGAGGGGCTGGTGCCCGTTAAGGGCGTAGGGGTTCAAGTCCCCTCCTCGGCACCACCAAGCCAGCCGCAAAGGCTGGCTTTTCAAATGGTGCGCCCGGTGAGGCCGCCCATCTCCCTCCCTCTGGTAGCCTTTGCTGTGGCTTCGGTCGGATTCCCGTACAAGAGTTATCGCGCAGGCCAGCGGGAGGCGATCGACGCCGCCCGCCAGGCATTCGGCGAAGGCAAACGGTTCGTGGTGATCGAGGCGCCGACCGGCTCGGGAAAGTCGGCCATAGCGGTGACCCTGGCGCGCGAGGCGACCAGCTCGTACGTGCTGACCGCGCAGAAGATCCTCCAGGACCAGTACGTGCGAGACTTCCCGGACCTGGCGCTGATGAAGGGTCGCTCGAACTACGACTGCCTGGTCGCGCCCACCCACGCCGCGGCGGCACCTTGCATCGCCGGCCGGCGCTTTACCCAGTGCGAGGATTGCCCGTACTTCACCAAAAAGGACATAGCTGCCGCGGCGTCGAACACCACCATGAACTACGCCTACTATCTGGCCGAGCTGAACTATTCGGGCGGGTTCGGTCGCCGTGACCTGCTCGTGCTCGACGAGGCGCACAACGCCGAGGCCGCACTCATGGGTTTCATTCAGGTGACCGTTTCCGACGAAGCGCTCGCCCGGGCCGGTCTCGTGGAGCGGATACCGTTCGTGCAGGATCGGCTCGGTTACTTCGACTTCGTCGAGGAGCTCTTGCCGCGCCTGTTGGGACGCGGCCGTGAGGTAGAGCTCGAGTTGCGGCAGGGCGGTCCGGGCAGCGAGGTCGAACTCAGCCGCCTGCAGGCGAAGCAGTGGCTCGACAATCAGGGCAAGCGGCTGCGGTTGTTGTTGGACAGCATCGACGACGACCTCGTCGACTGGACCGTCGAACGCCGCCAGGAGGACGGTGGACAGGCGCTGACGTTCAAGCCGGTAAGGGTGGCCAGCTTCGCCGAACCGCTGCTGTTCGGATTCGCCGATCGGGTGCTGATGCTGTCCGCTACCATCCTCGACCCGCAGACCTACCTCGCCTCGTTGGGGATCGATCCGCAGGATGTCACGGTGCTGCGGGTGGAGTCCGACTTCCCACCCGAGAACCGTCCGATCGTGGTGCGCCCCGCCGCCAGGCTCACCCGTCATCACCTGGAGCGGGAGCTGCCGCGCCTGGTGTCGGCCGTCTCCCGGGTGCTGGACGACCATCCCGAGGAGAAGGGGGTGATCCACGCGCACTCGTACCGAATAGCGCGCCACCTGGCGGCAAACCTGCCGCCGCACCAGCGTTCACGGCTGGTCACGCACGACAACGCTGCCGGCCGCGACGTCGCATTGGACAACCACGTCGGCAGCCGGGAACCGACGGTGCTCCTCACACCCAGCATGACCGAGGGCATCGACCTGGCCGATGAACTGTCGCGCTGGCAGATCATCTGCAAGATCCCCTATCCCTACCTGGGCGATCCGCAGATCGCCATGCGTCGTGAGATCGACCCGGCCTGGTACGAGTGGAGGACCTGCCTGACCGTGGTGCAGGCGTATGGCCGCTCGGTCCGCAGCCGCAACGACTTCGCCGTCACCTACCTGCTCGACGCCGATTTTCCCTCTTTCCTCCGGCGCCAACGCGCGCGACTTCCCGAGTGGGTCCTGGAAGCCGTCAGCACGACTGCATGAGACCGCGGGCGCTGGTCGAGGGCGAACCGTCATCGGCCGTGGCGCAGCACAGACCGCTCGCGGGCCTGTTGCTCATGCTGGCGGCGGCGGCGTTGTTGCCGCTTATGGACGGGGTGGCAAAGCACCTCAGTTCCAGCTATCCGCTGACCCAGGTGATCTGGGCGCGCTACTTCTTTCACCTGATAACCATGCTTCCCTGGCTGATCTGGCGTTACGGCGCCCGCTCGCTGTGGCCGCAGCGACCCGCCGTCCAACTGCTCCGCGGCGCTCTGCTGTTGCTGGCGACGGCGCTCTTCTTCACGGCGATCTCCCGAATGCCCCTCACTACCGCCATGACGCTCCTCTTCGTGTCACCGCTGGTGGTAACCGCCCTGGCGCCGGTGTTGCTCGGTGAGCGGGTGGGCTGGTCACGCTGGCTGGCGGTTCTGGTCGGCTTCGCGGGCGTGTGGATAGTGATGCGTCCCGGCACCTCGGCGTTCATGCTGAGTGGCCTGTTCGCGGTGGCGGCCGGAACGGTGCACGCTCTCTACCTGCTGACGACGCGCAAGCTCTCGGGCAGTTCGCCGCCGCTGGTCACGCTCGCCTATACGGCGATCGTAGGCGCCGTGGGAATGTCGATCGTTGTACCGTTCGATTGGACGGCTCCCACGCTCTTCGGATGGTTCCTGATGGTGTTCATGGGGCTGCTGGCGGCCAGCGGGCATTTCTTCGTGATCTGGGCGTTCGATCTTGCTCCCGCGTCGCTGCTGGCTCCCGCCGGCTACTTCGAGATCGTCACCGCCACCATCGTCGGCCTGGTCGTGTTCGGCGACTTTCCCGACGGCTGGACCTGGGTCGGCGCCGCCGTGATAGTCGCAAGTGGGGTATTCATCTCGGTGCGAGAGCAACGGGCGGCGCGCCGGCGGATCGAATTGCCCGCCTGACGGGCTCAGAAGGCGTCGCTGAGCGGCATGAAGCTGCGGCGCCCCCGGCTCAGGCCGGCTATGGCTGTCAACGGGCCGATCTGGCCGCTCGCCTGACCCTGGGCGAGCGCAGTCTCGGCGCTTATGGCCCCGCCCACGAGCAGCGGAATCGTCTGGATCGGCAACTCCGCGTCCGGCTCGCCGCCGCATCGCGCGACCGACGTCCCCGACTCCGCGCAGGTCAGCTCGAAAGTGCCGTCGTTCCACGGACAGAGTTCGTCGTGGACTCGCAGCCGGAACGGCTCGCGGGCCGGCGCGGAGAGCGGCCCGAGGGCCGCCGCCAGGTCGGCGACTCGCGCCTGCAACGGCCATCGCCGAGGCGTGGCATGACGGAAGCGGTGGTCCAGCGACACGGGATCGTCGTCGGGTAGGTGCATGCGAATGAGAGCCGCCTGGCCGTGCATGGCGCCGAGGAACCTGAAGATGTCGTCGCGGCCTTTGCCGCCGCTATAGGCGTAGTCCTCGACCGTCAGGATGTTTCGGCGGTTCTCCTGCGTGAGGGTGAACAGGACGTAGCCGCCGTCGACGGTGTACAGGAAGCCGTCGTCCTCCAGCCACTCCTTGCTTACCATCCGGGTCCACGGCTTGCGTGGGTCGTTCTGCCTGGTGAGGGCGAAGGTATATCGGGCGGCCCAGCTCTCGAAGACCGGCGCCAGCGAGGCGAACTCCGACAGGGACAGCCGCCGGGCCGAGACCGGCGGACCTCCCCGGTGGAGGTATTCGCTGGGGATCTCGACCTCGCTTCCGCAAGGCACCGATTGCCAGCCGAGACGATGGTAGAAGCGCGGATCGAACGGGTACTCCAGGCACCAGCCGGTGCCCTCGTCCCGGAGTCGCTCGAGAGCTTCCCTCAGGAGAGCGCGCACCCGGCCCCCGCGACGGAACTCTGGTGCCGTCGCCACGCCGGCGAGACCGCCCATGGCGACTTCCCTGCCGCCGAGGTACATGCGCAGCGGCCACATCGTTGCCACGCAGGCGAGCTCGCCTGCCTCGAACAGTCCGCACGTGAACGGCAGCCTGGTGGCGATGATGCGGCGCAACTCCGCCTCTTCCAGACCGGATCCGGGATAGGAGATGGAACGGACTGCCATGAGTGCGTCGAGGTCGGACTCGACGAGTCGCCTTATCACGTTCATTTCAGAGTTTTTCGTCGAAAGGCAGGTGCATCGGCCGTTCTGCGTTGGTCCGCAGCACCATGGTCGTCTCGGTTCGCTCGACCCCGTCCATCATGAACAGTCTGTCCAGGAAGCCGTCGAGCGCCTGGGTAGAGGCCACCCGCACCTTTGCGATATAAGCGTAGTTTCCGGCTACGGCGTGGAGCTCTTCGATCTCTGGGAGGCTCAACAGCCGCTCTACGAGCTCGGTTGCCGGCTTGCGCGGCTGCGGAGCGATCGCCACGAACGCGCAGATGTCGAGCCCCAATGTGTCGGCATCGAGCACGGCCCGGTAGCCCCTTATCACGCCGGACTGCTCGAGCTTCCTGACTCGCTCGCCCACGGCCGGTGCGGACAGTCCGACGGCTTTGGCCAAGGCGGCGTGTGAGGAACGGCCGTCCTCGCGCAGGATCAGCAGTATCTGTCTGTCGATCGAGTCGAAGTTCATGGCTCTGCAAAGAGTACCAGAACGCTTGCCCGCACGGCAGCGGTACCGGAACCCGGGCACTTCGCACCAGCGCCGGAAGCGGTGCGATGTCCGGGCGTGCTGACTGGTAACCTACGCGTCATGCGCGTCCTGTTCATCGGCGATATCTTCAGCAAGCCCGGGCTGCGGGTGATGGAGGACTTCCTCGCCCGGTTCGGTGATCAGTACGACTTCGTGATAGCCAACGGTGAGAATGCGGCCGGGGGCTACGGGATAACCCGCAAACACTTCGAGCAGATGCGGGCCGCCGGTGTCGACGTCGTCACTCTCGGCAACCACACCTGGGATCAGAACGAGGTGCTGGAGCTGGTGGAGGAGACGCCCAGGCTGCTGCGGCCGCTCAACTATCCGCCCGGCACGCCCGGCCTGGGGTTCGCCAGCTTCGTCGCCAGGGGTGGTGAGCGGGTGACGGTCGCCCAGGCGATGGGCCGCGTCTACATGGACGCGCTCGACGACCCGTTCAGGGCGGTGGACGCGCTGGTCGAAGCGGTCGCTCCGGGCGAGGCGCTGATCCTGGATTTCCACGCCGAAGCAACGTCGGAAAAGAAAGTCATGGGCTTTCACCTGGCGGGCCGGGCGAGCGCGGTGATCGGCACCCACACCCACGTCCAGACCGCCGACGAGCTGGTGGTGAACGGCACCGCCTACATCACCGACGTGGGCATGTCGGGGGTCCAGTTCTCGTCGCTGGGCATGAACTTCGAAGAGGTTCATCACCGGTTCGTAACCAAGATGCCGCGCCGATTCCGGCCGGCGGACCGGCCCGGGACGCTGTGCGCCGTGGAGATTTCGGTCGAGGCGGGTCGGGCCAGCGAGATCAGCCGGATCCAGTGGCGGGCGGAGGGTCCCGGCGAGTAGCGGCGCCGGCGGCCCGCAGCGACTGCGCGCGGCGTGAGCCCGGGACTCGGCCGGCTGCCGCGTCTGCCCGGCCGGACGAGCCAGCCCGCGGTTGCGCGTTACAATCCGCGTTGATGAGCGACCAGCCTGCCAACGACGACGCATTCGCACGGCTGCGCGCCGACGTCGACTTCCTCGGGAGCGCGCTCGGGAACGTGCTCAAGGAGCTCGAGGGCGAGCAGCTATTCGACCTGGTCGAACGTGTCCGTTCGCTCACCAAGCGCCTTCGCGGCGAGCCGGACCGATCGGATCTAAAAGAGGAGCTGCAGGCGCTGCTGGCAGGGCTCTCCCTGGACAGCGCCGAGCGGGTACTGAGGGCGTTCACGGTGTACTTCCAGCTGATCAATCTCGCCGAGGAGATCCACCGGGTGCGCGTCAACCGCCTGCGTGAAGGACGCTCCACGCCGGACTCGCCCAGGGGCGAGTCGGTGGCGGCGGCGGTGAAGTTCCTCAAGGACCAGGGCTGGTCGGGGGCAGAGGTGCGGCGCTTCGTCGAGGACCTCGATATCGGGATGACGATGACGGCGCATCCCACCGAAGTGAAGCGCTACACCATCCGGCTCAAGCTCGAGCGCGTGGCATCTGCGCTGCGACGCCTCTCCGAGCACGCCCTCTCACCCAGGCAACGCCGGGCGCTCGAGGACGAGATCCACGCCGAGATCAGTACCTTGTGGCAAACGCGCGAGCTGTTCTCCGTGAAGCCGACGGTCATCGACGAGGTCAAGAGTGCTCTTTACTACTACCGGCGATCGCTCCTGAGGGCCGTGCCGCAACTGATGCTCGACATGGAAGGTGCGTTGGAGACGTATTTCGACCAGGACGAAGCGGGCAACGGCATCTCGCGTCTGCTCCCGCCGGTTATTCGCTTCCGTTCCTGGATCGGCGGCGATCGCGACGGCAACCCGTTCGTGCTGCCCGAAACCACGGAGGAGGCCTACCGCCTGCAGGCGGATGTGGCCTTGCAGCAGGCGATCGCCGACGTCGACGGCCTGGTGCAGCGTCTGTCGCAGTGGGAGCGGCGAGTGTCGATCACGCCGGCATTCGCCACCGACCTCGAGGAGCTCAACGAACGGCATGGCCGGCCGGAGCGCTTCCCGGGCGAGCCGTTTCGGCAGAAGCTGTTTCACATGCATGCATTCTTGCGCGAGGAAGAGCAGCGTGGCCTGGCGGAGGGTGGCGGCGCTTACCCGGGTGGGGCGGAGGCGTTCGAGCGCGACCTGGCGCTGATAGAGGAGACCCTGGCGCAGGGTGATGGCGTTCGGGCCGCCAGAGCGTTCGTACGGCCGCTCCGTTACCGGGCCGCGGCGTTCGGCCTTCATCTCGCGGCCATCGACCTGCGTGAGCACTCGCGAGTCCACGAAGCCGCCGCCGCCGACCTCTTGCGAATCGCCGGCGTGAGCGACGGATATGCCGAGCTGCCGGAAAGGGAGCGCGTCGCGCTGCTCGCCGCCGAGCTGTCGTCGCTGCGCCCCTTCGCTCCCGAGGGCGCCGAGCTGGCGCCCGAGACCGAGCGGGCGCTGGCGTTCCTGCGGGTGTTTCGCCAAGCCCGAGCGCGCTACGGGCCGCACGCCACCGGAAGTTACATCGTGTCGATGACCGAAGGCGTCAGCGACGTGCTGGAGGTGCTGGTGCTGGCCAAGCAGGCCGGTTTCCCCGACATCGACGCGACCCCGCTGTTCGAAACCGAAGAGGATCTCGGCCGCGCCCCCGAGGTCCTGAGTGAGCTGTTCGCCCTCCCAGCCTACCGGCGCCACGTGGAGCGGCGCGGCGTCCAGGAAGTGATGATCGGCTACTCCGATTCGAACAAGGACGCCGGGTTCCTGGCCGCCAATTGGGCGCTGTTTCGGGCCCAGGAGGGGGTAGCGCGCGTCTGCCGGGAAGCCGGCGTGCGGCTTCGGCTCTTTCACGGCCGCGGCACGTCGATCGGCCGCGGCGGCGGCCCCAGCGGCCAGGCGATACTCGCTCAACCGCCCGGTTCGCTCAACGGCCGGATGCGGCTGACGGAACAGGGCGAGGCGCTCAGCGAGCGTTACAGCGACCCCGACCTCGCCCACCGCCACCTTGAGCAGGTGGCTCATGCGTTCATACTCTCCTCCGCGAGAGACGCCCGGCCCCTGGCGGAGCTGCCCGAGCGCTATCGCAACGCGTTGTCGCGCGCCTCCGAGCGAGCCCAACGGCGTTACCGCGAACTACTGGAAGCGCCCGGCTTCCTCGATTTCTTCCATCAGGTGACCCCGATAGAGGAGATCAGCCGCTTGCAGATTGGTTCGCGGCCGGTGAGGCGCAAGGGCGACAAGGCTCTCGCCAACCTTCGCGCCATCCCCTGGGTGTTCTCCTGGACCCAGTGCCGGGCCAACCTTCCCGGCTGGTTCGGCCTGGGCAGCGGGCTGGCCGAGTTGCAGGACGCCGAGCTGCAAGAGATGTACCGGGAGTGGCCGTTCTTCCGGACGATCCTCGATTTCGCCCAGATGAGCCTGGCGAAAGCGGACATGGGCATCTTCGAGAGGTATCTGCAGCTCGTCGATCCCGAGCTCGTCGATCGGTTCTGGCCGATGATCCGGCACGAGCACCGCCTGTCGGTCGCGCGTGTGGAGGCTGCCACCGGTTCACCCCTGCTGGAACATGACGCCACACTTGCCCGGGCGATAGATTTGCGCAACCCCTACGTCGACCCCATCTCCCATCTTCAGGTCGAGCTGATCCGGCGGTTGCGCGGATTTACCGACGAGAGCGAGGACCGGACCGACCTCGAATATGCGGTGCAGGTGACGCTGATCGGCATATCGGCCGGATTGCGAAACACCGGCTGAACCGCGCGGTAGCGGTACCATGGGAAGCGTGTCCTCTCATCAGTTTCGGAGGGATCATCCGATAGGATGTCGTGATATTTAGGTGAGGAGCTCCACGTGGATTTACTTCTGAGCGGCGGCATCATTCTCGTCGCTATACTGATAGTTTCGCTTTACGCTCTCTACCTGTTCATCGAGCGGTTCCTCAAGCTGTCGAAGGAACGGGTGGAAGCCGACGCCCTCATGTTGAAGGTCAACGCCGCCGTTCGGGACCGCGATCTGGAGCTCGCCCTGGCCGCCTGCGAGCGTCACGGGGGCCCGGTCGCGCGCGTGATCCAGTCTGCCCTCAGGCGCCTGCCGTACGGACGGGCGGCAGTGGAGGCGGCCTTTCAGGAGGCCACCCTGCAGGAGGAGCAGCGTCTCTCGCGCGGATTGAGGCCGTTGTCGACGATCGCCCAGATCGCGCCGCTGATGGGGCTGTTGGGTACGGTCACCGGCATGATCATCGCCTTCGGCGAGATCTCGCAGCAGGGTACCGGCAATCCCGCGGCGCTGGCCGACGGTATCGGGCAGGCGCTGGTGACAACTGCCGCCGGCCTGATCGTGGCCATCCCGGCGCTCATCGGCGCCAACTACCTCGCCAGCCGGGTGGACAGCATTCTGCTCGAGATCGACCGGCGGCGCGAGGAGTTGATGGGCAACGTCGTCCAGGTGGTAGCGGCGCGGCGCGATGAGAAACGGGGCGACGACAAGAGGAGCGAACGCAGCTACGATCCGATTCCGTCGGAAGCATGAGACGCCGGCCGCGCTTCACCCGGCGCGACACGACCCTCGACCTCACGCCGATGGTCGACGTGGTGTTCCTCCTGATCATCTTCTTCATGGTTTCGACCACCTTCATCACGCTGGAGTCCGGACTGCCGGTTGACCTGCCGCAGGCGAGCAGCTCGCAGGCGCAGGCGACCGACATCCCGACCGTCACCGTTACCAGCGAGCAGGTGATCTTCCTGGCGGGCACGGAGATACAGGAGTCGGAGCTCGTTGCCGCCCTCAGGGCGCAGCTCGAAGCGACCGGACAGGGTGTTGTCGTCTTCCGGGCCGACCAGAGCGTCCCGCACGGACTCGCGGTGCGGGTCTACGATCTGATTCGGCAGTCCGGGGCGCAGCGCATCTCGATAGCCACGGGCGGCTGAGTGGAGAGCGCCCGTGCCGTGCTTGGACGCTGGTGGAACGATGCCGACCGCCGGCGGGCGTTCATGCTTTCGCTGGTCGCGCACCTGTGCGCCCTGCTGCTGTTCGTCCTGTGGCTGTCGCAGCCGCGCCCGGTGCCGCTCGAGCAGTTTCTGGTGATAGATCTCGGTAATCCGGAGCAGGCCGACCGGGTGGTGCAGGCCCCGACGGTGGACGAAGCGGCGCCAGCGGCCCCCACGCCTCAGGTCGCTGACGAGGAGACGGGTGAGCCGCAAGCGCGGACTTCCGACAATACGGAGACTGTGGCGCCCGATCCGGCACCGCGCACCGAGCAACCGGTGCCGCAACCGCAGCCGCAACCCAGGCCCCGGCAGCAGGCGGTCGAGGAGCGCACTCCCCCGGAGGAACCGGTCGAGCGCAGCCGGGACAGCCGAAGCGCGGCTCCCGTGGCGCCGACACCGCAGGTGCGGCAACCGCAACCGGCAGCCGCCGCGGCCGACTTGCCGGTGGCCGCCACCACCGCCACGGCACTGCCTGAGATCGATGAGGTCGAGCTGGCGCCGAGGCCGGCCGAGCAGGCCGTCACGATTCCGCGGCCCTCAGCCGCGGCACGAGTTCCGGAGAGTCGAACGGTGGCGGTCACGCCGAGCGTGCGGGTCGCGGCGGAGCGGCCGGTACCGGTTCCACGCGCCGCCGCCGAGGTTGCGGCGGCAGAGCCGGTACCTACGCCGGCGGCCACGGCCCAGGTGGCCGAGGCGGTAGCGATCCCACGACCGAGTGCGGCCGCGGAGGTTGCCGAGGCCACACCGGTGCCGCGACCCGCTGCCGAGGCGAGCGTTACCGCCGCCCGCCCGGTGCCGGTCCCGACGGCCGCTGCCGAGGTGGCGGGAGCCCGAGCGATTCCGATGCCGGGTGCGCAGGCCGAGGTCGCACCTGCGCGGCCGGTCACGGTATCGGCCCAGGTGGCGGTGAGCCGGCCGGTGGCCGTACCTACGCCGTCGATCCGAGCCGAGGTAACCGCGCCCGAGCCGGAGGGTGGCGCGGCACTCGCCGGCGCCGCCCCTGCCGGCACGGCTCCCAATCCGAGCAATCGGAACGACGACAGGCGTCCCGGCGGAAATGCCGATCGCACCGCCCAGGACCGGGCAGCCGACGGTGCTCAGGCCGGTAATCTGGGCCGGGCGGCGGACACCGCCGAGGGCGACGCAACCGGTGCCAGGTCGGTGCGTCCGCAGATTCCCTACCGCGAGGAGCGCGAGCGGCCGTTGGCCGTCCTGCTCGATAATGCCCGGGGCTACCCGCAGGCCGGGCTCACCGAGGCCTCCCTGATCGCCGAGATGCCGGTCGAGGGCGGCCTGACCAGGCTGATGGCCATGTACGACCGTCGTGATCCCGGCCAGGTGGGCCCGATCCGCAGCGCTCGCGATTACTTCGTGAACCTGGCCCGGAGCTACGACGGGATCCTGGTTCACGACGGAGGCTCCCCCGACGCGCTCGCCGCCATCGACAGGGGAACTTTGCCGACGCTCAACGCCTTCCGCTTCGGTGACCTGTTCTCCCGCCAGCAGGGGAGGGACGCCCCGTATAACCTCTATTCCAACGGCGTATCTCTGCGAGAAGCGGTAAATCGGCTGCGGCTCGACCGGTCGTTGGAACTGCGGGGCGTCGTGCCGCGCCCTCCCGAGGACGCCCGCGAGGCGCAATCGGTGGAGGTGCGCTACGGCGGCAACTACCGGAGCGGCTTCGGCTACATCCAGGAACTGGATATCTACCGGTGGCGCCGCAACGGGGAGAACGCAGTGGACTTCCGGGGGGAGGCCGTGTTCGTCGAAGCGGTGCTGGTGGCCAGCATCGACGTCCGTCAGATCCCCGACGACCCGGCCGGGCGGCTCTACATCCCGCTCCGTGGAGGGGAGGCGACGCTGCACCTGCGGGGCAGAGCGATATCGGGAAGGTGGCTGCCGGCGCAAGACGGCGGCCGGGGCGTGACGTTCGTCGACTCCGGTGGGAGGCCGGTGGACCTGAGGCCGTTTCGCATTTGGCTCCTGTTCGCCCCCGGATATGCGCAGGTAGCCGAAAACTGAACCGTACAGGCTGTTGCGGGTTCGGGCGAGCACAGGCTGCCGCCCGACGAAACGTAGCGGCTCACCATCTCGCCAGAGGACAGGCCGCCGACCGATGGACCTAACGGCTCATGGCGAGGAGATCTAGCGGCTCACGATCTCGTCGAAGAACAGGCCGCGCATCCGCAAGCGGTAACTGTCCGGCTCGGTATCGATCTCCAGGTAGCAATATTCGTCGCCGTGACCGTTGGTATCCAGCAGGATTACGCGGCCCTTGGAGGTGAGGTTCACGCCGCCTCGAACCGGCGTGTGACCGTAGACGCCCAGCCGGTAATCGGTACCGTCAAGCCAGTCGCGCTCCTCGTAGATCCAGCGCCGGCGGTTCTCCAGGTAGAAGCCGGTATCGAAGGTGTTGTGCTCCGGCAGCGGCCCGACATGGGCGAAGTGCAGGCCTTCGACCAGCAGCTCGTAGGGCCAGGCGCGCATCCATTCCGTCAGCTCGCTGGGTAACTCGCCGCCGTTTCCTTCCTTCCACTCGAGATGGGTCACGTCGTCCGTCCGCAGCGGGCCCTGCTCGCGGTGTACTGCGTTGTGGTCGTGGTTGCCCATGAGGATCGTCATCCGGCCCGCCGGCAGAGACTCCTGGAACGCGCGCACCTCGCTCAGGAAGCGCTCCTGGGCGGCCTCGGCCTTACGAAGGTGCCGCGGGTTGTACTCGTCGAAGCGGCGCACGTCGGCCAGCCGGCTGTACTGTTCCCGGCTCTTGGCGTGAACCAGGTCGCCCAGCAGGACCAGTCGCAGGTCGCTGTCCTCGCGCAGGCGCTCGCTCGCACCACCGTCGGCATCCGCCATACCCGACTCGGTGAGGATGCGCCTCAGTTTGTCCGCTTGCGCATGGATGTCACCGATGACGACCAGGTGCACTTTTGCCTTTCATGAGCCAGCGATGCCGGGCCGGGGACCCCGTGCGCGGCCGATCTGGCCGACGCACGAACGCCCGGGCGACGCTCAGCGTTGAGCCTGCGCCTGGAGTATCGGGAGTGGGTCGATTGGAGTGCCGTCGACACGGATCTCGAAGTGAAGGTGTGAACCGGTCGCACGACCGGTCGCGCCGACGGTGGCGATGACCTGCCCCATCGCGACCGATTGTCCGAGCCGTACTTGCAAAGTAGATGCGTGAGCGTAGTAGAATTCCGTCCCGCCGTTCTCGATGATCACCAGGTTGCCGTAGCCACCCTGCCAGCCACTGTAGACCACCGTGCCCGGTACCGCGGCACGGATGGGATCGCCGATGTCGCCGTCGATATCGAGGCCGTAGTGCATGTTGGTCCCGCCGATGCGCAGTCGACGGTAACCGAAACGGCTGGTCAGCTCACCGTGGATTGGCCACAGCATGGCGCCCGCTTGGCGGGCGGGCGCCAGCTCCACCGCTGCGCGAACCAACTGGCTGCCCGGTACGATCCGTAGCCGTTCGCCGGCGCGAATGGCGGTTGTGGTGAGTTCGTTGGCGGCCATGAGAGCGGCTACCGTGGTGTCGTAGCGGCGGGCGATCAGGGACAGGCTTTCGCCGGGAGCGATGGTGATTATTGGAGCGACAGCCCCGCCCTGGTCCTGGGGGCCGCCGGCGTACCGGCCGGGTACGCTCAACACGTCGCCGGGGCGCAGTACCGCGCTGGCCGAGATACCGTTGGCGGCGGCGAGCGAGGCCACGGTGACGTCGTTTTCCCGGGCGATGCCCCAAAGCGTGTCGCCCGGCCTGATCGTGACCGCCAACTGCGGCAGGTCTACCTCGGGATGGGTCAGGCTGAGGATCTGTCCGGGCCTGATTACGGTTCCTTCGAGATCGTTGTAGGCGATCAGTTGGTCGGTCGTGAGACCGAAAGCGAGCGCGATCTCATACAGCGTGTCCCCCGCCTTGACCGTATAGCTTGCCGGTGAGGGATCCGATCCGATCGGCAGGTCGAGTACCATTCCGGGCTGGAGGGCGGAACCGACGAGTCCGTTGGACTGCCGCAACGCATCCACGGTGGTGCCGTGACGACGTGCCAGATCCCACAATGTATCTCCGGGACGGACGGAAATCTCCTGCGCGCTTGCACAAGTGAGGACGATGGAGGCGATGACGATCGAGAAAAAGCGGCGCTGGCCGTGCATTGTGACACACTTTAGCAGACCGTGAGAAAGATGGACTTTGAGAAAGCTTACGCTTTGGGTTTCTCATCCGTGCTTCACACCATCCGGATCTAGCGGGAGATCAGGAGCGATGACCCCGCAAGCGGACGCTGCCGACGCGATAGCCGGTCGACTCGGCGCCGAATCGCCGCTGAGGCGACGGCGATCCCAATTGCTGAGCGCGACTAACGAGAGCCGTTCCCGACGGCGGTTATCGTGGTGCCGCGGCTGCCGTCGAGCGCAAGGCGAAGACCGTCCGGATCGCGGCCATCGGCTATCACCGCCGATATCGCTCCCCACTCGAGGGCGGCCAGCGCCGACTCCACCTTGGGAATCATGCCGCCGGCGATGCGGCCGTCGGCCAGTCGAAGCTCGGCCTCCCGGCGATCCAGCGACGGCAGCCTGCTGTGCGGATCGCCCGGATCGTCGAGCACGCCCGCTACGTTGGTGAGAAACACGACCGGCGCGGCCAGCGCTCCTGCCACGAAGCCGGCGACCTCGTCGGCGTTCACGTTCAGCGGTTCCTCCGACGAGTCGAGCGCCAGGCAGGCGACGACCGGCGTCACGTCTATCCCCAGCAGGCGCAGCAGGAGTCCGCTGTTGACATCCACCATCCGGCCCACCCGGCCAAGTTCCGGATCGAACGTTTCGGCGCGGAGCAGGCCGGAGTCGCGGCCGGTGAGGGCTACCGCCGACCCGATCTCCTGGGCGAGCCGCTTGCCGAGCAGGGTGAGGGCGTGCTCGACCGGCACCAGGGCCTCTACCGAGGTGACCCGCAGGCCGCGCAAAAAGTGGACGGGAATATCGAAGCGCTTCAGCTCGGCGTCTATGTAGGGGCCCCCGCCGTGCACCACCACCGGTTCCAGGCCGTCGTGAGCCGCCTGCCGGATGGTGCGGGCCACCTCGCGGCGCACCGCGAGGTCGATCATGGCGTTGCCCCCATACTTGATGACGCTAGGCATGGCCAGAGTCTACCCGAGGGCCGCTCCACAGGCTTTGGTAAGGTGTCCGAGTGGAGAAACTGGAGTTCGGTACTGACGGCTGGCGAGACATCATCGCCGATCGCTTCACCTACCGTAATGTTGCACGCTGCGCTCAGGCATACGCCGAACACCTGGTCGAGGCGGGCCGGAGTTCGGTGGCGGTCGGGTACGACACCCGCTTCGGCGGCGAGCACTTCGCCCGGCTGGCGGCGGAGGTCATGGCGGCGAACGGCCTCACAGCACTTCTGTCGGCGACCTACGTGCCCACGCCTGCCCTGTCGTTCGCCGTAGCTCACCACGGAGCCGGCGGCGGCGTCATGCTGACCGCCTCGCACAACCCGCCTCAGTACAACGGCCTCAAGTTGAAAGGCTCGTACGGGGGCACCGCCACGGACGACATCTACCGGGACGTCGCCAGCCGGGTGCAGGACATCGGCGACGACCGGGTGCGCCGGGCCGGGGGGAGCGGCAGCGTGGAGGTGGTGGACATGCGCCCCGCCTACTACCAGGGCCTGATGGAACTGATCGATATCGAGGCGCTGCGAACCTTGCGTGGCACGCTGGTGCACGACTCGATGGGCGGGGCAGCCGGCGGCTGGCTATCCGGCTTCGTGCGGTTCGCCGGGTTGGAGGTTCGAGTCGAGCAGCTCCGCAAGCGGTCCGATCCGCTGTTCCACGGGGTGAACCCCGAGCCGTTGCCATCCAACCTGGCGCTCACCATCGCCCGCGCCCGGGAGGGCGAGCTGCTCTTCGCGGCGGCAACCGATGGTGACGGCGACCGCTTGGGGCTGGTCCTGCCGGGCGGGAGATTCTTCAACAGCCACCAGATCTTCGCGGTCCTGCTGGACCTTATGGGCAGGCGCGGCCAGCGCGGGAAAGTCGTAAAGACGTTCACGGTTTCGCGGCTTATCGAACGCCTGGCTCGAGCCCGGGGCCTGGAGGTGGTCGAGACCGCCGTGGGGTTCAAGAATATCGTCGAGCGGATGCTGGCAGGGGACGTCCTTATCGGCGGCGAGGAGTCGGGCGGAATCGGCGTGGCCGGCCATATTCCCGAGCGCGACGGGATCGCCAACACGCTGCTGGTGCTGGAGGCGCTCGTCGGTTCGGGAGACGGCCTCGAGCGGCTGTTCGACTCGCTGGAACGAGAGGCCGACTGGCGACACGCCTATGATCGCGCCGACCTTCATCTGCAAAGTGCCGCCGACGGCGGGGCGGTGCTGACAGCGTTGGCCGATCCGCCGGCAACCGTCGCCGGCCGCCAGGTTTCGTCGGTGGAAACGCGAGACGGCGTGAAGCTCAACCTGGGCGAGGACGCCTGGTTGCTGTTCCGCGCCTCCGGCACCGAGCCGCTCTTGCGAATCTATGCCGAGGCCGCCAGCGACGAAGAGGTCCAGGCGCTGCTGGCCGAGGCGAAACGGTTCGTGGCACGGCTTCCTGCCTGAGCGGGCGGCGTCGGACGTCCGCAGGTCAGGCTCATGCGCGAACTCCGCCTTTCGCGTCACCGCGAGAGCGGTCGCGTAACGCCGCTCACGACAGCTAGCTGGGTCGCGGGACCCGGCCTAGACCGTGATGAGCTCGGTGGGCGCCAGCGACAGTCGCTCGTTTCCGTTGGAGGTGATGAGCACGAGATCCTCGATGCGCAGCCCACCGACGCCGGCAACGTAGACACCCGGTTCGATGGTGACCGCCATGCCCGGCTCGAGCACGTCGGTCGAGTCGCGGGCGACCTTCGGTCCTTCGTGGATTTCGAGTCCCACACCATGTCCAAGGCTGTGGGCGAAGTACTGCTCCAGCCTGTGATGAGCCAACACTGCCCGGGCGACAGCATCGAGATCGTGGCCTGTGACTCCCGGCCGCGCTGCCGCCAGCGCCGCCTGCTCGGCCTCCAGCACCGCGTCGTACAGCGCCCTCAACTCGTCGCTGAGCTCGCCTATCGCCACCGACCTGGTCATGTCGGCGTGATAACCGCCAACCATCGCGCCAAAATCGAGAGTCACCAGTTCTCCGCGTTCGAGTCTCTTGGGTGACGCCACTCCGTGCGGCATCTCGGAGCGGTTGCCCGATGCGACCACAATGTCGAAGCTCTTTGCTTCGGCTCCCTCGGTCCGCATGGCGCGCTCGAGCTCCAACGCCACATCGACCTCGCTCAACCCTTCCCGCATGAAACCGAGGATGTGGTCGAAGGCGTGGTCGGTGATCCGGGCCGCCAGCCGCAGCTTCTCCTGCTCAACGGCGTCCTTGATCATCCGCCGATCGCGCAGCAGTCCGCGCAGCGCCAGCGGGGCGCCGCCCAGGTGGCCGGAGAGCTCCTCATACAGGGCGACGGTAAGCGACTCCGCCTCGACTCCCAGTCGGCCGCGACCGACGCGCTCGCCCACCCACGGCACCCAGTCGCGGCGTATCTCCACCGGAATCCGCGACTCTTCGGCGGCCTGGGCCTGGTAGCGCCGATCGGTAACGAGCCAGGACCCGTCGGAGGTGAGCAGCAGCCGGCCATCGGTGGGCGTGGTGAAGCCAGACAGGTAGCGGACGTTGGCAGGATCGGTAATCAGCAGCGCATCGACAGCCAACTCGGTCATCCGCCGCTGCAGGGCGACCAGGGCGCTCACGCGGCGCGCACGATCGTCACCAGGTCGGTGACGTCGAGGCTGGCCCCGCCAATAAGCCCCCCATCGATGTCGGGCTGCGCCAGCAGTTCTCCGGCGTTGGCGGGCTTCATCGAACCGCCGTAGAGGATCCGAACTTCGTCGGCGTGACGGGGCAGCAGCCCCTCGAGGGCGTTCCGCACGGTAGCGCTCATCTGCTGGGCATCCTCGGCCGTGGCGGTGCGACCGGTGCCGATCGCCCAGACCGGCTCATAGGCCACCACCAGACCGGTGCCTTCGCTCAACTCCAGGCCCGCGAGGCCGCGTTCGAGTTGCCTCAACACTACGGCCTCGGCGTCACCGGCGTCGCGCTGCGCTTCGGTCTCGCCCACGCACAGTATCGGCACCAGCCCGTGGCGCCGTGCCGCGAGAAGCTTGACGTTCACCAACTCGTCGCCCTCTCGATGATAGGCGCGCCTTTCGGAGTGTCCGACGATAACGAAGCTGGCACCTGCGTCTCGCAACATCGCACCGGAGATCTCCCCGGTGTAGGCGCCTTCGTCGTGAGCGCTCAGGTCCTGTCCGCCGAGTGCGACAGGGCCGTCGCCCAGTGCACGGACCATCGCCGCCAGGTGGGTAGCCGGTACGTTGATCAACACCTCGGCGCGGCCGTTGCGCGGCAACGACGCCAGCAGCTCGGTCAGCCAGTCGCCTGCTTCGCTGGGCAGTTTGTACATCTTCCAGTTGCCGGCGATCAGCGGACGCCTCACCGGGCGACCGTCCGGCGATTTGCCAGAAGTCGTTTCAGGGGTCGTTGGCGGTACTGAAATGCCACCCCTTTCGAGCGGGTGATGGCGTTCTGCAGGGCGCTTCGAATCATGCGTGCCAGCATAACGCCGCCGGGCACGTAGAGCACAAGCCAGGGGCCGGACATCGTCCGGCCCCTGGCAAACGTGCATTCGGTTGTTGCCGCCGCTCAGGCTCGCGCGGCGCTCTCTGAACCGTCGTGCGGCCGGCGCGGCCGCTTCGGATTCTTGCCCGACTTCTCGAGTGCCTTGATGCCGCCCACCAAGGCGATCTCCAGTACCTGATCGAGGTCCTCCACCGAGTGGAAGGTGAGGCTCTTCTTCAGGTGGCCGGCGATCTCCTTCATGTCCGAGCCGTTCTTGGCCGGGTAGATGATGTGCCGAATGCCGGCCCGCTTGGCCCCCAGGATCTTCTCCTTGAGGCCGCCGATGGGAAGCACGCGTCCGCGAAGGGTCACCTCTCCGGTCATAGCGACGTCCTTGCGGACGGGAACGCCGGTCAGCGCCGAGATCAGCGAGGTAGCCAGCGCGGCACCGGCCGATGGGCCCTCCTTGGGAGTGGCGCCGGCTGGCACGTGGATGTGTATCTCGTGCTCGTCGAGAAGCTTTTGCGAGATGCCGAAGCGCTCGGCATTGCTCTTGGTGTAAGTCACCGCCGCCCGGGCGGACTCCTTCATGACGTCGCCCAGTTGACCGGTGAGCACCAGCCCGCCCTTGCCGGGCGTGATCGAGGTCTCGACGAACAGGATGTCGCCACCTACCGGCGTGAAGTACATGCCGGTCGCCACGCCCACCAGGTTCTCTTCGGCTTCGCTCTCCGGCGTGAACCGCTCTGGGCCGAGATAGGCCTCGAGGCTGCGCTCGCCTATGCGAACTCGTTTCGCTTCGCCTTCGGCGATGCGCCGGGCAGCCTTGCGGGCAACGGTGCCCACAGTCCGCTCGAGGTTCCGTACGCCTGCTTCGCGTGTGTAGGAGGTGATCAGCTTGGAGAGCGAGGCGTCGCTGAAGTTGATCTGGCGCGGCTGCAGGCCGTTCTCGCGGACCTGCCGGGGAACCAGGTAGCGCTTGGAGATCTCGAGCTTCTCCTGCTCGATGTAGGAGGAGAACTCGATTATCTCCATCCGGTCCATCAGCGCCTCGGGGATCTGCTGCACGTAATTGGCGGTAGCGACGAACAGCACCTCGGAGAGGTCGAACGGCACGCCCAGGTAGTGGTCGACGAAGGTGTTGTTCTGCGCCGGATCGAGGACCTCGAGCAGGGCCGAGGAGGGGTCGCCTTGATAGGAGACGCCCAGTTTGTCGACCTCGTCCAGCAGGAATACCGGGTTCTTGGTTCCGGCCTGGCGGATGCCCTGGATGATCCGTCCCGGCATCGAGCCGATGTAGGTGCGGCGGTGCCCCCGGATGTCCGATTCGTCGCGCGCCCCGCCGAGCGAGATCCGCACGTATTCGCGGCCCAGGGCCTTGGCGATCGATCTGGCGATCGATGTCTTGCCGACGCCGGGAGGTCCGGCGAACAGCAGGATAGGCCCCTTGTTCACCTCGTTTTCGTCCAGGTCTCCGCGCTGCGCCTGCTCGGCCTTGAGCTTGCGCACCGCCAGGTACTCGAGCACCCGGTCCTTGACCTTTTCGAGGCCGTAGTGATCGTCTTCGAGCACATGTGCCGCACGCTCGACGTTCAGCTCGTCCTTGGAGCGCTCGTTCCAGGGAAGCTCGACGATGGTGGTGAGGTAGGTGCGGATCACCGAGGCCTCGGCAGAATCGGGGTGCATGCGTGAAAGCCGGTTGAGCTCGCGCTGCGCCTCCTTCATCGCCGTTTCGGGCAGTTCCAACTCTTCGAGCTTCTCGCGGAACGCCTCGACCTCGTCCTCATCCTCGTCGCTGCCGGACAGTTCCTTCTGCAGCGCCTTTATCTGCTCGCGCAGGAAATACTCCCGCTGATTGCGGTCGATCTCGTCCTTGACCTCTTTCTGCAGGCGACGCTGGGTCTCCTGCAGCTCGATCTCGGTATCGATCAGGATGAGCACCCTGCGTATACGGTCGGACACTGTGGCCGCCTCGAGCACCGCCTGCTTGTCCTCGAGCTTGAAGTCGAGGTGGTAAGCGACGTAGTCGGCGAACTGGCCGGAGTCGTCGAGGTTCATGATGAACTGGGCGACCTCCTGCTGGACCGCCCGTCCGTTCTCGATCATGTCCGCGAACTTCTCCTTCAGCTCGCGGAAGGCGGCCTCCAGCACTACCGTGTCGCCGTCGGGTACCTCGATGGGCGTGAGGTCGGCTTCTACCAAACCGCTTGAGACGCGGTAGCTGTCCACTTTTACCCTGGCGAAGGCCCGCACCAGCATCTGGATGGAGCCGTCGGGGTTCTTCTTCATGCGCATTATGTTGCAGGCGGTACCGACTGTGAACAGGTCGTCCGGTATCGGTTCTTCGATCTCGCGGTCGCGCTGGCTGACTATGACGATCGTGCGATCGCGGTCGAGGGCGGCGTTGATCGCCCGAATGCTGACCGCGCGCCCGGCGTCGATCGGCATGACCATGGTCGGGTACAGGACCGAGCCGCGTACCGGGCAGACCGGTACCGGCGCGGAGAAGTCCGGAGTAGTGTCGTTGGCGTCTGGCATCACTCGCTCCTAACACTGCTGTCAAGCAGGACAAGTGAGTTGAAGGTGAATCGTATCACGCGGAAAATCTGAGTGAGCACCTGTCAAGTTTACAGGACAGCGGGCGATTGCGTGGGTTCGGGTGACACCGCTGCGCCCGTTCCGCTCAGGTGGTTTCAGGAGCGCTGCACTCCGCCGGCAGTATAAGCCCCGTCGTCAGGTTGACGGTAAGCGAGCCTATCGACAACCCACGGTCGGCGGGATCGTGCGTGGTGCACAGGTGTCGGGTTAAAGTGTGACGCTCGCGAGAAGGCGGGAGGAAAGATGAGACGCCTCAGATATCAGGTGGCCAGCAGTCTCGACGGTTTCATTGCCGGCCCGGACGGGGAATACGACTGGATCCCTGACGAACCGGACATGGATTTCGCTGAGCTCTTCGACCAGTTCGACACGCTGCTGATCGGCCGGCGTACCTACGAGGAAGTGCCGCGGATCTCGAGCGAGTTCGCCGGCAAGGACCTGTACGTCGTCTCGTCGACCCTGCGCCAGCAGGACCATCCGGGCGTGACGATCGTAAACGATGGCCTGGACGAGTTGATAAGCGGACTCAAGGCCCGACCCGGCAAGGACATCTGGCTTTACGGAGGAGGCGAGCTCTTTCGCAGCCTGCTGCTGAGGGGTCACGTGGATACGGTGGAGCCGGCTGTCATGCCGGTCCTGCTGGGACGCGGTCGGCGGCTGCTGCCTGAGGCGCCGGGACCGTGGCGGCTCGTGCTGACCGGCCAGCGCGTTTACCGGAAGAGCGGCACCCTCTTGCTGACGTACCAGGTCGAGCGTCGCGAGGCGATCCGAGCTCAGGGCTTGTGGCTGGCTGGCTGACGGACTCAGCGGCGCCTGGCCGTTGTGATAGCTTACCTGGATGCTAGACGTTAAGCGGCAGCTCGAGCAGGCACTCGCCGAGGCGGTGACCGACCTCGGAGCGGAAGCCGGCGAAATCCAGATCCAACCCGTACCCGACGACCGGCCCGGCGACTTCGGTTCGCCGCTCGCTTTCGGGCTGGCAAAAACCTTGCGCAAGAACCCGGCGGCGATCGCCCAGGAGCTGCTGGAGCGGTTGAAGCTGCCCGAGGGCGTCGCCCGGGCCGAAGCGGCCGGGCCGTACATCAACTTCTTCCTCGATCCCCCCTCGTACATCCGGGCGGTTGCCACCGGCGAGCTCCGGACGGTCGCCAACGGGCGCAAGGCGATAGTCGAGCACACCTCGGTGAATCCCAACAAGGAAGCGCACGTGGGGCACCTGCGCAATATCGTGTTGGGAGACGCCTGCGCGCGTATCCTGCGGGCGGCCGGCTACCTGGTCGAGGTGCAGAACTACATCGACGACACCGGCCGGCAGGCGGCGGAGAGCATCTTCGCGGTGGACTACTTTCGGGCGGAGTACCGTCCGGAAGATGGGTCGGGGGCGGGATCGGCGCAGGACGCCGGGGGCAGCGGTCCGAGCGACGGGTCTCGCGGCGGGGCTCGGGGCGGTCCCACCGGCGGAGCGAGCGGTGGTTCGAGTGAGGAGGCTCGCGGCGGGGAGATCGACGCTCGCGGCGGTTCCGAAGTCGGCGTCGCCAAGAAGTACGACCACTGGCTGGGCGAACTGTACGTGCGCCTGGGCGAGGCCAAGGAGCGTGACGGCGAGGCGATCGAGCGCGGCGTGTCGGAGATCATGCACCGGCTCGAGCGCGGCGAGCTGCGGGGTCGCGTGGCCGAGGTGTTGCGGGCTCAGTTGCAGACCTACTACGCGCTGGGCGCCGAGTACGACCTGCTGGTGTGGGAGTCGGACGTGGTCAATAGCGGCTTCCTGGCGCGAGGGCTGGACATCCTGAAGAGCAGCCCGAACGTCTATACGCCAAGCCAAGGCAAGTATGCCGGCGCCCTGGTAATGGACGTGTCCGAGTTCCTGCCGGGGCTTGAGGAGCCGCAGGTTGTGCTGGTGCGCAGCGACGGCAACGCCGTGTACGTCGCCAAGGACGTGGGCTATCAGTTCTGGAAGGTGGGGCTTTTTGGTGGCCTGCGCTTCGGCCGCTTCGATCGGCAGCCGTCGGGCAAGGAGCTCTACACCAGCTCTCCGGAGGGCGAGGAGCACCCGGACGGCGTGACCTTCGCCCACGGTGACGAGATCATCAACGTGATCGACTCGCGCCAGTCCCACCAGCAGGCGATAGTCAGGGCCGCACTCAAGCTCTCCGACACCGGCCACGGTTACGACCAGAGCCACCATCTCGCCTACGAGGTGGTGACCCTCGAGGGGCAGGCGATGAGCGGCCGCAAGGGGATCACCCTGTCGATCGACGAGGTGCTGGCCGAGGCGATAGCCCGGGCCCGGGCGGTGGTGGAGGAGAAGAACCCGGACCTTACCGCGGTCGACCGAGTGGCCCGCCAGGTGGGAGTGGGTGCCCTTCGCTTCGGCATGCTAAAGAGCGAAGCCCGGCGGGTGATCGACTTTCGCTGGGAGCAGGCGCTGTCGCTTCAGGGGGATTCGGCGCCGTACGTGCAGTACGCGCACGCCCGGGCGAACTCGATCCTGCGCGCGGCCCGCGAGGCAGGGGTGGACGAGGCGGAAGCCGGCGCGCGAGCCGAGTGGTCGAAGCTGGGACCGCTGGAGGTGAAGTTGGCGCAGGCGATCTCCCGCCTGCCGGAGGTGGTGGAGAGCGCGGCGCAAGAGCTCGCGCCGCATGTGGTGGCCCAGTACGCGCTGGAACTGGCCACCGCCTGGAACTCCTACTACAACCACCGCGACGAGCAGGGGAAGCCCGACACGATGGTGCTGCGCTCCGAGCCGGGGCTGCGGGAGGCGCGGCTGCTGCTGGTGGACGCCGTTCGCCGCACGTTGGCGGAAGCGTTGGAGCTGCTGGGGATCGAGGCGCCGGAGGCGATGTAGGGTGCCGCTCCCGGCTGGGGAAACGATCAGGGCTTTATGATCCTCAATCCTTCGTCGCTGATCGGCGTCTCGAACCAGCCTGCGAACATCGCCAGCATCTCCGGCGTTACCTCATAGGTGCCGGCCGGCAGGTTCCGGTTCCGTTCGGCCAGGCGTTCTCTCAGCAGATCGAGCGGCGTGTCGAGGAAATAGAGGACCGGCTCGCCGCCGGCCTCCGCGATTCGCTTCGCGAACTCGCCGCGCTCCGCGCGCTTCCAGAACCCGAAGTCGATGACCAGGTTGCCACCGAGCTCCACGACGCGACGGCCGCTCTCCCACATCAGGTCCTTCAGCGTCCCGAGCCTGTGGTGGAGCTGTTCGCGCGGCATGTGCCTACCGAAGAGCGCGATCATCCACGAGTCCACGTCGAATCGGACCGCGTCCAGTTCCGCTTCCAGCTTGCGGGCCAACCTCGTCTTGCCGGAGCCCGGCAGGCCGCACATCATGGCGACGATCGGCTTGGCGACTATCGGCCCAGTCGTCGGGTCGGAAGGCGAGAAGTCCGCGGCGCTCAGTGTCGACTCCAATCGCCGTCTCCGGCGGAACACCCGGTCGCCAACGGCACGACGTTCGTTCTGCTCGAGGCTCCCACTACCTGAGCGCTCGAGCCAGCACTTCCGTCACGTGGCGCGACTGCTTGCCGGTGCCGTCTTTGATCTGATGCCGGCAGGAGAAGCCGCACGCCACCGTCTCGCCGCCGTGTTCGCGGACAGCCGGGAACAGCCGCTGCTCGCCGATCGCCATCGACACGTCGTAATGACCGTAGCCGAACGAGCCGGCCATTCCGCAACAGCCGGAGTCGACTTCGGACACGTCGCTGGAAACCCACTCGAGAACGGAACGGGTCGAGCCCGTGCCCAGCACGGCCCGCTGCTGACAGTGGCCGTGCAGCATCATCTTCGACCCGTCCTTGCGGAACGACTCGGCGGGATTCAGCCGGCCCTGCGTCCATTCCTTGGCAAGGAACTGGTCGATCATCCATACCGCGTCGGCCACCGCGTCGGTGGCTTCACCGGGCAACAGGTCGCGGTAGTCGTCCTTGAACGCCGTAACGCATGAGGGCTCGAGCCCGATTATCGGCACGCCCTTGACTACGTAGCGGCTGAGCCGGTCGATGTTGGCGCCCGCCATGCGTTTCGCCTCGCGCAACAGGCCCTTGGAGATCTGCGGCCGGCCGCAGCAACCGTAAGGGACCAGTTCGACCCGATAGCCCAGCCGTTCCAGCACCTCGACGGCCGCCTTGCCCACCTCCGGCTCGTTGTACATGGTCCAGGTGTCGGCGAACAGCGCGACCGGCCCGCGGTCGCCGCTATAGGATCCGCTCCACGATTCCGGACGCGCACTTTCGGCCAGGGTGTCGGCGACGTTCGGTACCGGCTCCGGTAGCGAGTCGCGTCGCGCGAACCAGCCGGCGAAGCTCAGCCGGGCATAGCGAGGCATTACCCGGCGACGATCTACCTTCACCAGCTTCTCGGAGAGCCAGCGCACCGGCTTGAGCGGCAGCAGAGCGTTGGCAATCGGTGCGAACAGCTGCGCCAGGGGGGCAATCCGGCCCACGTTGGCGACTGCTCGCGTGGCCAACGGTGTGCCGTGCTCGTCGTGATAGTGCTGCAGGAACTCGTACTTGAGCTTGGCCACGTCCACCTGGCTGGGGCACTCGGCCTTGCAGGCCTTGCACTCCAGGCACAGGTCGAGAACGTCGTAGACCTCCCTGGAGGCCAACCCACCCGGCAGCCTCCCGGTCATCGCCTCGCGCAGGATGTTGGCTCTACCGCGAGTGGAGTGGTCCTCGTCGCGGGTAGCCATGTAAGACGGGCACATGGTGCCGCTGCCGACCTTGCGGCAAGCACCGACGCCGGTGCACGCCTCGGCTGCCTCGAGGAAGCCACCTTCCGCCGAGAAGTCGAAGACGGTTCGAAGCTCGGGCGCCGGGTAGCCTTCCCCGTAGCGCAGATTCTCGGTCATCGGCGGCGCGTCGACGATCTTGCCGGGATTCATCATGCCTTCGGGATCGAACGCCTGCTTGATCGCCCGGAAGTCCTGGTACAGCACATCACCGAAGAGATTCAGGTTCTGGTACGAGCGGATAAGGCCGTCGCCGTGCTCTCCGCTCCAGGAGCCGCCGTAGCGCTTCACCAGTTCGAACACCTCGGCGGAGATCTGCCGGTACTGGTCTACCCCCTCGGCCGTCTTCAGGTCTATCATCGGCCGGACGTGGATCACGCCGACCGATGCGTGCCCGTAGATGCCGAAGCGCAGGCCGTGCTTGCGGCAGATCGCCAGAACTTCCGGGAGGTACTGGGGCAGGTTTTCCGGCGGGATGGCGGCGTCCTCGATGAACGGGATCGGCTTCCGCCGGCCCTTCACCGTCGCGTAGATGCCGAGGCCGGCACGGCGCAGATCGAGCACGTCCTTCTGCTCGATCTCCGACATCGCTGTGTAGCTGTGATACGAAAGCCGGGCTACCTCGGCGTCTGCTTGCAGCGAGCGGTAGCCGGCCAGCATCTCTTCCTCGCTCTCGCCGTCGAACTCCACCATCAGGACGGCGGCCGGCCGGCCCTCCAGCCAGTGCATCAGCGGAGCAATCGCCGGGTTGCTGAGGCCCAGCTCGAACATCACGTCGTCGAGAATCTCCACGGCCGACGGCCCGTGCCGGTTAATGTGCTGAACGGCAGTCAGGGCGGCCTCGAGCGTCTCGAAGTGCAGCAGCGCCAGCATTCGCCGCGTCGGTACCGGGTGGAGCTTGAGCGTAGCTTCCAGGATGAACGCCAGCGTTCCCTCGGAGCCGCTCACCAGTTTGGCCAGATTGAAGGGCCGACCGGCGGTCAGTTCGTCCAGGTTGTAGCCGCCCACGCGCCGCATCACCTTCGGGAAGCGCGCTTCGATCTCATCGGCGTGTTCAGTTACCACCCGGCTCACCGTGCGGTAGATCTCTCCTTCGCGCCCGGGCTGGGCGATCTTGGACTGCAGCTCCTCGTCGCTCAACTCGCTCAGCTCGAGGATCGTGCCGTCGGTGAGCATGACCGTGAGGGCCAGCACCTGGTCGACGGTCTTGCCATACTTGATCGAACGGGTGCCGGCCGAGTTGTTGGCGACCATGCCGCCGATATTCGCCCTGTTGGTGGTCGAGATGTCCGGCGTGAACTGGAGCCCGTGTGGCGCCAGGAACTCGTTGAGCTGGTCGCGCACCACGCCGGGCTGTACTCGGACGGTTCGGCTCTCGGCATCGAACTCCACGATCTCGGTCAGGAACTTCGAGACGTCGACGACGATCGCGCGAGCCACCGTCTGGCCGGCGAGCGAGGTGCCGCCTCCTCGCGGCAGCACCGGCACCGAGTTGCGGTGGGCTACTTCGAGCGTATGCCGGATATCGGCGACCGAGCGGGGCAAGACCACTCCCAGCGGCCAGATCTCGTAGGGGCTGGCGTCGGTTGCGTAGAGCGAGCGCGCCTTGGCGTCGAAGCGAACCTCGCCCGCTACCAGCGGCTCGAGTTCCTGTGACAGACGCTGCGCCAACTCGAGGTCGGGGAGCGGCGCTTGTGTAGGAGGGCGCGGAGACTGGCTCACGGTCATGGCGCACAGTATTGCATGCGTCCTGCCGGGGTTCGGAGGTGAGCCGGCCGGATCCGGCGGCCGCTCTTGGCCGCGCCGAGGGCTGGGCTGGCGGGGTTCAGACTGGCGGGGTTCAGGCTGCCGGAGGGTAGGCTGCCGGAAAGCAGGCTGCCGGGCGCAGGGGCCACCGGTTGCGCCCCGGCGCCCGCTAGTCCGACAAGAGTGTCAGGGCCGCCGCCGAGAAGCCGCTGTCGTCGAGTGAACGGTAGGCGTTCAGCAACGTGCTCAGCCGGTAGCTCTCTATCAGCGCGCTCATCATGGTGCCCGACGAGTGCGGATCGCGTTTTTCGCCGCGGCGCACTCGACCGTGCGGGTCGAGCAGATCGAGCTCGGTGAGGATGACCCGCACCAGCGATTGCTTGGCCGGCTCGAACGGTAGCTTGGCGCCGCGTTGAAGGCATACGAAGCCGCGCCTCACGTCGGCGACGGTGGGGAGCAGTTGTGCCGTCCGGCGTGCCTCGGCCAGCGCCGGCTCGTCGAGATCCAGGTACAGGATCGTGCCGGCGGCCAGCAGGTCACGCAACTGCGAGGTGGCAGCGAGCGGGTCGGGCGAGGCCGGCAGCCGCGTTATCCAGATGGCGGGCGCTTCGTTCGCTCCGTCGGCGTCCAGCAGGGGAGTGCCGGCCGGGGCGCGGCCGCGCCGCACCGGTGAGCCGCCGTGTTTCGCCTGTGCGCCGTTTCCCTGGATCAGGCTGGTCGAGGTCTCGCTCAGGGCCAGCGGTGCGAGCGGACGGATTTCGCTGGCTACGAACTCCAGCTCCCGTTTCCCTTTCCACTCACGTTCACGCACGCTGATGGCGGCGTTCACGAAGTCGCCGGTGCGCAGGCTGGAGGCCAGAGCGCCCTTTTGCCAGGCGACTCCGCGCAGCCCGGCTATTCGCAACTGCAAGGTGCCGCCGCCCTTTCCGACCGCCCGTGCGACCTCGAGGCGGTCGCTCAGTGCCAGGACGGGAGCGGGGTTGCCCTCGCCGAACGGCTCGAGGTCGCTCATCGCGCGGTACAGCTCGGCATCGACCTCGCCTGCGGTGACGGCCGCATCGGCCGCCAACCGCGGCTCCGGGACGGGGTGCGCCGCCACGAAGCGGCAGATCCCCTCGCGGAAGAGTTCGATCTGCTCGTTGGCGATGGCGAAGCCGGCGGCCTGGGCGTGCCCGCCGTACCTCTGGAGGTGTTCCGACGCGGAGTCCAAGGCGGCCACGGCCGAGATGCCGAGGGTGGAGCGCACGCTGCCC
Organism: Trueperaceae bacterium; assembly: GCA_040905465.1. Classification (GTDB taxonomy): domain Bacteria; phylum Deinococcota; class Deinococci; order Deinococcales; family Trueperaceae; genus DASVCN01. The sequence goes on along the minus strand of JBBDRK010000052.1, from coordinate 9,052 downwards.
TTGCCCTTGGCGATTATGAACACCGGCTTGTAGACCAGTTCGAGCAGTTTGGAGGCGACGATGCCCATTACCCCTGGGTGCCAGTCGTCACTGGCCAGGACCAGGGCGGGTGCGTCATGATCGACCTCGAGCAGCGCCTCGGCGAACATGTCGTCCTGGATCTTGCGGCGGTCCTGATTGCGTGCGTCGAGGTAGGCCGCCAGCTCGCGGGCTCGCCGCTCGGAAGCGGTGGTGAGCAGCTCGAGACCCATGTCGGCCTCTCCCAGGCGACCGGCGGCATTGAGCCTGGGTGCCAGGACGAAGGCTACGTCACGGGCGGTGACCCCGTGTCGGAGGCTTGCCTGGGCGACGCTGGCCCGCAGGCCCGGCCAGCGGCTGTCCGCCAGGCGCTGGAGTCCCGCCTGCACCAGCGCCCGGTTCTCACCGAGAAGTGGCGCCACGTCGGCGATGGTCCCGATGGTTGCTATGTCGCTGTACTCCAGGGGAGCTTCCAAACCCAGGCGCTCATGCAGTGCCCACAGCAGGTGATAGGCCACGCCGGCCCCCGTGAGCTCAGCTTGCCCGGCGCCGGCGTTCGGCGACAGGCTCGGATGCATGACCAGACAGTCCGGCAGATCCTGGCCGGGATGGTGGTGGTCGGTGACGATAACGTCCACGCCGGCCGCCCGCAGCCTGGCGACCTCGGCGATGTTGCTGATCCCGCAGTCGACCGTCAGGAACAGGTCGCAGCGAGCGACGTGCTCGTCGATCCGCTCGGAGTGCACGCCGTAGCCATCGCTGAGCCGGTCGGGAATGAATGCCGCGACGTTGGCGCCCAGCGCGCGCAATCCCAGCAGCAGCAGCGCCGTTCCCGAGATCCCGTCGGCGTCGTAGTCGCCATGAATCAGTATCCGCTCTTTGCGCCGCATGGCGTCCTCGAGCCGGGCAGCTGCCGTGCCCAGCTCGGGTATCGCCGTCGGCACGAGCGGCGGGCGTAGCTGACTGGCCGCATCGTCGCGAAAGCCGCGATTCCAGAGCATGGCGGCCAGCAGCGGCGGCACGCCGAGCTCTCGAACCAGGCATTCGACGGCAGCGGGAGGGGCGGGTGGACTCACCCGCCACACGGTCGCGGGCGGAGCTGGCGCCGGGGGGCTCTGGATCGTGGGCATCGTCACCGGTCGGTCATGGGTAGCTCACAGGGCGGTCAGATGTTCTCTTGCCCGTCATAATCTTCCTGAATCTCTGTTTCCCCGGTCTCGAACGGACGGCGATCGGGTATCACCGGTGGTTCGAGGCCGTCGGCTGTTTGCACGTAATCGTCTTGCTCCAGCTCGGCGACTCGCCGCCGCAATTGCCTCAGTTCCCGGCCACGACGCATGCCTCTGACGGCTGGCGGCAGCCAGCCCAGCAGCCAGCCGAGCGCCAGCGCGATCACCACCACCGCCGCCGGCGGCAGGGATAGCAGGAACGGCAACACCACGTTTACTTCATTCATGTCGTGGAGGAGCACGAGGTAGGCGCCTGCCGCGAGCACGATGACGATCTGAAGGAGTCGAACGGCTTTCACCAGCAGACCTCCGATGCGTCAGTTTACCGTGCGAGGAGGAGGGCATGACGCCGGGAATCCGTCAGTGGGACCGCGGTCTGGGCCGAGGTCTCAATGGGGCTCCACGGAGACCTCGCGCGTGCCACCGACGGCGGCTCGGTACTAGAGCGGCTGTTGCCCGGGAGTCCCGTCGGAAGCGACCGTTCGCTACACTTGAGACTCGTGAGCGATGTAGCGATCGACAGCAAGGCGAGCAGCCCGGGCACCTTGCCGGCACCGAAGGTGTTGTGTGCCATGTCGGGTGGGGTGGATTCGTCGATGGCGGCCGCGCTCCTGCAGGAGCAGGGTTTCGAACTTGTCGGTTCGATGCTGCGGTTCTGGCCGGACGACCGACCGGCCGGTGCCTTCGACGTCTGTTGCAGCCCGGACGCGGCCTACGACGCCCGGCGCATAGCCGACAAGATAGACGTGCCGTTCTACCTGCTCGACTACCGCGAGGACTTCGATCGGGTCGTGGTCGATCCGTTCGTGCCCAGTTACGAACGAGGCGAGACACCGAACCCGTGCGTCTGGTGCAACCGCGATATCAAGTTCGGCTCGTTCGTGAAGAGGGCGATGATGCTGGGCTGCGACTTCATGGCGACCGGGCACTACGTGCGGCGGGTGGAGGGCGCGCACGGCGTGGAGCTGCACCGCGGTCGCGACGACAGCAAGGACCAGACCTACTTCCTGTGGGCGTTGCCGCGGGCGATCCTCCCGTACCTGCTGTTTCCCCTCGGCGAACTGACCAAGGACCAGGTACGTGCGGCAGCAGCCGAACGGGGCTTCGCTACGGCCGAGAAGCCTTCCTCCAACGGCCTGTGCTTCATCTCCGATACGGTCCGCGAGTATATCGAGGAGCGCAGCCAGGCCCGACCGGGACCGATCGTCGACGCCGCCGCCGGCTTCGAAACGATCGGTGAGCACCAGGGGGTGCAGTTCTACACCATCGGTCAGAAGCGCGGCCTCGGGCTCCACCACTCACACCTCGAGCGCTACGTAATCGAGTTGAAGGCGGACGAAAACACGGTGGTAGTGGGTACACGGGAGATGTGCCAGGCGACCGGCCTGACCGCCGACCGCAGCAGCTTCCTGTGCCTGACGGAGGAGGTTCCGGAGCGGGTGATGGTGCAGGTTCGCTACCGCCAGACTCCGGTTGCCGCCCGTTTCAGTCGTGCCGGCGAGGGAACCTTTTCACTGGTGTTCGACGAGCCACTGTTCGCGGTTACCATCGGCCAATCCGCCGTGCTCTACGACGGCGACCGCCTGCTCGGCGGTGGCGTGATCGCTTCCCGAAGCTGACTCGGCTGCTCGACGCCAACTCGGCGAAGCGGACTCGTCCGGTGCCGAATCGAACTGTGCCGAGGCTGCTGGGTGCGCCCGGGCTGACATGGGGCGTTGCCATGACGGGCCTGGCCAACCGGTAGACTGCCAGGCAGGAGGAATCAATGGGATCGTTCCTGATTCTGGCTCTGCTCGTGGTACTGGCGATCTTCGGCGTCGGTATCTACAACCGCATCATCACCCTGGAGAACAGGTTCCAGAACGCCTGGAGCCAGATCGACGTGCAGCTCAAGAGACGCAACGACCTCGTCCCGAACCTGGTGGAGACCGTGCAAGGGTACGCGGTACACGAGAAGGGGGTATTCGAGGAGGTCGCCCACTCCCGTCAGGCACTGCTCGGCGCCAAGTCGATCGCCGAGTCCGCCGACGCCGCCAACATGATGACCGCGGCACTGGGGCGGCTGCTGGCGATTTCCGAGGCCTACCCGGAGTTGAAGGCGAACGAAAACTTTCGCGCGCTGCAAGACGAGCTGTCGACCATCGAGGACAAGATCGCTTACGCCCGGCAGTTCTATAACGACGCGGTGCTTCAGTACAACAACGTGATCGAGACCGTTCCCGGCCTGTGGCTTGCCGGTCCGATGGGCAAAACCGAACAGGTTTTCCTGGAGACGCCCGAGACCGAGCGCCAGGTTCCGGCAGTGTCGTTCGGCTGAGGTCGTTCAGCCGAACGTACGGCTGACCCACACAGGACAGTCAGTTGGAGGGGCCCCCCCCCAACCGGGGCCCCCCCTCCAATTCTTCAGGTCTTCGTGCGCCTTTGGCTACTAGGCGTTGCTCTTCTCTTCCTGCTTTTCCTGCTTTTCGGCCTGCTCGGCCTCGGACGCTTCGTCGGCATCCTGCGGCTTCACGGGCCGCTTGCCCTCGCGGAACGCGGCGGTAAGGAGCGCCGCCGCCTCCGCGGCGTCGATAGCGTTCTCCTCGTCTTCGGGAGCGCTCTCCTCGGCCTTGGCCGCAGGCTTCTTCGCCGGCTTCTTGGGCTCGGCTGCCTTCGCTTCAGGAGCGTCGGCTTCGGTCGCCTCGGCCTCTACATCGGCCTCTGCATCGGCCTGTGGCTGTTCGCCGGCTTCGGCCTCGGGAGCAGCCTCTGCAGCTCCGGTTTCGGCCTGGGCCTCCTGGCCCTCCGCCTCGGCGGTGTCGGCCGCTTCGGCTTCCGCACCTTCTGCTTGCTCTTCCTTGCCCTCGGTCAGACCGAACTGGGCGAAGAGGTCGGCGTAGACGTCACCGAGTTTGGTAGTCGTCTTGGCGGAAGCGTCGGTAGCGGCGTAGGAGTAATCGTAGTCGATACCCTGGCTGCGCCGTCCGCCACGTCGTCCACCGCGGCGGGCCCCGCCGCGAGCGGCCGGAGCGCCGGATGGAACGGTGCCGTCGAACTCGCCGGCCGAGAAGGGGAGAAGGCGCTTGCGCGAGAGGCTGGCACGCTGCTCCACCGGGTCGATGTTGAGGATCACCGCGGTAACCTCGTCGCCCTTGGTGAAGTGCTCGCTGATGTCCTCGATATGCTCGTGGGCCAGCTCGCTGATGTGCACCAGGCCTTCGATTCCCTCTTCGATCTCCATGAACACACCGAATTCGGTGATGCCGGTGATCGGTCCGGTAACCTCGGTGCCCGGCGGGAAGCGATCCGGCAGGCTGCTCCACGGATCGGGCTGGGTCTGGCGGAGTCCGAGCGAGATGCGCTGCTGATTGGTGTCGATCTTGAGGATCAACGCCTCGACCTCATCGCCCTCTGTGACCACTTCCTTGGGATGGCGGACCCGCTTGGTCCAGCTCATCTCACTGACGTGGATCAGGCCCTCGAGGCCGGGTTCGATCTCGACGAAGGCGCCGAACGGCGTGAGGTTGGTGACCTTGCCGGCGATCTTGTTGCCGATGTGGTAGTTCGCGAGAACGTTCTCCCACGGGTTCGGCACAAGCTTCTTCATGGAGAGGTTGATGCGCTCACGCTCGAGGTCCATGTCGAGGACTTCGACCCGGACCTTGTCGCCCACGTTTATGACTTCGCGCGGGTGATTGAAGCGGCCGTGGCTCAGCTCGCTACGGTGCACCAGTCCGTCTATGCCGCCGAGGTTCACGAAGGCGCCGAAGTCGGTGATCTCCACGACCTCGCCGTCGAGACGCAGTCCCGGCTCGAGCTGCTTGAGCGTTTCTTCCTTCTGACCGGCGATTTCGTCTTCGAGGATCGCCCGGCGCGAAATGATGACGCGGTTACGCTTGCGGTTGAGCTCGATGATCTTGACTTTCAGGCGCTTGCCGACGAACGGGCTGAGGTCGTTGACCCGACGCACGTCCGCTTGGCTGGCAGGCAGGAACGCCCGGATTCCGAGGTTCGCTACGAGGCCGCCTCGTACCTTCTCGACGATCTCCACTTCCACCGGCTTCTGCTTCTCGAAGATTTCCTGCAACAGGTTCCAGGCACGTTCCTGATCGGCACGCTTCTTCGAGAGTACGATGGTGTTGTTGGGGATGTCGGACCGAATGACGTAGACCTGGATCTCGTCGCCCGGCTTGAAGTACTTGGCCGCTTCCGTGACGTTGGTCTCGAACTCGAAAAGCTGGTTGTAGGGAAGTAGGCCTTCGATCTTGGCACCGACGTCGACGATGATCCCGTCTTGAGAGAGCATGATTACCGTTCCGTTGGTGATCATGCCGCGATGGACCGGCTTGCGGGCGAGCTGCTCATCGCTGGCTGCCAGCACGTCTTCCATCGTCATTTCCGGCATTTCGGAGCTCTGCTCGGGCTCTTGGCTGGCGACGTCGTCTTGGGAGGTTGAATCAGATGTCGGGGCGTTCGCCGCTGCGGTGTCTGCACCCTGCTCAACAGCCGCAGTCGGGGCCTGGCTCGAGCTTTCCTCCGGGGCTTGGTCGGTGGCCGTGGCAGGGTTCTCCGCGGCCTGGTTTAACTTTTCATCCATGAAAGGGGATTCCTCCTTGCCTAGATTCTTGGCAACGCACCATTTAATCATAAAATCGCGTCTCAGCGCAACTTGTACTGGACGACAAAAGCGCGACCAGCAGCCTCGGTTCGAGCTGAGAGCGTAGCCGCTCGCGGAGCCCGCCTGCCACGTGGGAGACGCGATTCACATGAGTTGCTACCGCCGAGTCGAGCGGCAGCTGGCCGTCCAGCATTTGCTCACAATGTTTGGGCAAAAAAAGGGGCTCCGTGTGGGAGTCACGAAGCCTGAAGAGGATGGGTCGAGGCAATTGGGAGGATTACCTCGGTCTTCGTATTCGAGTCTAGGGATTGGCTCTTACAGAATTCTTACATGGTGCGATGCGTCGACATTGAAGGCAGTAGATATTTGCCTAGCTACGCGAGTTAGTTTGTTGTCACAGCTCTCAAGGTCGCACTACAAATGCTGAACCTGTAGACGGTGCCAATAGACTAAAGTGCCCATTTGAAGTCCTAAGCTGACGGAATAAGTTGCTGTCGCAATAATGATTGGACTTCAGAGTCTAATCTCTTCACCCAAGCTGCGTCCGCAGATGGTAAGAAGTGGCCGCTTACCGCCGGAATATCGCCTCGCCGTATGGCATCGACGTCCCAAAGAATCTCTATGTCACTTCGTAGTTCGTATATGTTCCTGCGATTGTCGAAAGCAATTTCCACACCACTCACATGCCTTCTAAGCTGAACACGAAATTGGTGAAAGTACGAACGCGCGGTTCTTGCTTTCTTCGAGGGAAACAGGTCTTCAGTCAAGCGCGACAACGTAACTTGCTGAAATTCTATGAAGTAGGAAAGCATCTCAACTGTTCGCCGCAACGGTGGTTTGACTGGATGGCCGTTAAGTAGAAGCATCTCCGAGCCAATTGTCACGACTCTGAGTTGACCCTGCGGCTCTGAGAAGAGTAGCGGTTCTGCGTCGGCGGCGATAGTCGAAAGTTCCGGTAAAAGGAACCATTCGCGCGCCAGAAATAGACTGTTATGCACGAAACTACATATATTCCGAACAGCTGCTAGCTCAGATCGAAGACGACCATCTCCTGCCAATCTGTACGTTTCGGCAAGATGCACCCTCACGGATGCCTCTTCCTGCAGTGTTCCGAGGCGACGGAATTCAACCGCCAGCATTTCGAGTTCTGAAGCTGCCTCTATTAAACCATACTGTTCGCTGCGTACATGGAGCAATATTTCGCGGAAGCGGTGCACGAGTACGTCTGTTCGGTCGCTAATCAAGATGCGCGCTTTCTGAAGGTTTTCCCGCGCCTCTTGAAACTGACTTGTATGGCTACAAATTGCTACTAGCGCTACACGAGCCGAAAACTCATCGGCGCCGGTCGATAGCTTGGAAGCTGTCTCGACGACGGACGAGAAGCGGCTGCTTGCCTCTGTCAGGCGGCCCATTGACCAACGAAGCTCCCCGAATAGAAAATCCCTCTCCAGTTCGAGGGCCTGCGGCAGACCGCCAAGAGAACTAAGTTCTGCTTCGGCGTCGCTCGCCCTGCCGAGATTTATTAATAGGGTGGCGCGCCTCAACTTGACCTTTTGCTGTTCTAGGCCAGTCGTAAGCTCAATGCCATGCTCGAGGAACCAAAGTGCACGTCGTGCTTCCCCCATGCGACCATAGAGAATACCCAGTTGGCCCAGAACAGAGGGAGCTAGAAGCTGAAACTCAGGAATTCCTTGTACTTGGCTCCAGGCGCGCTCGGCGAATTCTACCGCTTTCCTAATATTCCCGTTAGTCTCTTCATGTAGGCTGCTGACTCGTAAGTATAAAACCTTATCGTAAGGACTTAACTTGTTGACGTCTACCCGTACTAGTTCTGCCACCGCTTCTTCTGATCTTTCAAGAAACCGTAGTAAGTGTGCGAGGTTGACACGTGCTGCTTCCTCGCCCTTTGACAGGGCTCGAAAAAACGCTTCCTGTGCAAGCATGTCTTCGAATCGCTGAAACAGACACACGCCAAGCCACCTATCGTCCTTTGCCGTGGGCAGTGTTAGTGATTGGTACACCTGAATTCCAATATCGAACTCACCGAGGTAGGCCCAACCTTGAATCGCACTTTCCAACTCAATGCCGGCATACTTTTCATGCACCAAAGCTTGAGCCTGTACCAATAGTTCTGTGTCGTCACGTTTCATCTGCGCATCCGGAGAAGCATAGCGCTTTCAATCGTAACTTATCCGGACCGCCGACGGCTAGGCGAAGGGACTGTGTAAATGCGGTGTTACGGCTGAAATATACGAGAACGAACACTTCGCACCTTTCATGCACTGCTTGACCCGATGAGTACCGCATGATAGCTTTTATCCAAGTAACAGTGCTTAACGGCACAGTTGCTGTTGCGGCCAAGATTGGGAGATTTTGGCCGTGACGATGGTCCGGCGGAGTGGGAGTTCTGTTGTGACCTTTTCGGTTCAACAGCGCTTCCAGAGACGATTCAGGCAATCGCCTGAAGTATCCGCAACGGTTGGGAGTTGTTGCGGCGCTTGCCAAAATTGGCGAGTGAATTCAGCTCTGTGAGCTAGAAGAGGATGGGAAAATGAAAAATACTGGAAAGCGCATTTTTTACTCGGTTGTCTTTGTCGCCCTTATGAGCCTGCCGGCAATTGTCAGTGCTGTCGCGCCGGCCTCTACGCGTTAAGGACACACACACTACTTTGGGGGCATCTCCATATCGGAGGTGCCCTTGTTTATTTGGTTTCAAGGGAACGATCGATAGACGCGGAGATGTAACTAATTACTGCGGAAAATATGAAGGCTATTTGGTATTCCACCGTTGTTGAAGGCACTCTTCTCGTATGACTCAAGGGACCTAGCAAGTCGCTGGTTGATATCCCGTGCGGCAAGAGTTTTTGGCGCAACAATTGCTACGGTCCAACCGGATAACTGAGGAAGAATTGGGTTTCGCTGGGCCCTTAGCAGTTGCCGTTTAAGTCGGCAGTTTAGTGATCGCTCAGTTAGCATCTAGATTATTATCTAGGAAAGTTCGCACTGTGCCCTCGTAGTGCATTATCATCTTGACTGAGCACGCCCATGGCATGGCTAGACGAACATTTACGATTACTCCGCAGTGTAACCGGACCCGTCGTCGTTCAAGCTGGTCCCGAGTGGGGTACGTTTGAACTAATTTCCGAACTTGGAAGCCCGGGGCGCCCCCTGCTCTGGCTCGACTTTTCTGCTGCGACCGACTATGACT
>JBBDRK010000051.1:3918-26331 GCA_040905465.1 Trueperaceae bacterium | reverse complement strand
CCCCCCCCCGGGGGCCCCCGGCACAGCTACTCAGCCGTCCGCTGAGCAGAGCTCCTCGGTGCTCGCTTCGAGCGCCGAATCGATGTCCTGATCGCTGAGACCGTGCGTGCGCAGGATGTCGCGGTACTCCTCCGTCTCCTGGAATGCGGCCAGCTCTTCGTTGAAGGCGTCACGGAACTCGGTGGAACCGCGGTGGAAGGTAAACCCGCCCCAGGAGCGAACGAGCGTTCCGTCGATCACGGGGTCCGTGAACGGCTGGGCCAGCTCCACCCGGTCGGAGTTTTCGGCAAGACGGGCGGCGGTGAGGCCGGTGGCGGCATAGGCATCGATGCGGCCGGTGGCTACCGCCGACAGTGCGTCGGTGTTGGAAGGAATCGCCACGATCTGGCTGTCGGAAATGCCGTAGGCGTGTGCGAAGTCGAGCTGGTCGGCTCCGGAAACGATGCCAAGGCGCAAGCTCGAATCATCCACGAAGTCTTCATAGCCGTGGACGTCCTTCGGGTTGTCGGCCTGAACCAACAGACCTTCCCCATAGCTGGAGTTGGGCTTCGAGTAGATGACCTGCTCACAACGGGCGGGCAGGATCGCCTGACTGGCCGCCGCCAGGTCGAAGCGGTTGGCGAGCAGCCCGGGGATCAGCGAGCCGAACTCGGTGACGGTCCACTCGATGTCGGTGATGCCCATGCGCTCGAGCACGGCGATTGCCGTCTCCGGAGCAATGCCCCGGGCCCGGCCGTCCTCATCGACCCAGCCGTAGGGGATTTCGTTGGCGGTGGCGATGCGTATCGATCCCGAATCAAGCACCCGGTCCAGGTCTACCTGAGCGAATGCCAGGGAGCCGAGCAGGACCACGGCCAAGGTCGACGCGAGTAATGTGCGAATCGTTCGGTTCATGTTTCGTTACCTCCAAAATGTAGAGACGGCAGGTTGCGTCGCTTTCTTGGTTCCTTGCCGGGTCGCCGTGGGGGCGGCAACCCGGTGCCGTGGACGTTCACGAAATCGGTCCTCGGCATGTCCCTCTCCTTGCCATCCTTACCTCCTGATCGGATTGCGGCGAATGTCCCTCAGTGCTCCAGGACGGCCTTGAGGAACTCGCGAGTTCGGTCCTCGCGAGGGTCGCTGAAGATTTGAGCCGGAGGACCCTCTTCGGCCACCTGGCCGGCATCGAAGAAAACCACCCGGTCGGAAACGTCGCGGGCGAACCCCATCTCATGAGTGACTATGAGCATCGTCATCTGCGTTTCCGTCGCGAGGGTGCGCAGGATTCCGAGCACCTCACCCACCAACTCCGGATCGAGCGCCGAGGTCACCTCGTCGAAGAGCATCACCTTCGGTTCCATCGCTAGCGCACGGGCTATCGCCACCCGTTGCTTCTGGCCGCCCGACAGCTGCGTCGGAAAAGCATCGAACTTGTCGCCCAAGCCGACCATGTCGAGCAGTTCCTTGGCGTGCTCCTCGGCCTTGGCGCGCTTGATTCCGCGCACATGGATCGGAGCTTCAGTGACGTTGCGAAGCACGTTCATGTTGGGGAACAGGTTGAAATGCTGGAACACCATCCCGATTTTGTTGCGCACCTTGTGCAGATGCTTTTCGTCGGCCGGCAGCGTCTTGCCACCGACCTCCTTATGCCACAACGGCTCGCCGTCAACGAAGATCTTGCCTCGGTCCGGGCGTACAAGCGTCATCAGCACTCGAAGGATGGTCGTCTTGCCGGAACCGCTGGGGCCGATGATGGCGATCTTTTCGCCCTCGGCGACCTCGAAGTCGAGATCGCGCAGCACAACCAGCTCTCCAAATGCCTTCCGGACCTTTTCGAACCGTACCATGGGCTGTTTGTCGGTCCCGTTCGGGCCATTCGCCGGTGCCGTGGCTTGGGCGGATGAAGCTTCGCCGATAGACATAAATTCCTCCCGGATGGTTGGCGTCGGTACAGTAGTTGACGGTACGGGGCCGATTCCGGACGAACGCCCGGCAATGGTGCTCACGTACCTGGTTTCTTCATCTCCTTACGGGCGGTGCGGACCCCTTTGGTCCTGGTGCTCGTGCACTTGTCCGCCTTCTTCTGATTCGGTTCGGCGAGCCGAGCCGTGGCGTTGCAAAGGTTGCTATCACATACGATCATGCCCCATGCGCAACGGCGCATTTTTTCGGTTACACACGATCTGGCGCGACGGTCGTCCGCTGGCGTGCTCTCCGATGCGTGGCGCTGCAAGTATATCTACCTTAGGTGCGATTCTCGTCACGGTCAAGTTTAGGTCGCCGTCGATGCTTTGTGGGCCGGCGAAATGAGTCACCATGGAAGGCATCCGGAAGAGTCCGGCCCCTTCGGGCGGGCGTGAACTCCGGCGCCGAAGGGATTGAATGATCGAACCGTATGAATTCCGGAACGCCCTGAGCCGCTTCGTCAGCGGCGTGACGGTGGTGACGGTGATGGACGGGGACGAGCCCCACGGAATCACGGTGAGTTCTTTCATGTCGGTGTCGCTGGTGCCGCCCCTGATAGCGGTGGCCATCGGTCGCGGTGCCAGGGCGCACGATCTGCTGCGGCCGGGCAGGACCTTCGGCGTCTCGGTACTGGGCAAGGACCAGCAAGCGATAAGCGACCTGTTCGCCGACCGTCCCGTAGAGCTGCCCGATCCGCTGCTCATCAAGGAAGGTTTCCCTTTCGTCGACCGCTCGCTCGCCCGGCTACTCTGCCGGGTCAGCGCTGCGCACGATGCGGGCGACCACACCATCTTCGTCGGTGAGGTCGAGCGCCTCGGATACGAAGAGGGCGTCCCGCTCGTCTACCATCGTGGCCGCTATGCGCGGGTAGGGGAGTTCGACCTCACGGAGTGAGCGCTGCCGGCGTGCGTCGTTCAGTCGCCGGCACTCAGCAGGGAGCGCAACCGCTGCAGGTCCTGACCGTGGCCGTTGCCTTCGTCGCCCAGCGGCGTCTCCAACACCATCGGTCGCCCGGCAAACGCCGGCTCCAGCATCAGCCGGGTGAACGCCTCCGTACCGATCTCACCGTGGCCGATGTTCTGGTGGCGATCCTTGCGTGAGCCGGCCGGATGCTTCGAGTCGTTGAGGTGCAGGGCCTCGATCCGGACGGTGCCGCAACTCTCCTCGATCGCCTCCAGCATCCTCGTGTATCCGTCGGCTTCATCGAGGCGATATCCGGCGGCGAAAGCGTGGCAGGTGTCCAGGCAAACTCCCAGCCTCTGCGGCTGGTCCACTCGCGCGATGATTGCTCCCAGCTCCTCGAACGTCGATCCCATCGTCGTTCCCTGCCCGGCGGTATTTTCCAGGAGCAACCGGGTCCCCGAGTCTTCCAGGCCGGCCAGGACATCGTCTATCGAACGGGCGATACCGTCGACGCCGGCGTCGGTACCCTGGCCGAGGTGTGCGCCCGGGTGAACCACCAGGCCGTCGACGCCGAGGCGGCCGCAGCGTTCGAGTTCATCGGCCAGGGCGCGCCGCGACTTCTCCAGCAGATCGGGTTTGTCGCCGCAGAGATTGATCAGATAGGCTGCGTGGGCGATCACCGGCTGAGGGCCGGCCTGGCGAGCCTCCCGGAACTGCGCTACCTGGCCGTCGTCGAGCTTCGCTCCCGTCCAACGGCTGGGACTCTTGACGAAGATCTGCAGCGAGCGACAGCCGATTTCCGCGCCCCGTTCGAAGGCGGTGTGGGCACCGCCGGTGACCGATACGTGTGCTCCCAGAAGGTCGAGGGTGTCCATGTTCGGGAGTCTACCGCAGGCGTCCGCCGAGCGGACTGACCGGCCGCTGGCCGGGTGGTAACCTCTCCTGTGCTGCGCGCCCTCATCCACGAACCGACGTCGGCCGAGTTGTGCGAATTCCTCGACCAGCACCTGCGCTCCGGTGACTGCCTCGTGCAGGTGGTGGGCGAGTGCGAGGTGCTCTACCACGGGCGTGCCGCGAGCGTGGCCGAAGCCGGTGACTACGTGGTGATGGCCAAACGCGACGGAAGCCTGCAGGTGCACGGGCATCGCGGCGTGAAGCCGGTGAACTGGCAGCCCCAGAGCGACACCGTGCGGGTCCTTCTGGAAGACGGCTCCGCCGTGCTCTACTCGGAGCGTTTCACGCCGGCCGAGTTCGTGCGAGTCGCGTTCCTGCGGCCGGTCCTGGCTCAGGCGCTGGTGCTGCGGGAGACCCCGGGTTTCATGCTGGTGGGATCGGAGGCCGAGATGCAGCGGGCGTTGGCACGCCGACCCGAACTGATCGAGGAGGGCCTCACGCTGCTGGATCGAGAGTTGCCGACCGAGGTGGGGGGCATCGACCTTTACGCTCGTGACTGCCGGGGCAACCTGGTGGTAGTTGAGCTCAAGCGCGGCAAGGCCGGCCAGGAGGCGGTGCACCAGCTCTACCGCTACGTCGAGAGGGTAGAGGGTTTCACAGGGTTGAGGGTGCGAGGAGTTCTCGCCGCGCCCGCCATCACGGCACCCGCGCTCGAGCAGTTGCAACGCCAGGGGTTGGAGTTTCGTGAGATCACGGCGCTGCCGGTCGAAGAAGACGAGCAACGACAGCCGTCACTCTTCGACACGGCTCGCTGAGCGGGAGAGACCGGGCCAAGGGACGGAGCCTGGCGACCGAACCGGTAAGCCGGCACGGGAGACGGAGCCCGTAAGCCGGCCCGGGAGACGGAGCCCGTAAGCCGCTCCGCGGGTCCGAGCCGGCGCCGGTATAGCGTTGCTCACTCGGGCGCCTGAGGGCTTCCTGCTAGACTTTCAGAGATGCCGCTGTTCCGAAAAGACCCGTTCGGCCACGCCTGGGTGCTGATCTCGCCAGAACGGGGGCTCGAGGCCTCGGATTTCGGCTCCGTTACCGTGAAAGAGCGCACCTCGCCCCTGTCACCGAATGAGGAAGATCCCTGGCGTGAAATCCTGGCGCTCAGGCCGAGCGCGGCAGAAGCAGGCGGCCCCGACTGGCGCGTTCGCGTGGTCGAACATCCGGCGTCGCTGGTGCAGGACCGACCGGCGGCATTCGCCGGCGAGGCGCCGTTCCAGTTCGCCGTCAGTAGGGGCTTTCAGGAGATAGTCGTCGAACACCCGAACGCGCATGAGTGCTTGGAGACGATGCCGCGCGAGCATCTGGTCGACGTGCTGCGCATCTACCGTGACAGGCTGGCCCTGTTGGCCAGAAAGGACGGCATTCGTCACGTGCAGGTGAGCCGGAGCATCGGACGCGCGGCGGGCGCGCTATACGACCATCCGCACGCCCAGATCCTGGCGGTTCCGGTACTCAACCGCTGGCTGGAGGAGGAGCTCACGGTGGCGCGAGACCACCATGAAGCGACCGGCTGCTGCCTGTTCTGCCAGGTGCTGGACTCCGAACTGACAGACCGTGAACGCCTGATAACCCACAACGATTCCTTCGCGGCGATCGCACCTTACGCGGCCAAGCGCCCGTTCGAGACCTGGATCCTCCCTCGGCGCCACCCCGGGTCGTTCACCGCCGAGCCGGGCAACCTGCTTCCGGCGCTAGCCGAGATATTGCAGTCGGTACTTCGCGGAATGAACACGGCACTCAATCATCCGCCCTACAACCTCGTCCTCCACACGCTCCCCAGCGGCGACGAGGCCTTCCACTGGCACATCGAGATACTCCCACGGCTCACCTACCAGTCCGGATTCGACTGGGGCAGCGGCTTCTACGTGAATCCGACGCCGCCGGAGGACGCCGCGCGATTTCTTCGTGAGGCGCTGGCATTGGAAGAGGTCGGGCAATGATCGTGCCTTCGGGCCGGGCCGGTGGCAGCGGTACGCAGGCGGCGCCGCCCGTGAGTGCGGTCCGGTCCCAGGCCGGACCGGCTCGGGGCGCCCGCTGGCTGCTGCTGATCATCGTCTCGCTCGGAAGCATCCACGTGCTGTTCATGATCGGCGTCGAGGTGTTGCGCCTTGCGCGAGCGGAGATGTCGATCTCCCGGCTCGAGCGTCAGGTCTCCACGCTCGAGCGGGAAGCCGAGGCGCTCCAGGCGGTAATCGAGCATGGCGACGACCAGGCATACCGCGAGCAGCTGTCGCGGCGGCAAGGCTACATGTATCCCGATGAGGTCAGGGTCGTCACCAGCGAACCCCGCTGAGCCGCCGGTGCCCGGTGGCACGGTATTCTGGCTTCGAGAGGTGGAATCCGGTGGCTGACGACACGCTGGCGTGGATGAACGAGCTCACGGCCGAGATGGAAGAGCGCCGCAAGCGAGTGGAGCGTGGTGGCGGCCCGGAGCGCGTTGCCAGGCAGCACGAGGCCGGCAAGATGACCGCCCGCGAGCGGATCGAGGCGTTGGTCGACGAGGGCACCTTCGTCGAGCTCGGCGTGTTCGTCCGCCACATCGGCGGCGAGATGATGCAGGGAATCGACGCCCCGGGTGAGGGCGTGGTGACCGGCTACGGCGAGATCGACGGCCGCACAGTTTTCATCTTCTCCCAGGACTTCACCGTGCTGGGCGGGTCGCTTGGCAAGATGCACGCCCAGAAGATCGCCAAGGTAATGGATCTGGCGGCCCACACGGGTGCGCCGATCGTCGGCCTCAACGACTCCGCGGGAGCGCGGATCCACGAAGGCGTCGACTCGCTCTCGGGCTACGGCGAGGTCTTCTACCGCAACGCCGTCTACTCCGGAGTTGTGCCGCAGGTATCTGCGATCCTCGGGCCCTGTGCCGGCGGCGCCGTCTACAGCCCGGCGCTCACCGACTTCGTGTTGATGGCGAGAGGTTCGTCGTACATGTTCATCACCGGCCCGGAGGTGATTCGAGAGGTGACCAAGGAGGAGGTCACCTTCGAGCAGTTGGGCGGAGCGGACGTGCACAGCCGCAAGTCGGGTGTGGCGCACTTCGAAGGGGAGAACGACGCCGAGGTGCTGCAGATGATTCGCGAGCTGCTGGCGTTCCTGCCACAGTCTGCCCGCGAGAAGCCGCCACGCCTTGAGTCCAATGATCCGATCGAGCGCGAGACGCCCGAACTGCTCGAAGTGGTTCATCCCGATCAGCGGCGGCCCTACCCGATGCACGACGTGATCCGCGCACTGGTGGACGACCAAGGATTCATGGAAGTGCAGCCGGATTTCGCCCGTAACCTGGTCGTGGGTTTCGCCCGGCTGGGCGGAGACTCGATCGGCATCGTCGCCAACAACCCGCGTCATCTCGCCGGCACCCTCACGATCGACGCTTCCGACAAGGCGGCTCGTTTTATCCGCACCTGCGACTGCTTCAACGTCCCGATCCTCACGCTGGTCGACGTAACCGGATTCCTCCCCGGGGTGGCGCAGGAGCACGCCGGCATCATCCGTCACGGCGCCAAGATGCTCTACGCCTACGCCGAGGCGACTGTTCCCAAGATCACCCTCATCACCCGCAAGAGCTACGGTGGGGCTTACCTGGCGATGAACTCACGCGACATGGGGGCGGACGTGGTCCTGGCCTGGCCGACTTCGGCGGTGGCGGTGATGGGCGCCGAGGGTGCGGCCAGCATCATCTACCGGCGCGAGATCAAGGCGGCGAAGGACTCTTCGGCAGCTCGCAGCGAGCGGATCGCCGAATACCGTGGCAAGTTCGACAACCCCTATTGGGCCGCCGGGCGGGGCTATATCGACGACGTCATCGATCCCAAGCACACCCGCCGGCAATTGGTGCGTCATCTGCGGATGTTGCAGGAGAAGAAGATCGAGCGGCCGTTCAAGAAGCACGGCAACATCCCGCTCTAGCCCGCGCCGCCCGGGCCGCCGGCTATGGTCGGGTTCGAGCTTCCGCCGCCCGGCCGTCGTCGCGAAGCAGCGGCCAGTAGATAATCAGGGCAGCGGCCACCAGGGTAGCGGTCACCAGGAAGATCGCGGTGTAGGCGTGCGGTGGGTAGGCGCCTGTCTCGGTACGCGTGAACAGGCCGATGACCACTCCGAGCCACCACTGCAGCAGGGCACTGCCGCCGATTCCCAGCAGATTGACTGCCGTTATCGCCCGGCCGGTCATGTGCAGCGGGAACACCAGGCGAACGTGCGCGAAGTACAGCACGCTGAATGAACCGAAGAGGCCGAACAGCAGGAACAAGGTGGCGAGCAGGCCGTCCGGCGCCGAGCCCGCCGGGAAGAAGGCCAGGACCAGTTGGACTACCAGCATGCCGACGGCGCCGCCTGCCGTGACGCGCGCCAGCCCCAGCCTGTCGGCGACCCAGCCCACCACCATGTAGCCGCCACTCACCCCGATACCCAGCAGGAGCAGCAGGTTTCCGGTTGCTATGGGCGTGAGTCCGATCCGCTCTATCAGATACGGTCCCGCCCACAGGCCCTGAAACGCGAACATGCTGCCGGTTACCGCGAAGCCGAGCAGGCCGATGCGCCAGAAGGTCGGCGATCCGAATACCTGCCAGGGTGAGCCGCGCTCGCCGGGTTCGACGGGAGCGGCGCGTTTCGCGATGGGCGCCTGCCGGCCGAAGAGGGCGATTCCGGCTGCCGTTGCCAACACGAGGAAGGCGCCACCGACGAATACGGCGCGCCAACCGATCGCCGCGTTCAGGGCGGCCAGCGGAGTTGCCGCGGCCAGTGCGCCAAGCGAGCCGATGCCCAGGAACACGCCCGAAACGGTGGCGAACTTCTGGGGTGGAAACCAGCCGCTGAAGGCCTTGAGCGAACCCATCAGCACGCCGGCCATACCCGCCCCGATGAGCGCTCTGCCCAACGCCAAGAGCGCAAAGCTCTCGGCGACCGCGAACAGCAGCGAACCGACGACGCCAGAGAGCATGAGGCCCGAGGTGACGAAGCGCGCCCCGAAGCGGTCGAGCGCCGCGCCCAGCGGCACCTGGACGGCCGCGAAGGCGAGGAAGAAGAGGCTGGTCATCAGGCCGAGCTGTGCCGGGCCCAGTCCCAGGTCTCGCGAGAGATCCTCGGCGATCACGGCGTTCGCGGACCGGTAGAAGTACGAGAAGAAGTAGGCGAGGACGAAAACGACGAAGACGGCATAGCTTTGTGCCGTCGCCCGGATCGGTCCGTCCGGCTGCGTCGCCGGTGTGCTGGCGGTGTTGGCCGACTCCCCGGTCACCGGCGAGCTCCCGGCTCAGCCGACGTCACGCAAGTCCTCGAAGACCTGCCAGCCGACCCCTTCGGGCGTACGCTCGAGCCTTTCCTGCAGTGTCTCGGCGAGCCAGGGAACCATGCCCGACGGGTCCTCCTCTTCATCCTCCACGAGCTTCAGGGCGGTGAACTGGTAGACCTGCTGGGTGGCGGCGAGGGTTCCGTCGTCGAAGAAGGTGAATGGTGCCTGCGGAAGCGGGTCCCACAGCAGGTGCACGCCCCCAGCCAGCTCGCTCGGCAGGTAGTCGGCCAGGTCGAGTTCCAACTCCCGCGGATGCCAGAGGTAGCCTTGCAGGAGCTTGATCGCCCGCTCGTTCTCAGCCATGCACGTCGGCCAGCGGCACGTCGGGCGCGACCTGAGCGAACTCGGCCAGGAATGCGCTGAAGCCGCGCAGGTGGATGCCGTTGAAGCCCAGGTCGCGACAGGCCCGGATGTTGTCGGCGCTGTCGTCGATGAAGACGATCTCTCGGGGTGGCAAACCGAGCGCCTCCGCCAGGGCCGCGTAAGCGGCAGGATCGGGCTTGCGCACGCCCAGTTCGTTGGAGAAGAGGAATGTGTCGACTCGCTTCATGCGCTCGTCGTCTCGCACCCGGTCGCACAGCAGAGGCACGTTGTTCGACAGCACCGCCACCGAGTAACCGGCCGGGATCGCCGCCAGCAGGCGGTACATGGCCGGCCTCTCGCGGCCGGACGCGAGGAAGGTCGAGCGAAAGCGTTCCGGTTCGAACGAGATGCCCGATTCCGTCTGGAATCGGGCCACGAAGTCGTCGACATCGAAAGCGCCGGTCTCGAGTTCCGCCATCAGCGGAAAGTAGTGCTCGGCGATTCGCTCCTCGCTCACCTCGCAAAGCGCGGCGAGGTTGATGATCGCGTCGGAGTCGAAGGTGCCCTCGGTGAAGATGCCGCCCCAGTCGAAGGCGATCGCCCGGATCGGGCCGGCGTCTGCCGCGGTCATTGCGCTTGCAATTGTGCCCGCCGCTCGAGCAGGTCACCCGGGCTTTCGCCTCGCCGCGTGGCCACCTCCTGCCCGGCGATTGGGGTGAAGTCGGTCAGCTCGGCGTCGTTCCCCCAGGCGGTCAGCTCGTGATTGAGCACCGCCGCGATCTGCTCGTCGGACAGGCTGGTCCACGGCGGCATGCTGCCGTTGTAGGTCTCGCCGTTGACCTCGATCTGGCCGCTCAGGCCGTGCAGCAGCACGTCGATGAGGTATTCACGGCCGCCTTCGGCGTTGTGGAGTCGAGGCATGTTGCCGGCGAGAGGCGGGAATACCCCCGCCATGCCCTGGCCTTCGGCCTGATGGCAACCCTGGCAGCTCGAGACGTAAGTCTGCTCGCCCAGCTCGCGGTCGAACTCGAGTTCCGCAACGGGCTCCTCCGCTGCCTGCTGCGCATCTGCCTCGGCCTGCGGCTCGTCGGCTTGCGCCGGAGCGGCGTCGTCCGGAGCGGCGGCCGGCTCATCGGCCTGTGCGTCCGGCTCCCCCGTGCGCAGGCCGGCTTCCGGTTCGCGGGCGGCCGGCGGTTCGACGCGCAGCGAACGCCGCATCGGCGGCGGCGTGTCGAGTTGCTCGGACTGCGACCGGTTGTAGCCGTCGCTCTCGATCGATTCGCGGGTCTCCGCGCTCAGCGCGGACTCCGCGTGGCCGGCGTCGCCGGCGTCCGCTTCGGCGTGCGCCTCGCCGCCGGGGGCAGCCGAAGCCTGGCCCTCCAGGCCGCGGACGGTGAACAGCAGGGGCAGAATCAGGAAGGTGGCGAGGGCGATGACCATGCCGCTGCCGAAGAAACCGGTGTAGGTTCTCTCGTCGTCCTTGAGGTGCATGAAGATGGCTATCACCATCACGAACTTGATGACCGACAGCGCGATCAGCCAGAAAATCGTGGCGGCTCGCGAGAGCCAGGCGACGTCGTACTCCACGAGTGCGAACTCCAGGTAGGTGATTACCCCGAGGATCAGCGCCGTGATGATGTAGGTCGCTACCGGATTACCGTGGTGCTTGTGGCTCATTGACCCGTTACTCCTAGACGAACTCTACGAGGTAGATGACCGTGAAGATCACGATCCAGACGATGTCCACGAAGTGCCAGTAGAGACCGGTCACCTCCAGGTAAACGGCGTCCTTGGCGGCCACCGGGCGGACGTACGAAGCGATCAGCAGCGACAGCAGCATCAGCACCCCGATGGTCACGTGGACTCCGTGCGTCCCGGTAAGCACGAAGAACGTAGTTCCGAAGAGGTTCTGGCTCAACGTCAGCCCTTCGTGGACGAAGTGACTGAACTCGAAGACCTGGAAACCGAGGAAGATCGCTCCGAAGAAGCACACCCCGAAGGTCCACAGGCGGAACTTGGGGATGTCGTTGCTGCGCAGCGAGTGCAGCGCCAGCACCATCAGGAACGAGCTCATCAGCAGGACGAAGGTGCTTACGGTGGTCAGGGGGATGTTGAGGATGTCGATCGGATACGGACCAACCAGGCTCTTATCCTTGTAGACCAGGTAGGTGCCGATCAGCGACCCGAAGAACATGCAGTCGGACGCCAGGAAGATCCACATCATCAGCTTGATGTCGGGAAGCTTGGTGGAGCGGTACTCCTCGTGCGTGGGAGCGACCACGGTGTGGCTCATGATCGACCTCCAACGGTCGGCGTTACGTGCTCGTGATGACCCCCGACGCCCTCGAACGCCCAGGCGTAGCAGGAGATGAAGATGATAAGCGAGGCGAACAGGCCCAGGAACAGGTTGTGGTAGAGCAGCGCATAGGAGCCGACGAACGTGCCGAGGGCTGCGATGAACGGGTACCACGACTGCCCGGGGATATGGATGGACTCCTGCTCCACGTGTTCCGGAGGCATGTGCTCGGGGTCGGCCGCTTCGGAAATCGCATCGCGGCGCTCGAGCAGTTCGGGATGCTTCTGCAGCCAGACCGGATCCCGGTCATTTACTTCAGGCACAACATCGAAGTCGTAGTGGGGCGGGGGAGAGGTGGTCGCCCACTCCAGTGTCCGGCCGTCCCAGGGATCGTCGCCGGCGATCTTGCCGTTGCGAATCGCCCATATGGCGCTGAACAGCACCAGCAACATGCCGGCGCCGAAGACGAAGGTCCCGGCCGTCGACATCATGTTGTAGGCGTCGAGTCCGATGTTGGCCTCGTAGGTCTGAACCCGCCGGGGCATGCCTACCATCCCGGCGAAGTGTTGTGGCCAGAAGATCAGGTAGAAGCCGGGTACGACCAGCCAGAAGGCGATGCGCCCCAGACCCTCGGGAATCATGCGGCCGGTCATCTTCGGGAACCAGTAGTACAGGGCCGCCAGGAACGACAGCAGGGCGCCGCCGCCCATCACGAAGTGGAAGTGGGCGACCACGAAGTAGCTGTCCTGCACCTGAGCGTCGAACGGCGGCACGGCCAGCATTATTCCGGTTATGCCGCCGAGCGTGAACGTGATCAGGAAGGCCGTGGCGTACAGCATCGGCACCGCGAAGCGCACGTGTCCGCCCCACATGGTGGCGATCCAGTTGAAGACCTTGATGCCGGTAGGAATGCCGATGACGAACGAAGTCAGCGCGAACGCCGTATTGGCGACAGGGCCGAGTCCGGTGGTGAACATGTGGTGGCTCCACACCGCGAAACCCATGAAGCCGATGAAGATGCCCGAGAGAACCATGATCGGATAACCGAAGAGCGGCTTGCGGCTGAAGGTGGGGATGACCTCGGAGATCACGCCGAACGCAGGCAGGATGATGATGTAGACCTCCGGGTGGCCGAAGATCCAGAACAGGTGCTGCCAGAGGATCGGCAACGCGCCGGCTTCGGGCACGTAGAAGAGGGTGCCGAAGGTGCGGTCCATGATCACCTGGAACAGCGCGATGGTAAGCGGCGGGAACGCGAAGATGATCAGGAACGAGGTCACCAGCATCATCCACACGAACAGCGGGACGCGCATGAAGGTCATCCCCGGAGCGCGCAGGTTGATGACGGTGACGATCAGGTTCATGGCCGTTACCAGCGTGCCGACACCGCTCACCAGCAGCGCGATCATGTAGAAGTCGACTCCGTTGCCGGGGTTGTTCGACAGCGAGGTGAGCGGAGCGTAGGCGAACCAGCCCACGTCGGGCGCTCCGCCGAGGAAGAAGCTGGTGTAGAGGAAGAGCCCGGCAAGCGCATAGACCCAGTAGCCGAAGGCGTTGAGCCTGGGGAACGCCAGGTCGCGAGCGCCGATCATCAGCGGCACGAAGTAGTTGGCGAATCCGATGCCCATCGGCATGATCGCCAGGAACACCATGGTCACCCCGTGCATCGTGAACATCTGGTTGAAGACGTCCGGGGAGATCAGTTGCTGTTCCGGTCGCGCCAGTTGGAGCCGGATGAGGAAGGCCTCGATGCTGCCGAATCCCAGGAAGATGAAGCTGCTGACCAGGTAGAGCAACCCCAGCCGCTTGTGGTCGACGGTCGTCAGCCAGCTCGCCCAACCGGTCGTCCAGGTCGGACGAGAAAGAACACCTGAATCACCCGTTGCGGCGGGTTGCCTACCTATCGCCATCGGATCCTCCTCGGGCGTCGGCCTGCGTACGCGGCTCCTGACCCTCGCTGCCGAGGCTGAGGAGGTAGGCAGCGATCGCACTGGACTCCTCCTCGGCGGCGGGATCATCGGCTCGCCATAGCGTAGGCATGTAGTTGCCCGGTTTTACCGCCTGCGGATTCCGAATCCAGCGGGCAAGATTTTCGCGGTTGTTTTCCAGGACCGCGGCGCCTACCGTCCTGCGCAGGCCAAAGTTGGTCAGGTTCGGGTAATCGGGGTTGCCGGTCGGGAAGCTGGCGAAGCCCTCTACCGTATGGCAGCCGATGCAGCCCTTCTGCGCGAACAAGGCGCGTCCTTGATCGATCAGTTGAGCGTCCTGAACCGGTTGCGCAGGCGTTTCGGCCTGCTGGCCCGCGTTCTGGAAAGCGGCGACCCAGGCGTCGTAATCCTCCTGAGTGTCAACGATCACGCGGAATCGCATGTAGGCATGGGCGCCCAGGCACAGTTCGGCGCAG
Organism: Trueperaceae bacterium; assembly: GCA_040905465.1. Taxonomy (GTDB): domain Bacteria; phylum Deinococcota; class Deinococci; order Deinococcales; family Trueperaceae; genus DASVCN01. Next base: position 12,246 of record JBBDRK010000051.1, on the reverse strand, counting down.
TGGCCGTAGTAAACCCCCGGCTCATCGGCCGACAGCCACAGCTGGTTCTCCTGGTTCGGGATCATGTCACGCTTACCGGCCAACTTCGGCACCCAGAACGAGTGCAGCACGTCGGCCGAGTCCAGGTCGAGTATCAGTCGGCTTCCCACCGGCATGTGCAACTCGTTGGCCGTGACTATTCCCAGCTCCGGGTATTCGAAGCGCCACCACCACTGATATCCGGTGACGTTGACGATCGTATCGCCCTCTTCGGCCGTCACCCGCACCTCGGTCGCGAATATCGCCCGCACTGTCGGCACGGCTACCAGGATCACGATTATCACGGGGATGATCGTCCAGGTTATTTCCAGAGGGACGCTGCCGTGAACCTGGTTCGGAATCGCGTCCTTGTCCCCGGTGTACTGCCTGCGAAATCGTATGATCGCGAAAGTCAGCACTCCGACGACCAGTATCAGAACGGCGATGCTGAGCCAGAAGGTCCACATGAACAGGTCCATCTGCTGACGAGCTACCTCGCCCGCGGGATGCATCATGGAGCGAGGCCCATCGGTGACGCATCCGCCCAACATCAACGTCAGGCCGAGCGGCGGCGCAACCCGACGGAACCAACGAACTACCGGCACTTGTTCCTCCTAGGACGGTTGGGATGAAACCGGAGTCGATTACTCGACGTCCGAGTGATCGACAAACACCGAACCAATGTATCACAGCCTTGCGCCCGCTCCATTACGTTCCGATGCCGACACAGTCGCGATAGGGGAGTGTCGCGCGGAGGCGGAGCGGCCGTAGGATCTCGAGCGGTCATGTCGCGAAGAGGTAGACGACATAGCCTGCGTACGCGGCCAGCAGGAGAGCGGCCTCGCGCCTTGCGAGACGCAGTCCAGTGAGCAGGAACGGAATAAGCAGCAAGCTGAAGCCGAGCATCACCGCCACGTCCCAGATCACGCCGCTGCCCGCGGCTATCGGTAGCGGCCGCGCCAGTGCACTGGCTCCCAGCACGAAGAGCACGTTGAGGATATTGGAACCGACGACGTTTCCCAGGGCGATGTCGGGCTCCTGGCGCAGCGCGGCCACGACCGATGTGAACAGTTCCGGGAGGCTGGTGCCGACGGCCACCATCGTCAGCCCGATGGTCAGCTCGGCGATCCCGAGCGACCGGGCGATGCCGGAAGCGCCGTTTACCAGAAGGTGGGCGCCGCCGCTCAACAACAGCAGACCCGCACCCAGGCCGAGCCAGGGCAGCAGCGACGGAGCGCGTCGCTCCTCGCCGTACTCCCGGTTGAACTCCTGCTCTACATCGGGGGCCTCGCCTCCGTGCAACAGGACCACGAGGTAAAGGGCCGTCAGGCCAAGGAGTGACGCCCCGGCCAGCCGCCCGATGTTGCCTGTCAGAACCAACGCCAACAGGACGACGGCCACGCCGAGCATGAACGGCACCTCACGCCTGATGAACATGGCGTGGGTTCGGATCGGCGAGATAAGCGCCGTAACGCCCAGGATCAAGCCGATATTGGCGGTGTTCGAGCCGATGACGTTGCCGATGGTGAGATCGGTCGTTCCGCGCAGGGCGGCCAGGAGAGAAGCGAACAGCTCGGGCGCCGACGTTCCGAAAGCCACGATCGTCAGGCCGATGACCATCGGCTTTACTCCCCACTGGGAAGAGAGCCGAATGGCGCTCCTCACCAGCGCCTCGCCGCCCAGATAGAGCAGAAGCGTCCCCAGCGCCAGAGTTATCAGATCGCTTGTCGTCGTGCCCCCCGTTGGCCTCGCAGTCGAGACGGGCGGCGGAACGCCCGATAGGGTTCCGCCGCACATGTGGCCTCCAGGCTAGCAGAGGCCGGTTTCGAGACTGTTCAGCCGGCTGCTGTGGCAAGCCGGCGTCCGAGGCAGGTCAGGTTGCCACCTCCTCGGGTTCGCGCGGCAGGAAGTTCACGAAGCAGTACGGTTCTTCGCCGCGTCCACCGAGTTGATAGGAGCTGATGGAGGAGACCACGACCTCTGCCCGCACCTCCTGCCGGTCGACGTTTGCCGGGTCATCGAGGAAGCCTTCGTAGATGATCGGCTGGGCGCTCTCCATCGCTTCTCGAAGCGTCGCCAGGTCATCGGAATTCTGCTGCCGCCGCCAGGTCCCCAGGATCCGAATTACGTCGTGCCTGCGGCCTCGCCACACTTGCAGCGTTCCCCGGCCCGGCAGACCGGCAAGCCGCGCCTCTCCGGTTTCGGCACCTTGCGTCACCGCATCCTTCTGAAGGTTGCCTACATCGAGCCCCTTCATCGACCGCATCCCGGGAATATGTTGAAGGTCGCGTCGGCACTGGTACAGATTCGGTGGCGGAACGCCCCGCAGGCTGGAACGATGCCAGTTGGCGAATGTGCCGCGGTAGCTACGCCCGGCTCGTTGTTGCGAATGTCTGCTGTTGTCATGGTTACCCCTTGCCGCCGCCGTGAAAGCGGGAGCCGTTGAAACGCGATGAGTCTCGTCGGTCGCTGGGTAACCTGTCTAGATGTAGTTGGATCGATGTCGATAGAGGTTGGACATGAGGTCAAGCAGCCACCATGCCGGTCTGTGAGTATCGTTGTCGGCGTAGTGACTGGCTGGAACAGGTAGCGAGAGCGCAGCAGGTGGCGCCGAGAGCAGCGGCGGGAAATTCGAGTTCAGGGGCGGCGTCAGCGACGTGCTCTCAGGAAGCAGCTTGTCCAGCAGCAGCGAGCGAGTGACCGGCACCGACTGCAGGCGCTCTTCGCTCAGTTCGAGGCTACTGACGGAGATGCCGACCTGCGGCAGCCCGGACAGCAACAGTAGGAGGAGGGCGGCTAGAAGTTGGCCCGCTCGCCGCCTCACGAGATCCTCGCGAAGAGGACCCGATCGCGGTGTAGCTAGTGCGAACACGACTTCCTTTGCCCTCCTTCCAGTTGCGCCGATCGAGACAGCTGTTGCCCCAACGATACCAGCGAGTCGCCGGCGATTCAAAGTGGCCGGTAACCAGGCGGTGGAGATACCGGCCGGGGAGTCACGAGGATGCCACGACCCTCTTTCATGCTCTGCGAAGTCGGGTGCACCGGGCCGACATTGACAGAAATAGAAGTCTCCCCTATAGTTGAGTTTAGACATGTCTATATCTCAAGATGCCCACCTCTCAACCTCGGTCGGGGATTACCTCAAGGCCATCTGGACCGTTTCCAACAGCAAACCCGCCTCAACGAACGCCATTGCTGAGGTACTCGGCGTCTCATCTCCCTCCGTCTCCGCGATGCTCGCCCGCCTGCAGGACAGCGGACTAATCGAGTACGAACGCTACCGCGGCGTACGGCTCACTGAACAAGGCGAGCGCGAAGCCCTCCGGCTCATGCGGCGGCATCGTCTGCTCGAGACGTTCATGATCGAGCATCTCGGCTACTCCTGGGACGAGGTCCACGACGAGGCCGAAGTGATAGAGCACGTCATTTCGGATCGCTTTACCGAACGCCTGGCGGCACTACTCGATCACCCGACGCACGACCCGCACGGCGACCCCATCCCCAGCCTCGATGGCAACTTGCCCAACACACCCAACACGCCCCTCACCGCGGTCGATATCGGCGCGGCCCTGCTGCTCTCACGGCTGCGGACCCAGGACGCGGACGTCCTCGCCTACCTCGCCAAGCTCGGGATTCATCCGGGTCAGCGCGTGCTGGTACTCGAACGGGAACCACTCGGCGGGTTACTCCACATCGAGATCGGCGGCAGAAGAGTCGTGATCTCCAAGGAGCTCGCCACCCTGGTACGCGGCGAAGTCATCGAATGAACCGGATTCGAGCCGGCCAGCGTTACTGCAGGTCCGCCTCGGTTCTCGCGGCGGCTTCGTACCTGATTCGTGACTCGTTCTTCAATGGCGCGGAAGGAAGGAAAATCAGATGCTGAGGCAAGGTGCTCCGAGACGTCTACTGATTCTGTTCTGTCTCCTGGCTATGGGAATGGGTACCTACACCGTCTTTGCAGATATTGTGCCGGCACAGCCGTGGCATCCGGTAGCCGCCGCCTATTTGCGCAGTACGTTTTACTTGAACCTGGGGCCTCAGATCGATTGGGACCTCGTGGAACGAGAGTACACGGCGAGCATTTCGGAAGAAGGCTACCCGTTCGCTTCGGTTCTTGAAGCTCTCGAATCGGTCGAGGACGCCTTCGACTCAACGCTGGTCGTGCCTATCGAACAGGCGATCGGCAAGCAGAACCCTAGCGCCCTATTCGATGCTACGACTCGTGCCGTCTCCCAAACAGTACGATTCTATGTCAGCCAGGCCGAAGAAAAGCTTTCGTCACCCGGCGCGGCACTGCAGGACGTGCTCGCGGCCCAACAAGTCTATCGCGCCTTCGGTCAGGACTTCATCAGCGAGGCAGACCCGGAAGCCTTCGGGTCGCTGGGTCGCGCCTGGCTGGATATGGCCCACAGCGCAGGCAATGCGGGCATCGTTGGCTTGGGCGGAACAGCAGCTGACCCGGGCCAATTCGCTGCCGCCAAGGCAGTCATCGAGCCTTACCTCATCACCAACTTCGAAGATGGCGGCTTCGTGACCGACACCCCCGTCGGACAGCGCTTTGCTCCCATCCCGGTGACCGCCGAGAATGCCGCCATCCCCGTATGGACGCCCCCCGGCACCAACCTCAACGACCAGGTTCCATTGCCCCTACTGCGGCTGAACTTCGAGGCTCGCGGATTCGATGAAGCCGACATCCCGCTGGTAGCTTTCGGGGACATGGTGTTCGACTCACCGGAGGTTTTTGGTGGGCCGGCGCGCAGCATCGGCCTTGCCTGTGCGACCTGCCACAACCGCAGTGACATCAACCGGTCATTCTTCATTCCCGGCATCAGCCATCAACCAGGGGCGGTCGACGTCGATGGGGCTTTCTTCAACCCGTACTTCAATGATCAACGCAGCGACTCCTTGGACATACCGTCGCTACGAGGGCTGCGTTTCACCGCCCCTTATGGCCGCGACGGGCGCTTCGGCAGCCTGCGCGCCTTCCTTCGAAATGTCCACGTTCAAGAGTTCGGCGGTCCGGAACCGACCGAGTTCATGCTCGACGCGTTGGTTGCGTATGTGCTCGAGTTCGATTTCCTGCCGAACTCCTATCTGAACGCGGATGGGACGCTCACCGAACGTGCGTCCGAGAGCGCGCGCCGTGGTCAGGTCATCTTTGAAACGCCCTACGAGGGCATGATGGGCGGCATGTCCTGCGCCGCCTGCCACACCCAGGGTTCTCTGTTCGCCGACGGCGAGCAGTGGAATATCGGCTCGATCAACGATGCGAGCGGTGACTATGGCTTCGCGAACTACCTTGAGACGCCGACTCTGCTCAACTCCGCGTACACATCCCCGTATTTCCACGACGGCTCACTGGCGACACTGGAAGATGTAGCCAACTGGAAGAACAGGCGCTTCCAGATGGATTTGGACGACCAGCAACTCGCGGACTTGTCCGAGTACTTGCGGACCGTCGGGGCGGCCGATGAACCCTATGAAGTCTTCGACGACGAGAATACGCCGTTCCAGCTGGCTTGGGGGGAGTTGACAACATTTGCGACGACATTGGGATCGATGTTGATTCCGCGGCAGGACTCCTTTCACGCGCGCCTGCTGATCGACACTGTCGCTCCGGACCTGCGTGCCGATTCCAGCGGCCTGCAAGATTACGGCAACGCTGGGCTGGTGTTCGAAGTCGCCGACAAACTGGATGAGATCAAAGCGGCGATCGAACAGGATGACTGGGCACTGGCAGAATCCCGGTACGAAGAGTACGAAGAGCTGGTCGAAGAGTACGGCCCTGTACTGAGATAACGCGTAACGGATGGAGGACATACGATGCAGCAACATGGCAGATGCACCAGGGTACTGATGGTGGTGCTCGTAACCGTTGGACTATCAGGTGCGGCGGCTCAATCATCCGACTGTCTGGACATTGAAGTTGGCCCCTCGCGCCCGCTGACGCTCGCATACATTCCCCAAGAGAACCCTGAAAAACTGGTCGACGATGTAGAAGTCATCAGCGACTACCTCGAGCAGGAACTGGGTGTACCGGTAGATGGCTTCGTCGCGCTGGACCATGCAGCGGCAGTGGAAGCGCTGCGTAATTGCACCGCGGACATCTCGTTCATGGGAGGCTTGCCTTACGTCTTGGCACATGAACTGGCAGGTGCCGAGGTGATACTGGGAGAGGTTTACCGCGGAAACGACGTGTATCACGGCCGCATATTCGTACGCGCGGACAGCGACATCGAGACGATCGAGGACCTACGGGGGCGCAGCGTCGCCTTTGCGGACCCCATTTCCGAGTCCGGGTATCTCTATCCGTTGGATATCTTAGTCCAAGCGGGGCTGCTGCAAGCCGGCGACGATCCGCAGGAGTTCTTTGGAAATGTCTACTTCGCGGGCGGTTATCAGCAGGCAGTCGAAAGCGTGATCAACGGTTTCGTCGATGCCGCGGGAGCAAGCGAGTATGTCACTGTTTCCTTGCGCCCCGACCAACTGCAGCAGATCCGTTGGATCGCCGAGTCCGATCCCATTCCGTCGCACGCTGTGATCGCGCGCCGAGGGTTTTCACCCGAGCTCGCCGAGACTTTTACGGTGGCGATGCTGAAACTCAACGAACCCGACTATCGCCATCTGCTCCAGTACGTCTACAGTCCGGATGGCTACGTTCGGGTGGAGGACAGTGCATACGACGGCGTCCGTGACCTTGCCCGGCGTTACGGACTAGTGGCGGAAGTAGAGCAGGGCGAATAAACGCCGCAGGGCGGCGGGCCGGGCAAGGACCGGCAATCGCCTACCATCCTCAGGTGCAGACTGCTGCCGAAGCAATCGCTCTGTCGGGCATCCAGGTTTACTACGACGATCCTGGCAAGGCGGTCCTCGATATCGATCGCCTCACCATCCCTCAGGGTGAGCGTGTCGCGCTCATCGGCTCCAGTGGTGCCGGCAAAACGACACTCCTGCGCCTGATCAATGGCTATGTGCACTCGGCCACTGGCAGCCTGCACGTTCTGGGATACGAAAAGACCGCGCCCAATGCCCGCCGCCACGACGTTCGGGTGGGCTTCGTATTCCAGAGCTTCAACCTGGTCGAGCGGGCGACGGTTTTCGAGAATGTGCTTTGGGGACGGTTAGGACACGCACATGCAGTGGCGAGTTTGTTCGGCCACTTCAGTAGGCACGACAAGAATATCGCCATGCAGGCGGTCGATGAAGTCGCTTTGCGGGATCAAGCGGCGCAGCGATGCGATACGCTCAGCGGCGGACAGCAGCAGCGCGTGGCCATAGCCCGGGTGCTGGCCCAAGAACCCGAGATCATTCTCGCGGACGAGCCCGTCAGCAGCCTCGATCCAGCGCTCGCCGACGACGCCCTGAATCTGCTGATAGAAGTAAGCAAGGGACGAACCGCTACCCTGGTGATGAGCCTGCATCAACCCGACCTGGCGCGCCGTTACGCCAGCCGGATCATCGGCCTGCGCGCGGGGCGCGTCGTCCTCGACGAGCGAGCAGACACATTGAGCGAAGCGGCGATTCGGGCAGTCTACGAGGGCGAGGTCGAGTCGGCCGCAGAGGAGCCGTGAGCAACATGGACCGTGATTCGCAAGAACGTTTTGCGTCAGCGCCGTATCCACAGCCCACCATGCGGCAAAGCCTTCTCCGCTATAGCGGACTCGCCGTCTTGCTGCTGTTGGTCGCGTGGGCGATCAGCAATCTCGATGTACGAAGCGACGTACTGCGCAGCAGTCCGGCGCGTGTCGCCGACTTCATCGGCCGTGCGACCCCTCCCGACCTGTCGATTGCAGACACCGCCATGCTGGCCGTCGCTGAAACACTGCAGATCGCATTCCTGGGAACCTTCTGCAGCATCTTGATCTCGTTCCCCATCGGATTGCTGGCAGCCACAAACCTCACGCCAAGGTGGTTACACCTGCCGTTGAGATCGGTCCTGACGACGCTCCGGGCAATACCGGTGATACTGCTGGCCCTACTGTTCGTGAGTGCCCTGGGACTCGGTCCGCTCCCAGGCGTGTTGGCTGTCGCTCTCCACTCGACCGGAATGCTCAGCAAGTTCTATGCCGAAGCCTTCGAAAACGCGCGCCCGGGCCCCCTGGAGGCATTGGACAGCGCCGGGGCAACCTGGTTACAAAAGATTCGCTACGGGGTATTGAGTCAGATCGCGCCCGACCTGGCACGTGACAGCCTGTTCAGGCTGGAACTCAACATCCGTGAAGCGGAGATTCTGGGATTGGTCGGTGCCGGCGGTATCGGTTTCTATATCCTGCTGTACAGTCGCACCTTCCAGTATCAAAAGGTTGCTAC
>JBBDRK010000051.1:0-3818 GCA_040905465.1 Trueperaceae bacterium | reverse complement strand
CGACCAGCACGGCGAGTGCGAACACCGGCGATGCGCGAACGGTGTTGCCACATCGATACCAGCGAGATATCAGGATTCAAAGCGGCTAATCAGCCCTTCTCCTGCTGTTTGCGCCAGCCGTAGCCGGTAACGCCGCGTGGCTTGTATACCGAAAGTCCGGTGATGATCAGCAACACCATCACTGCGCCGGCGGAGTGGGGCAGCGAGCCCGGTAGCCCCCGCGGATCGGCGGCGGTAGCGGCTGTGGCAGCCAGGCCGTCGATGGTCTGCGTGTACGTCAGGAGTATTACCGTTGCGAGGGCGCTGAGCACTAGTTTGAATATCACCCAGTAGTGCCGGAACAGGCCCCATGGCGTGCCCAGTGCGTTGACGATGCCGACCAGCAGCGATGCCAGGGCCAATGGGACGATGGCGTACCTGACAGTCAACTCCATCGCGAGGTACGCGGCTCTGACCGTCTGCACGTCCCGGCTGGTAACCGCGGTTACGTCTAGAGCCAGGTAGGCGATCACCGCGCCAAGCCAACCGACCGAGGTAGCCACGTGCGTGGTGAGCACGAACTTGCGCAGGGCCGGCGCCATGATCATCTAGACTCCCTGGTGGTGGTCGGGGAACTCGGCGAACTGGTGACCGGCGAGGCCCGGAAGCGTGGGCGCCGCATTGCCGGTCGGTGCATGGCGACCAGGGCCGTGTTCGCCACCGACACCGGCGAACATGACGATCAGGACCAGGACTGCCAGGACGATGACGACGATTCCGGACACCTTCACCCAGCGTGGTGGGCCCGGATAGGGTTGCTTGTCTGCCATATGTCAGTGCTCCTCTGTTTCTTGCGATCGTCACGGTACTATTCGACACTGCATTATCTGATACTTCCTCGAAGTACGATCCGGCTCCGAACGGTCGGTTGCCGCTCACGGTATCTTCCGGCCGGCGTACCGGGAGTAACGGCGCCGCCATAGCCAGACTCCCGCCGCTTGTCCGACGAAGACCGCGACGACGCTGAGCAGTAGCAGGAGCGTATAAGGGGATTCCAGACGCAACAGCGCACCGTAGAAGAACGCGTGCGCGATGACCAGCACGAACAAGGCGTAGTTCAGGCGCTGGAGATTCTTCCAGGTCGGGGCCTTGAGCTTTCGCAGGGCGAAATCGCTGGAGAAAGCGAGCAACCCCACCACGATCGCCGTGGCGGCAAGTCCGGTCCAGTTCCCCAGGCCGAAACTCTCGAGCCGCGGGCTGCCGTCGCGGATGAAGAAGTAGCTGAGCACGCTGTTGATGGTCAAGTTGCCATGCACCTGGAAACCGAAGATGACGTGGACGACACTGGCGACAGCCGTCCAGGTTCCCACGTCGCGACGCAGATAGCTCGACACGGGATTGCGCCTGCGGAGCAGGAGGTTGGCCGGTCCGATCAGGAGAGTGAGCCCGAGAAGCCCGAGAGCGACGTAGCCGGTGGCAACGGTCCACTGCCGCATGCCGACGCCGAGGAATGGGGCATGCATCATCTCCCTCATCTCGCTGTCACCCATGCGAGCGGCTTCGTCCTCGCCCATACCCAACGGACCGGTTCGGCCTTCGCCCTGGTCGGCCTCGTTCCTCGCCCCCGACTGACCCCCGCCGTGACTGTCCCCGTCCATCGCTACGGTTTGGTCTCCGCCGTGATCCATCGGTCCGCTGGGCTGGGGGAGCGGCCCACTGCGGATGTCACCAGAAGGATACGCGCCGGCGTCGAAGGGCGGGAGCGTCATGGAGAGGACAAGGACCACGGCGCTCGCGATGGCGAGCGGCACATGGAAACGAGTAATGCGATAGCGCCAGTCGGCCCTGGTTCCGCCAAGCGTTTGATTCGAAGATCGGGTGGCTGGTTCCATAAGGGCTATCGTCTGCCTTCTGTCGTTAGAGCAGCGTTAGGGAATGCCCTAACAACGCCCTAACACCGTGACGACATAAAATGATCGAACTGATGCGCGTACTCGTGGTTGAGGACGAACGGGTGCTCGCCGACAGCATCGCCGAGGGACTGCGCCGTCAGGCCATGGCAGTCGATGTCGTCTATGCCGGCGATGCGGCACTGGAGCAGCTAGCCGTCAACGACTATGACGTGGTTGTGCTGGACCGAGACCTCCCCGGAGTGTCCGGCGACGAGGTGTGCACGACCCTCGTCGACTCCGGCGGCGACATCCGGATCCTGATGCTCACCGCCGCCACCGCGGTGACGCAACGCGTAGCCGGGCTCGGCCTCGGGGCGGACGACTACCTGACCAAACCGTTCGCCTTCGCCGAGCTCACCGCGCGTGTCCAAGCGCTGGCCAGGCGCGCCCGTCCGGCCGCACCACCCGTGCTAGAGCGCGCCGGCATCCGCCTCGACACGCACCGCCGTACCGTCACCCGCGACGGTTTCACCTTGGAGTTGTCTCCCAAGGAGTTCGCCGTCCTCGCCGAACTCCTTCGTGCCGACGGCGGCGTTGTCTCCGCCGAGCAGCTCCTGGAGAAAGCCTGGGACCAGCACGCCGACCCGTTCACCGGGGTAATCCGCTTCACCATCATGATGGTGCGCCGGAAGCTGGGCGAGCCGCCGGTGATCAAGACCGTCCGCGATAGCGGCTACCGGATCGCGTGACCACTTCCCGCCGCTGGTGGCGCTCAACGATCCGCGTGCGCCTCACCCTGCTCTACGCCGGTGCGTTCTTCCTTGCCGGGGCGGTGCTCATCGCGCTGATGTACATCTTCCTGGGGCAGGCCCTCGACCGTCAGCTAACCTCTCGAGTCGGCATCACGAGCCAACATTTGCAGGCGTGGACTCGCACCGAAGAGGGCTCGCCGCCTCGCGCCCATGAGCTACAGGCGGAGCTGCGCGATCAGTTCCAGCAGGATCGCGACGACACCCTGAACGCGATGCTCGTCGCCTCGCTCATCTCGCTCGGCGTCGTCGGCCTGGCAGCCGGAGGATTCGGCTGGCTCCTGACAGGCCAGGCGCTGCACCCGCTGCAGAAGATCACCGCCACCGCCCGCCGCGTTGCCGACCGCAGCCTGCACGAACGTATCGCCCTGGCCGGTCCCAATGATGAGATAAAAGACCTCGCCGACACCTTCGACGCCATGCTCGAACGGCTCGACCGCGCCTTCGACAGCCAGCGAAGATTCGTAGCCAATGCCTCGCACGAGCTGCGCACCCCCCTCACAATCAACCGCACCCTCATCGAGGTCGCCCTTGACGGTCCCGAAGCGGACGAGTCACTACGTCAGCTCAGCGTCACCCTGCTCGCCGTCAACCACCGCCATGAACGGTTGATCGACGGCCTGCTCACCCTCGCCAGCAGCGAACAACGGGTTACGGAACATACTCCTGTCGACCTCGCCGACATCGCACGGCACATCACCACGGAGTCTTGCGGCGCCGCGCGGAACGCCGGGATCGACATTCGCACCCACCTGGAGTACGCCCCTGTCGCAGGCGACCCTATACTCCTGGAACGGCTCACCCAGAACCTGGTAGAGAATGCAATCCGCTACAACCTGCCCGACCAAGGCTGGGTCACGGTCACCACCAGAGTGGTCGGTGACGAGGTGCACCTCAGCGTCGAAAACACCGGACCGCTCGTCCCGCTCTACGAAGTCCCGGGCCTGTTCGAGCCGTTCCGGCGACTGGCCGCCAGCGAACGACTCGCAGACTCCGTCAATACCTCGATCAACCGCGGGGCCGGGCTCGGACTGTCGATCGTTCGATCGGTCGCCCACGCCCACGGTGGTGACGTCCACGCCGACCGGTGGACCCCGGTAGTTGGACAGGTTCCTCTTGGTTCTTAAGTGTTATCACG
>JBBDRK010000050.1:16526-26697 GCA_040905465.1 Trueperaceae bacterium | reverse complement strand
AATGCTCGTTGTCGCCTTCTTGGCACTGACCATGCTACTGCCCGCCGCATTTTCGCAGGGGGCCGATGCGAGCTACGGTGGAACGTTGCGGATCGGCGTCACGTCTGAACTCGACAATGTCGATCGCATCTTCACCCCTACGTCAATCGCTGTCGGTGTTCCTCAGCGACTGATCTTCGATAGCCTGGCTGTCCTGAACAGGGCCACAATGCAGTACCAACCTCGTCTTGCCGAGAGTTGGGAGATAGCCGATGATGGATTGCGCTGGCGCTTCAATTTGCGGCGGGACGCAACATTCCACAACGGTGATCCCGTCACTGCCGAAGACGTCAAATTCACGATGGACGTGGCCCGCCTGCCCGAGTACGAATCCCCGTACCCGGCCCGCTACGCCAGTGTCGCCGATGTAGTTGTCGTCGACGATTACACCTTGGATATGCATCTCAACGCGCCGGTACTTGCGACACTGGAGTTCGACATCTGGGAGCATCCGATCTACCCCAAGTCGGTATATGAGAGCGACGTACAAGGTTTCGGTCTCGACCCGGTAGGATCAGGCCCGTTTCGCTTGGTGGAATGGAGACGGGGACTGGACATGACGCTCGAAGCCAACGAGGATTACTACGGTGGCCGCCCATACCTGGACGAGATCGTCCTGCGGGTAATGCCTGACGATCAGGCGCGAGTCCTAGCCATGGATGCCGGCGAGATCGACCTGGACCTATCCGTATCGACGGATGACATACCCCGGTTCAGGGCTAACCCAGACCTCAATGCCTTCTCGACCGAACCAAGCAACGTTCAGTTCCTCGGCTTCTTCGACGAACACCCTTATGTCGGAGGGGAGGAGAATCGTGCGGTTAGGCATGCTATCGCGCATGCAATCAACGAGGGGTCCATTCTCTCCTTGTACGAGGCCGCCGGCGGCGTTCCTACGAAAAACATGCTTCCCCCCGCGATCCTGGAGTACAACGACGATGTTCCAACCTATGCGTTCGATCCAGATACCGCCCTGTCCCTGCTCGAGGAGGCAGGCTGGACTCAGGACAACGAAGGGGTGCTCCGCAACGACGAAGGTGAGCAGCTGTCGATCGAGTTGCTGACCGACTCCTCGAGCCCAGACTTGTTGGACCAGGCACAGATCATCCAACAGAACCTGAGCGACATAGGCGTAGATCTCGAGATAGCGTCGTTCGAGTTCAACACCTACTTCGAGTACATGCGCAGCGGCAATTTCGATCTTCGAATTGCGCGTCGTAACGGAATTATCGCGGCCGACTACCTCTACACCTACTTCCATTCGAACAACATTCCGGTCCAGAATAGAAACTGGTACGACAACCCAAGGCTCGACGAACTGTTGGAGACTGGCCGCTCGGCGGGGATCAGCGACGAGGAGCGGCTTGATGCCTACCACGAAGCCCAGGAGATCCTTGCGCGCGACCTGCCGAGTTATCCGATGGTTGCCGTGCCCGTCTGGCTCGTGTCGCAGGCGAATGTCGTATGGCCTGAGGACATGACGCTCATTCACACCTTGGACGTCATCCACTTCATCCCCCAGGTCTACCTGAGATAAGGGACTAGCGCCTCGCTCCAGAGGGGATCGATCCGGCCGCCGCTATACGCAGCTGGCCAGAGAAGTACAAGGAACGATCCCCTCTGCGCTAGCTGATTACGAAAGGTAAGGACGGACTTGTCTGGTCTCATCATCTATGCCTTAAGGCGGATTACGGTCTCGATACCAGTCCTGTTTCTCCTGCTACTGTTTATTTTCCTTCTGCTGCACCTCGTGCCCGGCGACCCGTTGACCGCCTATATGGCGGAGGATCCGAGAGCGACGCAAGCTGACGTCGATCGCCTGCGGGAATCCCTCGGACTGGATCAGCCTCTGCACATTCAGTTTCTTCATTACATCTCGAACACGGTTAGAGGTGAGTTCGGGACGTCACTACATAGTCGGGAGCTGGTCAGCAACATGATCCTGGACCGGCTTCCCTACACCCTGCAGTTGGGCGTCGCGGCATTGCTGTTCGCAGTCGCAATTGCGACCGTACTCGGGGTCTTCGCGGCGCTATTCCACAACACCTGGCTTGACGGGCTGAGCATGTCGATTGCGATCCTTGGAGTGTCGATCCCGAACTTCTGGCTCGGCCTCATGCTGATTTCCCTGTTCGCGGTAACGCTCAACTGGCTACCGGCAAGCGGGGCAGGGACTTTGAGTCACCTGATCCTCCCAACCATTGCTCTGGGAACTGCCTGGGCAGCCCTGACGACCCGGCTGATCAGATCGAGCATGTTGGATGTGCTGCGCGAGGACTACGTCAGGACTGCTCGTTCGAAAGGACAGGTCGAACGGAAAGTAGTGACTCACCATGCCCTGAGAAATGCGCTCATCCCAGTCGTGACGTACGTTGGGGCCCAGATACCGGGAATCGTCGGCGGTGCGGTGGTCACTGAAACAGTCTTCTCACGCCCCGGTATAGGCCGTCTCCTGATCCTGTCGATATCTCGGCGAGACTTCGCCGTAGTAGAAGGCGTAATCCTGATGATTGGCGTGATCGTGGTCTTCAGCAACCTCCTCGTAGATATCTCCTACGCATTCCTCGATCCTCAGATTCGATATGAGTGAGCGGCTTGGCAGGGGCGGGACAAAACGCGAATGACTGAGAATAGGCTGGCCGATGGCCAACAGGGAGAAGCTGCCGTTGACGGCCGCGACTCGCGTCGGTACTCCCCCACACGAGAACTCTGGAAGAGCCTTCTTACCAACAAGCGAGCGCTAGCGGGAGGAGCGATAGTAATCCTTCTGGTGGTTGTGGCCTTGCTTGCCCCGCAGGTCTCCCCGTACGATCACACTCGCCAGGACATTGCAAACCGGCTTAGCCCCCCCAGCCCCGAGCACTGGTTAGGAACTGACGAGCTAGGGCGAGACGTACTGAGCCGAATAATTTA
This sequence comes from Trueperaceae bacterium, assembly GCA_040905465.1. GTDB lineage: Bacteria > Deinococcota > Deinococci > Deinococcales > Trueperaceae > DASVCN01. Next base: position 23,745 of record JBBDRK010000050.1, on the reverse strand, counting down.
CGGCGCCCGAACCTCACTCACTGTCGGCGGATTGTCGGTCGCTGTCGCCATGCTGCTCGGCGTAGTTATAGGAGCGGTGTCCGGGTACTTTGGCGGTACCCTCGATGATGTCCTAATGCGCATTGCGGACGTGTTCTTGGCAATACCAGGCATAGTACTGGCGATAGCTCTGGTGGCAGTACTCGGGGCAAGCACCTGGAACGTGATTCTTGCCCTTGGAATCACGGAATGGGTCAACTTTGCTCGGGTGGTTCGGGGACAGGTTCTGTCGGTTCGCGAGCGTGAATACGTAGTTGCGGCACGTGCCAGCGGCGCGGCAGCACCTCGTATTCTCATGCGGCACGTACTTCCGAACGTCGCGTCCTCCGTAATCGTCATGGCGACGCTCAGTTTGGCGACCATGATTATCGCGGAAGCAAGCTTGGGTTACTTGGGACTCGGAGTCCCCCCACCACAGCCTACTTGGGGTGGAATGCTGAACACCGGTCAGCGCTTCATCCATACGGCAGTTCACCTATCCGTATTCCCCGGGTTATTCATCGTGGTCACGGTACTCGGCGTCAACCTCTTTGGCGACGCCCTCAGGGATCTTCTCGATCCGAAGCTAGGACGGGACTAGGCGCTGGATCAGGCGAAGCAACTCGTGCCACTGGTCGAGTAGGGCAGAAACAATCGAGTAAACGTACACGGAAACTGACGCAAAAGAAACAGGAGGAACAAGGTGAGACAAGAGTCGACACGTGTAGTAATAGGTGGGCAGTCGCTAATTAAGCGTGACATACAGGGAACGTCGCACCCGGGTTTCAGACGGATAATTGAGCTGGTGCGACAAGGGGACCATGCCTTTACCAATCTCGAGGTAACGATCGCAGGGAGCCGCGGCGGAGAGCCTACGAAGGAAAAATTCCTCACCACGGCTGCTCCAGAAGTCCTGGACAGTCTGAAAGAGGTTGGCTTCGATACGCTGTCTCTCAGCAATAATCACATGTTCGACCTCGGTCCGGACGGTGTGCAATCAACGCTCGAGGAGGTTGCTAAACGTGGGTTTGCGTTCGCGGGGGCCGGCTTGGATCTCTCCACTGCTGCCGCTCCAGGGTTTCACCGTTCGAGTGCGAGCACACTCGGGGTCTTGGCCATGGATTGTGGGCCCCAACCGGCCGACGTATACGCCAAGAACGAGTCAGCTACCGGATCCGCACAGCCGGGAATCAATGGTCTCAGGATCAACGAGAGTGAACACGGGCTCGAGCCCGAAAGTGAGGACGTCGAAGCTGTCGTTCGTTCGATTCGGACCGCCGGGCAGGAGGCCGATCTCGTGCTGGTGTATGTACACAACCATCATTGGGAGGAGGTCAAGTGGAAAACGCCTCGGTGGATGGTCGATTTCGCCCATCGGTGCATCGATGCAGGTGCCCACATGTTCGTTGGTCACGGCGCACCTGCCCTGCATGCGATCGAAATATACAAGGGGCAGCCTATTTTCTACGGACTGGGTAACTTCCTGTTCCAGACTTCTCTTGCCAAGCACTGGAAGGACGAGTTTGGCCTCAGGCCCTGGCAAAGCGTCGTCGCAGAGGCCGAGTGGACGGGCGGGAAGCTAGCTGGTCTAAAGCTCACGCCGATATGCCTTGGTCACGAAGACGAAGACTCCAGCGAAGCGAAGACTGCAAACTTCCTCGATTTTCCGCTTATTCCCTTGCACGGCTATGGCAGGCGAATCCTGGACTCACTCGACAATCTATCGCAGCCATTCGGTACACGCCTTCGACATGTCGACGGTGCTGCAATCGTCGAGTTGGAGTAAGACAACGCAATTGAGGATGCCCACTTTCCAGCGCTCCAACTGCCAGGAAGGCGATCAAAAATGCTCGATACTCTGTACAACCGCATAGAGCAACTCCATCCCGAGATGGTCGAGCTGAGGCGGGACTTTCACATGCACCCAGAACTTTCGTACCAGGAGGAGCGTACTCCTCAGAAGATCGCCGAGTATCTCGCGGCACTTGGAATCAAGGTTCGTACCGGCGTAGGTGGACGGGGGGTCGTTGGCGTTCTGGAAGGGAACACTCCCGGAAGGACAGTCGCCCTTCGCGCCGATTTCGACGCGCTCCCCATCCAGGAGGAGAACGACTTATCGTACGCTTCTCGTGTTCCTGGCGTTATGCATGCGTGCGGACACGATGTCCACACGGCGACTCTTCTCGGTGTTGCGCGAGCTCTCAGCGAGGAGCGCGAGCAACTTTCCGGCAGGGTCGTATTCATTCATCAATTTGCCGAGGAACTTGCCCCCGGCGGCGCCAAGTACATGATCGAGGATGGCTGTCTCGACGGCGTAGACGTCATCTTCGGTGCGCACGTATGGTCCACGCTGCCTTATGGGACGATAGGTACGAGGGTAGGCGATACGATGGCTGCTTCCGACCGTGTGAAAGTAAAGATCCGAGGTCGGGGTGGCCACGGCGCCAAGCCACACCTGTGCGTCGACCCAGTCGCAATAGCATGCCAGGTTGTCACCGGGCTTCAACACGTCATCAGCCGAGGCATCGACCCACTGAAACCAGCGGTGCTTACTATCGCCACAATAAACGCGGGAAGTGCCTTCAACATAATCCCAGACACGGCGGAACTTACCGGGACGGTCAGGACCTTCGATGAGAGTGTCCGTCGGGAGATCGAGGAGGCGTTCGGAAGGATCGCGCGGGGAGTATGCGAGGCAATGGGCGCAACCGCCGAGGTGAGCTACGAACGAGGCTATCCAGCAGTGTGGAACCACCCTGCAGAAACTGAGGAGATCGCCCGGCTGGCGGAGAACATAGTTGGCCACGCAGGAGCTGTCCAGATCGAACCCTCGATGGGTGGCGAAGACTTCGCCTACTATCTTCAGAAGGTGCCGGGTAGCTTCTTTTTCGTAGGGGGCGGAAACGAGGACCTGGGGATGAACTACCCGCACCATCACCCCCGGTTCAATGTAGACGAGCGCGCGATGACAGTAGGCGGAAAGCTGTTTTGCGCCGCTGTACTCGCCAACTGTGCCTGAGACCGACGCGGTCACCGGGTGAAGCGCGTCGGCACGGCCAATCGACTGCTGCATCGGGGAAAAACCTTGTTCTGTAGAGTCAGGCTGAAGGGAACTCGGTTAGAGACAGCGTGTTTTCGTCGCGGTCCTTGAACCACGCTACCTTTGTCCCGTCGGGGCTCGTCCACACTCCGTGCGCATCTTGTTCGAAGTGTGGGTATCGAGTAAAACGGACTCCCTTTGCAGCCAGTACTTGTACCTTTGCCGCTATGTCATCTACCTCCCAGCCCAGGACGGTGAACGGCGCCGGCTGAAACTCTCGCAGCAGGGAAACTCGTACCATGACGCCATTTGAGTCTAAAACGAGGGCAAAGGGTGGTTCCTCGGCAATCAGTTGCAAGCCGAGAACTTCGACATAGAAGTTCTTGACGCGATCGGCGTCAGTTGCACAGACGAAGGCGATCAGCGGGGTTTCACCGAGCATTGTTTTCTCCGTCCTTAGCGCAACATCGACTTTACCAGTCGGTTGCCAAGATTGCCCACATAACTTCCCTACGGCTCCCAGCGCTGTCTCGATTTAACCGACGCTGTGGCTTCGGTCCAATCGAACCTGCTCTAATGCGGCTGTCCGGCAAAATGCGGGATGACGCGGCCATTTAGGCTACGCGGCAACTCGCGAATGCGAATTGCCGAAACCTCGTTGTATTGACGTCCCTGAGACGGATGAGTTTTACGACGTGGTCGGCCGACCCTGGCCGACACGAGCGTGAAGGCGTCGCCTAAACTGCGGTCAATGTGTTCGCGCGATCATCTTGAACGAACCTTGCGGGAGTGGGAGGGGTGTCGGATCGTCAGGAGGCTTGCCGAGGGACACCGGAATACGGTCTTTCTGGTTGAGCGAGACGGCGAGCGGCTGGTGGCCAAGAGCAGTCGGCGCAGCCGCGAGGCCATCGCCTGGCTGGAGCCCGTCCAGGAGTTGGCGAGGGAGGTCGGCTTCGTCGTGCCTCGCTTCGTTCCCAGCAATGAGGGGGAGCTACTCGTTGGGGGTGTGACGGTAGAGACCTGGATCGAGGGAACGCCGTTCGTGCGCGCTGAGCTCAGGAGGTTGCGGTCTCGTCTTCACGCGTTCCATCGATTGACTCGCCGTTGGGCGCAGCGGCCGGGCTTTGCATCGTCGGTGGAGCTGCTCGCCGTCGAGCGTGGTGGTGATGTCGATCTGTCGCTGATGCCGCCAGGGTTGCTGGAGGCAGTTCGGGCGGCCTGGCAGGAGTTTTCAGCTGAGGAACCTTCGGTTGTGCATGGGGACCCGGGCCTCTCCAATCTGCTGGTTATGCCTGACAGCCGCTTGGCTCTACTGGACTGGGACGAGGCGAGAGTTGACGTTTCGCTGCTCGATGATGCGGCGTTGCCGTTCGAAGGGAGCCGAGCAACCGGACCTCGACGCACTCGGGCCATTCGGGCGCTGTTGGCCTGGGAGGTGGCGGCGTCATGGCGGGTCGAGCCTGATCACGCCAGACGGTTGGCAGGCGACTTCATGTCCGGAAGAGCGGTGTGGCGGAATTAGAGTCGGGCCCCTCGTGGCCAGCACGGAACGTATGCTGCCTCTCATGAATCAGAGTGCCTCGACGTCGTCAACGGCTGCTTTATCACTGCAACCGGTCAATAGCGAGAACTGGCGCGATATCGCGAAGCTGACGGTAACCGAAGCACAACGAGACTTCATCACCACGTCGACTTACTACCTCGCTCTGTGTTGCTACGACCCGACAGGATGGCAACCGCTTGCCCTGAACCTGGGGGACAGGGTTATCGGTTTTCTGATGTGGGCCGTCGATCCGGACGACGGAAGTTGCTGGTTGGGCGGAGTCCTCGTAGACCGAGCATTCCAGGGTCGGGGCCATGGCCGAAACATGGTGCGAATGGTCCTCTCCAAGCTCGCCGATGAGCACGGATTCCAGCAGTTCGCGCTCTCCTATGAGCCGACCAATCTCACCGCCAAACGGCTCTATGCGGACATCGGCTTTACAGAGACCGGCGAGAGAGCTGAGGACGAAGTGGTGGCGAGACTCTCGATAGCTGACCCTGAATGAACTCGTTTGCGTGCATCCGACCGGCTGCGACGCCCTGGATACCTCCCCTGGCGCCCCGCTAGTCACTGGACTGGGACGTGCTCAGTCCGCTGTCAGGGCGGCCTCCGCGTTGGCGCTGACCGTCGGCTCGGTTGCCAAGCCGACGTCGTCTTCGTCGGGCATTGTGCGACGCAAGAAGAAAGTCAGGAACATTGCGACCAGCGCGAACGCAGCGGATACCGCAAACGCCGAACGCAGTCCGGCGGCCTGCGCCAGTTGGGGTGAGACTGCGTTGCCCAGGCTGGCGGCGCGGTTCGTCATGATGGTGATCAGGAGAGCCGTGCCGACCGCCCCCGCAACCTGTTGCAGTGTGCTCATGGTCGCGCTGCCGTGCGAGTAGAGGCGGCTGGGCAGTGGGTTTAGTCCAGTCGTCATCAGCGGGGTAAAGAGCAGCGCCAGCCCCAAGCTCAGGACGAGGTGCAGAGCCAGCAGCATGCCGACGGATGTTCCCCCAGTTATGGTGCTGAGGCGCCACAGGGCCAGCGTGAGGAGCCCTGCGCCAACGCCAGTCAGAGCCACTGGGCCGTGACGGTCGAAGATGCGGCCCACGAATGGAGCCGCCAGACCCATCAAGGCGCCCCCGGGGAGCAGCAACAAACCCGTCTGCAGCGATCCGAAACCGCGGACGTTCTGCAGATACATGGGCAGGAGAATCATCGAACCGAACAGCGCCATCATGACGATCATGAAGAGCCCGACGCTCAAGGTGAACATCGGGTAGCGGAAGACCCTCAGGTCCAGCAGCGGAACGCCACTTCGTTGCAGGGCGAGTTGTCTGCCCACGAAGAAGACGAGGCTCAGCACGCCGACAGCCAGGGCCACCAGGACTTCGGGATGACTCCAGGCCCCCGGTCCTTCGCCCGCCCGACTGACGCCGTAGACGAACCCGCCGAACCCCAAGGCCGAAAGGACGACCGAGGGGACGTCGATGTAGCTCCGGCGCACCTCGCCGACATCCACAAGCCGTCGCGCCCCAAACGCAAGGACCACGAGGGCAATCGGTAGCACGAGAAGGAACATGAATCGCCACGGCAGCGCCTCGAGGATGAGGCCGGAAACGGTCGGTCCGAAGGCGGGCGCCACCGAGATGACGATGCTGACCGTGCCCATGATCGCTCCGCGCCGCTCGGGCGGGACGAGCCCAAGGATGGTGGTCATCAGTAGCGGCAGCATGATGGCGGTTCCCGACGCCTGAACGATGCGACCTGCCAGGAGCATCGGAAAGCCGGGGGCGATGCCGGCAATGAGCGTGCCGAGGCAAAACAGCCCCATCGCCGTGACGAAGACGACGCGAGTTCGCAGCCGCTGGAGGATAAAGCCTGTCATTGGGATCACGACGGCCATCGTCAGCAAGAACCCGGTCGAGAGCCACTGCACCGTATTGGCGCTTACGCCCAGTTCGACCATCAACCTGGGCAGCGCAACGTTCATGATCGTTTCGTTAAGAATCACGACGAAGCTGGCGATCAGCAGCGTGAAGATAGTGCGCCAGTCACGGCTCGACAGTCGAGATCGAGAGCTGCGGCCACTTGTTTCGGTAGGCATGAAATGTCCTCGGAAAGCGAAGGTTGGATTGGAAATCGGGCGTTTACGGGGTCAGTGGCTCAGTATCATCGCTGTCCAAGTGACAGGAAGGATCCTGTGGCTTCGGCGAGTTTACGGCTCTTTCCCGCGGAGTTTGTCGCTCAAGCTCCACAGTGACTGCCGAATCGGGGTCGACTGGGTTCAGGTCGATGCAGCGGCGCCTGGTCAGATGGCCCGAAGCGTGGCGTCCACTGCTTGCCACTGCCTGCGCTCCTCAGCGTACTGAGCCCGGCCGCGGGGCGTGATCCGGTAGTACTTGCGACGGCGGCCGCTCTCCGCAACTTCCCACCTCGCCTCGATGTGGCCGAGACGCTCGAGCCGATGCAGAACAGGGTAGAGCATGCCGTCGGTCCACTCCATGCGCCCTCCGGACAACTCCCGAACCCGCTTGAGTATGGCGTAGCCGTAGCTGTCCTCTTCGGCAAGGATCGCCAGGACGATTGGGGTCGAGGAAGCGGCTACCAGGTCCTTGCCTATCTCCATGGTTTCG
>JBBDRK010000050.1:0-16426 GCA_040905465.1 Trueperaceae bacterium | reverse complement strand
TTTGGCGGCGAACCGGCATGACGTCGTGACTTCCTGTTTTCGGCCACAAGCTGTGTTCGCTCGTTTCACCACTAGCCGTCGATCTCGTAGACGACCCTCTCGAACACGGGCCGGAATCCCAGGGACCGGTAGAGTCGAGCGGCCGCAATGTTCGAGTTGTAGTGTGATACTTTCGCGAATTTTCCGCCGGACACGGAAATCAGTCTCAAGGCTGCGCGGAGGATCTCGCTCCCATGGCCCCGGCGCCGGTGATCCGGATGTGTTTCCATCGGTTCGAGCACTCCGATATCATTGACCTGGTCGATCCAACAGATACATTCCGCAACCGGCTGGTCGTTTGGATCGACGCCGACCAGGTGGTGCTTGGGGCGGTACAAGGGCGTCTCGCAAACCCGGGAAAACTTGGCTGCCGACGTGTGGAGCACGGGCGGTCGTCCGCCGGAGAGGTCCGTCTCCCGAATCGAGCGGATGTTATCGGCAATCGGTGCCAGGGACCCCGGTTCGGGGAGTGGGAGTCTCAGTGCGGTTTGAACATACGTCTTCATGCTTGCCCGAAAACCCTCCGCCTCTGCGAGCTTCCGTAACGTCGAGTGGCTGTCCCTGATGAAGAAACTTATGGATTCCGGCTTGCTGCTGGAAGCGAGCCTGCCCTTTAGCCAGCCCAGGGCGTGGCGAAACATTGTCGCGGCGGCTTCGCTTTCCTCGTGGCCCGGCAGAATCTCGTAATCGAAGGTATCGTACTGTTCCGACAGGAGTATGAATCCCAACGCTTGCCCACTGGGCGCCTCGAGAAAGAGCTGCTGCTCCGGGTTGCCGTATCCGCCGTCTCGCCACCACCAGTGCAAGTCGGCTACGTCCCATAGACCACCGAGCGGAGAACGCCGGCGGCAGGCCGTCATGAACTCGGTGACCTTCATGAGGTATTCCTGCTTTGCGTAGCCAGTCAGCCCCGGATTCATATCCGTACTGTAAGGCAGGGACCTGAAACGTAAAAACGAACGGCCAATTAACCTTCGTGTTCGTGGACTTCAATTCATCAGCTTCGCGTGTTCCCGCCGGAGGTGTCCTGAGGATCGGGACTCATGTAACCAGGTCACGCCACTTCCGACCCTGCGGGGTGATCAGGAACCTCGTGATTTCGAGGAGTTGCGCCATGGGCCTTTCCGCCCAAGCTCGCTTCGGCAACTCTGGTAGTGGTGGACGGTGCAGCAGGTAGAGCGCATTCTGCAACTGCCACCACAGAATGCGCGCCTCCGCATTCTCCAGCCGTGACACGCTTCGATAGCCGGCGAGGACGAAAGGTATGGCCCCGAGTGGTAGACCGGCGAAGTCCTTCGCCGGATCGTCCCAGGTGGCGTTCCCCCAATCTATCAACGCCAGGTACGTTGCCGATGCGGGCGCCACCATGATGTTGGTGCCTTGTGTATCGCCGTGGCAAAGCCGCTTTTCAAAGGGCGCTTCTACCGCTGGAGCCAGTCTTCCCAGCATCTGGTCGAGCCAATTGGCTTCCATACGGGTAAAGCTCCCCCTTTCCGCCAACTCGTCGGCCGCATCCCGCGGATCGAGCGCCACGAAGACGGCATCGATCTCGGTTCCATCATTGCGATCTACTCCGTCGTGCAACCTGGCGAGATCACGACCGAGCTCCTCCAGGGCGAGTGGCGCCGCATCTGGCAGCAAGCCGAGGCGTTCCAGCGGTTGTCCAGGTACACGTTCGTAAACAGCATATGGAACGGCGATGAGTGAACGCGAATCATCGAAGGTGACAAGAGCGGGAGTGCGTACGCCGGCGGTGCGGGCAGCAGGGACCGCAATAACCTCGCGTTCGAGGGCCGCTACGAAGTCAGGGTCGTTTCTTGGGACTCGGAGGACAAGATCGTCGCCGAGGAAGTAGATAGCATTGCAAATTCCCCCGGTTTGCACCGGCGTTGCGCTGTCGGCGTCGTGCCGGCGCGATATTTCGCTCAGGACTGCTGTAACGATCGGCGGAAAGTCGGATAGGTCTTGTGGCACGGTTTCTCTCCTCAGGCGATTGGCGAGGTAAGTTGACACCATCGTCGACTTCCATCTGAACTCGAATGCCGGCAAGCGCTGCTCGACGCCCTCCGTTGCCGCCGACTCGCCGATCTCCTTTCATCGCCTTCTTCCCGGCTACGAGCCCAGCGAGTTGCGGACGGCCGCTGGTTTGGCGGAAAGACTCGGGGTGGGCGAGATCTGGGTGAAGGAGGAGTCGAACCGTTTCGGACTGCCGGCTTACAAAGTGCTCGGGGCTTCGTGGGCGATCTACAACCAACTCCTGGCGAATACCGGCGTGGCCGCAACGGGGCGGAAGCTGGAGGCGCTGCGCGCGGCCCTGAGCGGACAGGGGTTCACCCTCGTGACCGCGACGGACGGTAATCACGGTCGGGCGGTGGCTCGGGTCGCGCGCTGGTTCGGCCTGGAATCGGAAGTGTTCGTCCCGGGCGAAATGGCGGAGGTGCGGACCCAAGCCCTTCGCGCCGAGGGTGCGCGGGTAGTGGTGGTTCGCGGGAGTTACGACGAGGCGGTCCGGGCCGCGGCTGCGAGCGCCGATGAGAGGCGGTTGCTGATCCAGGATACTTCCTGGCCCGGCTACGAACGGGTGCCGGCATGGATCGTCGAGGGCTACGGCACTATCTTCCAGGAGGTCGAGACCCAGCTGGAAGAGCTGGGGTCGAGGGCGCCCAACCTGATACCGGTTCAGGTTGGCGTGGGTTCCCTCGCCCACGCCGCCACGAGCCACTTCCGGCGGCTGGATCCCGGATCTCGCCTGGTGTGCGTCGAGCCGAAAGGTGCCGACTGCCTGTTGCGATCGGCAAGAGCCGGTCGTTCGGTGACCGTGAATGGGCCGCATGCTTCATGCATGGCGGGCCTGAACTGCGGGACGGCGTCGGCTATCTCGTTGCCTACCCTTCTGAGCGGCGTGGATGCGTTCCTTGCGATATCGGATGAGCGTGCCTTTGAAGCGATGCGCCTGCTGGCGAGCGAGGGGGTGGTGGCGGGGGAGAGCGGAGCGGCAGGTCTCGCGGGCCTCCTGGAGATCGTCGAAACGCCGGAACTGGCTCGTGCGCTGGACGTCGGGCGGGACTCGCGCGTCCTGGTCATAGTTACCGAGGCGGACACCGATCCTGTCGCATATGAACGGGCAGTAGGCAGGTCGAGCCGAGAAGTGCGGCGGTAGCCCCCGCCGAGGGATTGAGAGCGGGTTCGTAAGACTTGGGTTCGCGCGCAGCTACTTACGGTCTACCGCTCCGACATCGAGAAGCGGCGAGGCGTCGATCGCGCCTGCGTTCAGCATCAAGCCGACCTTTTCGAGTGCCGCGACGATCATGGCCTGCTCCCAGTCGGGAAGCTGCTCGAACTGTTCCGAAAATGTCCGTTGCAGGGGGTCGGGCGCCGCTTCGAGCATGGTCAGGCCGGCCTCCGTGGGCGCCACCCAGACGGCACGCCGGTCCAGTTCGGCTCGTTTGCGCGTCACAAATTCACGCGCCTCCAGTTTTTCCACCAGCGACGATACCGTCGCTTGGCCGACGCCGGCACGCCCGGCTATCTCCTTCGGCGTGAGGCGTCCTGCCGCAGCAACGATCTCGAGAACGATGAGTTGCGGAGTCGTCAGTCCCGTCGCGCGGGCGAGCGTACGCGCATTGAGCTCCGTGGCGCGCAGGATGCGCCTGAGCGCAATGAGTGTGGTCTGGGTGCGATTTTCCATGAACGGCCCTTCGGCTCAACAGACATCGGTTTCCTTTATAGCAGAAAATATGATTTGATGGGCGAATGACATGTTTGGCGACTCTCGAATGAATTAGCGCATACCAGCGACTCGAAGGCGGTAATGTTTTCCGAACCGGCCACGATGTCCTTCGTTTGTCGTAACATATACGATGCGTTTGGAGGAGGAGATCCATGCCCACCAGCAACATCCAGCTAGTGCAAGAACGATCTGACCGATCCGACCAAATCGCGTTCCGCACGCCCCGTACCGAGGATGGTGCGGCCGTCTGGCGCCTGATCAGGTCCTCAGAGCCCCTCGACGAAAACTCCCTTTACTGCAACCTGCTCCAGTGTGACCATTTCGGCGACACCTGTGTGGCAGCCGAGCGCGCGAGCGATAGCGAGCTCGTCGGCTGGGTTTCGGCTTACGTCATGCCGGATGATCAGCAGACAGTGTTCGTCTGGCAGGTTGCGGTTGACGAAAGTGCCCAGGGCCAGGGCATCGCCAGGAAAATGCTCGCTGCGCTTCTGGAGCGCGAGGCTTGCGCCGACGTGCGCCGGCTGAAGACCACAATCACGCTCGACAATGCGGCAAGCTGGGCACTTTTCAAGTCATTCTCGCGCAGCAAAGGCGCAGAGCTCTCGAGTGAGCCCTATTTCCGCAGGGACGACCATTTCGACGGTGCGCATGTTACCGAGCATATGGTGACTATCGCCCTGCCCGAAGAGGCGCGCAGCGCCAACTGACAGACCAGACTCTACTCCGGGCACTCCGGGCCGAATACGAATCAATACTGAAACTCCCCTACGAGATCGATTTCCCGAGACGACCAATCCGAAAGGAAAATAAATGACGACCATGACGACCGTACCAACGGACGACAAGGCCATATTCGACCGGCGCGAATCTGCCGTGCGAAGCTATAGCCGCAGTTTTCCAACCGTGTTCGAGAAGGCGCGTGGCGCCGTTCTCACCGGCAGCGACGGCCGCGATTACATCGACTTCCTGGCCGGCTGTTCCTCGCTCAACTACGGCCACAACGACCCGGACATCAAGGCAGCGCTCATCGACCATATAGCCGGCGACGGCATCGCCCACGGTCTCGACATGCACACGAGCGCCAAGGCTGGCTTCCTGGAGACCTTCGAGCGCCTCATTCTCAAGCCGCGCGGCATGGATCATCGCATGATGTTCATGGGCCCGACGGGCTCCAACGCCGTCGAGGCTGCCCTCAAGCTTGCCCGCAAGTCCACGGGCAGGACCAATGTGATCGCCTTCACCAACGGCTTTCACGGCGTGACGCTGGGAGCATTGGCTGCCACGGGCAACCTCTATCACCGCGGCGGTGCCGGCCTTCCGCTTACGGGTGTCACCCGCATGCCGTTCGAAGGGGCCCTGGGTAACGATGTAGACACCGCGGACCTGCTCGAACGACTGCTGTCGGAGCCCGCAAGCGGCATCGAGCCGCCGGCGGCAATCATCCTGGAGACGGTGCAGGGCGAAGGCGGCCTGAACGCCGCCTCGTTCGAGTGGGTGCGCCGGGTCAGCGAGATAGCCCGCGAGAATGGCGCCCTGCTGATCATCGACGACATCCAGGCCGGCATCGGCCGAACCGGCTCGTTCTTCTCCTTCGAGGAGATGGGGATCGAGCCCGACATCATCACCATGGCGAAGTCCCTATCCGGCCTCGGACTGCCCTTCGCGGCGCTTCTGGTGAAGCCGGAACACGACCTGTTCGGCCCGGCCGAGCACAACGGGACGTTCCGCGGCAACAACCATGCCTTCGTCACCGCGCGTGTCGCCCTCGAGAAATTCTGGGCCGATAGCCGCTTCCAGGAAACGGTGGCCGAGCGCGCCAACTACCTCAAGTCACGCTTGACGAGGATAGCCGGGACCCTTCCGGCTGCCCGGCTGAAGGGCAGGGGCATGTTTCTCGGCATCGACGTCGGTTCTGGCGAGTTGGCGAGCGCGATCTGTGCACGCTGCTTCGAAGGCGGTCTCGTCATCGAGACCTCCGGCGCTCATGACGAAGTGGTCAAGGTGCTGGCGCCACTCACCATCGACGAAGGGACCTTCGCCCGCGGCCTCGACATCCTGGAGCAAGCCGTGACGGAAATAGCCCGGTCGACGGAAGTCGCAGCCGTGAATCAATGATCGTACGCGACCTGCACGAGGCCAAGAACACCGACCGTCACGTCTTCTCGCAGGGGTGGGACAGCGTGCGGCTGCTTCTGAAGTCGGACGGCATGGGCTTCAGCTTCCATATCACCACCATCCATGCCGGCGCCGAGTTGCCGATGCACTACAAGAACCACCTCGAGAGCGTCTACTGCTTGGGTGGCACAGGTTCGATCGAGGACCTCGCGACCGGCGAGGTCCACGCGGTCCGGACCGGCGTAGTCTATGCGCTCGACAAGAACGACCGGCACATTCTGCGCGCCGATCCTGAAGAGCCCATGATCATGGCCTGCGTGTTCAACCCGCCCGTAACGGGAAACGAGGTTCACCAGGACGACGGTTCCTATTTGCTGGCAGCCGAACAGGTTTGAATCGCGTAAAGCCAACATAGAGCATCGAGGTAAGGAGAAAAAAATGTCTGCAATCACCCAGACGACCGAGCGAAGAAAGGACCTGTATCCGACCCGCCTGCGGGAAGAGCAGTGGCTGCCGCGCCAGGACAGGACGGTTTCGAGCGAGTGGAGCACCGACGCTCCGCTGACGGAGCAGCAAGCCGACCAGTTCGACCGCGACGGCTTCATCGTGCTCAAAAACCTTTTCTCCGAGGAGGAGGTGAAGGCGCTGACGGCCGAATCGGCCGCACTCCGCAACGGCGAGCGTAAGCTCGAGGAAGGCAGCGTCATAACCGAACCCGGCTCCGACGAGGTCCGCACGGTCTTCAAGCTGCCCGAGCAGAGTCCGCTCTTCGAGCGGCTCGCACGCGACCGGCGACTGGCTGGAATTGCCAGCTTCCTGCTCGGCGATGATGTCTATTACCTCCAGACGCGCCTCAACTACAAGCCCGGCTTCACGGGCAAGGAGTTCTACTGGCACTCCGATTTCGAGACCTGGCACGCCGAGGACGGCATGCCGCACATGCGCGCCGTTTCCGCCTCGCTGCTGTTGACCGACAACGACGCGCTCAACGGCCCCCTGATGCTGATGCCGGGCTCGCACAAGCACTTCATCGCCTGTGCCGGGGAGACGCCGGAGGACAACCACAAATCCTCGCTCAAGAAGCAGGAAGTGGGCGTTCCCTCGCACGAGGCGCTCACCAAACTCGCCTCAAAGCATGGAATCACGGCTGCCACCGGCAAGGCAGGAACGCTTGTCCTGTTCGACTGCAACACCATGCACGGTTCGAACGGCAACATCACGCCCTTCGCCCGTTCCAACGCGTTCTTCGTGTTCAACGCCATGTCGAACCAGCTCGATGAGCCTTTCGGCGCCAAGAAGCCGCGTCCAGATTTCCTTGCCCAGCGTGATGAGGCAGAGGCCGTAGAGGTTGCCTCCGGGAAACTCGTGTGACGAAAGGCAATGGACCAACAAACATGAAAAGACTTCCGGAAGACGTTCGTGTTGCAGCGGATCGCGACGCGAACACGGTCAAGCGCACGGCCCACACTGTCGAGAAGATCGGCGGCTCGTCCATGAGCCGCGCCCGCGAGTTGCTGGACACCATACTGATAGGCGGGCGCGGTGGCGACGCGCTCTACGGCCGAGTCTTCGTGGTATCCGCCTTCGGCGGCATCACCGACCGGTTGCTGGAGCACAAGAAATCCGGTGAGTCGGGCGTCTACGGCCTGTTCGCCGATGCCGACAACGAGCACGGCTGGATGGATGCGCTGAGCGCGGTGGGTCGAGCCATGCGTGACGTCAACTCGGACATGTTCGAAGACGCCGGCGACCGGCATGCTGCAGACGAGTTCGTGCGTGAACGTGTCGAGGGAGTGCGCTGTTGCCTGATCGACCTGCAGCGGCTGTGCTCATACGGGCACTTCCAGCTCGTCGAGCACATGCAGACCATCCGTGAGATGCTGTCGGCGTTAGGGGAGGCCCACTCGGCCAACAACCTTGCGTTGCTCCTTCGCCGCCATGGCGTCAACGCCCGCCTCATCGACCTCACCGGCTGGCGCGACGAAACGCAGCCGGAGCTGGAGGCGCGGATCGAGGGCGCCTTCAAGGAGGTGGACATCGCGAGCGAACTGCCGATTGCCACCGGCTACGCACAGTGTCGTGGGGGCCTCATGCGCGAGTTCGACCGCGGTTATTCGGAGGTGACCTTCGCCACGATCGCCGCATTGACAGGCGCACGCGAGGCGATAATCCATAAGGAGTTTCACCTCTCCAGCGCCGACCCACGCCTTGTGGGAACCGACAACGTGCGCAAGATCGGTCGCACCAACTACGACGTAGCCGACCAGCTGTCGAACATGGGCATGGAGGCGATCCACCCGCAGGCTGCCAAGAAGCTGCGCCAGGCGGGCGTCCCCTTGCGCGTTGCCAACGCCTTCGAGCCCCACGACCCGGGTACGTT
This sequence comes from Trueperaceae bacterium, assembly GCA_040905465.1. Classification (GTDB taxonomy): domain Bacteria; phylum Deinococcota; class Deinococci; order Deinococcales; family Trueperaceae; genus DASVCN01. Next base: position 8,162 of record JBBDRK010000050.1, on the reverse strand, counting down.
GATCGACGCCGAGCCCGCCGACAGACCCGGCGTGGAAATGATTACTGGCCTGCCCATCACATCCCTCGAACTGTTCGAGCAAGACATGGTGGGTGTGAAGGGGTATGACGCGGCCATTCTCGATGTGCTCGCGCGCCACCGCCTGCGCATCGTTTCGAAGGTGTCCAACGCCAATTCCATCGTGCATCACATCGAGGCGCCTCTGAAGAAGATTCGCCGTGTCGAGCGCGACCTGGCCGAGCGCTATCCCTGCGCCCGGATCAACACGCGCCGCGCCGGGATGGTATCGGTCATCGGCCGTGACCTGAAGGGACTCGGCGTCATGCGCAAGGCTCTGACGGCCCTGGCAGATGCCGGCATCGAGCCGATTTCGGTACAGGAGACGGGCCGCGGCGTCGACGTTCAGTTCCTCGTGCCGACCGAGGAAAGGGAAAGCGCGGTCAAAGCGCTGCACTGCACCTTCATCGAGGAGGCGCCAGATGGGTACGGAGACGCCGCACCTGTCGCCGATGAGACACCGCTCCTGCTGGCGAGCTGAGGTGACGGGCAGCTCATCAGGTACCTCTACGGCTTGGGTATCGCCGTGCCCGCGACGTGGATGCGGCGGTACGCCCTGAGTTGAAGTCTCTCGTGAGAGCGCGGGCCGGTACAGTGGGTAATGCTCCGCGCACTGGTCTTCGACTTCGACGGTACGATCCTGGATACCGAAACTGCCGAGTTCCGGCGGTGGCAAGAGCTGTATCGCCGGCACGAGCTTACGCTCGAACTCGAGCTCTGGCAGCAGGGGATCGGCACCTGGGGAGGTTTCGACCCATGGTCGGCACTGCCAGACTGGGCCCTGGCCGATCGTGAGCGGCTCGCGGAAGAGTTGGCGGCGGCGGTGATCGACGACGTCGGCAAGCTGGATCTGCGGCCCGGTATCGGCGAACTCCTGGTGGAGGCACGTGACGCCGGCTACCTGCTGGCGCTGGCCACGAGCAGCGACCGGGCGTGGGTGCGGCGGTGGCTCGCCAGGCACGACCTATTGTCGTTCTTCTCGGCGATCGCCACGCGCGATGATGTGGCGCGGGTAAAGCCCAACCCCGAACTCTACTCGCTGGCGGCGCGGCTGCTGGACGTCCGGCCCGAGGAGGCCCTCGCCATAGAGGACTCCCTGAATGGCGCAACGGCGGCTGTGGCGGCCGGAATGAGTGTGGTGGTGGTACCGAACGAGATAACTGCTGGCCAGCCATTCCCACCGGACTGGCCTCTGCTCAAAGGTTTCGACGGGGGTCTGTCAGCCTTGAAAGCCGCGGCCGGTTTCTGAAGCCTGCTTGGGAGAGAAGATGGGTTGCAAGCAATGTCTCGGCATCCGCAAGGTTTTCGGCAAGCGCATCGCCCGCGGCGACCTGAGGCGCTACCGGAAGCGCGGGCCTGCTGCTACCACCCGCATGCTGCTCGACGCCCTGACCAGCGAAGGCATCGCCGGAGCTACGGTACTGGACATCGGCGGCGGCGTCGGAGCGATCTCGAATCACCTTCTCGATAACGGGGCGCGGCTGGCCATGCTGGTAGACGCCTCAGCCGCCTACCTCGACGCCGCTCGAGAGGAAGCGGAGCGGCAGGGCCATGGCGAGAGTATGCGCTTCTACGAGGGAGACTTCGTCGATCTGGCAGCGGACCTCGATCCTGCAACGATCGTGACGCTCGACCGGGTCGTCTGCTGCTACGACGATATGCCGGGTCTGATTTCGGCTTCGGTGGGCAGAGCCGAGTTGCTCTGCGCGTTGGTATACCCGCGCGACACATGGTGGAACCGGGCAGGGGTGGCGCTCGTGAACCTGCTGGTCAAGGTTACCGGAACGGGCTTCCGCGCGTTCGTGCACCGAGAGCGAGAAGTGGCCGGGCTGATCGAAGGGGCCGGCTTCACCCGTGTGTTCGGTCGGAACGTCGGCCTCTGGCTGGTAGTGGTCTACCGCCGCACCGTTTCGCCCGTGGGCGAGAGTGAGGGCTGACGCGCAGAGTCGCCCGCGCCGCCCTGCATCTTTGTGCACAAATAGCAGAAGCCGGATCCGCCCCCGTGGATCCGGCTTCTTTTTCGGAAGGTGTTACCCTTCCCCCGGCGGTTCCGCTGCCCCCGTAAATAGCAGTGTAGTGCCCGAGAACGTCTGCTGATAGATACCTCGGTACCTCGGTGGTGATGACAGGCGCGTGACGATCAGTGAATCAAGGCTGCAGGGCGCTCCAAGCTGAGCTCCGCCAGCGGTGACGCCCCGCCCAGCAGATGTCCCTGGACTCTGTCACAGCCTGCCTTGCGGACCAACGCGAGCTGACTGGTGGTCTCGACGCCCTCGGCGACTACCTCGAGGCCGAGTCCGTGAGCCATATGTACGATGGTCTCGACCAGGGTCCTTGCATGCTTGCTGGTGCGACCGGCGGTCTCGATCTCCTGGATGAAGAAGCGATCGATCTTGAGAGTGTCGATGGGCAGCCGGTGCAGGTAGAACAGGGACGAGTAGCCGGTCCCGAAGTCGTCGATAGCGACCGCCACCCCCAATTCCCGGAGCGCGCTGAGGCGCTGTTCGGCGAGCTCCAGATCCTCCATCAGCACGCTCTCGGTCAACTCCAACTCCAGCATGTTCGCCGCCAGCCCGCTCGTGACCAGCGCAGCGTTGACATCGTCCAGGAAGCCGGATTGCAGGAACTGGACCGCCGACACGTTGACGGCCACCCGCAGTCCCGGATGCAGATGCCTGGCCGCCTGAAGGCAGGCCTGCCGCAAGACCCATCTGCCGATCTCGACGATCAATCCGGCGCGCTCGGCGATCGGAATAAAGGTTCCCGGAGGGACGAGCCCGAACTCATGATGCTGCCAGCGCAACAGCGCCTCCACCCCCGCGGGATGGCTCGACTCGGCGTGGAAGTAAGGCTGAAACACGAGGTGGAATTCGTCATGTTCCAGGGCGTTTCGCAGGGCGCTCTCGAGGGCGACGCTTTGCGCGATCTGACGCTCGTCGGTCTGCGACGCGAAGACGAAACCGTTCTTGCCACGCTTTTTTGCCTCATACATTGCATAGTCGGCGCTTCTGAGCAGCGCTTCGGCGCTCGAGCCATCACCGGGAAAGATGCTGATGCCGATGCTGGCGGAGATGCAGTACTCATTGCCGCCCAGTGTGAACGGTTCGGCCAGGCTGCGATTGAGCTCCGCGGCGAGTTCGGCGATCCCCGCGATCCGCTGGGCGCGCGGGATGACCAGCACGAATTCGTCGCCGCCCAGCCGTGAAATCTCGTTGCCGGTGCCCACGCACTCCCGCAGTCGTTCCGCTACCTGTACCAGCAGCTTGTCACCCGCCTCGTGCCCCTGACTGTCGTTGATCCATTTGAATCGATCGAGGTCGATGAAGATGAGGGCCAAGGAATTGTGCTCCCGCCCGGCTAGATCTATGGCCCGTTCCAGGTTCAACTGGAGCAACCTGCTGTTTCCCAGGTCCGTCAGTGGGTCGTGCAGTGCTCGGTGGGCGAGTTGTTCCGCCAGCAGCTTGTGTTCGAGCGCAAGTCCGGCGAGTTGCCCGACCCGTGACAGCAACCGGCCTTCATCACCGTCGACACCAGGATCGAAACCTGGTCGATCGAGCACCACGAAACCAAAGGCAGGCCCGGTATCGCCGTTGGAGGCAATCGGGGCAGCAAGATAGGTGGCGCCGTCGTGTCCGAAGCGAATGCAGGAGTCGTCGTCCGACCGCATCAACCACTGCTCGCCATCGATGTCGTTCGGCAGTCCTGTGAACGTTGCCTGGCCGGAGTCGAGACCGTCGGCGCCCAGTCGACGCTCCAGCGCCTCCGGCAGCCGAGCTCCGGCGCCGTGGACCAGACCGGCTTCCGCGCGAATCAGGATAGTGGGGCTCGACGTCGGTCGCTGGTGAGTGAGCGAGTCGCGGATCTCCTCGAGAATCTGGGAGACCGGAGCGTCCTGCATCACCAACTCGAGTACCCGGCCCCGGTCCTGCTCGAATTGCTCTATCTTGCGGCGTTCGCGCATTTCGCGATCCAGTTGACGATAGGCGGCCTTGAATCGATTGCCGAAAGTGTGCCGTAGCGACAGGATCAAAGAGACCGTGAAGAGCGGGACCATGGCCGCCAGCGCCAGCACCAGGCGCTGTAGGCTCTGCTGACTGCGTAGCTCTTCGCCCATTTCCGTGAAGAACGAACTCTCTTCACGATCGTAGAGCTGCTTGATGCTTCGCTCCAGTCCACGCAGCCCGTCGGTCAGGTCCTGCTCGCGTTCGAGATCGGTCGAGCCGCTGAACACAGGCGGCATGATCGCCAGGAGTCTGTCCACCGATGCCAGTTGTTCCGTTACGCTGCCGATGCCCCCATCGCTGCCCGTACCGCCGGCCTCGGCGGCGATCATCTGCGGAGTCAGGATATTCAACTGCTGCTGGAGGAGCTGCCGCTGGAGTTCGAGGCCGGCGCTGTCATCGCTCCGCCCCGCCAACAGGTCATCGACTTCCAGATGCAGTCGAAGCGCCTCACGCTGCAAGTTGGCGAGCGTGGTGACGACGTAACCGCTGCTTTCATAGCTGTCGATCGTCGCAGACACGTTTCTCACTGCCTGAACGAGGGTCGCCATGAGCCCGATACTGAGGGCGCAGACGAGGATGAACAGGCCCCCCTGCCACTGGGCGAGTCTCCTTCCCGCCGAAAGCGCGGTTACGGTCATCGAATCTCGACCCTTGCGACGTTCCAGATCCAGTTCGCCCTGTATTCGGCATTGGCTGCGTCGCGGAATGCATGTACGGGATAGATGACGCGACTGGGTCCGCCGTCCGAGATTCTCAGAGGCTGTCCGTCTCGTCTGGTGGCGAGTAAGATGGGCCACTCGCGGATGTCATCGACAGGAATCTCTACGCGATAGTCGTCGAGCGCCGACAATCCGACGATTTCGGCTGTGGACGCCACTTCCAGCGTGTCGAGGATGGTAGCCATGAGTACACCGCTGTATGTCACGTCGGTCTTCAACCAGGGATCGAAGATGGTGTATTCGACCACGCCGAAGCGATCGAGTGTCTCCAGATCGAGCCTGATCTCGTTACCGTCGACCGTGCGCTCGAAGGCGCCCGCGACCGACAGTATTGGGTCACCATTCGGCTCGAGCAGGTCGTCTGCGGTCAGGCTGATCGCTGACACCGTCTCGTAGACCGGCTGGCCACTGCAGGCTGCGAGGGTCGCCAGCAAGACAGTGAGCGCGACGAGGAGCAACGACGGCCGTCGCCTCATGTCGAGCCGCGACAGGACTGCCGGTAGACCCTGTGTTTCACCCGACTGCGTCTGCCTCGGTTCGGAGCTGGCGTGAAGGCTCCGCCACTCCGGCTGCTGGTTGCTGTTCGGCCTCATCGTCCCTGGTTTCTCTGCCCTGCCGAATACCTCGCGTCCGCCCGAAAAGACCGAGCTCACGCCGCTTGGCGGTCGCTGCACGCGGTTGTGCGCAACTTGTTGGTTTCGGTTCCCCAGTCTCCTCGAGCGCAGCCTTACCGGTTCACACGGAACCGGATCGACCAACCATAATTCTAGACGGGCCACCTTACACAACTCTTACGCGTCAGCCCGACTCCGGATACAGCGTCGTTTTCGACGGCACATCTTTGACGGCCGTGCCGCGGGCCGTCTCCCGCGCGTTGCGCCTCCGGCGGCCGCCGTGCTAGGATTTATGGGTTATTGGCAGGATGGGGCACAGAATCGCCCCTCACCCACTGAAGATCCAACTGCCCTGAAGGAGAAGCATGGCCAGAAGTCAGTCTGCGATGAAATACCACCGGCAGTCCGAACGGGCCCGGTTGGCGAACCGCGCCAAGAAGAGCATGATCCGCACCTTCTCGAAGAAGGCGGTCGCTGCTGCCGAAGCCGGCGACATCGAGAGCGCAGTAAAGTTCGAAAAGGTCGCTCAGAGCCTCATAGACAAGGCCGCCAAGGGCTCGACCATACACAAGAACAACGCGGCACGCAAGAAAGCGCGCCTGGCGCGCCACGTGAACGCCGCCCGGGCCGAGCAGAAGCCGGCCTGAGCGGTTCGTTTTCGCGGTATTGGCGGCGGTCTTCGGACCGCCGTTGCCATTGCACGGGAAGGCAGCGCCTGAGCGGGCGGGGAAGCTCGCTGTTATCCTGAACCGGTGAGCCTCCGGATAATCCTGGTAGCAACGAAGCACAGCGGCAACGTGGGCAGCGTGGCTCGTGCCATGAAGAACTTCGGACTTGTCGATCTGGTGCTGGTGGCGCCTCGTTGTCGTCTCGACCGGCAGGCGTATGCCCTCGCCTCGCACGCCGCCGACGTGCTCGACCGGGCCAGGATTGTCGGTAGCGCCGGCGAAGCGCTTGCCGGCCGAACCCGCGTTCTCGGAACCACCGCGAGGCTGCGAGCGTCGCCCTCGTTCGAGGTACTGGCGCCCAGGCCGGCGGTGGCAGGGTTGCCGGTCGAAGGTGGTGCGGTGATGTTCGGTCCCGAAGACACCGGCCTGAGCAACACAGAGCTGGACCTGTGCCAAGCCGCCGTGCGAATACCGACGGCCGACTATGCCTCGCTCAATCTGGCTCAGGCCGTCAACGTGATCGCCTACGAGTGGTTCGTTCGATCCGGGCCGCAGTTGCTCCCATCGTCTGCCGACGGCGCCCAGGCGGTCGAGGCGGCGACTCGCGAGGAGATCGAGCCGATGATCTCCCAGTTGGTCGACACGCTGCTCCACATCGGCTACACCGACGCGCTGAAGGCGCCGAGTGTCGAGCACATGTTCAGGCGCATGCTCGACCGAGCGGCGCTCTCGAAGCGCGAGGTTGCGGCGCTGAGGGGGCTGTGGAGCCAGGCTCGCTGGGCCGCGGACCAGCCCCCGGACGCGATTCCCGGACGTCGCCGAACGCGTTGACACTTCCGCCGGGCGCTATGTATACTCGCTGACGCTGACCGGACGGCTTTCGGGCAGGTCTGTTGCTGACCGGAGGGTTGGCTGAGCGGTTGAAAGCGGCGGTCTTGAAAACCGCAGTAGGGCTCGCCCTACCGGGGGTTCGAATCCCTCACCCTCCGCCAGAAGATGTCTGCGCAGCGCGTTCGAGAGGCGCGTCTTAGAACTCCTGGAGAGGTGGCCGAGCGGCTGAAGGCGCTCCCCTGCTAAGGGAGTATAGGGGCAAAACCTCTATCGAGGGTTCGAATCCCTCCCTCTCCGCCACACCGCACACCGCCAGAAGACCCGGTTGCGGACACAACGCGCGCCTGTAGCTCAGTTGGATAGAGCGTCTGACTACGGATCAGAAGGTCTGGGGTTCGAATCCTCACAGGCGCACCACAAAAGAGCCCGATGGGCACGAAACAACCCCCGACGCCGCTAGCAGCGCCGGGGGTTGCTGCTTGCGTTCTCAGGGAAGGCTGGGCGGAGTCAGGGTTCCGCCTTCTTCGAACCGGATCCGCCGAACGACGGGAATCAACTGGAATTCGACGCGTTCGATGTCGCCGGGCTGGAGCGTCAGCGATCGCTCATTTGGCTCGATAAGGTAGTTCTCGGGGAGATCGCGGTCGGCGACGCGGATCGTCCAGTCGCCCGCCGCGACGCGATTGATGCGAAACGTTCCCTTCGCGTCTGTCACCGCATGAACGGTGGTCGTTCCGTTGCTCAGCTCGATCCGGACTCCGCTTGCCAGCTCATCTCCAGTAGCGATGTCGTCGACGGTTTCGACGGCATCTTCCGGACTTTGCACCCGAAGTACGCCTGTAACGGAGGCACCGGTGATTATCTCGAAGTCCACACGTGTGCTCCGCGCTTCGGCGATGTTAACGAGGTGCGGGGCAGCCGGTGTCAGGATCTGATTGGGCGCCAGCGCATCATCGATGGCGACGTGAATCAGGTGCTCTCCAACCGAAAGCGCCGGGAACTCGAACCGGCCGTCCGGCCCGGTAGTCACCGCCTGGCCACCGGTGGCGACCACCAAGTACCTTCCCGTTGGGCCCCTGTCCCGCTCTGCACGGGATGCCTGCCTGGGTCTTGCCATTCGGCAAACGGGTCGACACGGAAGGAGGCCTGCTGCCCTCGATCTTCAGTGCCTCCAGCCGGTTGCGCCACTAGCTCCACTCATCCCAGGCGCCCAAATTGCGGGAGGAGTTTCAACGCTTCTGTTGGCAAGTGTTTTCGAACACGGCGAAC
>JBBDRK010000049.1:290412-311673 GCA_040905465.1 Trueperaceae bacterium | reverse complement strand
TGGCGGGCCCGTCTGGACTTGAACCTGCGACAAATAGATTATGCGGCGGCTCCTTCTGAAATAACATTAGCCGCTTCGGTATTGCCCTATTCCGGTCGGCTACTGCCGGTAGATGTCGCGGAGCGTCCAAAGGGCGACCGGCCATTCGCTTTCCTCGATGGTCTTGTTGAACGCGGGGGTGAAGCCACCCGCGGCGACGTAGAGGATCGGCGCGTCGCCCTCTAGCGCTCGGTGTGCCCACTTGCGACCTGCTCTGCCGGCGCGCTCGAGCATGTCGAGGTGGGTCCAGTGGACATCGGGCCCGATCGGACGCCGGTTCCACTTGATGCTGCCGGTGAGGATGCCGCCGCGGAGGAGGGGTGAAACGATGTCGATCTCCAGGGAGTCGCCGTTTCGGTCCTTGCCTTCCCATCTTCCCCACTCTTCGACCAGGGGCAGGTCGAGCTCGGTGGCGAATCGATCGTAGGCTTGCCGAGCGATCCGCTCGAACTCGTGCCCCATGTACGTGTCGAGGTGCGATTCTACCGCTTGCTCCCAGACGTGAGCGGGTTCGTAGCGTTCCAGTGTGCTGGTGTTCGGTTCGACGAACCGTTGGTAGAAGCGAAAGGCGGGGTCGGCCACGTAGTAGCGGACCGGTTCGGAGGCTCTTGCGTCGATGTTCTTGTGGGTCTCCAGGTAGCCGAGTTCTATAAGCCGCTCGAGTTTCAAGCGGAATGCGTGATTGTTCTCGAGGCCAGCCACGTCGGCGATCTCGTTGCGGAGCGTGCGGCCCTGGGCGACGGCCCGGAGGATGCTCCGGTACTTGGCGACGTCCCGCAGTCCCTCCTCCTGGTCGAGGGCGGTCTCGACGAGGGTGCGTACCTCGCCGGTCGGCGCGAGCAGGAGGTTCTGGATGTTCTCGGCGAGAGACCACTGGGAGTCGATGGCGGCAAGGTACCTTGGTGTGCCGCCGAACACTCCGTAGGCGGTAGCGCGGTCGCGGGGATCCGCGAAGGGCGCAAGCTCTGCTGCGTGCCAGTAGGTGAAGGGCTGGAGCCGGTGCTGCCAGGCGAAACGACCGTACAGGGGGGCGCCGCCACCAGCAAGGCCTTCCATGGTGTTCACGGCACTGCCGGAGAGGACCAGGAGCAGTGGCCGTTGCGGCCGTTTGCGTTCCCAGGCGGCGTTGAGCTCGCTAGCTACTTCTGCGAGGTTGCCGTCCTCGGCCAGGTACTGGAACTCGTCGAGTACGACCACGAGTGGTTGGGGGCTCTTGAGGTCGAGGATGAGGTTGAACACGGTGCGCCAAGTGGGGTAATCCTCGCCCCTGATCTCCTCGCCCGACCATGCAGCGAGATCCTTTAGGAACTGGTGGCGGTTGGCTTCGCCGGTTACTCGTGAGGCGGTGAAGAGGAAGTATTCGCGGGCGCCCCAGGCGTGGGTTAGGAGGAAGGTCTTTCCGACGCGCCGGCGTCCGGTGAGCAGCGCGAGCTTGGGGCTGCCGTCCTCTAGCAGCCGCTGGAGCTCACGGCACTCCTGCTCGCGGTCGATCAGGCGGGGCGCGGCGAGACTCATTCCTGCAACTATAGTGCCATGCCGTCGTAGTTACAAGGTTTCACGGTTGCATGTTCGATGGACGAGACCCTCGTCGGCCCGCCCCTTTATGCTCGCTGGTGAGCAAGGGGCTTCCTTTGGCTTTTTGCAGAAGCTAGGATCGCCCTCCAAGTCTGCCCAACGCGCTGTGCCTCGGCGTATCGAGTTCCACAGCGCTAAATGCCTTGCGGTGGTGGTGATGTTGCGCAAAGGTGATTGGTCACGGCAGGCACCATGGACGCCGCGGCAGCTAACGTGCCGGATGACTTGGCCGGCGTCGCGGAGTTCCTGCTCCACTTGGGCGCGCAGTAAGATCTTGGCAGCTCGGTGGCTGACGCTCTCGCCACTACAATTTCGAAGGGCGTGCCCGTGATGAGTGAAGTGCGGCCGTTGACCCACAGCGGAGTGCTCTCGCTGTCTTACAGTGGGTCTTTCCGACACCGGTTGGTCCTAGGAGCAGGATGTTCTCACCGTTGCGGAGGAAGCGTAGGGTGGCGAGCTCGTCGATGGTGCGTTTGGGGAAGCTCTCCTGGGCGGCATAGTCGAACTCCTCGAGGGTCTTCTTGATGGGTATGCCGGAGAGCCGTAGGTTGGCGGCTACCCGCCGCTCGCCTGGTGCCGGCACGTTATGCACGACGATTATCTCGCCGTTGAGCATGACCTCCAGGCTGTCGCCCGGCAGTTTCCCGGTGACCCTGATGTGTACGGTGCTGCCGACCGTTTCCGGCGGGACGCTGAAAGCCACATTGTTCACGCGCACGTGACCGTCCAAAGCGACCTTGCGGAAGAACAGCTCGCGGGCATCGAAGTGCGCCGCTACTAACCGATTCTGTCGGTTTTCACGTCCTAAGCGGAATGAGGTAGTAGTTCTGGGGTGAGCCAGCGGCAGGCGTTTCCGGGTAGTCACTGATTCGATTGAGGGAATCAACTGGGGGGGGTAAAGACTAGGCGGCGGGGATCCCACTACCAGTTAGGTGTCCAGTCTGAGCAAATTAAGGCTCTGAAGCCGGATGCACGACGCCCCGCCTCCTCCTGCTTTGTGAGTTGGCGGGGCCTTCTCGTTTTGTGCTTGCAACGAGCGGGCGCTGTTCCAACTGAGTACTTAGCTTCTGCCCAAACTCGGACGCGACCGGGAACCTGCGTGAGCGTCCCAAAGGTGCTATTTGGTGGGCCCTGTTGGTGGGCCCTGTTGGACTTGAACCAACGACCAATCGATTATGAGTCGACTGCTCTAACCAACTGAGCTAAGGGCCCATGAATCCGGCGAAGCGGCCGGCGCCGCAAGCGCGCGTCCCGCGAAGACGAGTTGCGCTCCGTCATTTTAGCAGCTGTTAGCCGTCGCGGCGGCATCGCCGTTAACGACTCCCGACCACGGGTAAATGCCGAAAGAACCCGTATAATCGGAATTTGGACGCAAGGTCGGTGTCCGGTCCGACGGCCCGGCCGATTTCTGGACACGGCCGGTGCCGGTTCGACACCGGAGATGCCGGCATCCGTAATCCGATCACGTGCCAGTTGGGCGCAACCGAGGTGAGAAGTGCCGAAACAACCGATTTATCTGACTGCCAAGGGACTCGAGAAGATCAAGGAGGAGTTGCGCTACCTCAAAGACGAGCGGCGCCAGGAGCTCGCCGACTACATGGGCTCGGCGATAGCCGACGGCGACCTGCGCGAGAGTGCGGCCTATGACGAAGCGCGCCTGCTGCAGAGTGCCAATGAAGCGCGCATTTCCGATCTAGAAGAGATCGTGCACCGCGCTTCGGTAGTAGAGCATCAGGAAGGCGCCGACGCCGTTGCCGCACTGGGCGCCAACCTCGAACTCGAGCAGAACGACGGTGACCGAGTCAAGTTCCACCTGGTGGGCACCCACGAGGCCGACGTACTCGAAAACCGGATTTCCGACGAATCGCCACTGGGCCGCACGCTGCTGGGCAAGCGCTCGGGAGACAAGGTCGAGTGGAATGGTATCGACTACAAGGTCGTCGACGTAACCTACGAGTAGGGCACTGTCTGAATTGACCGACCTTCAGCCGTCGGTCACGCTTCTCACTCCCGGCCACTGGTAGATTGGGGCGTGCTGAAAACCGCTCTGCTGCTTTTCGCCGTCACCGTCACGGTTCTCGTGATCCTGGCGGTATTGCCCGAGCGCGAGCGGACGCTTCCCGACCAACGCATCACCTTGAGCAACGCCCGGGTGACGCTCTATCCCGAAGCCGACCCTCAGGCGATCTGGCGCTTTCAGGCGCCCGAAGCCAGCTACGACCCGGAACGCAACGAATCGACCCTTTACCAAATAGCCGACGGCAGGCGTGAAGTCGCCGGTGACGTGGACTTCACGGTTGCCTCCGAGAAGCTGACGATCAATCGTCGCGACGACATCCTGGGCGAGCTGGTCTTCGCGTTCCTGGTGGAGACCGGCGAGTGCCTGACTATGCAGGGCAACCCGGAGGCTCCCGTGGTGATAGATCAGGAGCAGGGCAAGTTCGAGGTGCCTGTGCTGGAGATCACCGGGCCCTCCTGGGGCGACGACACTCGGCTCGAGCAGATGAGCGTCTCTTTCGACCTGGAAGATTTCGACGGCGGCGGAACCGGAACCACCACGGTGACCGAGTTCCGGGTCGGGCAGGCCGATGAAGCGAGAAGGAGGACCGTGTGCGAAAGCTCTTGAGTTCGTTGGCGGCGCTGACGTTGGTAGCCGCGCTCGCCCAGGAGTCGGGCGAAGGGCGCATCATTCGCATCGAAAGCCAGGGCGCCAGCATCAGTGGGAACCTTCGTTACGGCCCCCACGAATACACCCACCCTGAGCCCGAGGGGTTGGTGGCGACAGTTTCAAACCTCACCATCCTCGCCAGTAACGCCCGGCTGCAGGTACCGGCCGAGGAGCAGGGCGAGGTGCTGCTGGCGCAGGCCGAGGGCCGCCGGGAAGCTACCTTCGAAGGCGGGGTTCGGGTGCAGCGCGGCCGACTCGAGGCCACCGGTCCGGCACTCGGCTACAGCGAGGCAACGGGCCTGGGGCTGCTGAACGGCGGCGCCGAAATCGACATCGCGCCGGCCGAAGAGGGTGACGACCCGGTAGCGATAACGACCGACGAGGTCGAGTTCGACGTAGACACCGACCGGAGCATCAGCCGCGGTAACGTGCAGTTGACGAGCGGCAACCAGCGCGCCAGTGCCGACGAACTCCTGTACGAGGAGGAGCGCAGCCTGGGTTGTCTCACCAGCGACAACGCCCAGGTCACGTTGACCCGGACGGACGCCGAAGGCGACGAGCTTGTCATCACCGCCGACCAGACCTGCGTACTCACCGAAGAGGAGAGGCTCTACGCCCGCGGCAACGTGACCGTGGTCGATGGGAGCATCACTTCGACCGGGGACGAGGTCTTCTTCGACGACGAGAAGGGGCTGGCGGAGGTCATCGGCTCGCCGGCCCTTTCGGTCGACGAGGCCAACGGCGTGCGATTGAGCAGCGACAGGATTCTCCAGGACATCGAGTTCGACTATGTGGAGGCGATAGATGCCGCCACCTCGAGCGATTTCAGCCCAGAGGCGTTCCTGCCGTCGGAATCGGCCCCCTGACAGTGCGGCGCCGACGGCTCGGAGTAGCGCGTCGGGGCGCGGATGGGCGGCAGCGGTCGCCGTTTACGCCGATCATGGCGCCGGCGCGGCCGAGGGGGAGGGCAGTCCTGGCCGCGTGCCTCGTGCTCGGCCTCGGGGCCGGGGCGGCTCAGACTCCCACCATCCTGGAGATAAACCGGGAGGACGCCACGCTGGTGATTACCAACCGCGGGAGCTCTACCGAAGGCGCCCGGACGGTGCTCAATCGCCAAGGTTGCGAAGACGGCATTGTGATGAGCATCTTCTATGGCCCGCCCGATCGGGTCGAGATGGTGATCGACAACGAGACAACTTTGCGGTCATCGCTGGTCATCATCCGTGAACCCGACGACGCCTCGTCCGACGACTCGGACGAGGACCAGCAGACGATCGAGATGCTCGACGGCGAAGCTACCTTCAGCGACCGGCCGGCCTGCCTGGAAGCGTTCACTCGAGCCGACCAGCCGTTGGTGCGGCTCGAGCAGGGACGCACCGAGATCACCGCCTCACGCTTCTTTCTCGACCGCGAGGCCGACGTTGCCGACATCGAAGGACCGGTGGACCTCGAGCGTGCGCCGGAAGGTGAGGCGAGCCCGCTTCATGCCACCTCGGAATCGATGTCGTTCAATCTGCAGACCGAGCGCTCCACGCTGACCGGAGGGGTGCGGGTGGAGTCGGGCGACCGCGTCAGTGAGGCGGACACGCTCGAGCTCGACGAAGAGGCGGGCCTCGCCACTCTCACCGGCAACCCGGCCCGCAGTATCCAGGGTGAGGACCGGATAGCCGGCGATACTCTCCTCTACTATCTCGACTCGAACGACGTGATCGTGACCGGGGGCGTGACCGGCACGCTGGAAGTCGACCTGGACTAGGCCGGTCGCCTTCCCTGCCTCGCACGGTCCTACGAAAACGTTTTCGTAGGACCGTGAAGGGCAACACCTCAAAGTAGAAGCCGGCTAGGGCGGGGAGGCATGACGCGTTCCCGGATTCGCCACAGGCGCCGCCACAGATGTCCTGTGGGAGCCTAGTGAACGGCGGACGCGAGGGCGTCCAGCGCTGCCAGAAGCGAGTCCCGCCTGTCTACGAGGGCCTTGTAGCGCAGGAGCTCTTCGTCCATCGAGCGGATGGCGGCGGCGAGCAGGGCGGCGCGCCCGGGGTCGAGCACCTGCCGTAGCGGCGCCACGTAGATCCTGATGGTGAACAGCGCCCGGCCGCCCTCAGGCGTGGTGCCTTTCGTCAACGCCCTGGTGGTCTGGCGCTCGGAGCGAAACCACAGCCGGTCGAGCGGGTCCGCTTCCGGCCTCGCGTCGTCAACGCCCCGGCGGACGGGGTTCTGATCGAGATCGGCCGTATCGGTGAGGCTCCAGACGCTGCGCTCGAACGGTCCCTTGGCCAGCATAGCCGCCACCAGATTGCGCGAACCCGCGAGGAGTCGCGAGTTGTGCGGCACGGGAGCGTGCAGCTCGGCGAACGAAGCGCCCCGCCGATCGCCGGGATTCCAGTGCGAGGGCAGGCACACGTGCAGCAGCTCTGCCCGGTCTTCTCCCGGCGGTCCCGCGACGATCACGTAATCCTCCTGGACCGCCAAGGCGATGGCGTCGGAGAGCCGTTCGACCGTACCGAGTCCGCCGAGGTGGACGCGCACCCGCTCACGCACGTTGCTGCCGGCCGGATCATCCGGACAGATAGTTCCCGCGTCGACCCGGTCGTTCGAGCCGCTGCTGGTGGCCGCTCCTGGCAAAGCGTCGTCGTATGAGCCGTCGCGCCTGAAGGTCAGGTCCAGCTCGCGAATCGTGAAGCAGTTGTCCTCCAACCGAAATCGCTGCGGCTGCTCGACCGCCAGCAGCTCCGCCACCCGCCACAGGACCGCCATCAGTGCCTGCTCGTCGCCGGCAATCACCCGGCAACGCTCGGCATCGGCCTCGAGCAGGCTCAGCTTCCGCGCCAGATATTTCGGCCAGCGGGCGTCGCTGACGAAGTGTCGCGACCCGGGTTCGAGGCGGCGCAGATCGGGGCGAATCCGGTACTCCGGTCCGACCGGAAACGGCACCACCTCTGCCGGCAGGCCGATCCCCGTCCGCCGGCTCATGCGCCACTTACTCCTTGGGCAGGTTGATTATCAGCAGGCCGGCCTGCAGGTGGGCGCTGGTGCGATCACGATCGACCGCCTGCGGCAGGTCGATGCTGCGCTGGAAGTGGCCACTGGCCCTCTCGCTGAACAGTGTCGTCGTTCCGTCGGCGTTAGGCTCCCGCAGCCCGGCTATCACCAGGGTCTGCCCCTGCAGCGCGATCTCTATGTTCTCCTCGGGCACGCCCGGGACCTCCATCACCAGCCGGAACGCCCCGTCCGCGTCGAGCAGGTCGACCCTGGGTGTGCCGGCTTCGCGGCGGTCGTCCATCAGCCCCTCGATCCGGTCGCGGATCGAAAGCAGCTCCTGAACGTCGCCGGCTGTGCCGAACTTCTCCAAATCCATGGCAACGAGTCTATCACCTGCCCCGCGACCGCCGGTCGGCGGAGCGACCGCCGTCCCGCACGCCGCCGGCCGCTGCATGTAGGGTTAGGAAGTGCCCCACCCGTCCGTCCACTCTCCAGTGCCGATGCTGGGCGCGCCAACCGCCTCGGGCAAGAGCGCGGTCGCCCTGGAGCTGGCGCGACGGTTCCCGCTGGAGATAATCAGCGCCGACGCGATGCAGGTCTACCGCGACATGGATATCGGAACCGCCAAGCCGAGCGCTGCCGAGCGCGCCAGCGTTCCGCATCACCTGATCGATCTGATGAGCCCGGCCGAGCCGTTCAGCGTGGCCGAGTGGGTGGACCGCGCGGAGACGGCGATCGCCGACGTGCTGGCACGCGGCCGCCTGCCCATTGTCGTCGGCGGCACCGGCTTCTATCTCCGGGCACTGGCGCGCGGGCTGCCGACCGTGCCGCAGGCGGACGCCGCAGTTCAGGAGGTGCTGTGGCGGGAACTCGAGGAACGCGGCCTGGAGCGGCTCGAGCGCGAGTTGGCGGATTCCAGCCCGGAGGACGCCGAACGATCGCAGCGAAACCCGCGGCGGGTCGTCCGGGCACTGGAGATCGTCAGGCGGACCGGACGCCCACCCAGCGACTTTCCGCCGCGGCCCCCCAAATTCGAGTTCTCGCTGGCTGTGCTCGAGCCGTCGATCGACGAGCTGCGGCCGCGGATCGAGGCGCGCTGCGAGCAGATGTTCGCCGCCGGCCTGGCGAGCGAGGTCGAGCGGCTGCTGGAGCGATACCCGAGCCGCTCCACGGCAATGCAGGCGATCGGTTACAAGGAGGTAGCAGCGGCGCTTGCCGGCCAGACGAACCTGGAGGAGGCGCGTCGGGCCGTGTCAGACGCAACCGTCCGTTATGCCCGGCGGCAGCTCACCTGGTTCCGCCGGGAGCAGGCCGAGCTTCGCCTGCCCCAACTGGCCGCTCCGGCGCGGCCACATCTCGCCAGGTGGCTCGAACGGCTCACCTCCTGGAATTGACGCCCGTTGGCCACGCTGCCGGCCACGCCAACTGGCCATGCTGCCGGCACGCTTCAGCGCCTACAGTCTCGTGCGCCCGGCCTGATGTTCTACGGCCAGCGTTAACGCGCTTCTGTCGGTTCCTTGGCGGCCGCCTTGCCATCCTTGCCACTATCCGTGGCGCCGTCCTTGGCCACCTTGACGCGCTTGGCGAAGATGCCCTTCAGCTTGTCCAGCAGCGTTTCGCGCTCGTGGATGGGCTCGCCTACCTCGGCGGCATAATCGTGCAGGAGATCGCGGGAGCGGGCGGAAAGTCCCTTGGGTACGTCCACCCGAACGGTTATGAGCTGATCGCCCATGCCGATGTGGCGCAGCCGAGGCATGCCCTTGCCGCGCAGGCGCAGCACCGTTCCCGGCTGGGTTCCCGGCGGAAGGTCCACTATTTCCGGACCTTCCATGGTCGGCACCTCGAAGGAGGAGCCTAGCGCCGCCTGAGCCATGCCGACTCCGAGCTGGTAGTGCAGGTCGTCGCCGTCGCGGGTGAAGTGTTCGTGCGGCTCGAGCTCGATGTAGACGTACAGGTCGCCGGCAGGTCCGCCGTCGATGCCGGCGTTTCCCTGGCGCGGCACGCGCAGCCGGTAGCCTCCGTCTATGCCGCGCGGAAGGCTGATCGTGACGGCGTCGGTGGCGCGCATGCGACCGCTGCCCAGGCACTTGCCGCACGGCGTGGTAATCGTTTCACCCAGTCCACGGCACTCCGGACAGGTCTGGGCGGTCACCACCGTGCCGAAGAAAGACTGCGCCTGTGCCCGCACCTGGCCGACGCCTGAACAGGTCCGGCAGGTCTTCTTGCCCTCCGAGCCCGGTTCGGCGCGCTCGCCGTTACAGCGATCGCAAGCGGCCAGCCGTTCGAGCTCCACCTCGAGCGACGCCCCCTCACGCGCCTGCTCGAGGGTGATCCTCACCTCGGTCTCCAGGCTCTCTCCCGCCTGGCCCTGCCCGGCACCCCCGGGGCGAACTCCCCCGCCGGCGAAACCGCCGCCGAACACCGAGGCGAAGATGTCGAAGATGTCGCCCTGGAACTGCGCTCCTTCATCGGCGCTCCCGAAGCGGTCGTAGCGGGCGCGCTTCTGTGGGTCGGCGAGAACCGCATACGCTTCGTTGATGCTCTTGAACTTGTCTTCAGCCTCCTGGTTACCGGGATTCCGGTCGGGGTGATACTGGAGGGCAAGTTTTCGGTAGGCAGTCTTTATCTGGGAGTTGTCGGCATCGCGACCAACTCCCAGCAGTTGGTAGAAGTCACTCATCGATCCAAGAGTATAACGAGTGGCCGGAAAACGCTGTTAATCAGCGCTCAGCACGCTCAATACCGTTCACGAGCCCTTCAGTTCCTGTAGCGCCCGAGCGGCCTCGTCGACCCCCAGTTCGCCGCGCTCGAGTCGCTCGAGGATTTCCGAGCGCCTCTCCGAGCGACCCTGCCGATGTTCGGCCAGCGTCTCGTAGCCGAGGATCGCCACGAGCGTCTCGAAGCGTTGGCGGATCGTCGGATACGATAGCCCCAGGATCCGTTCGACCTCCTTGAGGTTGCCTCGCACCTTGACGAACAGGCGCAGGAACTCGAGGTTCTCGGGTGGTAGGAGTGCGAACTCGTTCGGCTGGAAGCGGCCCTCGATGGTCACCCCGCTCTTGGGGCAGTGGAGCCTCGTCACCTCGAGGGGTTCGCCGCTCACCGGACAGTGGGTGGGCATGGCGTGTTTGCTCTGGTCCTTCTCGCCGCCGTCCATCACACCACCTCCACTACGATCTTGGCGCGGCGCCCCTGGTCGCCCTCGGGAGTCGTGTCGATGTCCACCAGGCGGCCTTCGGGCAGTTCCTGATCGAGTGCCTGGAGCAACTCGGCGAGCTCGATCCCTTCGTCCTCCAACCTGGTGCGCACATCCTGCGGGATCAGCTTGCCGGCGAACTTCGCCAACGCCAGTGGCACCGTTACCGTTACCTTGCCGCGGCTGCCGCCCTCTTCGCCGCCAGCGTCGATGACGATGCGCAGCGACCTGGCGATCTTCTTGGTGGCTTCGCGCCGTACATCCCGTCCGGCGGACACGATCGCAGCGTGGCCGGCCGAAACCTGCGCACTGCGGCCGCCATCGTCGCCACCCGCGTCCACCGCGTTGAGGAGCTCGCCGGCCTCGGCCGCGTTTATCTGACCGGAGGCGAGCATGTCGAGAATACGACGTCGTTCCGGGTGCCCACTCATGCGTCGGCCTCTACTTCGAGGTCGCCCGTGCCGAGCGCCAGATCCAGGCTGCCGCTCCCTTGTCCCAGCGTGCGTTCGAAGCGCGAGCCGAGCCCGCGTCCGCTGCTGCCCCACTCGTTCGGCACCGTCAGGTCGCCGATGCTGA
Organism: Trueperaceae bacterium; assembly: GCA_040905465.1. GTDB lineage: Bacteria > Deinococcota > Deinococci > Deinococcales > Trueperaceae > DASVCN01. The sequence goes on along the minus strand of JBBDRK010000049.1, from coordinate 300,637 downwards.
CTCGGCCCGACAGTTTCACGTCGCTGTCGGCGAGCAACCGGATTCTCACATCGCCCGCCACGGCGTGAACCTTGTTACGGCCCTCTGTGATGCGAAGCGCGAGACCGATGTCGCCCGCTTTCACCTCGAGGTCGACGCCGTGCAGTTCGTCCGCGTCGAGATCGCCGGCCAGCAGGTGTCCGCTGAGAAACGCCAGCGGGCCACGCACTGTCACGTCGCCGGCCTTCATTTCCAGCCTTACTCCCCAGCCTCTCGGTACCCACAGCTGCACGTTGCCCCTGGTGATGCCGCCGATCAGCCGTCCGAGGAAGGTCGACTCTTCAGCGCCCGCGGCGCCGCGCAGCCGGTAGCCCCTGGCGGTCTGCTCGAGCGTGGTCTCCCCTTTCCCCTGGCCCGCCACCGTGGGCGTGCTTAGCTCTTCGTCCACCTCGATCTCCAGATCGCCCGCCAGCAACTGCACCTCGACCCAGGACATGCCTTCCGGGGCGACGCCGAAGGTGCGTGCGTCCGAAGCGGCTGATGGCGGAGGGGGCGGGGGCGGAGCGCTGTCCGATGATTCAGGACGACCTTGCGCCCGTCGATCCGGATTGCCGGCGGCGCCGCCGGCGACCTGCTGCTCGCTCGCCGATCCCTGCCGGGCAACCTCCGCGTCCACCCCGTCGAGCTCACGTTCGGTGCCGTCGATATCGTCAAGCACGCGAAGCAGCCGGTCCGCCTCTTCGCGGGTGATCCGGCCGTCCGCGGCCAGCGCCTCGATTCGTTCTCGGTCGTCCATTAGTGGTTCCTTCCATGTAGCGCGACCGTCGACCGCTCGCCCGGCAGTGCCTGAGCGATCCCTCGACAGGCAGGCCCTGGACCTGGCCGACGAGGTTCGAGGCTGTCGGCCAGTCTGCGCAGCGTCGCCGCCATCGCGGTTCGCAAGCTTCTGCGCGGGACAGCCCGGCGAACGTCCGCTTCGTGCCGGTAACGGTTCACCCGATCAAGCATTTCCCGTTCGAGCTGATACGACACTTCGATCGCCTCCTGGGCCGCATGTTAGTACCCGAATCAGCGATTGTCAAGTTTGACTTTCTATTCTCTAAGGTTTGTCTTGCTAGTTCTCGGCCGGACCGTCGTTTCGCCCCAGGTGGTAGCTGCCGTCGAGGAAGCGTGTGAGCCGGTACCCCGCCTCGATGTAGTGGCACAGGGCCGAGCGGACCGCGAGCCGCCACGCCAGCGCATTCTGGGGAGAGCGTTGCAACAGCAGTCCGATGTCGCGCGGCACCATTACCGAGAGAACGCTTTCCTCCCGGTCGAGCCGAGGTGAGCACGGCAAGCCGTCGTTCGGCGCGTCTTCGGCGCCGTATTCGAGTACCACGGTATGCTCCCTGGGATCCGCGCTGCGCTGGCAGCCCCGTTGCAGCGAAACTACGGCCGGATCGTGGAGATCCCAGCGGGCGACCAGGCGGTCGCTGGGGACGCCCGAGTTGAAGTCGTCATCCATCGATCCGTAGGCGTCTATGAGGTATTCGCCCACCGTTGCCCCCAGGTATTCGAGGTTGAGCCGCGCATTGGCGGCACGCAGTGGATCGAATGTCCACTCCACCCAGGAGATGTTTCGCGCCAGGCACCAGTCGCGCTGGAACCACTTCAGGGCTCGTCCCGCCCCGCGATTCCTCAGCGACGGCAAGACGGCGGTCATGTGCGAATGAAGCCCGTGAGGCGGGTGGGCGTCGTTTCGGTAGGCGGGGAAACCGTAGCAGAAGCCGATGAGCTCCCCGTCGCGCCAAGCGCCCGCGACCAGCCCGCCGGCGTGCTGGGCCGCGCGGAACTGGCCCAGGCCCACCACTTCCGCCTCGCTGGGGTGCCAGACGACTCGCTGAATCTGCTCACACGATCTCAGTTCGGCGAGGTCGGTCAACTCGCGAATCTCCATCGGCTCAGCGTCCCGCGGAGCGAGTCGGCGTAGAGCCGGCCACGGAGCGATACGACGTACGCACCCTAGCGGTCTTCTTCCACGGCTTCGCTCCGAGCATAAGGCGAAACTCCCCGCAGGTCGAACTTCGGTTCGTCGATGGTCCAGCCCGTCTCCCGCTCGACCCGGTCCTTGAGGAAGCGCCCCAGCGGAACGCCGTCGATCTCTATCGCGGGCACGTCGACCACCTCACCGGTTTCGCGGCAGATCAGATGGTAATGCGGCATGACGTTGTGATCGTAAAGCGACTCGCCTCCCACGCCCCTGAACTCCTGCACCAGTCCCGCGTCGCGCAGTACGTTGAGGTTCAGGTAGACGGTCGACAAGCTGACGTCTTCACCTCGGTGCTTGAGCGACACATGCAGGCTCTCGGCGCTCACGTGAGTGCTTCCGTCGCGGAACAACTCCATGATCGCCTCGCGCGGCCTGCTGTACCGGAGGCCGTGGCGGCGCAACAGGGCACGGATGTTTTCGGTTCGCTCGGTATTGCTCATGCCACCTGTATTCGCCATATGCATCGACTCGAAATCCCGACGTGACTAGCGTCAGTGTAGCATGTAACGTCGCCAGGTCGGAATCCTTCCGACTTCAGTTCCGATTCAAGGATCGTCGTCCGGTACAGGCTGCAGCGTGGTCTCGGCAAGGCGGCGGTTCGGTACTGCCCTATCAAGGCCAAACCGGCCCGGCCACGGCCAGCCTAGGCGCTGCCGGGTTGCGCCAATGGGACGGGTGCGTCGCGCTCACGCGCCCAACCCTCGATCGCCCCGATCACCTGCTCGAGCCTCGCTCCCTCGGGAGTGAGCGCATAACTGGTTTTGGGAGGTAGCGACGAGATCACGGTCTTCTCGACGAGACCGAGCCGGCAGAGATGTTCCAAGCGTTGTGCCAGGGTGGTCGGATTACAACCGCCAGAGGCGCGGCTCAGCTCGTTGAACCCGGCAGGGCCAGCGAGCAGGCTCCTGATGACGTGGAGGGTCCACTTTGTCTGCAGGAGATCGATCGCTGCGTGTACTGGACACGCTTTTTCATCTTCCGACATCGTCTGGATTCTATCACGGCGCCGCCAAAATGGTGGTCCTGCCCGACACGAGTACCGTTAGGAGAGCAACGAGTGGAGCGTCGCTGCGCGGCACTCGTGCAGCGACGCGAAACCGTATCGGGCACGGCGGCTGCGGCGGAACCAGCCCATCTTCGAAAAGTCGCGGCCGGGCCGACGGCCGGATCGAAGCCCGCGCTCATAGCAGGCCGGATACCGCCACGCGCTCCTCCAGCAGTTCGGCCTCACTGATCTTCATTCGTGCCCTGACGTCTTCGCTCGGCTGCACTCCTTCAACGATTTCGGGCCGCCCGTTCGCGATCTTCACCGGAAAGGAGTAGACGATTCCCTCTGCCACGCCGTATTCGCCACGGCTGGGAACGGCCATGCTCACCCAGTCGCCTTCGGGCGTCCCGCTCACCCAGCTCCGGACGTGGTCCACCGCGGCGGCCGCTGCCGAGGCTGCGCTGGACGCACCGCGCGCCTCAATGATCTCCGCCCCGCGTTTCTGCACCCGCGGTATGAAGCTCTCGCGCACCCACTCCTGCGATACCAACTCTACCGCCGGCTTTCCCGCTACCGTCGCTTCACCGATATCCGGCACCTGCGTGCTGGAATGATTCCCCCAGATCGTAATACGTTTTACGTCAGCCACTCTGGCTCCGGTTTCCTGGGCCAACTGACTGAGCGCCCGATTGTGGTCGAGCCGCGTCATCGCCGAAAATTGCTCAGGCGCCAGGTCGGGCGCGCTGCGCATGGCGATCAGCGCATTCGTATTTGCGGGATTACCCACTACCAGCACCTTCACATCACGCGACGCGTGATCGTTCAGCGCCTTGCCCTGGCCGGTGAAGATCTTGCCGTTCGCTTCCAGCAGGTCTTTCCGCTCCATGCCCGGGCCCCGCGGCCGGGAGCCAACGAGCATCGCGACTTCCGCGCCGTTGAACGCCACCGTCGCGTCGTCACTGGTCGAGATCCCGTGCAGGAGCGGAAAGGCGGCGTCATTCAACTCCATGACCACGCCTTCCAGGGCCTTCAGAGCCGGGGTTATCTCCAACAACTGCAGGACGACCGGCTGATCCTTACCCAGCATGTCTCCTGACGCGATCCTGAACAGCAAGGCGTATCCGATTTGTCCCGCCGCTCCCGTAACTGCTACACGAACTGGGTCTTTCATCGATCTCCTCCGACGTGCCGGCACCTGTTTTCGCACCTAGTGTGCTGGCGCTCCTGCCGTCACCGCCTCTTGCAGCCGCCCCTCGAACCAGAAAGATCCTCATCGATGCTCGGCTGCATCGTAACACTCGCCGTAATGGGCCAATCGGGCCGCCCCACGAGATGATCAGCCCGGTGCGCAGTCGGGTGGCACTGTCGGGTGCGCCGCCCGGTGCGCCGCCGGCCGCGCGCCCGGCCGTCCCATTGGCCACCTCGCTGGCAGCCCCACCGCTCCCCCTGTTTCACGTGAAACGCAAGACCACGAGACAACCTGTGAATCGCTGCGGCACTACACTTGCGGATCGTCGGCACACCTTCTGCTATCTGTGCCGGACGCTCACGCCTCATACCCGAGGAGCTCGAGCAGTCGCTGCAGCTCGTCATCGGAGTGAAAATGAAGCTCTATCCGCCCACGCTTGCCCCCGGTTACCTTGACCCGAGTACCGGCATGGCGCGTCAACTCGTCTTCCAACTGCCGATAGCGCCCGTCGGAGACGTTGCGACTCGCCGGCGCGACACGCTTGAGGCCTTCGGCCTGTCTCACCGTGAGCCCGCCGTCGATGATCCGGCCGAGCGCCCAGTCACGGTCCTCGTCCGGTTGCGCCAGAACGGCCCTGGCGTGCCCGGCGCTTATCTCGCCCTCTTCGAGCGCCTGCAGCGCCCGCTCGGGCAAGGAAAGCAGGCGTAGCGAGTTGGCGACCGCACTGCGGCTCTTCCCGACGGCCCTGGCGACGTCCTCCTGGCTCGCACCGAACTCCAGCAGCTGGCGAAACGCTCGCGCCTCCTCTACCGGATTCAGGTTCTCGCGTTGGAGATTCTCGACGATCGCGATCTCCAACGATTCCTGGTCGCTCAGCTCTCGCACGACGACCGGGACGTGGCTCAGCCCGGCCTCCTTGGCCGCCCGATAGCGCCTCTCCCCCGCCACGATTTCGAATCCCTCTTCGCGTGGCCTCACCAGCAACGGCTGCAACACGCCCTTTTCCGCGATCGACGCGGTCAACTCCGCGATCGCCGCCGGGTCGAACCGCTTGCGCGGTTGGCCGGGAGCCGGATGCAACATGTCGATCTCCATCGACTGCGGCCCTCGTTCGGCCTTGGGCAACAGGGCATCGAGTCCGCGACCGAGACCTCTAGGCTTGGCTGACACGCTGCAACACCTCCTGGGCAAGCTTGCGATATGCTTCCGCCCCACTCGATCCCGGCGCGTAATCGAAGATCGGCAGTCCGTAGGACGGCGCCTCGGCGAGCCGAATACTCCGGGGAATCACGGTGCCGAAAACCTGATCCCCGAGGTGCGCCCTCACGTTCTCCTCGACCTGCTGCGAGAGCTTCGTTCGGCTGTCGAACATGGTCAGGAGGATCCCGAGGATGCTGAGGTTGCGGTTGAGGCCGCCTTGCACACGGCTCACGGTGTCCAACATCCCCGCGATCCCCTCCAGGGCGTAATACTCCGTCTGCAATGGAACTATCAGCAGATCCGCGGCAGCGAGCGAGTTGAGCGTAAGGGACCCCATCGAAGGTGGCGCGTCGATAACGATGAAGTCGTAATTCGGCCGCACTCCCATGAGTGTGCGAGCCAGGAGCTGCATGTTCTCGGTGGAGGCATCGAACTCGACGGCGGCGCCCGCCAGGTCGGCAGAGGCGGGGATCACCGAGAGGTTCGCCTGCCCGCAACTCACTACCGCCTGCCGTGCGGCCACGCGGCCCACCAGGACGTCGTAAATTGTGTGCGTCGGAGATTCGATGCCCAGGCCGGAACTGGCGTTCGCCTGCGGGTCCAGGTCGACCAGCAGAATACGGCGCTGTTCGGCTAGAGCGGCCGCGAGGTTGACGGCCGTAGTGGTCTTGCCGACGCCCCCCTTCTGATTGATCACCCCGATGGTGGGCAAGCGGAGCCTCCCGGCAACAAAACTGCCACGAGCGTACCATGGGGTGGGAGCGCCTCCTCGCGCACCTCGGTCGCACTAGCGCCGAGCTCGGCCTCCAACTCCGCCAACTCGGCCACCCACCGGGGACCCTTCCTGCTCACCAGCCACACGCTCTCACCGGTCAGATGCCGCGAAAGTCGGTATACCTCTCGCAAGCTCCCCACCGCCTGCGCGGTAATCACGTCCACACACGGCCCGTGAATCGAGCGCACGTCGTCATGCACCACCGTTACGTTCCCAAGCGACAGTTGCGACGCCACGATCCGCAGGAACGAGGCACGCCGGCGCCGGCGCTCCACCAACACGACCCGGCTGGCCGGGAGTGCCAGTGCCAGCGGGATACCTGGAAGGCCGACACCGGAGCCGAGGTCGAGTATCGAGTCGGCAGCGGGGGAGAGTGAGGCGACCAGGTCCGCGTAGCGCTCGGCCTCTTCGATCAGGGTGCTAAAAGATGCCAGCGCTCGATCCGAAACGAGGTCGAGGGTCGTGTGGTAGCGCTCGACCAACTCTCGATATTCGGTCAGGCCCTCAGCCGCTGATTGTTTCACGTGAAACATTGCGCCGCTTTACGTGTACAAGCAACGCAGTGACGTCGCTATCGCGCACGCCGCGTACGCGCTGCGCTGCACCCAGGGTGGCCGGCCGCGCGCGCTCGAGCACCTCGCGGCCCTCGTTCGACAGGCTGGACACCACGCGAAAATCGACCGCGTCGAGGGCCAGCTCCTCGTACTCGCGCCGGGCGTCCAACTCCTTACGGCTCCGCTCGATATAGGAGGCGTACTTCACCAGGATCGCGACCTTTTCGGCCTCCTTTGGCTGCAACGGTGGAGTCGCGCCGCCTACCAGTTCGACGACATCCCGATAACCGGTCCCCGGCCGCGACAGGGCCTTGCTCGCCGGCTCGCCTGCTACCCGGGTGCGGGCCAGCCGCTCGAGTTCACTTCGAACCCGCGCCTCACTCTGCCGCAAAGACGCGAGCGCCTCGTCGTCCACCATGCCCCACTCGTGGCCCAGCGGCAGCAGCCGTTCCGCCGCGTTGTCCTGACGGTGGAGCAGTCGATACTCGTTCCTGGAGGTGAGCATGCGGTACGGCTCGTCGATTCCCCAGCGAACCAGGTCGTCTAGCAGCACCCCCAGGTAACCCTGATCGCGCCTTACCGTTACCGGACCTTGGCCGAACGCCCTGCGCGCAGCGTTCACCCCGGCAACGAGCCCCTGGGCCGCCGCTTCCTCGTAGCCACTGGTGCCGTTGATCTGACCGGCGCTGAACAGACCCGGCAGGCGCTTCGACATTAGCGTGACGTCCAGTTGGGTGGGGTCGAGGGCGTCGTACTCAACGGCGTAGGCGTAGCGCTGGATCACCGCGCTCTCGAATCCGGGGAGCGTCCGGATCATGTCGTCCTGAAGAATGGGGGGCATCGAGCTGGAGAACCCCTGCAGATACACCTCGCTGGTCTCCACTCCGTCCGGCTCCACGAACAGGAGGTGCCGGTCCTTGCCGGCGAAGCGTACGACCTTGTCCTCGATAGACGGGCAGTAGCGCGGACCCCGGCCCTCGATCTCACCGGAGTACATCGCCGACTCCGTCAGGTTCTCCTCTATGAGCGCATGGGTGGCAGGCGTCGTATGCGTGAGCCAGGTAGGGCAGTCGGTTGCCCGTGGGCCTGGTCGTCCGGTGAAAGAGTTGGCCGGCCGGTCGGCCGGGACCTCCTCGAGAACGCCGAAGTCGACCGAATCGGCCCGTATCCGTGGCGGCGTGCCGGTCTTGAATCGCAGCAACCGGTGACCCGTCTCGCGCAGGCTTTGCGAAAGGTAACGGGCCGGCGCTTCGCCCTGGCGACCCGCCTCCCGCTGCAACTTGCCGTACCAGACCACCCCGGCCAGAAACGTGCCGGTGCAGAGCACGACGCTGCGCGCATCCAGCCGCCGGCCATCGGCCAGCGAACAGCCAACAACCTCACCAGACTCGACCTCGAGGGCCGCCACCTCGCCCCGGACGATCTCGATTCCGGAGGTCGCTTCAACCAACTCGCGAGCGGCGGCGGCATACCCGTCGCGCTCGTTCTGCACTCGCAAAGACTGCACAGCCGGCCCCTTGCTGGAATTGAGGGTGCGGGCATGGATGGCGGTAGAGTCGGCTAGAGCCCCCATTACGCCACCTAGGGCGGTGAGCTCGAACACGAGTTGCGACTTGCCCGGCCCGCCGATAGCAGGATTACAGGGCATCAACCCGATACGATCGGGGTTGGGCAGCACCAGCGCGACGTTGCCGCCGAGCCGGGCCACAGCGTGGGCAGCCTCGATGCCGGCGTGACCTCCTCCAACAATGATCGCGTCGAATCTCATAACTCGCTCTCCATACCCCCCGACGGTATCCCCATTTGCCGGCAGCTCAGCTGCCCGCGTGCACCTTCTGGTCACCACGACGGTTTGCCGATCAGTGGCCCGCGCGACCTTGCCGCCGATCACGGGACACCAGACAGCACGTCGGGTAGCCAGACAGTATAGCCCGCGGCGCCGGAAACCGGTGCAATCCGCGTTCCCGAGCGAGACCTCGGAAGCAAGCCGATTCGCTGCCGCGACCCTCTCCGAGTCTGTTAAACTGCCCGTTGCTATATGGAGAGGACTCCACCCGCAGTGACTCGCGAAAATGCCATTTGGGAAGACATCCTCGACTTCGTCCAGGATCAGATTCCCGATGTGGAGTTCCGGACCTGGTTCAAACAGGTGAAACCTCTCGGCATCGAGGAGGGCACTTTCATGATAGGGGTCCCCCACTCGTTCGCCCGAGACTGGCTGAAGAACCATTACGGACCGGTTCTCGAGCAGGCGCTGCGCGACCTCGGGGCGAGCTCACCACGGGTCGGTTTCCAGGTGGTCCCGTTCCAGGCCGGCGAGCAGCAGGGTATGTTCGCGCCCGATGGCGGACCGGCCGACGGCAGGAACGGGGAAGAGCCGCGCGCGCCGAAGGCGCCCAAGCCATTCCTCAACCCCAAGTACGTCTTCAGCAACTTCGTGGTGGGCCCCAACAACAATCTCGCACATGCGGCGGCGCTGGCCGTTGCAGAAGCGCCCGGTCGCGCATACAACCCGCTCTTCCTCTATGGACAGGCGGGCCTGGGAAAGACGCACATCATGCACGCTGTAGGTCACTCGGTAGCCGAACGGTTCACCAACCTCCAGGTAGAGTACGTGACTACCGAAACGTTCACCAACGAGCTGATCAGTGCGATACGCGAGGATCGCATGACATCGTTCCGCGACCGCTACCGGTCCATCGATCTGCTGCTGGTCGACGACGTCCAGTTCATCGCCGGTAAAGAGCGCACCCAGGAGGAGTTCTTTCACACCTTCAACGCCCTCTACGAGTCTGGCAAACAGATCATCCTGTCATCAGACCGACCGCCAAAAGACATCCCAACGCTCGAGAATCGCCTGCGAAGCCGCTTCGAGTGGGGCCTGATCACCGACATCCAGCCGCCGGAGCTCGAGACCCGCATCGCCATTCTCAATATGAACGCTGAATACCGCGGCGTGAACATCCCAAACGAGGTCTCCGACTTCATCGCCCGGCAGGTGACATCCAACATCCGCGAGCTCGAGGGAGCCCTGGTCCGGGTAATCGTCTATGCCAGCATGAACAACACCGCATTGGACAGACAGACGGCTGCACAGGCACTGTCCGACGTGTTCACGCCGGGCGACCTCAGTCTGACCATGGACGACATCCTGCGGGCCACGGCTCGGCAGTACGAAGTCGACCCGACCGACATCAAATCGAAAGGCCGCCGCCAGGAGCTGGTGGCGCCCCGACAGGTGGCCATGTACCTGATCCGGGAGCTGACCTCACACTCCTACCCGGAGATCGGCCAGTTCTTTTCGGGACGCGACCACTCGACGGTGATGTACGCGGTTCAGAAGGTCAACGAGCGCCTCGACGGCAACGGCGAGCTGGGACAGCGAATAAAGGCGATCCGCGGCGAGCTCTCCTGAGCCGTAACCGGGCGCCGGCCGACCGTCGCAGCAACTACGGGCCCCGCACCCACGCGTAGGGCCCAGGACCCACGAATCAGGATGCCGCCAGGTACC
>JBBDRK010000049.1:256255-290312 GCA_040905465.1 Trueperaceae bacterium | reverse complement strand
ACCCCGCCGCTGTACAGGCGAGGCCTCAGCGATACCCGGAAGCCACCCCGCCGGCCGGTAGCCTTCCATTTGCCCATGTCGTCAACTGGCCCATGTCGTGGCGGCGAAAACTGCCTCGACGGGACGGCTGTGGATAACCTTGCCTACAAGGTGTGGAAAACTTGTGGACCGGGCTGTGGAGAACAGCGGCTCTCCGGGCTTGTGAATCGGTGTGGAAAACTTCGGATCTTCTCCACAGTCGACGCCGTGTTATCCACAGCGTTCTCCCCACCCGGATTTCCGTCGGTTACAGGCTCGAACCCGCTTTTCCACAGTTTCCACAGCGCCTACTATTACTCCCTTTCCCCCTCTGATCGACTTACATTCTCACCCCCGCTGCCTTTGACTGATCGCCACGCGAACCGAACCCGGACACCCCGGGAGGAGATACCTTTCACTCAGCTGGGGTGGGCACGAGCCGAGAGGGCGAGACATCACCCTTGCCCAGAGGTTATGCTCTTGGCGGCACGGCAGGGCAGTGCCGCAGGAGTGACTTGATGAAGGTCCACGTATCTAAAAACCAACTCGCCGACGTGCTGGGACACGTCGAGCGAATTGTGCCGGCACGCTCCTCCAATCCGGGGCTCAGCCTCGTCCGCATCGAGATGGCGGACAATGCGCTGATCTTCAGCGGCTCCAACATGGATATCGACATAGAGGCGAGAGTGAACGCCGACGTGTCCGGCGACGGCCTCGTCGCTGTGCCGGCTCAGGTTTTCGGCCAGGTGGTACGTGCCCTTCCCGGGGATCAGGTCGAGCTCAGCCTGGACGAGAAGGAGATGGAGATAGTCTCCGGCTCCTATTCGACCCGGCTGCAACTGGTCGATGCGGCTCAGGCTCCGGCACTTACATTCAGCTCCGAGTACTCCGGCGAGCTTGCCGCGGAGGAACTCGCGGCTGCCCTGGGACACGTGCGTTACGCGGCCGCAACAGCCGACTATCAGGCGATCTTTCGGGGTGTGAAGCTCGAGCTCGGTGATGGCCGCACGAGAGCCGTCGCCAGTGACGGATTTCGGCTCGCCTACTATCACCTCAGCAGCACCAGTGGGTTGGACGCGAACCTGGTACTGCCGGCGCGAAGTGTCGAAGAGCTTGTGCGGATACTGGACGAGGGCCCGGTGAAGCTGGCGGTGGGCGAGGGGCAGGTCATGCTGGCCAGCTTGTCGGTGCGACTCAATCTGAAACTGATGGACGGCTCGTTCCCCGACTACGAGAGGGTGATCCCGTCATCGTTTCCGGTGACGGTGTCCACCGACGCCCGGCAGCTTTCGGAAGCTGTCTCGCGGGTGGCGCTGATGGCCGACCGGACCACCAACAACAGGATCGACATGTTCGTCAAGGACGGGGTGATGCAGATTACCGCCGAGGGGGCGTTCGGTCGCTCGCAAGAGGCGGTATCCGGGCTTCAGGAAGGAAGCGACCACGAGATCGCGGTCGCATTCAACGCAAAGTATCTGGTCGACGCGCTGTCGCCGCTTTCGGGCCAGGTCTGCATCTCGCTATCTCGAGAGACCGCCCCGAGCGTGATGGTAGACCCGGCTCATCCGGGTTACCTGGCGATGGTAGTCCCGCTCCGTACAGGATAGATCTCCGGCGGGCACGCACACGCCGCCCATGGGATTGCCGCCTGTGTCCTCAGGAGGACAGTCATGACTCGCATCGAAGGTATACGCGCCCTGGAACTGCTCGATTCGAGGGGTAACCCCACCGTCGGTGCGGTGGTTCGCCTGGAGAGCGGCGCAGAGGGAACGGCGTTGGTACCTTCCGGCGCGTCTACCGGGGCCCACGAAGCGGTCGAGTTGCGTGACGCAGGCAAGCGCTTCCTGGGAAAGGGAGTCACCAAGGCGGTCGAAAACGTCAATGACATCATCGCCCCCGAGCTGATCGACCTGGATGCGTTCGACCAGGCTGAGCTGGACCGGCTGATGATCGAACTGGACGGCACCCCCAACAAGGCACGGTTGGGTGCCAACGCGATCCTCGCTGTGTCCCTGGCCGCGGCCAGGGCGGTTGCTGCCAGTCTCGACGTGCCGCTCTACCGTTACCTGGGCGGACCTTCCGCCAGGACGCTTCCGGTACCGATGATGAACGTGATCAACGGGGGACAGCACGCCGACAATCGGGTAGACATGCAGGAGTTCATGCTGGCTCCCATTGGATTCGATAAGTTCGGTGAGGCGTTGCGCGCCGGTGTCGAGACGTTCCATCACCTGAAGAAGGTGCTTTCCCGGCGCGGCTACGATACCAATGTCGGAGACGAGGGCGGCTTCGCTCCGAACCTCAGGAGCAACCAGGAGGCGATCGAGGTGATCCTGGAGGCGATCGAGAAGGCAGGCTACGCTCCAGGTGAGCAGATCGCCATCGGCCTCGATCCCGCCTCGACCGAGTTTTGTGACGACGGCCGTTACCGGCTGGAAGCGGAGGAGGTCACTCTGACGCCGGATGAGATGATCGATTACTGGGCCGACTGGGTCGACCGCTACCCGATAATCTCCATCGAGGACGCACTGGCTGAAGATGACTGGAGCGGCTGGAAGCGGCTTACCGAACGGCTCGGAGCGAGCACTCAACTGGTGGGCGACGACCTGTTCGTAACGAACGTGTCCCGGTTGCAGCGGGGTATAGACGCCGGGGTGGGCAACGCGATTCTGGTTAAGGTCAATCAAATCGGCACCCTGACCGAGGCGATGGACGCCATCGAATTGGCAAAGGCCCACGGCTACCGGACGATGATCAGTCATCGCTCGGGCGAGACCGAGGACTCCTTCATCGCCGACCTGGCGGTGGCAGTCAATGCCGGGCAGATCAAGACCGGTTCGGCCAGTCGCAGTGACCGGCTGGCGAAATACAACCGTCTGCTGATGATAGAGAACGAACTCGGCGCGGCCGGGCGTTTCCTGGGAAGAGGAGCGTTTCGCGGATGAGTGGGCGCCGCACGAAGATCGTTGCCACCCTGGGTCCGGCGTCGAGCAGTGAGGAGGTGATCGTCGCTCTGATGGAGGCCGGAGTGAACGTATTCCGCCTCAACTTTTCACACGGCGGCCGCGAGATGCACAAGGACAACATCGAGATGATTCGCCGGGAAAGCGAGCGCCTGGGGATCTCGGTGGGGGTGCTGCAGGACCTCCAGGGACCGAAGATACGCACCGGCACCTTTGCCGAGGGGCGGGTACTGCTGGAAGTCGGCAAGCCCTTCAAGCTCACTTGCGACGACGACTCTCCCGGCGACAAGAGCAGGGTGGGAGTAACCTACACCGGCCTGTGCACCGACGTGAAACTGGGCGACACGCTGCTACTGGACGACGGCCGGCTGGCGGTCCAGGTGACCAGGCTCAAGGGCCAGGTCATCGAGACCGAGGTGATCCTGGGTGGCGTACTCTCCAACAACAAGGGGATCAACATTCCGGGGGCCGACCTGAGCATTCCCGCGCTCACCGACAAGGACGTCGAGGACCTGCTGTTCGGCGCCGAGCTCGATGTCGATTGGGTGGCGATCAGCTTCGTTCGCTCGCGTGACGATCTGTTGCTGGCGCGGCACTATCTGGCACGCGCCGGCTCCAGCGCCAAGCTGATGGCCAAGATCGAAAAGCCCGGCGCGGTGCAGCGTTTCGACGAGATCCTGAGCGAAGTGGACGGCGTGATGGTGGCACGCGGCGATCTGGGTGTGGAGATGCCGCCCGAACGAGTGCCGATGATCCAGAAGCGGCTGATCCGCGCCTGCGTCGAGGCGGGAAAACCGGTCATCACGGCAACCCAGATGCTCGAGTCGATGATCCAGAACCCCACGCCAACAAGGGCAGAAGCCAGCGACGTGGCCAACGCTATCTACGACGGCACGGACGCCATCATGCTGTCGGCAGAAACCGCAGTCGGTTCCTACCCGCTCGAAGCCGTGCGGATGATGGACCGGATAGCACGGTCGGTAGAGGCCGACGACAGCTACCAGGCCGACATGCGCGAGCACTATCCGACACCAACTGAAACCACCGCCGACGCCGTGTCGCTGGGCGCCTGCCAGATGGCCTACAACCTGAGCGCCAACCTGATAGTCACCTTCACCTCGTCGGGTACAACCGCTCAACGGGTGTCGCGCAACCGCCCCGCCGCGCCGATCCTGGCAATCACCCCGAGCCGGCGCTCGTTTCGGCAGCTGAGCGTGGTGTGGGGGGTGATCCCGCACCGCAGCGAAGAGATCCACTCGACGGACGAAATGGTCACGGTGGCGAACAAGGCGATCGTCGATCTCGGGCTGGCGCTGACGGACAGCAGATTCGTAATTACGGCCGGAGTTCCGTTCGGTATGCGCGGAACCACCAACCTGATTAGGGTGGAACGGATGAGCAGCTAGCACGCCTTTCGAACGACCGGCCCGGGCGGACCGGGCAGTGCTAAAACGAAAGTGCGCGAGTTCGGCGCGTGAAGTCGTTGCGCTAATTCGGTGCGCTAATTCAGTGCGCGAGGTGAGCGCGCGAGGTCGGTGCGCTTATTCAGCGCGCCAAGACAGCGTGCGATAGCGCATAAGGAACCATGAACGGCATGCGGGCGACCCCGATACACCGGGGTCGCCCGCATCTGGCCGGTTCCGCGAGGGAACCGCAGTTGAGTATCGGTTCAGTCCTCGGCTACGACCCTCACCTGCAGGTCGATCTGCACCTCGGGATGGGGCCGGTAAGGCACCGCGTATTCGCCCAGCGTCTTGATCGGGTCGGAAAGGTCGATCTTGCGACGATCGATGTCGACGTCGTATGCGGTGTTGACCGCTTCGGCGATGTCTCGATTGCCGACCGAACCGTAGATTCGCTCTTCCCCGGCTCTCACCCTGATCTCGATTACGGCTTCGGCAAGCATCTCCTTCAGCCGCTCGGCATCACCCTTGCGCGCGGACAGCTGACGGGCCCGCTGCGCCAGACGGGCCTGCAGCTCCGCCCGATTCGATGCGGTTGCCGGCAGAGCCAGTCCTTGCGGGATCAGGAAGTTACGGGCGTGACCCGGCCGCACGTTCACCATCTCGCCCGCGTCGCCCACCTTGTCGACCGGCTCGAGCAGGATGACGTTCATCGGCGGACCAACTTCTCCGTGATTGGAATTATCGCGAGCATGCGGGCACGTTTGATAGTGGTAGCGAGCCTACGCTGGTGTTTGGCGCACGTGCCGGTGCGGCGACGAGGCAGAATCTTGGCGGTGTCGCTGATGTAGCGCCGCAGCATCCTGCTGTCGTGATATGCGGTGATTTCGAGGTCGCCGGTGCAGAACTGGCAAACCTTGGGTCGACGGCCTCTACGGCCCCCTCCCCGCTTGTCACGTGCCTTGGCGCGTGAGTCTTTTCCTCTGCTCTCTCTAGCCATTTAGAAGGGTAGATCCTCTTCCGGTGGAAATTCTTCGTCGATATCTAGCTGACTCGCCTGGGCGCGCGAAGCCACTGGCTCCGGGCGGGTTCCGGCTCCACCAACGCCGGGACCGCGTGTCAGGAACTCGACGCGCGACCCTTCGATGCGCGTCGTAATTCTGCTGTTACCATCTTTGTCCGTCCAGGAATCCTTTACCAGGCGACCGGTGACGAACACCGCGTCTCCCTTGGCCAGCTCGCCGCACGCCTCGGCCAAGCTGCGCCACACGTTCACTTCCACGAAGTGGGTGCGCTCCTGATCGGCGCCGCTGCGGTCGCGAAAGCGGTCGTTGACCGCCACGCTGAAGCGCGTTACGGCGCTTCCTGAAGGGGTGTAGCGCAGTTCGGCGTCACGGGTCAGGTTGCCGATGATCATGACTTCGTTGAGGGCGTTGCGAAGACGGTGCTGCCCCTTGGCGTCGGTCACCGTAGCGCTCTCTGGGTTAGAGCCGGCGGTCCGCACGCCGAAGCCGATGACTTCGACCCGGGTCGCCTTGACGTCCAACGCACTGCGGCGCTGGCCGTCCTGACTCTCCCACGAGCGATAGTC
Source organism: Trueperaceae bacterium (assembly GCA_040905465.1). Lineage (GTDB taxonomy): Bacteria > Deinococcota > Deinococci > Deinococcales > Trueperaceae > DASVCN01. The sequence continues at coordinate 284,337 of JBBDRK010000049.1, read as the reverse complement.
GAGCCTGCCTTCGGCGAACACCGGGGTGCCCTCCTCGAGCTGGGTGGCCAGCGACTCCGCCTGCGCCCCGAAGACCGTTACCCGGTGGTACCAAGCCAACTCGCGCTGCTGATCGTCATCGCCGATCACGTGGTCGTTGCCCCCGAGATTCAACTCGAGAATGGCCAGACCACTGGGCGTATAGCGCAGCTCCGGAGCCTGGGTCAGGGTACCCGCCAGGAAGATGTAATTCAGTCCTCGTGCCATGATCATCTCCTACGCCGTTACGACGCGGTCGACTCTTTGCTGGTCTCAATCGGTGGCTTGTGCTTCCTGAGGAGCGGCGGGCTTTCTTGTCCTCCACTCCGGACGGTCCTTCACGACCAGCACACGCATGACGTTATCACGTTGGCGCAGGGCCGCTTCGATCACCTTGGGCTTATCGCCCGGCAGGTTTAGGCGATAGATTATGTAGTAGCCTTCGTTCAGCTTGCGTATCGGATACGAAAGCCGGCGAGAACCCCACTCGTCTACCTCGACGATCTCGCCCGTGGCGCGCTCGATCTGCGTGGCTACGGCTTCTTTCTCCGTCTGCAGCTGCTGTTCGCTGAGGTTCGGGTCGAGGATCAGGTTCAGATCGTATTGACCGGTATTCGGCATGTGTCACCTCCTTTTCGAGGCTGGTAGCGGCTCCCGCCGGGCGGTGTGGGCGGCGCGAAGCCGGGGCAGCACCGAGGGGATCGTTCACACGATTCCCATGCGCTCCGGACCCGGACGGTCCACCCGTGCCGAAAACGAGAGGTTACCGCTCTCTCCAGCGTAGGCTCGCCGCTCAAAGCGGCAAATTACGATTCTAGCACGGATGCGCCAAGCCCCGGCATCCCCGGGAACCACGGCGTCAACTCAAGGTGACAACTCAACGGGACGGCGGCTCCAGGTCGATCTCGAAGGACGGCAGCGTGTGACCGGTTGCGGTCAGGGATCTGGCGGGCAGTATGGCCAGCGCCAGCTCGCTCGCCTGGCGGTTGACGGGGTAGACCAGGCTCCCCGACACGCTCTCGCCCGGCTCCAGGACACGCGCCGGCAGCGGCTCCGCCGCCCCCATGCGCCTCACGTCGTTGGGCAGTAGCGGCAGCGCCGCGCGCGGGGCGGGCTTGCGAGCTCCCAGCAGCACGTCGGCACGCTGACCGGTTCCGTAATAGTCGAGCGAGACCGGCTCATCGGAACCGTTGCTTACGGCCACTGTCACCGTGACGAAGTCGGTCAGGTCGTCGATCTTTGCCCGACTGCTGAGAACCAGGCCGCCGGTTCCCTCGCTGGAGCGCCGCCGCTCGGCCGACAGTACGGTGACGGTGACGCCAGCGGACTCCACCACTTCGCCCAGTGCGCCGCGCGCGGGCGCCTCCGGATAGTGCACGGGCAGGTCGCGGTCGACCAGCCGCGCGTCCGAACGCCACAAGCCGTAGCCGACGAGGGCCAGCACGAACACGGCCAGCACTGCCAGGTTCTGCAGGATGATGCTGAACGGCTTCATCGGAGAGTGGGCTCAGGAGAGCGAGGAGCCGCCATCCGCGTCCTCTCCCAGGATCTCGTTCGCCACTCGGTCGGCGTCACGCACGCAATCGTTCACAGCTACGCCACTGTAAGCGTTGCCGGCGAGCACCACGGCGCCCAGTTCTCGAACCGCCGTCATCGCCCGGGCAACTCGCCCGGCGTGGCCGAGCTCGTACTGCGGAATCGCCCGCGCCAACCGGACCCTGCGCGCCAGAAGCGGCTCGGCGGTGATCCCCATAGTCACCCGCAGGTCGCGCCGCACCTGAACGATGGCCGCCTCGTCGCTCAGGTCGGCGAAGCCGGGGTCGAGCGTCCCACCGGCGATCACGCGCAACAGAACCGTTCGCTCCGGCGAGCGGTCGCCGAAGAGCGCCGAGGTCCAGAGAACGCCCAGGCTGCGCACCAGCTCACCTCTGGGCACCAGGAAACCGAACCCATCCAGGGGATGCGGAACGTCTATACGCGGGAAACCGAACGCCAACATGCTGACGTCGGCATACGGTATTTCCGCCAGCGAAGCCGCGGCGGCCGGCGACAGCGGCTGCAGCAGCGAAGCCGCAGCATAGGCCGGCGCGGCCATGACTACCCGCTCGGCCAACAGTCGTTCACCGCCCGCCAGGAACAGCTCGAAACCGCCGTCTGGCGGCTTGCCGAGGCGCTCGACCCCGGCGCCATAGCGCACCGCGCCGCCCAACCGCTCGGCCAGGACGGTCGTCAGGGTTCCCATTCCGCCCGGGAAACTGTAGAGAGCCGGGCCGGCCGGGCGCCGCCCCCGCGACGCGGCCATGCCCTGGAGCAGGCTGGCGTGCTCCGTTTCCAGCCGGCGCAGTCCCGGGAACAGCGAGTCGACGCTGAGCTTGCGGGCATCGCCCGCAGTCACCCCGAGGACCAGCGGGCCGGCCAGGACGGTGGCCGCTTCCCGACCGAAGTGACGTGCCACGAAGTCGTGAACCGACTCTTCGAGGTGGGCTGCTCGAGCGGATCGCCGCGCCAGCAACGGCTCGAGAGCTGCGCGAAGCTTGCCGGCGGGGGAGAGCAGCTCGCTGGTGAGGAACTCCTGCGGTTTCGCCGGCACCCGACGCAGCCCACCGTCGCGAAACAGGTAGCGGAAACGGGCGTTATCCGAGGCCGGCACCAGGCTCGCGGTCAGCCCCAGCTGCTCCACCAGCTCGAGCGTGCGTGGTGCCGGTTGAAAACCGTTGGGCCCCCAGTCGTAGATGAAGCCGTCGCACGCGCTCGAGCGGACCTTGCCGCCCGGCGCCTGCTCCTTCTCGAGAACCACCACCGACCAGTCGGGTCGACGGCGACGCAACTCGAACGCCACAGCCAGACCCGCCACCCCGCCACCTATCACCGCAACTCGAAACGCCATCGACTCAGGATACGCGCATATGGCCGGGCGCCTCGAACGCGCGCTATGCTCGGCCGATGGACCAGCCTCCCAGCTACTGCGATATCGCAACCGGCCATCGTTTCCACGGGCCCTATCACGATAATGAGTACGGCTTTCCGGTGGTCGATGACGACCGGCTTTTCGAGCGACTGGTGCTGGAGATAAACCAGGCCGGACTCTCCTGGCTCACCATCCTGCGCAAGCGAGAGGGATTCGAGCGCGCCTATCACTCGTTCGATATCGAGCGGGTGGCGTCTTACGGCGAGGAGGACCGGGCGCGGCTGCTGGCCGACGCGGGCATCATCCGCAACCGCAAGAAGGTCGACGCCGCCATCGAGAACGCCCGCCGGATCCTGGCGCTGCGAAGCGAATACGGCTCGTTCAAGGGCTGGCTCGACACCAGGCACCCGCTGACTCGCGCCGAGTGGACCAAGCTGTTCAAGCAGACCTTCCTGTTCACGGGAGGCGAGATCGTCAACGAGTTCCTGGTCAGCACCGGCTACCTGGCAGGCGCGCACCGAGAGGGCTGTCCGGCGGCCGCCCGTGCGCTGGCGGCAGGGCCGCCGTGGGCGGTGAGGCGCTGAGGCCGATAGCTGCCGACGGCAGAGAGGCACCGACCACCGTGGCGCGCTCATGACGTCCGGCATTCGCCACGCTCGTTTCCCGGAAAATTGAGAGCCACGTACCTTCGGCGCCGCTGAACCTCTGCTATACCTGGGTGAGGACTGCGATACTCAGCGGCTCGGGCCCGCCGCGGGCCGGCCGGACTCGACTCGGGGCATCGCAGATGCCCAGGTTCAGCAACGGCGAGCGATCCGGGGGGACGATGACCAGCTCACAGCACCGATTCGGGGTCGCCCCGGCACCGAATCGCCAGGTGGCGTCATGAGCGCGACGCCGGCAGTGGTGATGGTTGCCGGCCTCTGGCCGTTCGAACCGGCGCTGTTGCTGGGGCTGGCGTTGACGACCGTTCTATATCTTGCGGGGGTGACTCGCGCCTGGTTCGCTGCCGGTGTCGGTCGTGGGGTGAGCGTCGCCCAGGCGGTGGCGGGCAGCTTGGGCCTGCTTGCCCTGGCCGTGGCGCTGGCGTCCCCGCTCGAGCCGCTCTCGGCACTGCTGTTCTCCGCGCACATGGCGCAGCACCTGCTGCTGGTGCTGGTTGCCGCTCCGCTACTGGTTGCCGGCGTGCCGCTGCTGGCGCTTTTGTGGCTCCCGCCGATCCGCCTGCGCCGGCGGCTGGTGGCCGGCTGGCGAGGTTGCCACCCACTACGGCTGGGGTGGCACGCCCTCAGCCGGCCGGTCGTCGCGCTTGCCTCGTTCGTTGCCTTGCTGTGGGGTTGGCATCTGCCTGCCGCGTACCAGTCCGCGCTGGCTAGCACGACCGTTCACGCGCTCGAGCACGGCAGCCTGCTCGCGGCCGCCAGCTTGTTCTGGTGGTCCTTGCTCCAGCCGCTCGGCCGACGGCGGCTCAGCCCGTTCGGCGCCCCGTTGTTACTGTTCATCGCCGCCGTTCAGGGCGGCGTGCTGGGCGCGATGATCACCCTCTCGCCCACCGCCTGGTACCCGCACTACCAGCGGGTGGCCGAAGCGGCCGGCTTCTCCGCGCTGCGAGACCAGCAGCTTGCCGGCCTGCTGATGTGGGTGCCGCCCGGCACGCTCTACCTGGCGATGGCCTGCCTGCTGCTCTACCGCGGGCTGGTGCGCGTCGACACCGCCCGCCAGCCCGTGAGCCAGCCGGCGCGAGACGGCTACGCGGCCGATCGGTCCAGGCCGGCCGGCAGCAACCTGAACTCCGCGCTCGCCGCGCTCGTCGCTATCGCCGTTGGCCTGGTCGCAGGCACGAGCGAGGCGCAGGTGCTCAGCCCGGCCGGTCCGGCGGCCCGGTCGATCAGTTCGCTCTGGTGGGTCATGCTGGTGCTGGCCTCGGTCGTGTGCCTGGTGGTGTTCGCCCTGCTGCTGCTTGCCGTATTCCGGCCACGCAGCCCCGCTGGGGGCCGAGCACCGCTGGGCGACGGGCCGTTCGTGGTGCTGGGCGGAATCGTCATCCCCATCGTGATCCTGGTGCCGTTGCTCCTATACTCGCTGGGCATCACCGCCGGCCTGGTCCGGCCGGCCGAAGACGCCGTCACCATCGAGGTGATCGGTCACCAGTGGTGGTGGGAGGTCCGCTACCCGGACTCCGGAGTGGTCGGCGCCAACGAGATCCACGTTCCCGCGGGCCGGCCGGTACGGCTGCGCCTGACGTCGGCCGACGTGATCCACAGCTTCTGGGCACCCGGGCTGCAGGGGAAGATGGACCTCATACCCGGCACCGTCAACGACCTGTGGATCGAGGTCGACGAGGTAGGCATCCACAGCGCCAAGTGCGCGGAGTTCTGCGGCGCTCAGCACGCCAACATGCGCCTGCTGGTGGTGGCCGAATCGGAGGAGAGCCTCGGCGAGTGGCTCTCCCGGCGCGCGCAGACGCCGGCGCCGCCGCGCGAACAGGTGCTGCGCAAGGGACAGGAGGTATTCCTGAGCTCCGCCTGCGTGAACTGCCATACGGTAGCGGGAACAAGCGCCAGCGGCGAGGTGGGGCCGGATCTCACCCACTTGGCGAGCCGCATGACCCTGGGCGCCGGCACCGTTGCCAACAACCGCGGCAACCTGGGGGGCTGGATAGTGAACTCGCAGGCCATCAAGCCGGGGAACCGGATGCCGCCGATGTACCTGGAATCCGCGGACCTTCAGGCGCTGCTTGCCTACCTCGAGAGCCTCGAGTGAGCCGGCGACGGGAAAGGCGTTCTGGAGCCGCTCGTGACGCGGCTGCAGTGACGAGCGACCGGGGGAGAGGGGTCGGGTGAGCACGCGCCTGGAACGCCTGGAGCAACTGGAGCGCACCTGGGCGCCACCGGCCGGCCTGCTCGGGCGGGCCTTCGCCCCGGTCAACAACAAGATAGTCGGCATCCGTTTCATGGTCACCGCGTTCATCTTCTTCCTGATAGGCGGCCTGCTGGCGGTGCTGATGCGCACCCAGTTGGCGGTTCCCGAGAACGACTTCCTCGACCCGGTCCTCTACAACCAGCTCTTCACCATGCACGGCTCGACGATGATGTTCCTGTTCGTCGTGCCCTTCATCGAGGGGTTGGCGATCTACTTCGTTCCGGCGATGATAGGCGCTCGCGACATGGCTTACCCGCGGCTCACCGCCTTCGGTTACTGGATCTACCTGTTCGGCGGCGTCACATTCTATGCCTCGTTCTTCGTCGGCCAGGTGCCCGACACCGGCTGGTTCGCCTACACTCCGCTCTCCGGCAAGGAGTTCGCGCCGGGGATAGCGCAGGACTTCTGGCTGATCGGCCTCAGCCTCACCGAGCTCTCCGGCATCACCGCCGGCGCCGAGCTGGTGGTCACCGCACTCAAGACACGCTCGCCGGGCATGGCGATAACCCGCATGCCGATCTTCGTGTGGGCGATGGTGATAACCGGTTTCTCGATGGTGTTCGCGTTTACCACGCTGTTCGTGGCGACGCTGCTGCTCGAGCTCGAGCGCACCTTCGGCCTGCACTTCTTCAACCCCGATAGCGGCGGCAGCCCGCTCCTGTGGCAGCACCTGTTCTGGATCTTCGGGCACCCGGAGGTCTACATCATGTTCATCCCGGCCACCGGCATCGTATCGACAATCGTCCCGACGTTCGCCCGGCGGCCGCTGGCGCTCTACCGGCTGGTGGTGCTGGCGTTGCTGGTGACCGGCTTCGTCAGCTTCGGGCTGTGGGTGCACCATATGTTCACGACAGGGTTGCCGGAGCTGGCGGCGTCTTTCTTCACCGCCACCAGCTTCATGATCGCGCTCGCCACCGGCACCCAGATCTTCGCCTGGATCGCGACGCTGTGGGGCACCAGGCCACGGCTGAGCGTGCCGATGCTCTACGTGATCGGCTTCGTCGTCGTCTTCACGCTCGGCGGGGTGACAGGGGTGATGGTCGCAGCGGTCCCGTTCGACTGGCAGGCTCACGACACCTTCTTCATCGTCGCCCACTTCCATTACGTCCTGGTGGGCGGCGTTGTCCTGCCGATCCTCGGCGCCATAACCTACTGGCTTCCCAAGATAAGTGGCCGGCTCATGAACGAACGGCTGGGAGCGATCACCTTCTGGATAGTGTTCGTCTCGTTCAACGTGGGCTTCTTCCCCATGCACATCTCCGGGCTGCTCGGCATGCCGCGCAGGGTGTACACCTATCAGGAGGGTACCGGCCTCTACGGTTACAACCTGGTCTCGACCATCGGCGCCTATGCGCTCGCATTGGGCTTCCTGCTCTTCACGGCAAACGTGTTGTGGAGCCTGCGGTCGGGCCGGCGGGCCGATCGCAACCCGTGGCAGGCGGGAACCCTGGAGTGGGAGAGCAGTTCGCCGCCGCCCAGCTATTCGGTGGAGACGCCGGCCGTGGTGCACAGCGTCGAACCGCTCTGGATCGAGGGGGAGCGGCGCGAGCCGGACGAGGAGCGGCTGCGCGAGGCCGCTCGCGCCCTGGACGGCGGACCGGTCGGCTGGCGGGCCGGTCTGGTCACCTCGGCCTTCGGGGGCGAGGTCAGAGGCGTCATCTTCTACCCGGGACCCACCTATGTACCGTTCGTGGCCGCACTGGGCGTTGCCCTGGCGGCGCTGGCCGTGCTGGTCAAGCTCGTTTGGCTGGGAGTCTTCGGACTGGCCCTGGCGGCGCTGGCGGTTGCTTTCTGGTTGTGGCCCAACGCCCGGATGCGCGACCTCGTGTGGCGCTCCGACCGCTTGCCGGACCCCGAGGAGAGGCACCCGTGGCCGGGCGGAAACGAGGTGGGCGCTCTCGGTGCCGGCCTGTTCGCCTTGGTCGTCGCCATCGTCCAGGCGGTACTCCTGTTCAGCTACCTCTATCTGGTTGGCATCGCCGGCCCGGCTCAGGGCCCGGCAATCCTGCTGCCGGCGATCTCGGCGGCGGCGTTGCTGGCCGGGGCGATCCTGGTCGCGTTTGCCGTCGGCGGCGCCGGAACCGGGCGCGGCCCCGGGCTTGCGCTGGCGCTGCCAGTGGCCATGCTGCTGGGACTGGCGTTCCTCGTGTTGCACGGTTACTCGCTCTCACGGCTCGGGTTCTCGCCGCAGGCGGACGCCTATGCGTCTGCCTTCTTCGCGGTAAACGGCTTCGTCCTGCTGGCGGTGGCGGTGGGTGTTGCTCTGCTGGCCGCGGCTCTGGTGCGGCATCTGAACGGTCTGCTGGAGGGTCGCTCGGCAAGGCCGCTGGCCAACGCCGCACTCTACTGGTACGTCACGACGGGGCTGGCGATCGTCTCCTTCGTGGTCCTGTACCTGGTGCCGCTGGTTTAGGGGGTGAGATGGTGAAGGCATAGTGGTGGTGGCGTAGTGGTGGAGAACGTGACACGGGAGGAGGGGGCGAGAGCCAGTGCCCCGCTGTGGGGTGCGCTGCTGGCCGGCGCGGGCGCGTGGACGCTTCACCTGGTCACCAGCCACTTCCTGGTGGAGGCCGCCTGCGCTCCCGTAGCGGCAACTGCTGCCATGAGCGCGGCCATGGACGCGCCGACGAGCGCTGCAGCCGGTTCCGGGCAGGGCTGGGTCGTAGCGGCCCTGGCGGTGCTGACGGTGATCGCCGCCGGCATCGCCCTGGCGTCGGTCGTGTTCGCCTGGGGTCGGCGCAGGTCGCTCGAGCGAAGAGGCCCGGGGCTCGAGCGGGCCGCCGGGCTGGCTACCGTGATCACGGCGCTGTCGGTGTTCTTCGTGCTGCTTATCGTGCTGGAATCGTTGCCGCTGCTGCTGATCGGCTGCGGCCTTCCGTGAGCGGCCATCGGATGGCCGACCGCGGCCGGGAGGGGTGAGGACTTATTCCGAGGCTGCTTCTCGTCGGATCGATAGCGGCCGCCCTGTTCGCCATCGGTTTCACCATCACCGTCTCGCGCAGCGGGGTGGCGACGACGCCGGCCTTCGAGGTGGCGGGCGGCCTGCCCGATCAGGGTCCGCGGGCGGTGGTCAAGTACGGCTGCGGGGGCTGTCACACGATAGCCGGGATACGGAGCGCCCGCGGCAAGGTCGGGCCGGAGCTCACGACCATGTCGGAGCGGGCATACATCGCCGGCAACCTCCCCACCACCCCCGAGAACCTGGTGCTGTGGATCATGGATCCGCAGGGGGTAGAGCCGGGCACGGCCATGCCGGACCTGCGGGTGTCCGAGGCGGACGCCCGGTCGATCGCCGCCTACCTCTACGGCCTGCGCTGAGCGAACGGCGGTACAGGTAGGCGGCGATCGACCGTTGGCGCTACCCGGCAGAAACCGCTACTGGGGCAGCCGTCCCGGTTCACCTGGGACGGGAACTCAGGCCACGGTGCCGCACCACGCGCGCCGACCATGATGGAGACAATCATCCGGCAGGAAGAACGACGACCCAAGGGAGGACGAAATGAGCACCATAGTCGGAATGTTCGACGATCAGCTGCAGGCGCAGCAAGCGGTGAACGGGCTCGACGCTCTCGGCCTCGACGAGGGCAGCATTCACGTTCTCAGCCGCGGTGAACTGAATCGCGACAGCTCGCTCTTCGCCGCCTTCGCGCGAGCCATAAGGCCCGGCGACGGTGCGGTCTCGAGCGAGTTGATGCGCCTTGGACTCGACCGCGAGGAGGCCGAGTTCTACGAGGAGGAGCTCGGTGACGACAGTGTCGTGGTGGTGGTGAAAGCCGATGGCGAGCGTGGCGACATGGCCATGACGGTGATGCAGGAGGCTAACGCGGCGTTCAAGGAGCCGTGAGCGAGCTCGTCGTGCTCAGGCGGGGCTCGCCGCCGACAGCAGCGTCGCCTCGCAGGGATTGTGGTCGGAAGCCAAGGAGTAGTCGGCTATAACCCGAGCACTTTCCACCCGAACTCCGCCGCCCACGAATATGTAGTCGATGGTGCGGGCCAGGAAGTCGTCGCCGTGCATCTCCGGATCGCCGGATGGGAACGTTATCCGCTCCGACTCAGGCAGTTCCGCCAGCACATCGCGCAACGACTCCGACAGGACCCGCAACTCGGGAGAATCGGGATGGCCGTTGAGGTCGCCGGTCACCACCACGCGGTTGCCGTTTACACCGCGCGCGCACTCGAGCAGTTGCTCGGCCTGCCGGCGGCGCTGTTCGCCGGTCAGTCCCAGGTGGGTCACCATCACGGTAAAGGGGTTGTCGGCCTCGACGACAGCCGACAGCACCACGCGTGGTTCGCGGGCGCCGTGCGGTACGTCGGCCCCGTGCGGCACCCACAGGTGGGTAACCTTGGTGTCGACGAGCGGGTAGGAGCTGATCAGCGAAACGCCGTAGTCGCCGCCGCCTTCCCAGGGAGTCGCCGCGCCGAAGCAGTGGTACGGCAGCCCCAGTCGGTTGGCCAGCCAGGCCGTCTGATCCTCGTGCCTGGCGCGCCGCGTGTTGCGATCGACCTCCTGCAGTGCGATCACCTGCGGAGCGGCTTCCTCCAGGACCCGCGCAACCGCCTCGAGGCCCTCGGGATGATAGATACCGGACTTGATGTTGTAGGTGACTATCTTCACCGCCTGCCAGCTCCTCCCTTCGGATCCGCTGGATTCCGGGACCGGCGTTCCGGTGGCCCGCCGTTGCCGTGTTTCAATCGGCAGTCGCCCCTTCCGCCACCCTCCGGCCGCTGTCTGCGACCAGCCTCTCGGTCAGATAGCCAGGAGCCGTACCGCGGCGAACTGTTCGAAAGCGTGAGTCACGAATCGTCCTTTCCGTCCCAGCAGGGCCCCCGCCCGCGAACCTCCTCACAGTGTAATAGACGCCATCGCCACGAATCCGCGTCACCTCGCAGTGTCGGTCGAACCGCGATGGCGGTTTTCAAGTCGAAACGTTCACGCCGGCAGCGTGCCGCGCTGCTCGAAGGTATGCCCCTTAGCTTCGATGCGCTGGCTTCAGGAAACGCTAAGATGCCGCAACCCTGGTTTACCTCCACAGGAGCGTGCCGATGAAACAGCAGAAGCCTGAGCGAACAGACGGCGAGCGGGTAGGCGTAGCCATCGTCGGCTGCGGAAAAATCGCCGGTCCGTACGCCAACCAGCCTGCCGGCGTACCAAAGCGCAGACCTTATCGGCGTCGCCGACCTGGAGCCGTGGGGTGCAGGAGATGATCGAAGCGATGCTGGAGGAGCGACCGCACCGGGTGACCGGGGAGCAGGCGGCCCATGTGGTGGAAGTGCTGGAGGCCACTGCCCGCTCGATCGAGCTGGAGCGGTCGGTCGAAGCCGAATCGAGCTTCGATCCTCCCGAACCACTCCCAGCGATCGCCTGACCGGCACACCCCCAATTGGGGGAAGGCGGCCGAAGGACGTGCTGAACGGTGCTTCGAAACACTAAGCGCATTTGTGAACGAGCGGTGAGGGAAATGACATATGTCCGGTGCATTGGCGCCCCCTACCATTCAGCTGGGGCCGTAGTCGGCTCCAGGAGGGTCCAATGCGCAGACTATTCGTCATCACCTTCTTCTCAGCGCTGGTCCTCGTCGCCTGCTCCGTCCCGTCCGAATCGGACGTGTCGGCCTTGGCCGGTCCGACCGGCCGAATTACCTCGGTAGCGCCAGCGAGTGGCGAGGCCGATGTCGCAGTCGACGCCCACGTGCGAGTCACGTTCAACGGTGAGGTCAGATCCGACTCCCCGGAGGATATGCTCAACCTGGCGGAGCCCGATGGGACCGCGGTCGAAGGCGAGGTCACGCTGTCGGAGGACGGCCGAGCCGTTACCTTCGTGCCCGCGCAGTTCCTGAGCTACGGCACTGAATACAGTGCCACCGTAGACGCCAGCGAACTGAGCCGCGGCCGCGGCCAGCCGCCGCGCGACTTCACCCACAGTTGGTCGTTCACCACCCAGCCCGACCCGATCGTTTCGGTCGAGGTGGTGTCGCACCAAGACGGGCAGCAGGTTTTTGGGCCTCGCACCGTCGTTCTCTCCGGCACGCTTTCGAGCGGCGCCACCATAACTGAAGTGACCGTCAGGCACAACGGAATCGAACTTCCCCCCCTCCTTTGGGATCAGACCGGGTTCGGTGTCGAAGTCGAGCTCCGCGACAACGATGACAACCGGCTCGAGGTCGTGGCCAGGAACGAAGCGGGCAAGGAGGGGTCCGCGTCCCTCGGCGTCAGCTACCCCTACTTCAGGCTCGAAACCGGGCAGTCGGCAAAGACGTACATCGGCAAGTACAACCACAGTTGGAACTACTTCATGTCCGGCTACGGCGACAACCAGTTCGAGACGCCGCTCTTCGGTAACCCGGTTTCAGACGGGGGAGCATTGTATCTGCCCGATATGTACAACCACCGGGTACTCGTCTTCGACCCCGAGCCGAGCAGTGATGGCGCCAGCGCTACCTTCGCCATAGGCCAGGATGACTTTGGAACGTTCCCAACCCCGGGTAACGGGGCAAACGATTTAAGCAGGCCCGGCAGCGTGTCGATAGCCGATGGGATGTTGGCGCTGGCCGATGGTGGTAACAGCCGCGTACTTATATGGAACCGTGTGCCGGTCGACAACGAGGTAGCGGACGTAGTGGTGGGACAGGCCGACTTCGGCCACTCGACTCCCGCATGCGGACGAGGGCGCCTCGATTCGCCGGCGAGCGTTGTGATGGCAGACGGCAGATTGATCGTGGTCGACAGCGGCAACAATCGTGTCCTCGTCTGGAATAGCATTCCATCCGAGCACGGGGTTCCCGCGGACATGGTCATAGGTCAACGCGATTTCGAGAGTTGCGAGGAGAATGGCGGGGGCGGGCCGGGCCAAGCCACTCTGAGGAACCCGATCGACGCCTGGGCCGACGGAAACCGCTTGATCGTCGCCGACTCCGGGAACAATCGAGTGCTGAGCTGGCACGGCTTCCCGTCAACCGATTTCGCTTCGGCCGACGTTGTCGTGGGGCAGGACCGGTTCGATACAGGCGGTGCCGGCGCAGGCGAGTACCGGCTCAACTTCCCCACTTACCTTGCCTCGAACGGAAACCAGTTGTTCGTTGCCGACACCTACAACAATCGCATGCTCGTTTGGGACGTGATCCCGGAATCCAACGGAGCCCCTGCGGACTACGCGTTGGGACAAGGCGACCTCTTCTGCACCATAGAGAACTCCACGTCGGTCGACTATGGCTACTGCAATTACTCCTACGGAGAAGAGGTCGGAAAGCATATGCTGTACGCCCCGGCAGGCGTCCACCTCGACGGTGGGCTCCTCGTCATCGCCGACGGGTACAACGCCAGGTACCTGATCTTCGAGTCGCTGCCGCAAGGCCGGTAGCTCAGGAACGAGAAGCAGGGAGAGGCGCTGCGCTGCAGCGCCTCTCGACTTGTCATCTCGACCCCGGCCTATTTGGCGGCCGCGTACTTCCTGCTTTCCTTCGAGATGCTCACGTTGGTGCGGCGGAAGGGCGCCACGGGATTCAAGATGTTGCGGCACTGCGGGTTCACGCAACCGGGGCAGCGCAGCCCGTACTGGCTCGAGCAGGCCTCGCCACTTTCCAGGTGGCTAGCCACGATCTCCGCCAGCGCGTCCTGGAACAGCGGCAGGCCGTTGAGTGCCGGCGCGCGCTTGTAGTTGCTGATCCCGGACTCGTGCGCCAGCTCGCCGTACTCGATGTCGAGCTCGTGAAGCGTCTCGATGTGGTCGCTGGTGAAGGCGATCCCCACTACCAGGACGTTCCGGCGCTTCTTCTCGCCGAGGTGCTCGATGACCGACTCGGTCGACGGGCCCAGCCACGGGACCGGACCGACGTCCGACTGGTAGCTGAGCAGGTACTCGTGCGAGAAGTCGAGCCGCTTCATCACCTCGTGGACGCTGGCGCCGACCTCCTGGGGATAGGCGTCGCCGCGGTTGATCACGTCCAGGGGAAGCGAGTGCGCGCTGAAGAGGATCAGCACGTCGTCGCGCTCCGGCTCCGGGAACTGCTCGAGCCCCTGCCTCACCGTTTCCGTCATTGCCTCGATGAAGCGCGGATGGGTCGGCCAGCGGTCGACGACGCTCCAGTCGAAGTGGTCGTGCAGGTCGAGCCGGCGGGCGGCCCGCCACAACTCGTTCAGCGAACTGCCGGTGGTGGAGCAGGAGAACTGCGGGTACTGGGTAAACGCCACCGCTCGCTTGACGCCGTCGCGCTGCATCGCGCGCAGGGCGTCTTCGCTCTTGGGCTCGACATAGCGGAACGCAACGTAGAACTTGTGGGGGGCGGTATCGGGTGACAGCACGTCGAGCCGCTCGCACATCCCGCGACCCTGTTCCTCAGTCCATTGGAGGATCGGCGAGCCGCCGCCGATGTCCTGATAGTTCTGCTGCACGCCCTTGGTCCGGCGGCGGGCTATGTACGGCCCCATCCAGTCCTGCATCGGCAACTGGATTATTTCCCGGTCGGCGAACAGTTCCAGCAGAAACGGCTGGACCTCGTCGAGGCTCTTCGGCCCGCCGAGGTTCATCATCGCGATTCCGGTCGGTGAACTCATGCTCGAATCGTACCGCGGGCTGGTTTGTCAAGCCCAGCGGCTGCCGACTTGCGGTCCCTGAAGCCGTGTACATCGACCATGATGCCTCTTCGTAGACTATGAGAACTCTTGTAGGTCGCGAGCGCGGCGATAGTCATAGCCCGCCGCGTGAACGGATTACCTGACCGGTTATCCAGCCGGCCTCGGGCGACATGAGGAAGCGCACCAGCCGGGCGGCGTCCCGGGGTTCGCCCAGCCGGCCCATGGGCGCAGCCAGCATCCGCCTTTGCTCGTCGCTCATCCAGCCGGTGTCGGTGGCGCCGGGGTCGATGGCGTTGACGGTTATGCCGCGCGGCGCCAGTGCGGCAGCCAGGCTGCTGGTGAATGCTTCCAGGCCGCCCTTGGTCGCCGCGTAGGCCAGCTCGCCCGGCATCGGCGTGAGGCCCTGCCCGGAGGTGAGATTGACAATGCGGCCGGAGCCGCCATGCAAGCGATTCGCGAAGGACCGCGACAGGAGCGCCGGGGCGCGCAGGTTGATGGCGTAGTGCCGGTCGAGAGTCTCTGCGTCGAGCTGGTCGAGCGCAGTCCGCTCCGAGTGGGTCGCGTTGTTCACCAGTCCGGTAACCGGGCCCAGGCGCTCGGCCGCTTCCAGCACCCGATCGGGCGACTGCGGGTCGGCCAGGTCGCACTCCAGCACGTCGGCGGCGACGCCGAGGCCACGAAGCTCCTCCATCATTGCCGGATCCGCCAGGTGGCTCGAGCCGACGGTCGCCAGGCCCTGCTCGACGTCGTAGCTGGCCCAACCGGTCAGCAGAAGGTTCCAGCCAGCGACCGCCAGCTCACGGGCTATCGCCGCGCCGATCCCGGAGGCGCGACTGGCGCCGGTTACTATCGCCACCCGATCGTTCACTCGCCTGAACTCCCTGCGGCGGCGGTACTCTCCATGCCGCTGCCGATGCCTTCGGCCGAGCCCACCCAGTCGCGCGGCTGCAGCAACTCGAGCATCCGGGCTTCCGGGGTTCCCGCGGCCGGCTGGTAGTCGAACTCCCAGCGGGCGTAGGGAGGCATGCTCATCAGGATCGCCTCTATGTTCCCCTGCGTCTGCAGTCCGAACAGGGTGCCGCGGTCGTAGACGAGGTTGAACTCGACGTAGCGGCCGCGCCGGTAGAGCTGCCACTCCCGTTCGCGCTCGCCGTAAGGCGCGTCCATCCGCCGCTCCACGATCGGCAGGTATGCCGGGATCAGGCTTGCCAGCCCGTCGGCCGTGAATCCCAGGTCGGCCTCGAACGAACCGCGGCCGGGAGGCGACAGCTCGTCGAAGAAGATGCCGCCCACGCCTCTCATTTCCTGGCGGTGGCGAATCGTGAAGTACTCGTCGCAGGTCTCCTTGAAGGTCCGATAGTCGGCTTGCGGGTGCCGGTCGCATAACGCCTTGAGAGTGAGGTGGAAGTGCGCCGGATCCGCTTCGGACGGGTAGTTCGGTGTCATGTCAGCGCCCCCGCCGAACCACCAGAGATCACCTTCATCCTCGCTGCCCCCCACCTCGAAGTAGCGGAAGTTGGCGTGGAAGGCCGGCACGTACGGATTGCGCGGGTGCAGAACCAGCGAGACTCCGGTGGCAAAGAACGGCTTTCCCTCGGCCTCGGGATGTTGCCTGGCCAGCGACGGCGGCACCCGCTCCCCGTGCACGGCGCTCATGTTGACACCGGCCTTCTCGAAAACGGCGCCGCCCTCCAGGATGCGCGCCCGGCCCCCGCCTCCTCCCGGCCGCTGCCAGTCGTGTTCCCGGAAGCGGCCTTCGCCGTCGATCCCCTCGAACGCCTCCATCAGCCGGCTCTGGCCCAGTTGCAGCGCCTCGGTCACCTGCTCGCGCCGACCCGTCACGACTCGTCTTCCCGCTCGCCTCCGGGACCCGCAGGCTCGACTTCCAGGCCGTCGAGAAATACCGATGAGCCGATCGGCCGCAAGCCTCTGTGAACAGGCGCGTCGTGCACGGCGGCTTGCTCGGCGCTTCGGTCGAACGCCTTTACCGTGTCTATCAGCAGCCCTACCGCGCCGGGGTCGGTCTGCGGCAAGATACCGTGACCGAGGTTGAAGACGTGCGGCCCGCCCAGGCCGGCACGCAACACCCGCTCCGCCTCTGCAACCAGCACTTTGGGTGGGGCAAGCAGAAGGGCGGGGTCCAGGTTGCCCTGCAGCGCCTTGCCGGGCAGCCGCTCGCGCACCGTCGACAGCGGCAAGCGCCAGTCCACGCTCACCCCCTCGGCCGGTAACCGGGCGATCTCTTCGTAGAGATGCGCGGCGTCGACCGCCAGGTAGATACGGGCGATCCTGTACTCCGCCAGCGCCTCCAGCACCCTGCGGGCGTAAGGCAGGCCGAACTCCGCGTAGGAGCGCGCGTCGTGCAGGCCCGCCCAGGAGTCGAACAACTGCACCGCCTGGGCGCCGGCCGCAATCTGCAACGACAGGTAGCGGATGGTCACCTCGGTAAGGCGGTCGAGCAGGGCGTGCGCGGCCACCGGCTCCTGCCGCAGGAACGCCCGGAACTCGGCGTAGTCCTTGGAGCCGCCGCCCTGGATCGCATAGGTCGCCAAGGTGAGCGGCGCGCCGGCGAAGCCGATGACCGGCACCTTCGAGGCCCGTCGGATCAGCCGCAGTGCGTCTGCCACGAACGGTGCGATCTCGTCCTGGTGCGGGATGCGCAGACGCTCCACCTGGCGTGGGTCGCGTATCGGCTCTTCGAACACCGGCCCGGGCTGGAAGTCGATCGCCATGCCCATGGCGGGCAAGGGCGTCATTATGTCGGAAAAGAGGATCGCGGCGTCCATGGCGTAGCGCCGCACCGGCTGCAGGGTGACCTCGGCGGCCAGCTCGGGCGTACGGGCGAGCTCCCAGAAGGTGTGCTTCTCCTTCAGCGCCCGGTACTCGGGCAGGTGGCGGCCGGCCTGGCGCATCACCCAGATCGGTGCCGTTGCGGTGTCTTCGCCGCTGAGGGCGCGCAGGAACAGGCTCACGCTGTTGTCTCCTCTCCATCAGGGGTGAAGCGGTAGCCCACCCCCCAGACGGTGTGAAAGTAGATAGGTTCTGCCGGGTCCGGCTCGAACAGCTTGCGCAGGCGTACGACGAAGTTGTCCACGGTGCGGCTCGACGGGAAGGCGTCGTCGCCCCAGACCTCATCGAGGATATCGTCGCGGCTCACCACCGCTCCCGGCCGGCGCGCCAGCAGCCGCAGGATCGCCAGCTCCCGCTCGCCCAGCAGCTCGCGCCTGCCGTCGGCCAGCTCGGCCGTCCAACCACGGAGGTCGACGCGGTGTCCGCCGAAGGCCAGCTCCGATTCCCGGGCGCTGCCCCAACCGCGGCGGCGCAGCATGTTGCTGACGCGCAGCAGGAACTCCGGCAGGTGGAACGGCTTGGGCAGATAGTCGTCGCCGCCCGCCTGCAGGCCCCGCACCCGGTCGTCGGCCTGGCCTCGCGCCGACAGGAACAGCACCGGTGTGGAGTCGCCGTCGCGGCGCATCGACTCGCACAGCTCGTAGCCGTTGAGCCCGGGGAGCATGACGTCCAGTACCACCAGGTCAGGCTGGCGGTCGCGCCAGACCGCCTGACCGGCGAGCCCGTCGCGGGCGACTTCGACCCGGTAACCTTCGTCGACCAGGTTGTCGGCTAGCACCTCCGCCAGCGTGGCCTCGTCTTCGATCACCAGGACGCTTGCGCCCGTTTCGTTCCCCGCGAACCTGGCCGCCTCCTTGCCGCCCGCCGCCATCAAGCTTTCGTCGCTTCCTGCCGACCGGGAGCTGGCGCCGGCGCGAGTCGTTGTGGCAGCACTACCGTGAAGCGCGCCCCCCGACCCTCCTCGCGATTGCCGCAACGCACCCAGCCGTTCATGGCTTCCACCGTGCTCCTTACCAGATGCAGCCCCAGGCCCATGCCGGAGGACTCCCGGGTCATCTCGTCGCCCGAGCGATAGAAGCGGTCGAACACCCTTGTCTGCTCCCCCGGGTTGATCCCGATTCCCTCGTCCTCGACATGCAGCAGCGCCAAATCACCGCTCTGTTCCATTCGTACCGTTACCGGCTTGCGCTCCTCCGGGCTGTACTTGACTGCGTTGTCCAGCAGGTTGCCGAGCACCATCGCGAAGGCGTCCTCGTCTACGGACACCGGCAGGGGCTCTGCCGGTGTAGAAATCTCGATGACCGCGCCGCGAGCCTCCAGCCCCTGGCGCTGGCTGGCCACCACGCTCCGCACCAGTGTCGCGAGGTCGTGCGGCTCGAGCAGCCGCGCCTCGGGTGACTGTTCGAGCCGGGCACTGGCGAGCACCTGGTCCGATGTCCGTTCCAGGCGGGCGACTTCCGCCGTCATCCGCTGAAGGTACTCGCGCAACTTCTCGGCAGGAAGCGGCCTGAGCAGCGCCGTCTCGATCAGCAGCCGCAGCGTGCTGATGGGGGTCTTGAACTCGTGCGTCACTGCCGACATGAAGTTTTGCTGGCGGCGCTTGAGCTCCCGCTCGCTGCGCAGGCTGGCGGCGATGAAAACGAGGCTCAACAGGATCACCAGAGCGAAGAACGGCACCTCGAACGCAAACATGCGCATGAAACCGCGCTGAGAGCGAACGAACTCTGCCCGCGCGTCGCCGTCTATCACGAAGTCGTCGCCCTGCAGCCGCAGATGCGGGTAGCGCTCGGCCAACTCGCCTCGAACCGCCGGATCGTTCTCGGCGAGGCGCAGAGCGGTTGTGGCGGTTAGTGCGTCGCGCTGCCACGACTCCAGCCTCTCGCTCGTCACGCTGGAAAGGTAACGCTCCTGGAAGATCAGCCACCAGCCGACCTGTGCCAACACGAACAGGATGATGACCGTGAACGCGATGCGGGTCGCCATCTGCGAAGCGGGCGCGCGACGTGAAGCGGTCCTTGCCGTGGGCCGGTCGGCCGTGCGCGGCTCGCTCCCTGACGCGTTCCGCGCCTTGTTCCGTTTCGTGGGCGGAGCGGACACTAGCTGTTCAGCCACCCCTTCTCGAGTGCCTCGACGGCGTAATAGCTGAGGATCAGATCGGCGCCCGCCCGCCTGATGGCAAGCAGGCTCTCGCGTACGGCGTCGGCTTCCTGCAAGACCCCAGCCGCGGCGGCCGCCTTGAGCATGGCGTATTCGCCGGACACCTGATAGGCGACCAGCGGCAGATCGGTTGCCGGACGCAGCCGCGCCAGCACGTCCAGGTACGGCAGAGCGGGCTTGACCATCAGCATGTCGGCGCCTTCAGCCTCGTCGAGCGCCGCCTCGCGCATCGCCTCGCGGGCGTTGGCGGGGTCCATCTGATAGCTGCGCCTGTCACTCGGAACGCCGCCGCTGCCGGCGGTGGACCCGAGCGCCGCGTCGCCCTTGGGCGCCGAACCTGCCGCTTCTCGAAACGGTCCGTAGAACGCCGAGGCATACTTGACGGCATACGACAGGATCCCCACGTCGCTGTGGCCGGCACCGTCGAGCGCGGTGCGGATCGCCGCCACCCGCCCGTCCATCATGTCGGACGGTGAGACGAGGTCGGCGCCGGCCTCGGCATGGGCCAACGCCATCTCGGCAAGCCTCCCCAGGCTGGAGTCGTTATCGATGTGAACGCCCCGCGGCGAGTGACCGAGCAGGCCGCAGTGGCCGTGGTCGGTGTAGCCGCACAGGCACACGTCGGTTATCAGCGCCAGGTCGTTTCCGAACTGCCGGCGCGCCTCGCGCAAGGCGCTGGCGACAGGACCGTCGGGATCGTCGGCACGGCCGGCCCAATCGTTCTTATCCCGGTCGGGCAGCACACCGAAGAGCACCGCCGAGCGCACCCCCAGCTTCAGGGCGCGCTCGAGCTCCGGTAGCAGCCGGTCGACCGAGAAGCGCGATACCCCCGGCAGCGAGGCGACCGGTTGCTCCTGGCCGCTTTCAGGCACAACGAAAAAAGGCGCCACGAGCTGTTCCGGGGCAAGCCGCGTCTCGGTCACCAGGGCGCGCAGGGAGGCGCTGCCACGCAGCCGCCGGGGACGCTCGCGCGGCAGTGGGAGGTCGGCTACCGCGCTGGACCTCGCCACGGGTTTCGAACCGGAAGTCGTCATACCAACACCCTTTCCACGGCTGCCAGCGTCGCCTCGGCCGTCGGCGCCTGCGCCTCTTCGCACAGCCAGCCACGTGCCCTGGCCGCGACCGAAGTCGTCCCTCCCAGGGTAACCACACGGCCGCCGCGAGCCACCTCGTCCGGTAACGCCTCCACCGCCGAAGGGCTTCCCAGGACAACCGCGTCTACGGCCCCGTCGCGCCAAACCAGAGTGCGTGCGTCGTAGACCACCACCGGGAAAGTTGCGATTCCGGCTTCTCCCAGAATGCGCTCGAGCGTGTCGAGAGCCCGGTTCCCGCGGGGCAGGCCGACCGGGCCACACGCCTGGGGATGAGCCAGGAAGGCGCGGGCAAGGCCGTCGGCATTGTTCGGTACCGCGACGAGTTCGACCCGGCCCCCCGATCCCGCGATCGCCTCGGTGGCCGCCTCGGCGGTCGCCGGTCCCACGGCGCCGATTCTGGCAGTGCTCATGTCGACCCCGAGAGCATTCAGCGCTTCCACCGTGGCGGGGCTGGTGAGCAGCAACCAGGGCAGCGCGGACAGCTTGGCGGCGGCGGAACTGGTGCGCGCGTCGGTGCGGGGAACCGTTTCGATCAGCGGGCGCCGCACGACCTCGAATCCGCGCGCTTCCAGCAGTGGGGCAAGGCCTTCCAGGCGGCCGGCCGACTGCGTAAGCGCTATGCGCGGCCGCTTCACCGCAGTGCTGCCGAATCGCGGCGCCAGGTCATCACTGCGTCCTCAGCTCGCTGCGCGCTGCCAGGCCGTCGGGCCGGCCCAGGGCGTCGAACGCCAGCATGGCGGCGCCCTCCGGTGATGAATGCTCGACCAACACCGAACTTCCCTCGTACCAACCGCGCAGCTTCACGTTCTCGCCGACGAGTTCGGCATGTGCACCCAGCGCCAGTTGACAGCCTCCCTGCAGCATCGCCATCAGGCCGCGCTCGGCCGATATCGCCCGGTAGTCGGCGACCGAATGCAGGTCGGTGAGGACAGAGGCCAAGCGGTAGTCGCTGCGCCGGATTTCCAGCGCCAGCGCGCCTTGGGCCGGGGCCGGCACCAGTACCTCGGGCGCCAGCACCAGAGTCTCCAGTCCGGACAGTTCCAACTGCAACCTGCTCAAGCCGGCCGCCGCCAGTACGATCGCGTCGTATTCGCCGTTGCGCAGCTTTGCGACACGGGTCGGCACGTTGCCGCGCAGTTCGACCAGCTCGAGGTCGGGCCGGAGCGCGGCGAGCTGTTTGCGGCGACGGGCGGCACTGGTGCCTACGCGCGCGCCGGGCTCCAGCGGCAACGGCCGGTCGTTGCCGCTGAATGCCGAGCGGTTGACCAGCAGGACATCGCGGGGATCGGCTCGCTCGGGAACCGCCGCCACCTCCAGGCCAGGGGCCTCTTGAGACGGCAAGTCCTTGTGGGAGTGCACCGCCAGGTCGGCCCTGCCGTCCAGGACAGCGTCTTGCACCGCCTTGGTGAAAAACCCCTGACCCTCGATCCGGCTGAACGGCCGGCTGTCGACGTCTCCCTGGGTAACAACAGGTACCAGCTCCACCTGGTGGCCGAGGGCGACCAGGCGCGAACGTACGAACTCCGCCTGCCACAAGGCCAGCGCGCTCTTGCGAGTGGCGATGCGGATCGGCCCGCCGTCCCAGACGGCACTCTGGCGGTTGCCCTCGCTCATTCCATCAGCCCCGTTTCCGACAGAAAGGTCTTCGCCGCCTCCAGGCCGTGCTCGCGCGCCACGGCGCGCAGGCCCTTCACCGGCACGTGGGCGAACTTGTGGGCGAGACGGCGCGCCTCCTCGGCGGGAAGGGAGTCGCCGATGGTCTCCAGGTACCACTCGCGCAACCGGCGGATCGACGGCCCCAGCTGGCGCTCCGACCACTCGTCTACGGCTGCTTCCAGCTCTGCGCGAACGATCCGCTCCGCATCGCCCAGGCGACTGCCCAGCTCCTCCCGGCGGCGCGCGCCGGCGAGCTGCAAAGTGTCCACGTCGAGGATGCGCAGGCCCAGCGTGGCCGCGGCGTGATGATCGATGTTTCGTGGAATGCCCAGGTCTATCGCAAGCCGCAGCCCCGGCAACCGCTCGAGCGTCTTTCGGCCGACGATTTGAGCCACCGGGGTAGCCCCCACCAGCACGGCCACCGGGCCGGGCGATCCCAGGAACTCCTCCAGCGGCCGGTGCTCGCCGCCCAGGTGGCGCGCGAGCTGCCGGGCACGATCCTCCGAGCGGTTGACGATCAGCAGCCGCACGTTCGGCATGGCGGCGATGCTCTTGGCGGCCAGAGTCCCCATCTCGCCGGCGCCCAATACGGCGACGGTGTCCCCCGGTCGCAGCGCCGACTCCAACTCCGGCCTGGCCAGCGAGAACAGCGAGGTGCGCGTGGGAGCCAGGGCGACCTCCCGCCGAACTCGCTTGGCGATACGCAATGCGCTTTCGAACGCGAAAGCGGTGGTGGGTCCGATGGTCCCGCACTCCTGCGCCTCGGCGTAAGCCTCACGGACTTGGCGCATGATCTGGTCTTCACCGGGGTTCAGGGAGTCGAGCGATGCGGCGATGCGGGTGAGCTGCTCGAGCGCGGCGTCGCCCAAGTAGGCGTACGGCTTGCGGGCGACCCCGACCGGAGTGAGGCGGCCTCGCGCTTCCTCCGCCGACATGCCGTCCGGCAGCAGCGCCACCACGTCCCAGCGGTTACAGGTGACGATGGGGACGAACTCGCTGAGGCCCAGCGCGGCAAGCCCGGCACGGCCGTCGTTGCCGAAGGCGGCCTGCCAGGCCTCGAGCGCTCCCGCCCCGCCCCGCTTGTGAGATACGCCGATTAGCGCCAGCCGTTCCACCGAATTCTCATCTTAGTCCGGCGCAGGCGGGTCAAATGTCACGAAAGTGTCACGCGGCCGGGAAGGTGCGTACCCTTGCCGGTCCGGGCGCCGAGGCAGCCACTGCGCCGCGTGCGCTTGTGCTGAACGGTA
This sequence comes from Trueperaceae bacterium, assembly GCA_040905465.1. GTDB lineage: Bacteria > Deinococcota > Deinococci > Deinococcales > Trueperaceae > DASVCN01. The sequence goes on along the minus strand of JBBDRK010000049.1, from coordinate 260,914 downwards.
AGAATTTCGTCAGCGCCGGCGTCGGTTTCACTCCCTGCCCAGGGCGGTTCTGACCCGAACTCCCCACCTGCCGGCCTGTAGTAAACTGCTGCCACTCAAGGTGCAGGACAGCTCCGGGGCGTGGCAGCAGAGGGGCTCGCCCGAAGGGCTGACACGGGTTCCGGGACGTCCTGGACCGCGAGCAATGCGCTCTATGGGGGTATGCATGAAGAGACTCGTAGGTTTTGTCGTCGCTGTGTTGCTGCTCGTCGCCGGATGCGGGCAGTTCGAGCCCAATCCCGAATTGGACCCGCAAGGAACCCTTCGTCAGGACGGTACCGGAGAAACCAAGACCGACTACACCGAGGACCCGGTTCAGCTCACCCAGACCGAGTATGCGATCGTCACCTTCAAGAGCCCTCCCGCGGCGAGCTACCGAGGCGGGATCGGCGACCTGCGGCGCACCCGGCCCGAGCCGGGTCAGCGGTTCGACGAGAACAGTCCGCAAGCGCGGGCGTACTTGCGGCACCTCGAGAACGAGCACGCCAACTTCCGTTCCTTCCTGAGAAGGGAGGCGCGGGCGGCGGAGATCGTCGACGAGCTCTTCGTCACCCTCAACGCGGTGGCCGTGAAGCTCAATGGCGCAACTCTTTCGCAGTTGGAGCGCGGCCCCGACGTTCGAGCGTCCGACTACTCGGCGCTCTACCGGCCCACCATGAGCGAGAGCGTGGGACTCGTAGGCGCCGACGAGTTCTGGCTGGACACGGGACTTCGTGGAGCCGGTGTGAGAGTGGCGATCATAGACTCCGGCATCGACCGCGCCAGCCCCTTCTTCGACTGCAAGAGCTTCGCCAAACCAAAGGCATACGCCAGCGGGGCGGCGTTCGACCCCAGCAACGTGTTCGTCAACGACCATGGAACCCACGTAGCGGGAACGGTCGCCGGCTGCACGGGGACGGAGGGTCCACTGGGCCTGGTGCTCAGCGGGGTGGCGCCCGAAGCCGAGCTCTACGACTACAACGTCTTTCCCGGTTACGGCGCCGGTTGGGTCGCCTTCGGTGGCAGCGCCCTCAGTCACGACATCGCAGCGGCGATCGAAGACGCGGTGCTGGACGACATGCAGGTGATCAACATGAGCCTGGGCGGCAGCGTTACCGGCCCGCACGACTTCCTCGCCGAGGCCGCTAACTCGGCGGTGGATGCCGGAGTCGTCGTGGTTTCCTCGGCAGGAAACAGCGGTCCCGGCCAGTACACGGTGGGTTCCCCCGGCTCGGCTGCGAAAGTGCTCGCCGTGGCCGCCACGACCAACGCCCATACCCTGGTGCTCCCGCTGCGGGTCGACTACGACGGGGACGGCTCGCAAGACGCGCAGTTCGAGGCGGCCCAGGGCGACTTCGATCCGTTCCTGGAGCAGCCGGCCGACCAGCAGCCGTTGGTACTGGCCAGCGCCCACGGCGACGAGCTCGCCTGCAGCGCCCTCGACCCGGTGCCGGCCGGATCGGTCGTCCTGATCAGCCGCGGCGCCTGCACCTTTACCACCAAGGTCGCCAACGCAGCCAATGCCGGGGCGTTCGGCGCCGTCGTATACAACGTCAACCCATCGGAGGGGCCGATAGCCATGGCCGGGGAGGGAACCATTCCTGCGGTCGGCATCAGCTTCGAAGCCGGAACCGAGATCCTGGCGGGTTTCCTCACCGGTGACACGACTGTGACCATCGACGGAAGCGCGCTCGTCCAAGGCGCCGCCACGGCCGACCTGCTGGCGTCGTTCTCGTCTCGCGGTCCGGCGCCTTTCACCGGCGTCATCAAGCCTGAACTCGCGGCCCCCGGCGTCAACATCCTGTCGTCGGTGTTCGACGGCGAGTTCGCCATGTTCAACGGCACCTCGATGGCGTCGCCGCACGTGGCCGGCGCGGCAGCGCTGCTGCTCGCCGCTCGCCCCGAGCTCAGTGCCGAACAGGTGAAGGCGGCGCTGGTCAACAGTGCCGTTTCGCTGGTCGATCCGGAGAGTGGAAGCGAATACGCGGTCCACGAAGTCGGCAACGGCCGGCTCGACGCTGCCGCCGCCAACGACCTCGACTTCGTCGTGAGCCCGCCCACCGCCTCCTTCGGCTATCACAATTTCGGCGGCCGCTCGAAGGTACGTTCGGTGGAACTCACTGTCACGGCGCTCGATGGAGCAGCCAACTGCACGGCTACCAGCGACGGCGGCGATGTGAGTGTCGACTCCCCATCGTTCAATCCCTCTCCAGCAGCGACAGTGAACGTCTCTCTCGCCGATGCCGATACTCGTTCCGGCGACGCCGAAGGTTACCTGACCATCATTTGCGACGGGCAGTCGGTGCGCGTGCCCTGGGCGTCGTACCAGACCTCCAACGTGCCGTTCTGACCCAGGCACGATAATCGCTCGCCCTCTGTTTGCCGCCGCGCTCCGGAATCTCGGAGCGCGGCGGCATTTCGCTGAGCCGTTGCCGGCCCGTCCGTTCCCGGAGCTGCACGGTCCTCGCCGCCAGTCGGGTTACTCTCTTTGGCGTGCTTGCACGTCCCGCAGTTGCCCAAAGCGACGCCTTCGTCGTGCCGACGCCACCGGCCGACCGGCGCTTGCGCGCACTTATTGCGCTGGCGCCATGGTGAGCGAGAACGAGACCTTCATACCCGACTGGTGTCGGCGCATCGAGACGCTCTTCCTCGACCTGGACGGGTGCGTCTGGTTCGGAGGCGCGTTGGCCGAAGGAGCCGGAGAAGCGATCGCCCGGTTGCGAGACCGCGGAAAGCGAATACTCTTCGTCACCAACGTCTCGAACGCGACCCGCCACGGCATCGCCGCCAAGTTGTCGGCCCTGGGAGTCCCGGCCACGGCCGACGACGTCCAGGCGCCGCTCGAGCTGCTTCCGCAGCACGATTACCTCGCCGGCAAGGATGTCAGGGTGTTTGCCCTGTGTGCCGCCGGCGTGAGCGAGGCGATTGGCGAGCTGGGAATCGCCGTGACCGAGGAGCCGGCGGGTGCCGACGTGGTGGTGGTGGGCCGGGATCCGCACATGACGTACCAGGCGCTGGCCGATGCCACCCTGGCGCTATGTTCCGGGGCGCGAATGCTGGCGCTGAACGTCGATTCCCGCGTGCCCATGGAGGGGGGCGTGATCATGCCCGGCACCGGGGCGATAGTCGCGGCTCTCCACGAAGCGACCGGCGTGGAAGCAGCGGTCGTAGGAAAACCGAGCCGGTTCTTCTTCGACAGTGCACTGCGTAACTTCGAAGCGGACGCAGACAGCACCGTAATGGTCGGGGACACTGTCGATTCCGACATCCTCGGCGGGCAGCGTGCCGGGTTGAAGACGGTGCTCGTCGGCGGCAGCCGCTACTCGAGGTTGGCCCAACCGCCTGTCCCCGACCTGGACATTGCACGGTTTGCGCAGCTCACGGAGTACTTCCGGTAGACGTCTCGCCGAAATCGGTGCGATTGCGCGAGGTGCCGGGAGATCCTGCCGGAGGACCCGAACGACTCCAGACCGTTGCACCGGCAGGGCGCGAAGGCCTATAGTAAGCAAGCAGAACATTCCAAGCGGGACGTCAGGCGCGCGCCGAGCCGAGTTGCTGGAGCCGCATTGACCACGGTTGTAGACGACCGTCGGCGCTGCCCTGTTTCGTCGTCCCGAGCCGAAAGGCTGGAGGCTATCATGGCTTTACGTACGGCGGCACTCGCCCTCCTCTTCGCGCTGCTGGGCATGGCGCTTGCCCAACAGGACTGTCCGAGAGGAACACTGGACGCACGCTTCTGTGACACGGATGGAGACCTGCTGGCCGACGTGCCGAGCGACGCGGCGGAACTCGCCGATCCGAACGTACTCATCTTCGCCTACACCCCGGTGGAAGACCCGGCCGTTTACGCCGACGTCTGGGCCGACTTCCTGACGCACATGGAGGACGTGACGGGCAAACGGGTGCAGTTCTTCCCGGTGGACTCCAACGCCGCGCAGCTCGAAGCGATGCGAGCCGGCCGTCTGCACGTTGCCGGCTTCAACACCGGCAGCGTGCCGTTCGCGGTCAACGTGGCCGGTTTCCATCCGTTCACGATCATGGCCAGCGAGGACGGATCGTTCGGTTACGAAATGGAGATCATCGTTCCCGCCGACAGCGACATCGAGAGCCCCGAAGATCTCGAAGGCCGGCAGTTGGCCTTCACGTCACAGACCTCCAACTCGGGCTTCAAGGCGCCCAGCGCCCTGCTCAAGGGAGAGTTCGGACTGGTCGCGGACGAGGACTTCGAGCCGGCGTTCTCCGGTTCCCACGAGAACTCGATCCTGGGAGTGGCGAACAGGGATTATGAGGCGGCCTCCATCGCCAACTCGGTCCTGGCGCGGATGGTCGCCCGTGGGGTGGTAAGCGAAGACGACTACAAGATGATCTACCGCTCCGGCACCTTCCCCACCACCGCCTACGGCACCGTCTACAACCTCCGCCCCGAGCTGGCCGAGAGTATCCGGGAGGCGTTCTTCTCCTACGACTGGGAAGGCACCGCCCTGGAAGCGGAGTTCAGCAAGAGCGGAGAGTCGCAGTTCCTCCCGATCGACTACAAGACCTACTGGGCCGTCATCCGGACTATCGACGAGGCCAACGAGGTAAACTACACCCAACCATAACGGGCAGTAGAAGCGACGCTGTCAGCGGCCCAGCCCGAAC
>JBBDRK010000049.1:0-256245 GCA_040905465.1 Trueperaceae bacterium | reverse complement strand
CCCCCCCCCCCCCCCCGCTTCTTAGGGAGCCGAATGCTGGAGATACGCGACCTCGAAAAGCGCTACCCGACGGGCGATCTCGCCCTGAACGGCGTGAGCCTGACCGTACCGCCCGGGCAGGTTCTGGCGCTGATCGGGCCGTCAGGAGCAGGGAAGAGCACCCTCATCCGCTGCATCAACCGGTTGGTCGAACCGACCCGGGGTGCGATATTCCTGGGTGACGAGGAGCTGACCCGGTTGAAGTCGGCCGGGCTGCGTCGCGCCCGCCGCAAGATGGGCATGATTTTCCAGGAGTACGCCTTGGTCGAGCGGCTCACTGTCATGGAAAACGTACTCTCGGGCCGACTTGGCTACACCGGGTTCTGGCGCTCGTACTTGCGCCGTTTTCCGCAGTCCGATATCGACCGGGCGTTTCAACTGCTCGACCGGGTGGGCCTGGACGCCTACGTCGACAAGCGTGCCGATGCGCTTTCCGGCGGGCAAAGGCAGCGGGTAGGTATCGCCCGGGCGCTGATGCAGGATCCCGATCTGCTGCTGGTGGACGAACCCACCGCCTCGCTCGACCCCAAGACCTCCCGGCAGATAATGAGGCTCATCACCGAGCTTGCCGGCGAGCACGGTGTGGCGGCGATCATAAATATCCACGACGTGAGCCTCGCCCAGCAGTTCGCCCGACGGGTAGTCGGTCTCCGACTCGGCGAGATCGTGTTCGACGGGGGTCCCGAAGCGCTCGACGACAAGGTGCTGACTACAATCTACGGTGAAGAGGATTGGAGCGAAGCGCTCGAGGCCCCTCCGGCCGAAGCTGCGGCCGCCGAAGCCACAGCCGCTGATCCCACTCTCCGCAACGGAACCGCCGGATGACCAGCGGCACGAAGAGGCGGACCTGGTCGCCGCCCCCGCTGATTCGGAACCCATGGCTTCGCTGGGGCTTGCTTCTCGGTGGCGTCGCGTACCTGCTTCTGGCCGGTGCCTCGATCGAAATCGACGGCGCTCGAATCGCCGCCGGATGGCCGCGGACCCAGCGTCTGTTCGGCGACTTCTTCCGGCCCGACTTCGTGACCCGCTGGACGGACATAAGGATCGGCCTGCTCGAGAGCATCACGATGACGGTGGTGTCTACCGCGGTGGGCGTAGTCCTGGCCGTGCCGGTAAGCCTCGGCGCGGCCAGGAACCTGGCGCCCACACCGGTCTATCTGATGTGCCGCGCCTTCGTGATCCTGGCGCGGACATTTCCCGAGGTGATAGTCGCCCTCGTCTTCGTCGTCATGGTCGGCTTCGGTCCGCTGGCCGGCGTCATCACCCTCACCCTCGCCTCGATCGGCTTCATCGCCAAGTTGCTGGCTGAGGATATCGAAGAGATAGACGCCGAACAGCTCGAAGCCCTGCGAGCGACGGGAGCCTCGACCTCCAAGGTCATCCTCTACGCCGTGGTTCCGCAGGTGACCGCTCGCTTCATCGGACTGTCGGCCTATCGTCTCGACATCAACTTTCGGGAGTCTGCGATCCTGGGCATCGTCGGAGCAGGCGGCATTGGAGCGACCTTGCGGACCTCGATGCAGCGCTACGACTTCGACACGGCCGGCGCAATTCTCGCCCTGGTCATCGTGATAGTGCTGTTGCTCGAGTTCGGCTCGAGCGTCCTTAGAAAGTGGGTGCAATAGTGCCGGTCCGGGCGGTCGACGGGCGGCGGCTGTGGCAGAAGAAGACGCTCAGTCGGCAACTCCTGCACGCCTTCGGATGGGCGCTCGGTGTTCTGGTCGTGGCGTTCTGCTGGCAGCTCATCTCGGAGCGCACCCTGTGGATCTTCGTCGAGGACGCCCCGCGCCAGGCCGTGGACCTGATGAGCCGCATGGTGCCGCCCAAGTGGGGGTACATAAACCAGTTATGGGGCCCGATCTGGGACACCTTGGCGATCGCCACCTTCGGGACGCTGCTGGGAATCGTGCTGGCGGTTCCGGTCGCCTTCATGGCGGCTCGCAACACGACCCTCCATCCGTTGCTACGGGGTCCGGCGATGCTGATAATCGTCACCTCGCGCTCGATTCACTCGCTGATATGGGCGCTTTTCATCGTTTTCCTGGTCGGCCCCGGCGTGTTCGCCGGGGTGGTGGCCATCGGGCTCCGCTCGATCGGCTTCATCGCCAAGCTCCTCTACGAGGCGATCGAGGAAATCGATATCGTCCCGGGCGAGGCTATCGCCGCGACAGGCGCCTCCGGCTCGCAGACCCTGGCCTACGCCGTGGTGCCGCAGGTGATGCCTACCTTCGCCGGGATCTCCGTGTTCCGCTGGGACATCAATATCCGCGAGAGCACGGTCGTGGGCCTGGTAGGCGCCGGTGGTATCGGTTTGGCGCTCGACGCCTCGGTAAACACGCTGAGCTGGTCCCAGGCGAGCGTGATCTTCATAGTGATCTTTCTGCTCGTGCTGATAAGCGAATGGGTTTCCGCCAAGGTGCGCCAGGCGATCATCTAGGTTGACGCGCGGTCGTCGCTACAGGCCTCGATCTCGCCCTCGTTGGAGCCGCGACTGGCTATTCTGTCTCCGTGAGGGCATAGGCTTCGAGGGGAGAGGAGGTCACTCGTGATTCCCAGAGAACGCTTCGGCCGAACCGATCATCAAAGCAGCCGAACCATCTTCGGCGCAGCCGCCTTGAGCAACGTCACTCAAGCGGACGCCGACCGGACCATGGAGCTGATTTCCCGCTTCGGCGTGAACCATATCGACACTGCCGCCAGTTACGGCGACTCGGAGCTGCGGCTGGGCCCCTGGCTCGAGCACAATCGCAATGACATCTTTCTGGCCACAAAGACCGGCGAGCGCGAATACGCCGAGGCAAGAGACGAGATTCGCCGTTCACTGGAACGCCTGCGTGTCGACCGCGTCGACCTGATCCAGCTGCACAACCTGGTCGATTCCGTCGAGTGGGACCGGGCGCTGGGGCCGGGAGGCGCACTGGAGGCCGCGGTCGAAGCACGCGACGAGGGGCTCGTGGACCGGATCGGCGTGACGGGCCATGGGCTGGCGGTAGCGGAACGCCACTTGCAAAGCCTGGAGCGATTCGATTTCGACTCTGTGCTGCTGCCGTACAACTTCACGGTGATGCAGGATGCGAAGTATGCGGCCGATTTCGAGGCGCTGGTGACGATCTGCCGTGAACGCGACGTGGCGGTACAGACCATCAAGGCGATCACCGCGGCGCCGTGGGGAGACCGGCAGCCGAACCGCGCGACCTGGTACGAACCTCTCGAGGAGCAGCCGGACATCGATCTGGCTGTGCGTTGGGTGCTGAGCAGGCCCGCCTTGTTCCTGAACAGCGTCGGCGATATTCACGTGCTGCCGAAGGTGCTGGACGCGGCGGCCCGGCTCAGCGAGGACAGCGGCCAGCGCCCCGGCGACGAGGAGATGCAGTCGTTGGTGGAACGACGGGAGATGGCAACGCTGTTTCCGCGCTGAGCGGTCAGTACTACCCCGCCCCTCATACCTCGCCAGTCCCCGTTGCCAAGCGAGGGCACATGTGGGCAACACTCTCGCGGTCGGAGCGTGGTCGGACCGCGGTCGGATCGGGCGTCGTACTGTTCCCTGAAATCCAGGAGGTTCTATGCGACTGCCTACGACACTGTGTAGTTTGCTCATTTCGTCGCTGCTGCTTGCCAGCTGTACGAACACTCCCTCGGGCACGGCGAACGCCTGCAGTAGCCCCTCCAACACTCCTCTAGAGGATTCCAATCTGGCAACGGCGGTCCAGAACGCACTGGAGCTCTCTGCAGAGCCTACTTGCGACGACCTCGAGGCACTCACCCTGCTCATAGCCAGAGATCAAGAGATCCAGAGCCTCCAGGGGCTGCAGTATGCGAGCAACCTCACTGGCTTGGCGGTTGAACGGAACGAGATCGAGGATCTCTCTCCACTCGCCGAACTGACGTCGCTCGAGGCTCTCCATCTCGACGACAATCCAATTGCCGATATCACTCCTGTCACCGGTCTTACCGAACTCGATACCCTGTTTCTGTGGAATGCCCAGATCGAGGATTTCTCCGTGCTCGCGCCCCTTACCAAGCTGCAGTGGGTTGTTCTGGGCGGTAACCCGACGAGCGACATCTCTGTTGTCGACAACTTCCCGAATCTGACCTTCTTCGGGGCCAGCGATATGGGACTTACGGATCTGAGCGTGCTGGAGGGCAAGGAGCTTACCTTTTTGTGGGTGAACCACAACCCAGACCTGGAAGACTTCTCGGTAATTGAAGACATGACCGATCTCAGCGCGTTGCTCGCCGGCGGTACCGGGTTCGACGATGGCGATATGGCGCTTCTGGCCGACAAGAACCTGGTGCGCCTGCAGCTGTGGGGGAACGCGGGGGTCACGGACCTCTCCGTCCTCGAGGGCATGGCGATGCTTTCCTTCGAACTCGACATCGGCGGGTCCGGCGTGGTCGATCTCACCCCCATCCAAGGGCTCAGCGAGCTGAAGCAGTTGCGAGTGTACTCGCTTGGGCTGGCAAATGCCGATGTCGACTTCCTTCGCGATTTCAGCGAACTGGAATTGCTGATCGTAGACGACAACGACCTGATCGACCTCGGCTTTCTCGTCGACAACGCAGGTATCGGCGAAGGAGACTTTGTCGACGTAACGGGAAACTCTCTCGATCTCAATGACCCCACTGTGCAGCAACAGATTCAGGCGTTGCTGGACCGCGGCGTAGACCTTCAATACGAACCGCAGAACGAGTAATTGCGTAGTCCGCTGTAGGAGGAGTTGCGGGTTGGTCGAACCGAGCGTCGTCCGCCCAGTGGGCAAGCGCATGACCGGTCGAGGGGAGGCCGGAGCGCGCAAGTAATTGCTCGAGACCTCGGAGCTTCCCGCAGAGCTCTGCTTGGCGTTTGACGTGCGACACGCGGTTGCCGCACCGTTACCTTGGGTTCACGGGAGTACGAGCGGGGCGAGTAGTCCACGGCCAGCCGCCAACGGAGAACGCCTGCTCGGGTGTTGCCGCCTCGCCTTGGCGGTACGCCGCACTAAATGCAGCTTCCGGCACGCCCTCCTTGAGCGCGCGCAGAGACGTCGCCGCTGCGCTCGCCTTTGCCTCCAGCGTGAAGGATGAGTGCTTCACGAAAGCCAGCAGCCTAATAGCCTCCTCGATCCTTCCGTCCTTCACGTCGAGGTCTGCAAGGCCCTCTAACGCCTCGATGGCGAATGGATAGCAAGAGTAGGCCCGCGCTGCTGCTGCCGCCGACACCAGTCGGTCGCGGGCGTCGGCGAAGCGCCCGTCGATCAGGGCAGCGCGCCCGTAGGCTGCACGCGCTCCGGTCTCCAGTGCTGCGTCGCCGCTAGCGAGCGCGAGGCCGAGGGCCTCGAGGCAGGTCGACTCGGCTCGGGGCACGTCGCCGAGCGCCAGGTGCACCCGGGCCAACTCGTTGAGGAGGTAGCCTACTTGTGTCTGGAATCCCGTTTGGTGGGCGAACCGCAAGCCCTCCTCCAGGTACGCCTTCGCCTCGGCGACGGACCCGATTCCCAGGTGGGCTTGACCCAGGCTCCAGTAGACGTACCCGAGTCCATACGCCCCGTGCGGTTCGAGCAAACGTACGGCGGGGCCGAGGTGCTTCAGTGCCTGACTGTAGGAACCGCCCTGGATAGCAATAGCCGCTACCGTCTCGTGCGATGTTCCGGCCATTACCTCGACGATACGACGAAGGCGCTCGTCACGCCCTACCAACTTGTGATCGGCTTCGGTCATTACGATGTTCTCGGTAACGTACCGGAGACCCTCGTCCAGCCTACCGAGGTAGGCGTTAGCGACCGCCAGGCCCTGGCGTGCCGCCCACACACCCCAGTTTCCGTCGCGCGGCTGCAGCGTACCGAGCAGATCGAGAGAAGCCTCCCCGCTTTCGAGCGCGGCTTCGTAGCGGCCGAGTCTAAACGACAGGAACGTATTGCAACCGAGAATGTTGCCGAGCGCGCGACGCCCGGGTTCGTCTAGAGCACGTGTGGAGTGGGCGGCCGCGGCCTGCTCGAAGAACGTTGCTACGTCGCCGAAGCGGCCACGCATCTCTGCGAAGTGAACCAGTGGCCAGGCAGAACGGCACATCCGGTCGAAGTCACCCTGTTCCACCGCCCACGCCCAGGCGCTTCTGAGGTTTGCGAACTCCTCTTCGATCCACAGGGCCGTGCCCATTGCGGTGGCGCCGAGAATGTCGTGGTCGTGTGATCCGACCAGTTCCAGGTAGTACCGGGCGTGACGCTTGCGGACAGCCTCCTCCTGCGGGCGTTCGGCAAGCTTGAGGCTGACATGGTGCCTGATGAAGGGATGCCACGCGTATCTGCCGGACGGAAGGAGCCGCAGCAGAGAGGCGTCGATGAGGACGGCAAGTACGTTAGCTTCGACACCTGCGACGGCGCTTGCGGCGTTTCGGCTGAAGCCACCTTCGAAGACCGAGAGTCGAGCGAGCGCTCGCTTCTCGGGGGCGGCGAGCAGGTTCCAGGACACGTCGAGGGCGGCGTGAAGGCTGCGGTGCCGCGGGCCTGCCGTCGGATCCTGGTTCACCAACACCTCGAGGCCGGTTTCGAGTTCCCGCGCGATTTCCGAGAGGGGCATGACTCTCGTGAGTGCAGCCGCGAGCTCAATAGCAAGCGGCGTGCCATCGAGCAGTCGGCAAACCTGCGACGCCGTCCATTTCTCGTCGGACGTGAGTCGCTCGAGTGACCCGTGTTGCCTCATGCGCTCGTATAGGAGGTGGACGGCGGCCCCTTCGCCAGATGGGGAGTTCAGCTCCAGCCCTTCGACGCTCACTACGTGCTCTTCTGCAAGATTGAGGCTGATCCTCGAGGTGACGAGCAGGCGCGCATTGGGGCACTGGCGCAGGATGGCTGACAGGAAGGGTCTGCTGTCGACGAGGTGCTCTGCGTTGTCGAGCACCAGCAGTGTAGGGTTCGCTCCGATCGCTTGAATCACCTGTTGCTCCGGCGGTCTGTCGGCAGCCAGGATCAACCGCATGCCGCCGGCTATGGCGGCGGCAACACCTGTCGGATCGGGCACCGTTTCGAGCGCCACGAAATAGGCGCCGTCTTGAGTGTGAGCGTCGTGGACGGCACGGCGTGCGGCCTCGATTGCCAGCCGAGACTTGCCGACCCCGCCCGCCCCATGCAGCGTGAGTAGGCGAATGTGGGGTGTTGCTAGCGCCGCGACGATCGCCGCCAGTTCCACGTGACGGCCGACGAACGACGTCCCCACGCGAGGCAGGTCGACGGCCTCGACCCTCTTCCGGCGGGCCGGATCGTTATCGTGAGAGAGTGAAATGCCCATCTCGCGAGTCTCTCGAATCGCTTCGCGGCTGCGTGGGCTGTCACTGGCCTGGAGGAGTCGCGTGACCTCGGCAAGTTCCCTAAAGTTCCACGGCGGGGCCTGCTCGACGTCCAAGGCGGACTCCGCGTGGAGTGCGACGGCCTGTATATTCTCCGCTTCCAAGAAGGTGGCGGCCATCTCGAGGTGCGCTCGCCGGGCAAGTTGGGCCAGCCGCTCGCGAGTAGCGTACAGCCACTCCTCAATCTCTTCTCCGAGCGCGGCGTCGATGCCGTCGAGGAAGGTACCGGTATAGAGTTCCAGCAACACTGCTGGCGCCTCGGTATTCGCTGACTGCTGGAATCGGACGGCGTCGCAGAGGACGCTGGTCTCCACCCGGTCGCCGCTTGTCAGCAGAGTTACCTGCCCACCCACATTGAGTCGCCGTATCGTCGTGCTGAGGCTGTCCCGTGGGTCCTTGGAATCCATCCAGAACAACTCTGCCAACTGCCGTCGACTCTTTGGGCCCTCGAGGGAGAGGTACGCCAGCAGGAGAAGTGGCTTGGGACGACGCAGCGTACTGCCTTCGAGCACTAGGCCCCCTAGTGTCCGAAGATACATAAGGGAGTGTAAGCAACATTTCATCCTCGCACAAGGCCCAGTCAGGGCAGAGTTCAGGCCTTCGGTAGTGCGTGGAATGGGCCTTGCACACCCCAAATCGCCGGATGTCACGTGACCGTAGCGGCATGACAGAGCAGTGAGTGCTACAGAAGTGCCGGCAACGGGTTTTGCCGAGCGAGGTATCGCCAGTGGAACGCTGATAGAACGGCACTTTACGGTAGCGAGTAGGCGTAAACTACACTCGTAATGCAAATCAATGCGCTTGGACGGCTCCAGATTCCTGGGAGCGGGTTGACGCGTCCGAAACCTCTGCTGCTGCTCACGTACCTGGCGTTGGAGGGTCGGAAGCCGCGTAAGTTCATGGCCGAACTGTTCTTCGCCGAGGCAAAGGATCCTGCTGATTCCCTGTCGACGACGGTCCGGAGGCTTGGAAGCTCGGCCGAAGCCATCGCAGTCGACGAAGGTTTCCTGGCATGCACGTTGCCCTGTGATGCCAACGAACTCCTGACCCTGTTGGATGCCGGCGAGTACGAGAGGGCGCTCGAGCTGTACAAGGGTCCATTCGTCGAGGGCCTCGGAACGGCTCTGTTTGGAGAGCTCGAAGAGTGGGTCTATGCCACGCGCGAGTACCTGGCCAAGCGGGTCCGTGGAGCCCTTTTGCATCTTGCCGAAGCGGCACTGGCTCGCGGAGAACGCGAGCCTGCGGCACGACATTGCCGCTGGGCGTATACGCTCACGGAGGCGTCCGAACCGGAGCCGCACGATCTCAATCGCCTCTACCGGTTGTTCCAGGCCGTTGGTGACGGCAGGGCGGCGGAAGTTCGCGAGGACGCCGCACGCTTCGGCATCGATGTAGATGCCGAAGCGAAAGCCGTACCCGTCTTCGAAGGGGTATCCGTTCGGCACACTCTTCCCGAGCTGAATACCCCGCTTGTCGGGCGGGACCTGGAGCTCGTCGAGATCGCCGGCGCCCTCGCCTATCGAAACTGCCGCCTGCTCACCGTACACGGTGCCGGCGGGGTCGGGAAGACGCGGTTGGCCGTGCAGGCGGCGTATGAACACTTGGGGGAACCGGCGTTTTCCGAGGGCACGGCATTCGTACCGCTGGAGGCGCTCACGCACCCGGAACAGTTGCCGCATGCGATCGCTTCTGCGCTGGCGCTGCCGCCGCTGGCATCCAGCGATCCTTGGGTGTTGCTGGTGGAACAACTGGCGAACCGGCGGCTGCTCCTCGTCCTCGACAACGCCGAGCATCTGATCTCGGTCGCGCCTCGGCTGAACGACTTGTTGAGCGGCTGCCCGGAGTTGACGCTGCTGGTCACCTCGCGGGAACGCCTGAACCTGACAGCGGAGTGGCTGCTGACTCTCGACGGCCTTCCTGTGCCCGACGACGAGGCGGGCCTCACCGATGCTCTTGCCGGTGACGCAGTAAACCTGTTCGTGCAGAGGGCCAAACGAGTGCGGCTGTCGTTTGCGCCGACCGCAGCCGACTTACCGTTCGTGCTGAGGATCTGTCGTGCCGTGGACGGCTTCCCGCTTGGCGTGGAGTTGGCGGCGGCGTGGGTTCGGGCGATGCCTCTGGCCGATCTCGCCGCTACGCTCGAGGAGAGCGTGACGGTACTCGATACTACGTTGCGTGACGTGAGTACGCGGCATCGAAGCCTCTTGAGCGCCTTTCAGCACTCCTGGAATTTGCTGACGGCGCGTGAGCAGGTTGTGCTTCGGCGACTTGCAGTCTTTCGCGGTGGTTTCCGACGTGAGGCGGCGGCGGTGGTGGCGGGGGCGACCATACCCGACCTGGTAGGCCTGGTGGACAAGTCCCTCCTACGCGTGCTGCCGGACGGGCGCTTCGACCAGCACGCGCTGCTTGCCCAGTTCACGCGCGAGATGCTGTCGCAGCACCCGCTGGAGGAGAGCGAGGCCCTGGAGAAGCACGGTGCTTACTTCACCGAACTCCTCATGAGGACGCAGGCGCAAGCGCATGGCGCGGCGTTCGCAGAGCTGTTCGCACTCCTGGCTGAAGAAGAGAGCAACCTGCTGGCGTTTTTCGATTGGGCGGTGGCGAATGAGCGCAGCGAAGAGCTGTTGCTTCTCAGCGAGCCGCTCCTCTGGTATTTCCCGCAAAGCGGGCGCTTCCATGACGGCATCAGGGTGTTCGGCGGGGCGATCGAGCAGCTACCGGTTACGCGCCCCAAGACCGAGAGAGCGCTGTCCAGCCTGCTGGTGAGCCATGCCTGGCTCAGCCGCTTGGTAGGCGACGTCGAGCTGGCGATGAGGAACGCTGCCCGTGCGGTCGAACTCGCTCGAGCTCCCGGATCCGAGGTGGAGCTGATGCGGGGACTGGATCTCCTCGCGCAGTCCTTTTTCTTCGGCGGTCGCTACCACGACTCGCTGTCACCTGCCCTGGAAGGACTCGCTTATGCGCGTGAACGGGACGACGATCCGGTGAGGCTGAATCGGTTCCTCGTGAGCACAGCGTATGCCGAAGGATTCCTCGGTGAGCTCGGTCCGGCGCTCGAGCACGCCAAGGAGGCCTTGAGCCTGTATGAAACCGGCCGGATTCCCAGGAGCATGGATCTTGTCGCCACGCTGATGTGCTCCGGGGCCATCTACATCTGCCTGGAGGAGTGGCAGCGGGCCCGCGATGACGTCCGGCTCGGCATTCAGGTCAGCGAAGAGATAGGGTACGCAGGCACCATCCCCCTGCTGAAGTCACAGCTCACACACGCACTCTTCGAGTTGGGCCTGGCCGAGGCCGACGAGGCGTTGATCGCCGAGGCGCGCTACGTTTGTGGCGAGGCCACACCGCAGGCGCGGGCGAGCGGCGAGCAGATGAGCTTGGCGATGTTGCAGGGGATGCTCGGCCGCTTCGCACTGCGCGACGGCAGGCTCGACGAAGCCGATGACAGCTTTCGAGAGGCGCTGCATCCACCGTGGCGAACGCGGAACTGGCTGACGCTGTTCTGGGTCCTGCCGTGGCTTGCCGATCTGTATCTCGAGCGAGGAGAGCATACCAGGGCCGGGGTGCTCGTCGGTGCGATTACCGCGCACAATGCTACTCCGGTGTGGGGCAAGCAACGCGCCGAACGTCTGCACTCGAGGCTGGTTCGGCAGCTCGGGGCGGCCCAAGCGAAGGTCGAGATCGCTCGCGGTGCCAGCCTGCCGGTTGATCTGCTGATGACTTCCGTGGTGGGTCTTGGCGACCTGCCTACTGCGAAATAAGCCTGGGGTCGCCTCAGGAGTATCGCTACCACTGACTTGGCCAACCGCAACCGTTGTGGGGCTGCGGTGTTCGTGCTTGTACTGGACGGTTCGTGGACGGGCATTGGACGGAGTCGTGATCATAGGCTTTATCGGGTGTCCGATCGTGGGCAAGGCAAGAGGAACGAGAACGAGAGGATTCTCTCGGTCGAGGCTCCTGTTGGACGGGTTAGAAGGCGCGAAAGCGCTTCGAGAGGGGAAAGTATGCGATGGTCCGTGGCATCGAAAATGGTCTTTTTGCGTCGCTGGCACCTCACCAACGCCCGGTTAATCTTGCATGCTCTTGTCTTACTACTGGCTCTTTTGGGCATGGCTGGATGTAGCGTGACGAACGATGCGTCAAATTTCGGCACGCAGGCAATTGATAGCGTCGCGGCTGTAGCTTTCCAGCCCCCTCTTGGCCACGGAGAGGTGTTGACGGGCAACTTCGACGACAGCGTGGGCCTGTTCCTGGCGGTCTTTGATCTCGATCCGGTTACGCAAGAGGCATTTGGAGCTCCTGTCGGGCCACGCTATTCGACAGTCGATGGAACGATTGTCGTGACGAACGTCCCTGAGGTCGAAGAGCACTACTTCGCGAAGTTGGATACCAAGGCACTCAATCGTAGCGACGGAGCCTCGGTTCGAATTGAGTTCCGCTTGGCCAACGCGCCAGAGGATCAGCCCGCCTGCAATCCTGCTACTGCCAATGTAGATGCGGGCTGTGTGGCGTTCGTCGACCTGCAGTTGTGGCAGAACCTGGGACAAGCAAGAAGGCAGCAGCCAGGGGCGCGCGGTAACACAACTGCCGAGGCGAAGGTGGTCGACGTGGTGGCGGCGCGGTTCCTTCCTGTCAAACTGCATATTGCGACCGGTGCTGCCAATACCACTCCATCAGTGGTCGTTGAGCAACCCGACGACGGCACTGACTATGCTACCGGCGAAACCGTTAGTTTTCTGGCGACGGCTACCGACCTGGAGGACGGCAACTTGTCCGCATCCATCCTTTGGAGTTCCAGCATAGACGGCGATTTGGGTCAGGGGACGAGCATCGACGTGGATGAGCTGTCGGCTGGGGAGCACGTGATAACCGCAGAGGTCACGGATTCCTCTGGCCGAAGTGGACACGACAGCGTACAGATACTGGTAGTAGATGGCGCCACTGGCGGCGGAACCGGTGAGCCTACGCTATGGGAAGTGGGCGACTCCGACAGTCCCTACAGCCCCTTCCTGCTCGAGGCGGGCACGGACGGCCACTTATACTTTGCGGAAAGCACGGCGGTTGGCATACAGATCAAGAAGCTCACCCGTAGCGGCGAGACCGTGTGGTCAAGGCTCGCGCTCGAGAGGCCGGTCGGCACGAGCTTGGGGTTGCTGGACGTGGCGTTCGACCCTGCCACCAACGACATTATTATTCTTGTGACGAAGGGGATCGACACGAATCCAGGCGTTCAATACGAGTTACACAAGTACGATAGCGATGGCGCCCCCATTTGGACGGTCGTTGAACCGATCTACCGAGAGCACGCAGACGGAAGCAGTACTACTCACTATCACTCCGCCGTAAGTGTTGACAGCAACGGCAGCGTCATCCTGGCCGGTAGCTTCGCCCGCTGCTGCGGCCACTCTCCAGGCATACGGAGTTCAGGAGCAATCGCCGCCAAATTCAATCATGCAGGTACCGAACTTTGGCGAAACTATCACACCTACGCGCAACAAGAGGCTGTTTACTACGACGCAGGAGACTGGACAGTGCAGCGTGTGGCGGCGGATCCTGGCGATGGAAGCTTCTACGTGGCCGGCCGGCGCGACCCCCACTACACGGATCCCGCTCAATTAGACAACAGCTTCTTCATTCAGAAATTCAGTTCTGACGGCAGCCCACAGTGGTACCAGCAGTACCACACGCAGACATATGAGCCATCAATGGAGATTCGGCGGATCCAGATCGATGAAGACGGTGATGTCTACCTCGCCGGAACTTTCGTCAATACGAATACTGGAGCCATATTGATGAAGGTCACAAGCTCGGGCACAGAACTCTGGAACGATGTTTGGGGAAGTCAATTCCTCCGGGCAAACTTTGAAGACATCGCGCTTGACGCGCATGGCGACTTGTACGTGGTCGGCACCGCGGAAGGAGTAAACGAAGATCTCGTCATCAAGAAGTACAACCGATCCGGGGATGCACTCTGGCAGGTGCTCCTGAAGGAACAGTGGGACCCTCACGTCAACCGCCGAAATTTTGGGATGAGCGTGACAACGGATGAGGAGACCGTCTGGTTCCATACCTTCACGTATAACTTTCCCTCGACAATCGGCCAGATGACGTTCGGTGGGATCCTCAAGTAACCGCAACGAAGTTCGGAAGTCGAGCGGGGCGTCCGAGTGCAAATTAGCTGAACCGTACTGAAAACCATCCCGGCCCTGACCGCAAAGGCCGGGATGGCAGGTCAGGGCGACCGATCGACCAGCATCGGCAGTGGATCGATGGCGTTCCAGTCGCAGGCGTCGGCCGGTCCCTCGTACACTCCGAAATGCAGGTGCGGAGGCGTGCCGGCGGCATTACCGGTGACGCCGACGTAACCCAGTACGGTCTCGGCGTGCACGGCCTGGCCCTCGCGGATATCGCCGAACGCCTGAAGATGGGCATAGTAGTGGCGCCGGCCACCGGCCGCCACCACCACCACGACGTTACCCCCGCGGGGGTTGGGACCGATCCGATATACGTAGCCTGCTGCGGCCGCCATCACCGGCGTACCGGCCGCAGCGAAGATATCCTGCCCCTCATGGAGCCGACCGCCGTCGCGAAGGCCTCCCCAGGTGTCGATCACTCTCCGCACACTCACGCCGGCGACCGGCATCAGCAACGACGGTTCCGGTTCCGGCGGCACGGCCGCGAGGTAGGCGGGAAACACCGCCCGGTAGCGCGCCCGGCGCTCGGCCTCGAGTCGCTCCGCCTCGCTGGCCGGTTCGGGACGATTCCTGCCGTCTTCCGCGCACAGGAACGGTATCTCGCTGACCCCGTCAGGCAAGACCTGTGCGTTGCCGGCCGCACAGGCAGCGACCACCAGCAGCGCCAGCGGTACACGGAGCTGTCTCATTACGAGATTGTACTTCCGGGCGGGGGCCGGCGGGAACTTACGCCACGATCAACTACTCGGAGGTCAATCGGGTGGTGCTGGTGGAGCGGCTAAGAGGGGTTGGCGCCGCCGTCTCGAGCGCCAGTCTCAGTCGCCCCTGGCGATCAACCAGACCAGCTCGTCCGGGGTCTCGATCACGTAAAGCAGCGTGCGGCTGCCATCGTCGCCGACGAACACCCGGCTGACGTGCTTCTCCTTGCCCTTCTTGCGTTCGTTGCGGCTCTGTTCGAAGTAACCGGCCATCGCAAACGAGTTGGTGAGTTGGTGCAGGTGGGCCGGGAACAGGCGGGCCGCCAGGCCCCGCGCGGAGTACGCCTCCCAGTCCCGGAAGCCGGAACCCCCGTCGATCTTTCTGAGCAGGCCGGGAGGCACGTTGCCGGTTACACGGTAGCTGCCCGCCGGAAGCTGGATCGCCGGGTTGAGTTGAGCGGACGCGGCTGCGACGACCGAGACCTCGATCAGCAGTTGAGCAGATGCGGCCGAGGCCAGGCTCAGCGCGAGGCCGCAGAGAACGGCGCGAATGGTACCGGTCAGGCGGGAAATAAACGGCTCGTTCATTGGTCGAGCCTAGGACGGAGAGCGGCCGCCAGGGATGAGCTTCTTCATTGTCGGCCTTGTCTGGCGGACCGCCCGGTCAGCCGGTAACGCTGCTAACACCGCCGCCGGCACGGCGGCCAAAATCGCACCCCGATTCGCAGTCCGAAAAAGAGCGGCGCATTCAGGAGCCAGTCGCCGGCCCGACTACCGCGCGCACAGGGGCCGTTCACCAAAGCAACGTCACCTCGTACTGGTCGAACCTCTCGTCACTACTGATCAACGTCGCTTCTCGGCACGCGCTGGGGCAATAAGCATTCGGTTGAACGGGTCGCGGTGATGAAGTGGTAACGCGGATGCGGCAAACGCATGTTCTGCCGTAATGTCGAGCGCTCCGGCGCCGAGTCGTTTCACGTTGCCGGAGAAATCCTCCAGGACGGACTCCGCGCCCTCGAGCCTGCCCAGCCGGTGTTTGATTCCCAGCTCCCACGCGCTGGCGCTCTTCGAGCGGAACAAGTCGGGCATAAGGTTTCCCCGCCTTGCCCAGAATTATTTCCTCGCCATTCTTGACCCGATCCAAAATGCGAGACAGGTGCGTCTTGGCGTCATGCACGTTTATGAATTTGGCCACGATTCGACCCCGGTTAGTCCACTTAGTCTATCGCGCTGGCTGCGGCTGGATGAAGACCGGGTTGGATAGCGCCACCACCCGGTTCTCCTCGGCGTCCCACAGTTCGGCCCGCATGAACGGCCCGGCTTCGGCCAAGGGCAGCTCGAGCTCCACCGACTGCTTGCCGGCGGGAAGCCGCCGCCGCACCAGCTCGCCGGATCTACCCATCAGTCGCAGCAGCACCGGCTCGTGCGACTCGATGCGCAGCGATGCCGTCGCGGCAACATTCCCGCCGGCCGGCCCAGCAGCTTCCGCTCCTGGCGCTGCCCTATCAGCAAACGCCCCCTCAGGAAACGCACCGTCAACTTGCAACGTTCCGCCCATCGCCACCCCCTCGAGCCAGAGCTCGAGCCGCGGCCCTTCGGGGCTCTCGCTCACGAAGACCCGTCCGCTCTTGAGCGCCGCCAGGCATGCCGGCACCGACAGCTCCTCCAGCCACAACCAGGTCGTCGGTGAGCCCACCTGCAGGTAGGGCGGGTCGGTGTCGGGCCAGCCGGGCTGGTGCCGGTCGCTTCCGCCGACGAGTACCGGGCGTGCACCGGAGCCCAGCATGCGGTCGTAGAACTCGAGCGAGGTTTCGTTGCCGGCGGGCCACGGCGCCTGCCACGCCTCGACGCAATCTACCCCTGCCGGCACCGGGTAACGCCAGTCGGGCCCGCCCGGTTTGGGATGGTTTATCGAAATCAGGCCGCCCAGCTCGTGTGCTCGCTGCACGACCGTGTTCACCTGGTCGTCTTCGGTGATGCGGAAGTCCACCCAGTCGCGCCCGCCCCAGACGTTGGCATGCCCGCGATCGGTGGTCACCTCCTCGCCCGGCAGCAGGAACAACTCCGCTGAGCTGGCAGACGCCAGGTAGCGATGGTGGCTGATGGTGTTGTGGTCGGTCACGGCGAGGAACCTCAGTCCCCGGCTGCGCGCCGCTGCGACCAGGTCTTCGAGGCTACCCTTGGCGTCGCTGTGCCAGGTGTGGCTCTGCAGGTCCCCGGGGTACCATCCGGGCGCGACCGGGAACGACGGCTGCGCCGGCGCCGGCGGGATCGTCTGCCGTGGGGAGTCGTCGAGTACCGCCTCCACCCGGTAGCGGCATCCCTCCGGTCTGATTCGGTAGAGCCCGAGTACCACGTGCCAGGTGCCCGCCGGTATCGGGCCCGGGATGTAGCCGGGAGTGGCGTCGTCGCTGGCAACGAAAATGCGGTCGCGGGCTCCTCCGCTCCAACCGCGGAATCCGGACCGGGACGGGAAACCGGTAGCCCTCGGGTCGAGGAGTCCCAGGTCGATGACGCTCCCGGGATCGTGCTCGAGTCGCACGTCGATGCGAGTGATGCCTTCGAAAACCTCGACCGGCAGGTAGAGGTAGGGGCTTGCCGCCGCGTCGGCTGGCATCACCAGCCCCTCGTGCACGAGCTCTTTCACCCGGCGAGCCGCGCGCCGTCCTCCCCGAACAGGTGCAACCGCTGGGGATCGGCGATGAGAGCCAGGTCCACCGGAAGTTCGGGCTGCTCGTCGCCGAAGATGCGGGCGGTGACCAGCGCCTCGCCGATCAACACCGTCACCAGCGACTCCGGTCCGAGCGGTTCGACGGCGTAGAGCGACCCCGGGATGGCGTGCCGTTCCTCCGCGCTGGCGATCCGCAGGTGCTCGGGCCGCACTCCCATCTGCACCGCCAGGCCGGTTTCGAGGCCGTCAGCGAGCCCGTTGCCGGACGGCATCCGGAAACCCTGGCCTACCAGCATCGTCGCGCCGTCCGCCTCCCGCTCCACTCGTACCGGCAGCAGGTTCATCGGCGGGCTGCCAAGAAAATTGGCCACGAAGGTGGTGGCCGGCCGGTGGTAAACCTCCAGCGGCGGCCCCAACTGCACGATCTTTCCCTTGTCCATTACGGCGATGGTGTCGGCCAGCGCCATCGCTTCGGACTGATCGTGGGTCACGTAGATAGCGGTTACCCCCACCTCCTTCTGGAGGTGCTTGATGAAGCTGCGCGCCTCGAGCCGCAGCTTGGCGTCGAGGTTCGACAGCGGTTCGTCGAACAGGAACACCTGAGGCGTGTGCACCAGGGCTCGGGCCACGCTGCTGCGCTGCTGCTGGCCACCGCTGATCTCCGCGGGCCGGCGTTCCAGCAGGTGCCCGATCTGCAGCCTCTGTGCTACCTCGGCAGCTCGGTCCGAGCGCGAACGCTTGTCCTGGCCGCGCACCTTGAGAGGGTAGGAGATGTTCTCGCTCAGGGTCATGTGCGGGTAGAGGGCGTAGTCCTGGAACACCATCCCTACGTCGCGCTGGCGCGGCGCTTCGCGAGTTACGTCGCGGCCGCCGATGCGGATGGTGCCGGAGCTGGGGTTCTCGAGGCCGGCGATCATCCGCAGGGTGGTGGTCTTCCCGCAGCCCGACGGGCCCAGCAGACACACGAAGGCGCCTTCGGGGATATCGAAACTCACGTCGTTGACGGCCGTGAAGCTCCCGAAGCGCTTGCTGATGTTTTCGAAGGTTACCGTTGCCATGCATGCTCCTGAGTGCCGATTAACGAAGTGGACGGCGATCTGCCGCCAGCCGGTCCTGGTGGCCAACGGGTGGGTCCAGTCGGGCAAGGGCGACCGCCCAAGGTTTCGAAAGCCGCGGTCACGACTTGATCCCCCCGAAGAAGCGGAAGCCGTAGCGCCAGTTGACGAAGAGGTAGAGGATGAGCACCGGCAGCGTGTAGAGCAGCGAGTAGGCCGCGGTGAGGGTGATGATTGGCGTCCCGGCCTCGCTGTAGAACGAGTAGATCGCAACGCTGGCGGGCATCTTGGTGGAGCTGCGCAGCAGGATGAAGGGGATCAGGAAGCTGCCCCAGATGTTGACGAAGGCCCACACCGCAACGACCATCATTCCGGGCCGGATTATCGGCAGGGCGATGTCGCTGAATATCCGCCAGGAGCTCGCGCCAGCCACCAGCGCACTCTCCTCGTAGGAGCGCGGTATCGAGTCTACGAAGTCCTTCATGATGAAGATCGCCGCCGGCAGCAGTCCGCCGGTGAACACCAGGATCACGCCCAGGTGGGTGTCGATCAGACCGAGCCGGAAGACGAGCAGGAAGATCGGCACCATCGCCGCGGTTCCGGTGACTATCGACGAGAACAGCACCAGGCCGTAGGTGATGGTGGTCGTTCCCGGGATGCTCGAGCGCGAGAGGGCGTAGGCGGCCATCGCCGCGGCTAGCGTCACCAGCAGCATCCCGCCCACACCCTGGATGATGCTGTTCTGGAAAAGCGCCCGCATGGCGAAGGTGTTGCGGAAGACCGCTTCGAAGTTCTGCAGGCTGGGGTTCTCGGGTATGTGCACCGAAAGCACGGCCAGTGGGTTGAACGGCGCTCCCAGCAACCATAGTAGCGGCAGGGCGAAAAACGACGCCGCCACCGTGGCCAGCGCGTAGAACAGCACGCGTCCGAATATCTGGCGCAGGCTCATGCCGCTCTCCGGGACGAGCCGGCCGGCCCGCCGGCACACCCGGGCCATCGCGCATACCTGCCAGCGAGGTTGGCGGGTCTGCTCATGTAGTCCTCCGCTCGCGCCTCAGCAGCGCCAGGTATACGAGCGCGAACACCAGATTGATCAGCATCATGATCATGCCGACCGCCGCCCCTTCGCCGAAACGGAAGAAGCGGAAAGCGGTGCGGTAGGTGAAGATCGACACCAGGTCGCTGCGGAAGCTGGGCCCGCCGCCGGTGAGCAGGAACGGCGTGAATGTGTTGAAGCTCCACAGCGTGATCAGGATCAGGTCGGTGGCGATATGGGTCTTGATCAGCGGCAGCACGATATCGCGCAGCTTCTGCCACAAGTTGGCGCCGGCTACCTCGGCCGTCTCCAGATGACTCGGTGGAATCGAGCCCAGCGCGCTGGAGAACAGCAGCATCGAGAACGCCGTTCCGCGCCAGATGTTGAATATGACGATCGACAGCAGCGGATAGTCGATGAGCCAGTCGAGCTTGACCAACCCCAGCACGGCGGCCAACTGGTTTAGCGTACCGCCCTGCCAATCGAGGAATGCGAACCAGGCGAACGCCACCACGACGTCGGGCATTATCCAGGCCACGATCGCCAGGGTGGTCACGCTTTCGCGCACCCAGCCCTTGCGGCGATAGAAGAGCAGCGCCAGCAGCAGTCCCAGCACGGCCTGACCCAGCAGCGCCGAGAACAGCACGAACTGTCCAGTGACGAGAAGCGAGTGGCCGAACTCGCCGCGCTGCATGAAGGAGCTGGGATCGAAGAGCGAAAGATAGTTCTGGAGTCCCACCCAGTCGGGATCGCGGGCGGTACGGCCGGTGAGGGTGCGGTTGCTGAAGGAGACGACCGCGATCCAGAAAAACGGCAATACGATGAAGAAAAATACGAAGACCGCCGCGGGCAACAGGAATACCGTTCCGGTGGTCAGCGGGAGCAGGGGACGGCGTTGTTGCAAGGCGACCTCCTGTACGCGGCGACGTGGCTGCCGCGGTTCGGAAACGAGTTGGGAGACGGAGTGGGGCACGGGGCCGCCCAGCGGCCCCGTGCAGTCGAATGCGTGCAGTTCAGTTCAGGTCGACCACGTTGTCGGCGCCGACGATGTCGGTAACCGCACGGGCGTAAGCTTCCATCGCTTCCTCGGGAGTCATCTCGCCCGAAACCACTCGCTCGGTCATGAGTTGGGCCTCGTAGGAGATCTGCGGGTAGTCGGGGTCGTTGGGCCGGGCAGTTGTGAACGGCCCGAGCTCCGCAGCGGTATTGGTGAGGAATGCGTTGTCGGGTACCGGTACGTCGTCACGGACCCGAATGCGCGGCTGAGTCTCCTGCGCGACAGCCAAGGACTCCTGCGAGTTCATGAAGGCCAGAAGCTCCCAGGCCAGCTCACGGTTGGCGCTCTTGGGGTTCACCACGAATCCGGTGCCGCCCGAGATGGTGACGAAGTCCTGGCCGCGGAAGCCGGCACCGGGCTCCATCGCGGGGATCGCCGCCCAGCCCATCACTTCGTCGCGATTGGCCACTTCGAACTCCGCGTCGGGAGCAGTCGGGCCACGGTAGAAGTAGTCGCCCTCGAGCAGTATGGCGGTGTTGCCGTCGCGGAAGTTGGCGAAGGTGCGGTTGCGGCCATCCTGGGTGAGCTGCAGGCGCGAGTCGCCGAGCTGCTCGTCGACATAGATCGTCTTGTAGAGTTCGAGCGTGTCGAGGATCCCTTGGGAGCGGACGATCCAGCGTCCCTGATCGTCCTGCAGGAAGTGGCCGGTGCCCAGCAGCATCGGGAAGTAGCCCTGCATGGTGGTCGCCTCACCCATCGCGGTGCCGGCGTTGATCTGCAGCGGCGAAGCGTTGTTGTTGGTCTGCTTCACCTTGCGGGCGGCGTCGAGTACATCTTCCCAGGACTGCGGTTGCCAGTCGTCGGCGTTCTCGACGCCGGCCTGCTCGAGCATGTCCTTGCGGTAGAAGAACATCCTGTAATCGGTGCCAAGGGCTATGCCGTAGCGTTCACCTTCGTAGGAGAGCAGCTCCTCGAGGCCATCGGGAATATGGCCCCAGCCCTCCCAGTCTTCGGCCTGCTGGCCACCGACCGCAGAGAGTGGCTCGAGCAGCCCGGCCGCCACGAACTCCGGCACCCAGAAGCCGTCGAATGCCAGCACGTCGGCTCCGCCGCCTACCGAAAGGTCGAGAGCGTACTGTTCCTTCATGGCCTCGTCGGTGCCACCGAACTCCGTGAGTTCGACGCTGACGTCGCCGCCCTTGGCCGCTTCGAACTCGGGGATGACATAGTCGCGGATCCATTGGACCATCTGACTGTTTACCCCGTCCGCAACGCAGCGGCAGGTGATGGTCACGGTCTGGCCGAACCCGGCGCCAGCCAGCGCAAGGACCGCCAGCGCGGTGGTGAGAGCGAATATTCCTCGTTTCATGACTTCCTCCTCCTGTTAGATCGGAATCCAGTAGCCAAGTCCACAGCGTCTACCTCAACCCATGGCCTCACCCCCGAAACGAATGGCCATCGAGACGACCTCTTTGGGATCTACGGAAAGCGGGACTTCCGCCTGCGGCGTCAGTTCCCGCTGGGGTGATTCACTCAGATCGACCAGCCGTACGGTCTCCGGCTGGCGCTTCAGGCGCAGACTCCCTGCTACTGCGCGCCGGCCCGGATTCCAGAAGCGGAGGATCAGCTCGTTGCCTTCCGCCGCCTTCTTCAGAGCCGACAGCAGCAGGCCCTCGGGAAGCTCGAGGAGTCCTGCTCCGTTCCCGGTGCCCGAAGTGGCGTCGAACATTGGCGGGGTGGTGAAGCGGTCGGCAGCGGCCGGTACTCCGGCTGCGTCCCACTCGCCGGCGAACGGCATCAGGGCAAGCTCGAAGCGGTGCTCGCCGAGGCACTGGGCACCGGGCGTCGGCAGGGCCGGACCGGCGCCTTGCGGGCGGGAGGCGAGGTCGCTTCTGGAGAGCCAGCCCACGCTGCGCAGCAGGGTCACGGCAAGGCCAACTCCTTCGTTGGTCGGCTCGACGGCGTACTCGGGGAGCCCGGCGTTGAACACGGCCAGGCCGCGAACTCCGTCAGAGGCGGCGAGGAAGCGCCGCTGGTGATTCCCGCCGCTCGGTTTCTGGAACCAGCCGTTCGTCGCCGGCAGGGAGACGGGCCGCTCGAGCACGTCGAAGTGCCCCTCCACGGCGACTGTCTCGCTCGCCACGTCGCTGTCCACCCGAAGTCTCAGTCGGTGATCGCGCGCCCGGTTCTCCAGGCGCAGGTCGAGCCGGACGAACGGATCGCCGGCCGCGAGCCTCACTGTCAGCTCGAACGGCATGCGGACTTCGCCCTCCCGGCGTTGCCGGTCGTCGCTTAGCCGTGCCGGCACCGGCATTTCGCCAGAGAGCCGGAGACCCGCTTCCAGGTTGCTGCCCCGACCGGTTGTCGCCGCGGTGCCGAGGTCGAACGCGAGCGTAGGCGGTTGCTCGCCGTTCACCGGCGAGAAGTCGTATTCGTCTCCGGCGTCTCCGGCGTCCACCAGCGACAGGCGGGCGCGCACGCGCCGTCCGCTCCGCTTGTGGCTGAGGAGGAGCCCGGTTTCCGTGGTCTCCAGCAGCAGGTGTTCGTTCTCGAGGGAATGCCCGCGATCGGTTGAAGCCAGGACTGGCCTTTGTCCAGGCGAGGCGGCGCCTTCGGCGGTCCCATCGGTTGAATCGGATGCCGCACTGCCGGCGGCTCCGGCAGCCGCGGGGGTCGCCGTGCGGCTGATTTGCGCAGCAGACGTTTCGGCAAGCCGGAAGGAGGTTACCGACAACGGTTCCAGCTCGGCCAGCCAGCGCACGCGCGCCTGGGTTTCGCGGTAACGGACGTCGCCCGGTACGTCCGCCTCGAGCCGCTCGACTTCTGCGCTCACCACGTTGCCGGCAGAGTCGCTGAGGGCGACCGGATGAAAACCCTCTGGGACGGGCAATAGTGCCTCGAGAACGCCGCGCCAACGCCGCGGCTGGGGGTTGAAAACCGTGAGGTTGCCCGGCCGGTCGGCGATCTTGCCGTGGACTCGCGGCGGGCTGAGCCGGCCTTCGATCAGTGGGTCGGGTGCGACCGACCATCTTCCGCCGCTCAGGTGAGCGAGCGCCTTGCGCCCGAGATAACGGGTGCTGGCCAGGGTGCCGGCGAAGCGGGGCATCATCTCGTCGTGAACCGCGTCGATCGAGCAGCCGCAGATCGAGTCGTGGCAATGGTTGAGCAGGAGGTCGCGCCAGGCGTTCGCCAGAACGGCGTCGGGGTAGGGGGCGCCGGCTCGGTAGGCCAGGACCGAGAGCGGCTCGGCATAGCGCTCGAGACTCTGCTGCGCCGCATGGTTCGCCTGCTTCAAATAGAGGCGGGCGGAAAATACGCCGCTCAGGACGTGGTGGTAGCGGCTGCCGCGGAACTCCCCCCGGTGTTCGCGCAGATCGCCGTCCTCGGCCAGCACCCCGTCTATGAACTCGCGCAGCCGCCCCAGGCGGAAGTGGGCGCCCTCGATCCGCTCGTTGAGGAGGTCGATGACCATGGGCAGGTCGGTCTGGGGCGGCAGATGGTCCGAGCCGTTGAGGAGCAGCAGGTTGCTGCCGCTGGCGTAGGCGCTGCTTCCGCCCGGAATCCGGTCGAGCGACTCGTCCAGCCAGGCCTCCATGCCGATCTGTTCGGTGCTGCCGTATAGCGCCTTGTCGGCGTGAGCGGACGCCCGGTCGGCATCGAATCCCTCGTAGCTGCTCCAGTCGCGGTAGCCGATCCCGGCCCCGCTCGAGTAGGTCGTGAGCAGATGTACAGCCAGCACCGAACTCTTGCCGTCGGCGGTCCGCCACCTGAACTCGCCGCCTATCTCCTCGCCCTCGTCGCCGACACCTCGTTCGAACACCAGACTGTCGAATCCGAAGCCATGGGCGAGGAGCGGGAGTTGGGAGATATGGCCGAACGAGTCGGGGGTGTAGACCACCGGCATCGGTTCGCCGAAGCGGCGGCAGACGGATACCCCCATCTGCAGGTTCCGCACCAGGGCCTCGGGACTGGCGAGGAACTCGTCGGCCAGGGTGTACCAGGGGCCTATCGCCAGTCGGCCGTTGGCCACGAACGCCCGTATGCGTTCCTCCGCTTCCGGACGTATGGCGAGGTAGTCGTCCAGCACCACCGCCTGCCCGTCGAGCATGAAGTGGGTGAAGCTCGGATCGTCGTCGAGAAGGTCGAGCACCTGGTCGACCGTCTCTATCAGGCGTGCCTGGAATACCGAGAACGGCTGGTACCACTCGCGGTCCCAGTGGGTGTGAGGAACGACGGTCACGTTGTGGCGGCTCATGCGGACTCCCGGACGGTAATTGCGTGGGGGACCAGGCGTCGCTCGTTTTGCAGGTCGGGATTCTCAACCCGCTCGAGCAGCAGCGCCGCGGCTTCGAGGCCGAGCCGATAAGCGCTCAGGTCCATGCTGGTGAGGGGCGGATCGACATACTCTCCCAGCGCATCGTTGTTCATGCCCATCAGGGAAACGCCATCGGGCACGCTCGCCCCGGCGCTCAGCAGGGAGCGCAGCGCGGCCACGGCCTGGGGGTCGCTGGCGGCGAGCAGGCCGTCGCAACCGTTGCGGTGCGCCTGCAGCGCCAACTCGGCCGCCGCTTCGGGCGTGCCGTCATTGTAGTGCACCTCACCGGTCACCCCGTACTCGTTGACGGCACTGAGGAAGCCACCGGCGCGGTCGCGGGCGAAGGTCTGCGCGTGGGCGCCGTTGACGAAGGCGAGGTTGCTGCGACCGGCAGCGATAAGGTGGCGGGCGGCGTCGTAGCCCACCTGGTGGTTGTCGTTGTCGACGCTGAGGCCGCGCCCTTCCGGCTCGCGCCCCAGCACCACGTAGGGGAACGCCCGCGCGGCGATCAGGTCCAGAAGCGCCGAGTTGTCGCTCGGGTTCAGCAGAACGATCCCGTCGGTCCAGCGTTCGCTGATGAGCGTCTTGGTGTGCTCGGCCGCCTCCCGCTCATCGTTGACGATCGAGAATGCGACGGTGTAGGAGCGCTCCCGGGCGGAGTCGTGCAGGCCGCGCACGAAGCGCGTGAGGAAGCCGCTGGTGAGCGCCTGCCCACCCAGCGGGTCGAGCAGGTGAATGCTGTAGGCCAGGCCGCTCGAAAGGCTGCGCGCCGAGCGCGAGGGTCGGTAGTCGAGGCGGCGCATCACCTCCAGGACTCGCTGCCGGGTTTCCGGACGGACCCTGCCGTCGTCGTTCAGAGCCAGCGAAACAGTCGACACCGACACCTGCGCCCGCCTGGCGATGTCTCTGATGGTTGCCACCGACTGCTCCTTTCGAACCGGTTCGATAGGCCTGCTGGTGAACGGCGGAAGGACCAGGCACAGGGCCGGGACCGCATCGGAAAGCCGGCGCCTCGAGTCCCGGTAGCGCAACCTGAGCCGCGACACCTGGAGGTACTGCCGTCACGCATTCAACCTGTTTTGCTGGAGACATGGTAGCACAAGGAATCGCGCATCGCCTGACGGCAAACGCTGCGAGACGAGCTAGGCCGGACCCAAAACCTCGATCACGGCCTCCGCGGCCTCCTTTACGTCTTGCGCCACGGCGTGGCACTGGAGGAGATCGGGCGTGGCCTCGCTGTACCACTCGCGGTGCGGGTCGAGGTTCAGGCGCTCGGCCAGAAATGCGGCGAAGCCGGGATCACGCAGCCGTTCGACCGGGGTGAGCGCCCGCAACTTCGGTGGAACCGTGCCGGCGAGCCAGACGGCCATCAACCCTGCCTGCCTGGCCCCCAGGACATCGGCATACAAGGTATCGCCCACATGGGCCGCCAGTCCCGGCACGGCACGGAAGATGGCGAGATCCGGCTTGGCAGAGTCGACGTCGTTGGGTGCCACCAGTTGGTCGAAGAGCTCGCTCACCCCCAGAGCCGCGAGCACCGGGGCCTGGTAGTGGCTGTAACCGTTGGTCAAGGCAAGCGTCCGGTAGCCGGCCTGCCTCAACAGTTCGATTCCCTCGTGAACTCCGGCCAGCAGCCGAATACAATCCGGCCGGCAGCACTCCTCGACCAGACCGGCCACGCTCGGCATTAGCGGCCCCCCAAAGTTGCGGCTGACGATGTTGTAGATCGAGTCCCAGTCGAAGGCGGCTACCGTTTCGCCGCGCGCCATGCGGCCCGCCCACTGCTCGTAGATGGCGGCGTCGATCAGCTCGTCGGCCTGCTCACAAGGGAGTTCGGAGAGCCGGGAACCGCCGCGGACGAGCAACCTGATCCTGGGCAGCACACAGGTTGCAAAGGGGTTGTCCATGACGACACCGTCGAGGTCGAACGAGACCGCCCTGCTCATGTGAACGAAGCCACCGTAGGCACCGGCCTATCATACGAAGCTCCGGGCACGCCGCGGGAGTCGGCCGATCGCAGCAGGGCGCCCGATCCGACGACTACCTGTACCGAACCGCCGCCATCGAGGTTCACTGCCTCGCGCGCTCCGAGCCCGAGGAGCAACTCGGCAAGCTCGAGCAGGGTGCAGCCGGCACTGCCGCGACCGTCTCCGCCGGGCTCTCCAGCTCGTTCTCGGCCGTGCAAGGCCGACTCCCCTTCGACCGCGGCCACCAGCAACTCCCCGGAGGCGCTCACGCCCACGCCCAGGCGAGCGGCGGCGGTACGGCCCGCGTCGGCAGGGAAGACGGTCGGGATGGTGGGCTCGCCGGCGCCGCTCGAAGAAAACGCCTCGGCGGCGAACGATGACTCCTCCAACGCGATCCTGCCGGCGGCCAGCAGGCGCGGCCCGGCCTGCAGGGCAACCTCCAGGTCGTCGACGCCGGCGATCCGATAAGTCACCGGCGCGCCGAGGCGAAGTGCCGCGATCTCGACCGAGTCGCGGCGGGAGTGCAAGCTGGCCACAAGCGCTGCGTGAGGAACGCGGAGCCCGCCGCCTGGGGCCGCCCCAACGGGCCAGCGGCCCACTATCGTCACCTCGAACGCCTCGGGCGCTCTGGGCGTACGGCCCCCGGGGAGTTCCTGCCCGCGCACGTAGAGTTCGCCGACGCTGGAGCCGTGAAGCTCGCGACCGCCGGGCAGGACGACTACCAGTCTGTCGAGTCCGATCTTCTCTACACGCCAGCCGTCTCGGGCGCGGAGCAAAACCGATCGCGATGCGGTGGGCGGTCGGCCGATAACACCGGAAGCGGCGGTCAAACCGACTGCCTCGCCTACCGGCACATGGTGCGAATCCACCTCACCAGGCAAGATTACGAAGAAGTGAGCGTTGGTCACGATGGCCGGCCGGAGGAACGGACCTACCCGCCGCGGCGCTCCCAGGCTTCCCACCGGCACGAACGCAGCGGAGTCGCCCTGGCCCCGAGCCGCCTGCGCAAGCAGTCCGCGACGTGCGATTTTGCGCGAAAGCTCGAGCAATTCCGCGGGCGCCGACCGCATGAACCTCTCCGGTTCCGACGCGTTCCCCGCGTGGTAGGCGAAAAGTGACCGTAGCGACAGGAGCTCTTCGCCCTCTTTCGTCCAGCGCAACGACTTCGCTGCGGATGCTGCACGCAGTTGCGCAGGAGGCAGGGCCAACGTGACGAACCGGCCCCCGTAAAGTGCGCAGAGCTGCTCGGCCACTTCGACCGCGCGAAGCCTCGCCGGCATGTTCAACGAGCGCGGCCTGACGTCGTCGGCGGCGAAGGTGACGACGCGCGCGACGCCTGAGCCGAAGCGGCGTTCCTCGACACGCAGGCGTCGGATCACTTCAGGCCCGAGCTGACGAATCCGCGAACGATGTACTTCTGTGCCGCCAGGTAAACGAGGATCATGGGCAGCACCGAGACGACGGCGCCTGCCATCAGCAGCGTCCAGCGCGACTCGTACTGGCCCTGGAGCGCGGTCAGGCCCAGCGGCAGGGTTCGCAGGTCGCTGTCCGAGATGTAGAGCACCGCCCGCAGCAGTTCGTTCCAGTTGGTGATGAAGGCGATTACGAAGAGGCTCGCCAGCGCCGGCCCCGCCAACGGCAGGAAGATCCGCAGGTAGGCGCCGAACGGGGTGGCGCCGTCGATGACGGCGGCGTCCTCGAGCTCGCGCGGCACCGTCTTGAAGAACTCCGTCAGGAGAAAGGTGCCGAACGCACCGATCATCAGCGACGGGACGATCAGCGGCAGGTAGGTGTCCAGCCAGCCGAGGCGAACCATCAGGAGGAACTCGGGAATTATGGTTATCTCCGTCGGCACCAGCATGGTAGCGAGCACGAGCGCGAAGAGGATGTTCTTGCCGCGGAAGTGCATGCGGGCGAACGCGAAGCCGGCCAGCGAGCAGGTGACGAGTTGGCCCAGCGCGGCGGTTCCGGCGACGAACAGCGAGTTGAGCAGATAGCGGGCGAAGCTGTAGCGGGTGAGCACCTCGCGGTAGTTCTGGAACGGCTCTTCACCGTACAGGAGGGTGGGGCTGACGGTGGGTGGGACGCGGAACACGTCGCCCGGCTCCTTGAACGAGGTGAGCACCATCCATGCGAACGGGACCAGGGTGATGACGGCGTAGGCGAACAGGAACAGGTAGACGACGAGGCCGCGCCGCGCTTTGCGCATGCCCTTGTCCCGGTGCCGCACGGTCGCCCGCGTCCGGAGAGGCGCGGCTACGTCAGCCATAGGACACCCATCTTCGCCGCAGTGCGAAGTTGACCAGCGTTATCGTGCCGACCAGGGTAAGCAGCACGTAAGCCAGGGCGCTCGCGTAGCCCATGCGGAAGTGCACGAAGGCGTTCTGGTAGATGTAGAAGGCAAGGGTGGTGGAGGCGCGTTGCGGACCGCCTCCGGTGAGGGCATAGGTCACCTCGAAGGTCTGAGACGAGGCGATCAGCGAGATGATCAGGATGAAAAACGTCACCGGCGACAGGAGGGGCAGCGTTATGCGGCGGAAGATCTGGAACTCGGTGGCGCCGTCGATGCGTGCCGCTTCCCTGAGGCCATCGTCGATGTTCTGCAGTCCCGCCAGAAAGAGCAGCATCTGGAAGCCGGCGTGCTGCCAAACCGCTACGACGGCCACCGAGACGAGCGCGTAATCGGCGTCCCCCAGCCACGAGGGCGGATCATCGACGCCGACGGCGTGCAGGAGTGCGTTGAGCAATCCGAATCGGGTGGCGAAGATCCACTTCCATACCAGCGCCACCGCTACCGTCGAGGTGATGTAGGGCAGAAAGAAAAACCCGCGAAAGAACGTGCTGCCCGGCAGTCGTTGATTGACCAGCACCGCCAGGGCGAGCCCCAGGATCATGACGCCCGGCACATAGAACAGTGCATAGAGCGAGGTGTTTCCCAGCACCTCCCAGAAAGCGGCACTGGACAGCATCTCGCGATAGTTTCGCAAGCCCAGCCAGGTGGGCGCGGAGATGATGTTCCAGTCGGTGAAGCTTGCGGCCAGTGAAACGAGCATCGGGCCGAGGCGAAACAGTATCAGCCCCAATAGCATCGGGGCGATGAACAGATATGGAACGTACGGCCGATAGCGCACGAGCCGGACCTCAGGGGTGAGGGACACGCCACGCTGCGCGTCCCTCAAGTACGGTGGCGGAAGGACTCAGGGGGTTGGGTAGACCCGCGA
Organism: Trueperaceae bacterium; assembly: GCA_040905465.1. Taxonomy (GTDB): domain Bacteria; phylum Deinococcota; class Deinococci; order Deinococcales; family Trueperaceae; genus DASVCN01. Next base: position 226,731 of record JBBDRK010000049.1, on the reverse strand, counting down.
GAGTACCTGGTTGCCGTATTCGACGAAACCGTCGATAGCCGCGTCGATGTCCTGCTCGCCATTGAAGACCTGGTCGAGCTCGCCGTTCATTCCGCTGCCTTCGGCGGCAGCGTAGCCGCGCCAGTCGCCCCAGCTGGGCGTGAAGCTCGTGCGGCTGGGAAGGCCGCCCAGTTCGAGGATGACCTCCTTGTTGGCGGGCTGATTGTCGCGTTCGAGCCACTCCTCGGACTCGGCCGTGGCGCGGTAGAAGGGAACGGTTCCGCCGAGGTAGAGGCTGGCGGGGCGCTCCGGTCCGGTAAGGAACTTGACCAGTTCCCAGGCGAGCTCGCTGTTTTGCGAGGTGGGGCTGATGGCGAGCATGTCGGGCCAGGTATAGGCGATGTCCTCGCTGCCCTGGGGACCGCGCGGCACCTTGGTGATGCCCCAGCGAAAGGAATCTCCCGTGATGTCGCGGTTGTTCTCGATATTCCACGTGCCGTCTACCCACATGGCTGCCATGCCTAGAGGAAATACGTCCTGCTGCCGAACACCTTCCATATCGCTAGGCTTGGGCGCTACCTCGTGCACGTTGGTGAGGTCGCTAAGGAACCGGAGGGCCTCGCGGGCTCCCTCGTCCGGATCGACCCGGGTGCGCGCCTCGTTCAGCAGCGAGCCGCCGTTCTGGAAAACCCACGGCTCGATCTGGGCGTAGCGGCCGTACAGCCAGAAACCGTACTGGTCGACCCGTCCGTCGCCGTTGTCGTCAACGGTGGTTGCGCGGGCGGCCTCCAGGAACTCGTCCCAGGTCCAGTCGTCGTCGGGATAGGAAACACCGGCCGCGTCGAACGCGTCCATGTTGTAGAACAGGACCGCGCCTACCCAGTTGATCGGCCAGGCATAAACGTCGCCATCCTGCTTGTCGGGGAAGCGCGCCGTGGAGAGCACCCCGGAGTAGTACTCCTCGAGGTCGGTCTCGTCGACGAACGGCTGCAGGTTGGCCTGGAGGCCGTCGGACTGCCAGGTGTCTATGAAGCCGCTCGACATGTAGTAGACGTCGGGGAGCTGGCCGGCTGCTGCCAGTGCGCTCATCCTCGGCCAGTACTGGTCCGGCGGCAGGGCCTCGACTTGCACATCGACCCCGTGACGCTCCTCGAACTGTTCGATGAGCGGCTCCTCGATCTCGGTGACGGTAGGGTTCCAGGAGAAGTAGCGGAGTGTCGGTCGGTTCTGGCCGACGGCCGAAGCGAGCAGCAAGGCGGCTAGGATCAGCAGCGAGAGTCTCTTCATTGTCTGTCCTTTCCCATCTCCCGGCGACCGGGAATCGTTCCTTCCGAAGTGACAGCGGGGCGTTGTCAGGGCCTGGTCGACCGACAACTTCCGCTCCACCTGGCGCGAGGCGGACGTGCTTTTCCGGCAAGCGCTCGTCGCAATGCGAACGAATCCGCCTGCCCGGCCGGATATGTGTTCCACGGCAACTCTACAGCGAAAATGCCGCCGGCCTGACGCAGTGGCGTCTGCGGTGTCGCGGTAGTGTGGGTCATGCCGAAACGGTTGAGCGTTGCGTTGATCGGAGCGGGCAGGATCGGCGCTTCCCACGCACGGAGGCTGGCCGCCATTCCGGAGTGCCGACTGGTGCTCGTCGTGGACCGCAGTCTCGAGCGGGCCGAGCAGGTCGCCCAGTCACTCGGGGCGGCCGCGGCGAATGATCCCGAGACGGCGCTCCACGACCCCGACATCGACGCGGTGGTTATTGCCACCCAGGCGCCGAGTCACGCCCCGCTGGCGGAAGCGGCCGCTGCCGCCGGCAAACCGTTCTTCCTGGAGAAACCGCTCGCCGCCGACCTCGAGGCCGGCTGGCGGGTGGTCGAGGCCGTGAGGCGATACGGGACACCGGGGCAAGTCGGCTTTCAACGCCGCTTCGATCCCCCGTATGTCGAAGCGCGCAGACGCATCGACGCCGGCGAGCTGGGGCGGCTCGAGGGGTTCCGTGCCGTGGGGCGCGACCCGTCTCCGCCGCCGCTCGACTACCTCCTGGGAAGCGGAGACCTGCTGGTAGACATGGGAATCCATGACCTGGACAGCGCCCGCTTCCTGGTCGGCGAGGTCGCGTCGGTACACGCCGTGGGCGGGGCCCTGGCGGTCCCGGAACTGGCAGAGCACGGGCTGGTCGACACGGCGGTGGCGACCCTGAGGTTCGAGAACGGCGCGGTAGGCACCCTCGAGGTTGCGCTGCGCACCGTCTACGGCTACGAAATCCGCGCCGAGGTGCTGGGTGAGCGCGGCAGGCTGCTCATCGAGACCGACCGGCGGCCCGACCTGCTCGTGTACGGCGAGCAGGGAGGTTCTTTCGACCGACCGCGCAACTTCGAGGAACGATTCGAGCAGGCCTACCGGCTCGAGCTCGCGGAGTTCGTGGCACGGGTACGCTCCGGCGCCGAGCTGTCGCCCGATCCGCTCGACGCCTGGCTCAGCCTGCGGCTTGCCTTCGCCGCCCAGCACGCGCTGCGAAGCGGCGAGACGGTGGCTGTCTCGGAGTTCGGTCCCGCCGGGATTCCGGAATGACGTACCGCGGTCGCCGGCCGCCGATGTCACCGGCTCGAGCCCTTACCGCTCGAGCGTCGGCCTGTCGAGCGTCGAGGTCTCGCCTTTCGACCATCCGCGCTGCGAGCGCTCGGGTAACGCCGACCGAGGTTTAGCAACCGACGACGACGCTTTGTTGACAGGTTGCAGAACCGGGCTTATTGTGCTCTGGTAACTACAACTCGACTCCACCAAGCAATCCTTCGACATCAGGCATCATTTCTCTCCTGGGAGGTTACCGATGAAACGCTTGTCCCTCGTTCTGGCGCTATTCCTGGTGTTGGCAGGCAGCGCGTTCGCCCAACGCGTGAACGTGCTGTGCAGCCCCGACCTCGCCTGGTGTGAGGCCCTCGGCCCAGCCTTCGAGCAGGCCACCGGCATCGATCTGGAATTCGTGCGACTCAGTTCCAGCGAGGCGCTCGCCCGGTTGCGCGCCGAGGCCGCCAACCCCGTCTTCGACGTATGGTTCGGCGGGACCGGCGACCCCCACCTCGTGGCGTTCCACGAAAGTGTCACCGAGTTCTACAAACCGTCGGCCTGGGACGAGCTGCTGCCGAGCCTGACCAACGCCGTGGGCGAGACCTACATCCCGCTCTATACCGGCGCCATCGGCTTCGTCGTGAACGAGGGCGTGCTCGAGGAAGAGGGTGCACCCGTGCCCCGCTGCTGGGAGGATCTCACCAATCCCGCCTACAAGGACCTGATCGCGATGTCCGACCCGAACTCCTCCGGCACCTCGTACACCACCATCGCCACCCTGGTGCAGATAATGGGCGAGGACGAGGCGTTCGAGTACCTGGGTGAACTGCACCAGAACATCCAGCAGTACACCCGTTCTGGCAGCGCGCCGGGACAGTTGGCCGGACGCGGCGACGTTGCCATCGCCATCCAGTTCCTGCACGACGGGGTGAAGTTCGCCGAGCAGGGCTTTCCGCTCACCAACATCGCGCCCTGTGAGGGGACCGGTTTCGAAATCGGCGGCCTCAGCCTGATAGAGGGCGCGCCGAACCGCGACGCCGCGACCCGTTTCATCGAGTGGGCGCTCACCCCGGAAGCGCAACTCATCGCCGCCGAGAGTGGCGAGTCGTATCAGGTGCAGTCGAACCGGAACACTCCGGTTCATCCGGCTTCACCCGACCTCGACAGCCTCAACCTGATCGACTACGACTTCGAGCAGTTCGGCGACCCCGAGGTGCGTGATCGCATAGTCTCACGTTGGACGAACGAAATCTTCCCGGTTCCCCGTTAGCCCTGCTGCGTCCCGCCGTCGACCCGGGCTGAACCGGGGTCGGCGGCGGGACGCCCTATTTCACGCTCCAGGAGTCTGTTTTGGCCGTCCGCTCGATCATCCAGTCACGCTCCTTGGCGACCACCAGTTCCGCCTGGATATTTGCGCTCTCATCGCTGGTATTCTTCCTCGCTCTACCTTTCGGCCGTCCCGGACGGGCATTCCTGACCATCGACCCGGCCTTCAGGCCGTGGAACCTCGACGGCCCCTGGTTATGGCTGGTGCCGCTCATGTCTGTCGTGGCGCTGGCCGCGGCCCTGCTGCCGCTGGATTCGACCCGGCGCGGCAACATCCTCATCCTGACCGGTACCACGGGGTTCGTAGCCGGTAGCGGCTGGCTGATCGCGACAGGCGTGCCCTTCGGTCTGGGTGCGGTCTTCACTCTCGCCGCGCTGGTGGTCGTCGGCGGCTACGGGTTGAGCCTGTCCGGCCGCGTCCAGGGCGACCCTTTCATCGCCTCGAGCATCCTGTTCGTGGCCCTGCTGATCGTGCTGCTGATCATCTATCCGCTGTTCACGGTGCTGCAGACGGCGGTGGTGATAGACGGCCGCTTCACCTTCGAGAAGATCCTGGCCACGATCAGCGGCCCACGCTTCCTGTTCCTGGAGAACCCCTTTACCGAGCGGAGCGAGTTCGCGTTGGCGATGTCGGGCATCCCGGTCGGGGCCGCCGCCTTCCTGGCCTGGGCGCTGTTCAGGCGGGCCGCCCTGTCTCGAGCGTTACTGATGGTGTCAGGTGGCGGAGTCGCCGGCCTGGTAGTGGGCGTGATGCTCTTCGGGCGCGGAGCAATCGCGACCAGCTTGCTGTTGGCCGTAATCGCGGCCACCGTCTCCACCGTGCTGGGCCTCGCCTTCGCCCTGCTCGGTCAGCGCACCAGGATCGCCTTCGTACGCAGGTCGATGAGCGCCATCAGCCTGCTCCCTATAATCACGCCACCGTTCATCCTGGCCTTCGCGATGATCTTCCTCCTCGGCCGCCGCGGGCTGTTGACCCACGACATGCTCGGGATGTCGAACAGCTGGATTTTCGGTCTCCCAGGCGTCGCGCTGGCCCAGATACTGGCTTTCACCCCCATCGCCTACCTGGTCATCCAGGGGTCGGTTGCCGGTCTCAACGCCGCGCTGGAGGAGGCGTCGGTCACGCTCGGGGCGAGCCGCTGGCACACCTTCCGGACCATTACCTGGCCGCTGCTGCGGCCCGGACTGGCGAACGCATTCCTGCTGAGCACCATCGAATCGTTCGCCGACTTCGGCAACCCGCTCATCCTCGGCGGGGACCGCAACTACCTGGCCACCGAGGTCTTCTCCGCCTTCGCTGCGCGCTTCGACCCGAGCGAGGCCGCGGTCTACGGCGTGGTCCTCCTGATCATCGTCCTTCTGGTGTTCTACGCCCAGAGCCGCTGGCTGGGCCAGAGCTCGTTCGTGACGGTTACCGGCAAGCCGTCGCTGGGAGGCTTCTCGCCATTGCCACGGGCGCTCGAGGTAACGCTCCTGGTCGGCTTCGTCCTGTGGGCTGTCGCCGTGATCGGCCTCTACGCGTCCATCGTCTACGGCTCGTTCGTGCAGCTCTGGGGCGTCAATAGCACCCTTACCCTCAGGCACTGGCGCGACCTGTCCAACACCGGCATACCGGTGTTCCTCTACACCGCTCGCATCGCCGCTATCAGCGCGGTGCCGGCAGCGCTGCTCGGATTCCTGATCGCCTACCTGGTAGTGCGTCAGAACTTCTGGGGCCGGCGCTTCCTCGAGTTCGGCTCCATGCTGTCGTTCGCGACTCCCGGCACGGTGATGGGGGTGGCTTACATCCTCGCCTTCAACACCGGGCCCTGGCTGTTGACGTCGAGCGCGGTAATCATCGTCCTGGCGTTCATTTTTCGGAACATGCCGGTTGCCATCCGCGGAGGCGTTGCCGGACTGGCCCAGATCGACCCGAGCCTCGAAGAGGCCTCCACCACCTTGGGGGCGAGCACCGGCCGGACGCTGCGCCTGGTGCTCATCCCGCTGCTGATAATTCCGCTGGTCGCCGGCCTCATCTTCGCCTTCGTGCGGGCGATGACCGCCATCAGCCAGGTGATATTCGTGGTGAGCCCGGGCAACATGCTGACCACCGTGCTCCTGCTCGGCTGGGTCGAACAGGGTCAGATAGGCAGGGCCGCGGCAATGGGTACTCTATTGATCATGACGATGCTCACCGTCATTCTGCTACTGATGTTGTTGACGCGAAAGCGCGGGTTGGGGTCAGGAGAGGTGGTCCCGTGACGCTGACGCAGGCAAACGAACCGGCACCGGTCAGGCTCGAAGGGGTGACCAAGCGCTTCGGCGGCGACGTCGTGGCGGTCGACGCGCTGGACCTGGCGATCGAGCCGGGGTCGCTCGTGACCCTGCTCGGGCCGTCCGGTTGCGGCAAGACCACCACGCTGCGGATGATCGCGGGGCTCGAGCGAGCCAGCTCCGGCCGGATCCTGATCGACGACCAGGACGTCACTCGCCTGCCCGCCAACCTGCGCGACGTGACCATGGTCTTCCAGAGTTACGCGCTGTTCCCGCACATGAACGTGTTCGACAACGTGGCCTACGGCCTGCGCGTGGCCCGCGTGTCCGGCGCCGACCTGGCGCGGCGGGTGGACGAAGCGCTGGAGATGGTGGGCATGCAGGGGTTGGAGAGGCGCAGCTCAGCCGAGTTGTCGGGCGGCCAGCAACAACGGGTGGCGCTGGCCCGGGCGCTGGTGATGCAGCCGCGCGTGCTGCTGTTCGACGAGCCCCTCTCCAACCTCGACGCCAAGCTGCGGCGGCGTGTGCGCCAGGACATCCGCGACCTGCAGCAGCGGCTGGGAATCACCAGCGTCTACGTGACTCACGACCAGGAGGAGGCGCTGGCCATAAGCGACGTGATCGTGGTCATGCATCAGGGGCAGGTGCAGCAGACGGGCTCGCCGTTCGAGCTCTACACCCGGCCGGTGAACAGGTTCGTGGCCGACTTCATCGGATCGGCCAGCTTCCTGCCCGGCAGTTACGACGGCGAGAGCGTGCGGGTGGCCGATTACAGCTTCAGACATCCGCAGGCGGTAAGCGCCGGCGAGGTGAGCGTGATGGTGCGGCCCGAAGCGGTGCGAGTGGTGCTGGACGGGGACGAGCCCGACGCAACTTCCGACGCAACTTCCGACCCCGACGTTGACGGTGCCGCGGGCGGCGGCGTGGCGGATCACGAAGCGGTGCGATCTCAGGCGGAGCGTTCCCACGAGTCGGCTCCAAAGGTGAACGGACTGGAAGCAACGGTGAAGAGTGTCGGCTACCTGGGACTCGCTACCGACGTGGTGCTCGAGACCGCGGTGGGTGAACTGAACGCCAGCGTCACTGGTGAGGGGAGGTCCGAGCTTGCCCGGGGCCAGGAGGTCAGGGTCGTTTTCCGGCCCGCCGGCATCTACCTGCTGCCGGCCGCGCAGGGCGAGTAGCCTGCCGGTGGAACGATCCGGCCGCATGCCACTCATCGATACCGGGCGCCTGAGCGCACCGATTCGGCTCCTTGTCGTCGATATCGATGGTTGCCTCGTGCCCGTCGAGCACGCCAGTTACGACCTGGCGGCGCTTGCCCGACTGGCGGAACTCAACCGGCGGAGCCGCATAGAGCGCGCGGTGCCGCCCCTGACCATCCTCAGCGGACGGCCGCACCCTTATGTCGACGCTCTAATGCAGCTGCTCGACATCACCGTGCCGGCGATATTCGAAAATGGTGCCGGCCTGGCGGTGCGCTCGCCTTACCACGCGCGCTATCGTCAGGAAGTCGAGCGCGGCCGCGGGGCGCTCGCCAAGCTGGCGACCGAACTGGCGCGGCTGCCCGGGTTGACCGTCCAGCCGGGAAAGAGCGCCTCGCTCACGGTGTTTCCCGCTGAGCCAACAGCGCGTATCGCCGACGTCGAGCGGACCGTGGCGGAGCTCCTGGAGCGCCACGGACTGGAGCTGCTGATCGATCCGGCGCACGAGTGCGTGAACATACTGGTGCCGGGGGTCGACAAGGGCCTGGGGTTGCGGTGGCTTGCGGAAGAGGTCGGCGTATCGACCGGCGAGGTTGCCGGCATTGGCGACAGCGTCGGCGACCTGCCCTGGCTCGAGTTGTGCGGCGTGGCGGTGGCTCCGGCGAACGGCGACGAGCGCCTGCAGGCACGGGTCGAAGCCGTGTCGGCGCACGAAGACATCGCGGCGGTGCTCGAACTTTACGCCGCGGTGACGGAAGCGAATCACGCTCTGATGGAGGAGATACCTTGACTACCGAACGCCTTACCGTCGGGCAGGCGATTGTTCGCTTCCTGGCGGCACAGTACAGCGAACGCGACGGGGTGGAGCAGCGGCTCATCCCCGGCTGCTGGGCGATCCTCGGCCACGGCAACGTGACCGGCCTGGGCCAGGCCCTGCAGGAGCTGGGGCACGAGGCCGGCTTGCCCACCTACCGTCCGCAGAACGAGCAGGGTATGGTCCATGCCGCCGCGGCCTTCGCCAAGCACAAGGACCGGCTGGCGACCTTCGCCTGCACCGCCTCGATCGGCCCCGGCTCGACGAATATGCTCACCGCCGCCGCGGGCGCAACCATCAACCGGTTGCCAGTTTTGCTATTCCCCTCCGACTACTTCGCCAACCGCATACCGGACCCGGTTCTGCAGCAGCTCGAGCACCCGAGCGAGCACGACGTGAGCGTCAACGACGCCTTCCGACCGGTGTCGCGGTTCTTCACCCGAATCAGCCGTCCCGATCAGCTTCTCTCCGCCCTCCCCGAGGCCATGCGCGTACTGACGGATCCGGTAGAAACGGGAGCGGTGACGGTGGCACTGCCCGAGGACGTGCAGACCGAGGCGTACGACTGGCCGGCGGAGTTCTTCGAACGGCGCGTCTGGCGAGTGCGGCGGCCGGTACCCGAGCCCGAACCTCTCGCCCGGGCCGCACGTCTGTTGCAGCAGTCGCGTAGGCCGCTGATCGTGGCTGGTGGCGGCGTCATCTACTCGGGGGCCGGCGCCGAGCTCGCCGCGTTGGCCGCCGACTACGACATACCGGTATGCGAGACGCAAGCGGGAAAGGGTGCGCTGGCCTGGGATCACCCGATGAACGCGGGCCCTGTCGGCGCCAACGGCGGTCTGGCCGCCAACAGGTTGGCCAGCAGCGCAGATCTGGTGCTTGCGGTCGGAACCCGGCTGGGTGATTTCGCGACAGCATCCAAGACCGCCTTCCAGGATCCCGCCGTTCACTTCGTCTCTTTGAACGTCGCGCCTGCCGACGCCCACAAGCTGCGTTCGGTTGCGCTGGTGGCCGACGCCCGACGTGGTCTGGAGGCGCTGCACGAGTTCCTGGCCGCGGCGGACTATCAGGGCACGGCGGCCGAGTATCGCGAGCGGGTCTCCGAGCTGAACGGCGAGTGGCGGCGTGCGGTGGACGACCTGCGGGTCGTCCGAGACCCGCAGCGCCTGGCGCAAAGCGAGGTGATGGGGATCGTCAACGATGCCGTCGGTGGGCACGCCTCGGTTGTCTGCGCCGCCGGCAGCATGCCGGGCGACCTGCTGAAGCTGTGGCGGCCGGAGGACCCCAAGGCGTACCACCTGGAGTACGGCTTCTCCTGCATGGGCTACGAGATACCGGCCGGCCTGGGGATCAAACTGGCCGAGCCGGAGCGCGAGGTCGTGGTGTTCATCGGCGACGGCACCTACCTGATGCTCAACAGCGAGATTGTAACGGCAGTGGCCGAGGGTCTGCGATTCACGGTGGTGCTCGTGGACAACCGCGGCTTCCAATCGATCCACCGGCTGCAGTTGGCCTCCGGCACGCCTTCGTTCATCAATGAACTGCGCTATCGCGATCCAGGGAGCGGCCGCCTCGACGGCGAGTACGTACCCGTCGACTTCGTTGCCCATGCGCGCTCGCTGGGTGCCACGGCGCTGGCGGCGGACAACGAGCATGATTTGCGGCGTGCGCTCGCCGAGGCCGGCGACGCCGACACGGTCACGGTGATCGTGGTGCCGGTCGATCCCGACAGGCGGATACCCTCGTTCGAAGGCTGGTGGGACGTGCCGATCGCCGAGATTACGTCGCAGGAGAGCGTGCAGCGGGCCAAGCGCGATTACGACCGGCAGCGCCGGAAGCAGAGGGTGCCTTGAAGGCGTCGCTGGGATTCGGGGTGATCGGCGCGGGACGCATAGGCGGCCTGCACGCTCGGCACATAGCCGGTTCAATAGACGGCGCCCACCTGGTCGCGGTCATGGATGCCGACCGCCAGGCCGCCGAGAGGGCCGGCTTCGGCAACGCCTACGCTACCGGCGACGTCGACCGCATACTCGCCGACGGCACCATCGACGCCGTGCTGATCGCCTCGCCGACATCGCTTCATGCCGAGCAGGTGAAAGCGGCAGCGGCCGCCGGCAAGGCGATCTTCTGCGAGAAACCGATAGCCCTGGACCTGGCGGAGACGGTCGAGGCGATGGACGCGGTCGAGCGTGCCGGAGTGCCCTTTCAGATCGGCTTCAACCGCCGCTTCGATCCCGGGTACGCAGAGCTGGCGCGAGCGGTTCACGCCGGCGAGTTGGGCCGGGTGGAGATGTTTCGCAGCCAATCCTCCGACCCCAGCCCGCCACCGCGAGAGTACGCAGCCGTCTCCGGCGGTATCTTCCTCGATTCGGTGATCCACGACATCGACACCGCACGCTTCGTGGTGGGCGAGGTGGAGAGGGTGACCGCCCTGGGCCGGGTGCTGGTGGAGCCGTACCTGGGCGAGCTGGGCGACATCGATACCAGCGTCCTGACCCTGGAGTTCGCTGCCGAGGGCTCCGCCGGGGAATCCGCGGCAGGCCCGATCGGAGTGCTGCAGAACACCCGTCGCACCGTCTTCGGCTACGATCTGCGCGTAGAGGTGCACTGTCAGGGCGGAAAGCTGGTAACAGAGGCCGAGCGCGCCACCAACGTGTGGCGTTACGACCAGGGCGGCATTCGCGGTGACTACGTCTACTACTTCATCGAGCGCTTCCGCGACGCTTATCGCCTGGAAGTGCAGTCGTTCGTCGACGCCGTGCGCCAAGGTCGCCGACCCGAACCGGGCAGCCGCGACGCGGTCGAGTCGTTGCGGGTAGCGGTCGCCGCCACCCGCAGCTTGCGGAGCGGCCAGCCCGTCCGGGTGGCGGACGTTGACGTCGCCGGCAACTAGAGTTGAAACGAAGAGGGGAGCCCAGATGACAGATACCAGAACCGAGCACAAGATCGCGGCCGCGGCCGAAGGCAAGTCGCTGGTGCACGTTACCCCCGAGAGGGCGGGCTGGCACAGCCTCGATTTCCGGGTAGAACGCCACCGCGCCGGCGCCACGATCGAGGGCGAAACCGGCGGGAGCGAGTTGTGCCTCGTGTTCATGTCCGGCGACGCCACGGTAGAGGCGGCCGGCAACTCGTGGAGCGTCCAGGGCCGCCGCGACGTGTTCGCCGGTTTGCCCTTCGCCGTCTATTTGCCGCCCGGCGAGAGCTACCGGATCCGAGCGGACTCCGACATGGAGGTAGCGTTCGCCGGCGCCCCGGCCGACGGCCTGCTCCCTCCGCGGCTCATCCGCCCCGAGGACGTGAAGGTGGAGATCCGCGGTGGCCACAACGCCACTCGGCAGATCAGCCACATCCTCGATCCGGGTGCCGCCGAGCACCTGTTGTGCGTGGAGGTCTACACGCCGTCGGGAAACTGGAGCTCCTACCCGCCGCACAAGCACGACGTCCAGGCGCCTCCCGACGAGGTCGACCTCGAGGAGATCTACCACTACCGGGTGCAGCCGCACGACGGCTGGGCGCTGCAGCGGCTCTACAACGACGACCGCTCGCTCGACGAGGTGGTGTTGGCGCAGCACGGGGACACCGTCCTGGTGCGCCAGGGATACCACCCGGTAGTGACAGCTCCCGGCTACGACTGCTACTACCTGAACTTCCTGGCCGGCGAGACGCCGTCGTGGATCGCTCGCGACGAGCCGCAGCTCGCCTGGGTGCGCGGGAGCTGGGAGGGCGCCGCCGAACGGCTGCGTATTCCGCTGGAGGGAACCGGAAGGTGACGACGCGCAGGGTAGGCAACGCGCCCTGTTCGTGGGGCACGATCGAGGACAACATCGAGGGAGGCGCGGGGGAGCGCGTTTCCTACTCGCGGATGCTCGACGAGCTGGTGGCGTGCGGTTATCACGGCACGGAGCTGGGCGACTACGGCTTCATGCCCACCGACGCGGAGCTGTTGCGCGAAGAGCTGGGGCGGCGGCAACTCACCATGCTGGGCGGATTCGAGGGAGTCAGGCTTGTCGATCCGGAGGAACATGCCGGCGGCAAGGCGCGGCTTCTTCGCAACGCACGCCTGCTTGCCGCGGTCGCCGATCTGGGCGATACGAACTGGCAGCCGCTGCTGGTTCTCGCCGACGACAACGGTCGCAACCGGCAACGATTCGACAACGCCGGCCGAGTGACCCCCGAGATGTCGCTGGACGACGACCAGTGGCGCACATTCGCGCGAGGGGCAGGTGAGATCGCGGCGGCGGTGCAGGGCGAGACGGGCCTGCGCACAGTGTTCCACCCCCACTGCGCCGGTTTCGTGGAGACCCCGGCGGAGATCGAACGGCTGCTCGACCTCACCGATCCCGGCGAGCTCGACATCGTGTTCGACACCGGGCACTTCCTCTACGGCACCGGCGCCGACGAGGCCGGGTCCGTATTGGAAGCGATCGACGCCTTCGGCGAGCGGATAAGCTACGTTCACTTCAAGGACTGCGATCCGCGGGTGGCCGGGCGAGCGCGCGTCGAGGGCTGGGATTACCGGCGCGCGGTCGGAGCGGGCGTCTTCTGCGAGTTGGGCCGCGGCAGCGTGGACTTCGAGGCGGTGCTGGCGAAACTCCGTGGTCTCGGCTACGACGGCTGGATCACCGTGGAGCAGGACGTTCTGCCGGGGATGGGCAGTCCCAGGGAGAGCGCACGGCGCAACCGGGAGTACCTGAGCTCGATCGGCCTGTAGCTCACCTCGCTGGCATGCAATAGCTTGTAGGCAAGAGGGCGCGCCTGACGGCGCCCAGAGGGAGAATTCATGGATAGCACTGCAACCGGCGTCGAGCTGCTGAACTACATCGGTGGAACCTGGAAGCGCACGGCGACCGGCGAATACGGTCCGGTTCACAATCCCGCGAGGGGTGAGGTGATCGCCAGGGTGCCGCTGAGCGCCGCGAACGAGGTGGACGAGGCCGTGCAGAGGGCGGTCGAGGCGTTCCCGGGGTGGCGCGACACTCCCGTGGTCGACCGCATCCAGCACCTGTTTCGGCTCAAGTCCCTGCTCGACGATCATCTCGACGAGTTCGGGCGAACCGTCACCGACGAGTGCGGCAAGACCTACAAGGAGAGCGTCGGCGAGCTCAGGCGCGGCATCGAGAACGTCGAGGTCGCCTGTGGCGCGCCGATCCTCATGCAGGGGTACAACAACGAGGACATCGCCTCCGGGATAGATGAGCATATGTTCCGCCAGCCGCTGGGCGTGGTCGCCGCGATCACGCCGTTCAACTTCCCGGGGATGATCCCGCTCTGGTTCCTTCCCTACGCTGTCGCCACCGGCAACTGCTTCATCCTGAAGCCGAGCGAAAAGGTCCCGATGACCACCCAGTTGATGTTCCGGCTCATCGAGCAGGCGGGCTTCCCGGCCGGCGTGGTTCAGCTGGTGAACGGCGGCAAGCCCACGGTGGACGCGCTGCTCGACCACGAGGGCGTGCGGGCCGTCTCGTTCGTGGGCTCGACTCCGGTGGCGAAGTACATCTACTCGCGGGCGACGGCCAACGGCAAGCGTGCCCAGTGCCAGGGTGGTGCGAAGAATCCGGCGGTGATCCTGCCGGACGCCGACATGGAGATGACCTCGAAGATCTTGGCCGACAGCGCCTTCGGATGCGCCGGCCAGCGCTGCCTGGCGACTTCGGTAGCTGTCACGGTAGGCGCTGCCAGAGAGGAGCTGGGCGAGCGAATTGCCCAGATCGCCTCCGATCGCCGGGTCGGCTACGGGCTGGAGGAGGACGTGGAGATGGGTCCGGTGATCAGCGCCGAAAGTCGCGACCGGATTTCGCAACTGGTGGACAAGGGCGTGAGCGAGGGGGCCAAATTGCGGGTCGACGGACGCCGGCGCCGGGTGGAGGGGTTCGAGAACGGTTACTTCATGCACCCCACCATTCTGGAGGAGGTCGACCCAGCCAGCGAGATCGCCGGCACCGAGATCTTCGGTCCGGTGCTGTCGATGACGCATGCGGATTCCGTCGAGAAGGCGATCGAGATCGTCAATGCACGCAGGTTCGGTAACCAGGCGTGCCTGTTCACCGCCTCGGGCGCGGCCGCCCGCGCATTCCGCCACCGGGTTCGCGCCGGCAACATCGGCATCAACCTGGGCGTGGCCGCGCCGATGGCGTTCTTCCCGTTCAGCGGCTGGGGCGACAGTTTCTTCGGCGACCTGCACGCCCAGGGCCGGCATGGCGTGGAGTTCTACACCGAAACGAAGGTGGTCGTGGAGCGCTGGCCCAGTGAGTGGAGCCGGCGGTTCTGATGCGGCTGCCCGCCGGCGAACGGATGAGCGAGTGAGCGAGCCCTCGTTCGACCTGATAACCATCGGCCGCTCGTCGATAGATCTCTACGCGAATGAAATCGGCCGACCGTTCGAGGAGATCGAGAGCTTCGCCGCCTATGTGGGAGGGAGCCCCACCAACATCGCGGTGGCCGCCCGGCGCCTTGGCTTGAACGTCGCGCTGTTGACGGCGGTGGGTGACGACAAGGTGGGTTCGTTCATCCTCCGGTTCCTGGCCGACGAGGGCGTCGATACTTCCTTTGTCGCGCGCAAACCAGAAGCCCGGAGCAGCGCGGTATTGCTGGGAATCGAGCCTCCCGACCGGTTCCCGCTGGTGTTCTACCGGGAGAACGCCGCCGACATGCAGATCGACATCGACGATGTGCTGGCCCTGCCGCTGGCGGGAGCGCGCGCCATCGAGATCTCGGGAACCGGCCTCAGTCGCGAGCCCAGCCGCAGCGCTACCTTCCTCGCCGCCGAGCGAGCCCGTGAGTCGGGCGCCACGGTGTTCATGGACCTCGATTTTCGTGCCGACCAGTGGCACGACGCGCGCGCCTACGGAGTGAACGTCCGGGCGCTGCTGCGCAACGTGGATGTGGCCATCGGCACCGAGGAGGAGATCAACGCGGCCATGCTCACGGACCCGGCACAACTCCGGGTGGTCGATCAACAGGTGTCGGCGCCGGAGATCGGCGGAGACGTGGAGGCCAACATCGAGGCGCTTCTGGCGCTCACCGCCGGACCCGAGGTCGTGGTTGCGAAACGCGGTTCGGCCGGCGCTACCGTTCACCGGCGCGGCGAGGACGTGTTGCGCGTGCCGGGGTTTCCGGTCGAGGTGCAGAACGTCCTGGGTGCCGGTGACGCCTTCGCCGGCGGGCTGATCTACGGCAGGCTGAACGGCTGGGACTGGTATCGCAGCGCGCGCATGGGCAACGCCTGCGGGGCGATCGTGGTCACCCGTCACGGTTGCGCCAACTTCATGGCGTTCGAGGACGAGGCGCTGAGCTTCGTGGAGGAGGGTGGCGGGTTCTGATCGACTCTTAACCCGGAACCACTTTCACCGCCGCGCAGGACGGCTACTCTCGCTGCCATGGGTCGCGACCACAGGAACGCCGATGAGATCCCGTTCGCACCATATCCGAGCTATAGAGAGGTGTTGGAAAGCGTACGCGAGTACGCCATCTTCCTGCTCATGCCCAACAACATAGTCGCCTCGTGGAATCGCGGCGTCGAGCAGGTGTTCGGGTTCAGCCGGTCGGAGTTCGTGGGGCTGTCGGGAAACACCGTGTTCGTTCCCGAAGACGTCGAGGAGGGCGTTCCCGAAAGGGAGATGGAGGCGGCGGCGCGCGAGGGCATGGCGGCCGATAACCGCTGGCACCTGCGCAAGGACGGCAGCCGTTTTTGGGCGAACGGCGTGCTGACGGCGCTCGGCGATCCACATGGCAAGGTGATCGGCTATGTGAAGGTGCTACGTGACAACACGGCCCAGAAGGAGGCGGAAGATGCGCTCCAGCGTGCCCATGCCGAGCTCGAGCGGCGGGTGGAGGAGCGAACTACCGAGCTGCGCGAGACGGTGGAGGAGTTGCGCCGGGGCGAGGCGCTGTTCGCGTCGATCTTCCGAGCCGGCCCCTTTGCTGCGGTGGTGATCGGCTCCGGAGACGGGAGGGTGCTCGAGGTGAACGACGCCTTCTGCAGCCTGACGGGATATCTTCCCGACGAGGTGGCCGGCGGGACGATCGAGAACGTTGCGAACCGGTACTCGGCGGAGACCACCGCCCGGATCGAGCAGATGGGCGCGGGTAGAGACGGCTTTCGCAATGAGGAACTGGAACTTCGCACCAAGGCCGGCGAGACCCGTACCGTCCTCGCGTCCGAGGTGCCGGTTCCTCTCAACGGCAAACACGGCAGCCTGGTGATGTTCTTCGACATAACCGAGCGCAAGCGGAGCGAGGACGAGCTGATGCAGGCGATCCAGGACGTGATGCAGGACGCGAGCTGGTTCTCGCGCTCGGTGGTGGAGCGGCTCGCGGAGATTCGTGCCGGTACGGTGGACACCACCCGGGTCGCCGAGCTCACCCGGCGCGAGCGTCAGGTGCTGGAGCGTGTGGCGAGGGGGCGCAGCAACGCCGAGATCGCGTCCGAGCTTGGAATAGCAGCACAGACGGTCCGCAACTACATCACCTCGGTGTACGAGAAGATCGATGTCAGGTCGCGGGTCGAGGCGGTGGTCTGGGCACGCGAGCGGGGGCTTGGACTCTAGTCGACCAGTACTTCAATACCAGCGGGTGCGGTACGGGCGCCACTACGGGCGTCGGGTGCATCGGGGTTTAATCGGGGCGGCCCGATCACGGGCCGGACGCCGGGGGGCGGACGTGAAGCGAGGCTGCTATGGCTTCGCTTCACGTCGTTGTCGCGTTAAGGCACTCTCTCAGCGGCGCGAACCGCCGGACGCCCGGGCTCCGCGCCCGTCCTTGCGGTCCCGGGAGCGCCCGCCGCCGCGATCGCCTTCCGCCTGGCGCGGCACGTGGGTGGCCTTCACGATGTCGAATCCGGCGGTCGCGGCACCTACCAGCCTGGCCTCATCCTCCGGGCGCACGTCGGCGAGCGCGCCGGCCGGACCCGCTTCGACGATCCGTCCGACCTCCTTGGCGCCGGTCTCCTTGAGGAGCCTCATCACCTGCGGAACGCGCAACGGCGCCCCCTTGATCTGCAGCGTGACCCACCCTTCCTCGCCGGTGAGCAGGCTCCGGCCGGCAGGCTTGCCGCCCAGGGCGAGCGCCAGCAGGCCGGCCAACGCCTTCTCGTTCCTCTGCTCGAGCCAGCGCTGGGCGACACCGCGCCAGGCGTCTCGGTCCGCCTCGGGTTGCTCGTCGATTTGGGCGAGCAACCCCTCGAGCTTGGCGTCCTGGACCTCCTCCGGGCGGGGCGGCTGAACGTGGTCGAAGCGACGCTTTATGGCTCGCTCGAGCCTGCCGAGCGCGCTGCGCTCGCGGGGTCCATGGAAGACGACCACCTTGCCGCTCCGGCCGGCCCTGCCGGTTCTTCCGGAACGGTGCTGATAACTCGACGGGTCGGTCGGCAGCCGAAAGTGCACTACCAGGTCGACGGCGGGGATGTCGAGCCCACGGGCTGCGACGTCGGTCCCCACCAGGACCTTGACGTTTCCGGAACGGAGTCGCTCCACCGCGCGCTCCCGTTGCGCCTGGTTGAGGTCGCCGTGTATGGCCTCGGCCGGAATTCCTGCTTGCGTCAGGGCCTGGGCGAGCTTGTCGGTCTCGGCCTTGGTGTGTGAGAAGACTATCGAGCGTGCGCCACCGTGGGCGTGGAGCACGTCGGCCAGCACCGTGGTGCGGCTCCCCAAAGACGTCTCGATGGCGAGCTCGTGGTAGCCGACCGCTTCTTCGCGAACCACGTTCACCGTCAGCGGCTCATGCAGGTGCCTCTCGGAGAGCCGCTTGGCCCAGGTCGGCAGGGTAGCCGAGAAGAGCAGCGTCTGCCGCTCGGACGGAGTTGCTCCCAGCAGTTTCTCGACGTCCTCCTCGAAGCCCATCGACAGCATCTCGTCGGCTTCGTCCAGAACGGCGATCTCCACGGCGGACAGGTCGAGCACGCCGCGATCGAGGTAATCGATCGCCCGCCCCGGCGTTGCCACCACCACGTCGGTGCCGCGTTTGAGGCTGCTGGCCTGGGTGCCGTAGCCGGTGCCGCCGTACACCGTCGTCACGTTCAGGTGCGGTGCCACCCAGCCGAGCTCGCCAGCTACCTGCAGGGCCAGCTCACGGGTCGGGGCAAGCACGAATGCACGCGGTGCGCGGCCGCGGCTATTGTCGGGCTGCAGCCGCTGGGAGATCGGCAAGGCGAACGCCAGCGTCTTGCCGGTGCCGGTTCGCGCCTGGCCCAGTACGTCGCCCCCATCCAGCGCGTGCGGCAAGGCTGCCGCCTGCACCGGCGTAGGGTCGGTGATATTTCTGTCCCTGAGCGCGTTTATCACGCGCTCGTCAAGCTCGTATTGCTCGAACATCGGTTCCAATCTCGCGGCGGTCCATCGCCTGCCGTGCCTGCCGCCGCCGGCCGTTCGGAAAAACCCCGCCACCGGCCCGCCGGCAATGCTACCTTGCCCGCCAGGACGCCACCCTTGCGTGCCTTACTGTCTGCGCTGCTGTCCGTGGCGATCAGCGCTCGATGTCGTCGAAAGTGCGAAGGGGCACAGGGGCTCGGCCGGTGACCGGGCCGCCGGTCAGGGCGGACGCCACGGCACGTGCCGAGCGTTCGCGCCAGCCGAACGAAACCAGCGCCGGCCCGGGCAGTTCCGCCACACTGTACGGGTTCCACAGGGCAACATGCACGAAGCCGGCCGTGGCCGCATTGGGCGGCTTGACCCCTTCTGTCTCGTTCCCCACGGTTCCGGCCGAGGCCGCTACCCGCCTGCCGAGTTCGCGCTCGTCAGCGGTCAGCGCCGTCCGGCTGCTGGAAGCGAAGATCACCACGTCGCACCCCCGCGCGGCAGCTCGCGCCTGCTGGGCAACGGCCAGCGCGTCCGCGGGTGAATACTCGAGCTCCTCGACGGTCACGCCTTGCTCCCGAAGCGCTTCCGCCAGGTAGCCGGCGGGTCGGACCGTGGCCTGAGTGGCCGCGCTCTGACGTACCGCCTCCGCCGCAACCAGCAGCACCCGTGAGCCCGGCACCATCCGGGGCAGCCTTCCCAGAAGGAGCAACGAGCGGCGCGCAGCCTCGTCCAGCAAACGATCGTCGCCGTCACGCCATGCGCTTCCGACGTCGGGGCGAGCGGGATATGCGTTCGAGAGTCGGGCCAGGCGCTCGCTGGACGCGGCCAGTGCGGCGCCGTCGAGCCGCCCCTCCGCCAGCGCGCGCTCGAGCCCGCTCGCCACCTCCTCGTGTTCTCGCACCGGCCCCACGTGAACGGGCATGTCGGCCCCGGCGGCCAGTGCTCGCACGGACGCTTCCGCCGCTCCCCAGTTGGCGGCGACGGCGCGCATGTCGAGCGCGTCGGTAAAGACGACCCCTGAGAATCCGAGCCGGTCACGGAGCAGGCCGGTGAGAACCGGCGCCGAGAGCGTGGCGGGCGCTTCCGGGTCGATGGCCGAGAGGACGATGTGGGCGCTCATAACCGCGGCGACGCCGGTTGCGATCGCTGCCAGGAACGGCGGGAGCTCGAGCCGCTCCAGCATCTGGGCCGAGCGGGCGAGCGTCTGCAGTTCCAGATGAGAGTCGCGCGCAACGTCCCCGTGCCCGGGAAAGTGCTTTACCGTGGCGGCTACCCCCGTTTCCTGCAGCCCGTGCACGAACGCCACCACGTGCCTGGCGACATGTTCGGGATCGGCACCGAACGAGCGATCGGCGATAACCGGGTTGGCCGGATTGGAGTTGACGTCGGCGACCGGCGCGAAGTCGACGTTTATCCCCAGCGCGCGCAGTCCGCGGCCGGTGGCGGCGGCAACCTGCCTGGTGAGAAGCGGGTCGTCGGCGGCGCCCAAGGCCATGGCGCCCGGAGGATAGGGCAGGTCGGAAAGACGGATCACACCGCCGCCCTCCTGGTCGGCCGCAACCAGCAGGTCCGGGCCGGCCAGCGAGCGCAATTCGGCCACCAGTTCGGCCACCTGGAACCGGTCGGCCACATTGCGGCCGAACAGGCACACGCCGCCGGGGCGGCGTTCGCTCAGGAACGCGCGTTCGTCGGGCGTGAGCTGCTGGCCCGAGAGGTCGATCATCTGCAGGCGCGCGAGGTTGCCCGAATCGCCGATCATCTTGTCATCATCGTCCTCCAGCCGCAGGGCATTGTATCGACCCGGCATTATAGTGATCGCGTGGCAGACGCCGGGTGACGGAAATGCAGGTCTTCTACCGAGAGGTGCCGGTCGACGACGCCGGCTTGGCCTTCCGCCGTTTCTTCACGACCAACTTCGGGCTCCGCTGCCCGGCTTGCGGCGGCTCGAAGGTGACCAGAGGCTGGGTCGGCGTGCGCGACCAGTGCTCGAAATGCGGCTCGCGCTTCAAGCGGCTCGAAGGGAACGAACTCATCTCGATCTCGCTGAGCTTCTTCGTCGCCAGCCTGGCCACTTTTCTCGTGGCACTGGCCCTCATCCTCCGCTTCGGCTTCTTCCCCGGAGTGACCTGGGTCCTCGTGGGGGTCGGGGTAGTCGCTGCCGTGCTGCTCTTGCGACCGATGCGGGTGCTCGCCCTGTGGCTCTTGTGGCTCATCGGCTTCGTATACCCCGACCGCGTCGGCAAGGGAGCGACGGTGAGCGAGCGGAAGGCGCCCGAACGAAGATTCGAGGCCCCTGCTCGCGAGTGAGGACGGTTCAGCGAGTGCGAACGTCGGCGGCGTCGCGAAGTGCATCGCCGACGAAGTTGAACGCCAGCACCGACAGCACGATCATCGCACCTGGGGTGAGCAACCATGGGTACAGACGCAGCGCTTCGAAGTTCTGGGCGTCCTTGAGCAGCAGCCCCCACGAGGTCATGGGCTCCTTGATGCCGAGCCCGAGGAACGACAGGGCGCTCTCGCCCAGGATGTAACCGGGCAGCGCCAGGGTGGCGGCAACCACCAGGTACGAGGTGAGGTTGGGGAGCACGTGCCGGGTGATTATCCTGAGGTCGCCTGCACCCAGCGACCTGGCGGCGTGGACGTATTCGATCTGGCGAACGGCCAGCACCTGGCCGCGTACCACCCGCGCCAGTCCGGCCCAGCCGATCAGCGACAACACCGCGACTATCCCCACGTATACCCAGGTGGACGGCCAACTGGCCGGGATCACCGTGGCCAGCGCCAGCAGGATGGGCAGGCGGGGAAACGACAGCAGGACTTCCACCAGGCGCTGCAGCAGCGAGTCGATCCGTCCCCCGTAGTAGCCGCTCGCTCCGCCCACCAGGATTCCGATGGTGAACGAGATGAGGATACCCAGCAGTCCGACTGTCAGCGACACCTGAGCGCCCACCAGGATCCGTGAAAGCAGGTCGCGGCCGAAGCGGTCGGTCCCGAGCGGAAAGAAATCGCCTTCGTTCACGCCGAACAGGTGCAGGTCGGTGCGGATACCGAAGTAGCGGTAGCTCTCGCCCCGAACGAAGAAGCGGATCGGCATGGGCTGCGATTCGTCCGCGACGTAGACCCGTTGGAACGTCACCGGGTCGCGCTCGCGGGTGAGCGCGTAGGCAAACGGTCGCACCAGCCTGCCTTCGCGGAACAAGTGCACTCCCTGAGGCGGCTGGTAGACGCTGCGGCTGTGCTGAACGGTGATGCCGTAGGGCGCAAGGAACGGCGCCAGCAGGGCGATGAGATAGAGGAGGGCCAGGACGAGCAAGCCTATCGAGCCCATGGGTGAACGGCGGAAGCGTCGCCATGCCATCGCCAGGGAACCGGACGAGCGTTCCTGCGATGGGCCCTTGAGGCCTCCGGCTTCGGTACGGTGCCGGGGATCGGGAGCTCGTTCAGCCATAGCGGATACGGGGGTCGATCCAGGCGAGCGCCAGGTCGGCGAGCAGGTTGCCGATCATCAGCAGAAGCGACGCCAGCAGCAGCACGGTCATCGCCACGTACTGATCCTTGGCGAGAAGGGAGTCGTAGAGCACCGGCCCCAAAGTGGGCAGGCTCAGGACGATGGAGACGATGATGGTGCCGTTGATCACCTCGGGGAGCGACAGTCCGGCCATCGACACCAGCGGGTTGATGGCGGTGCGAACGGCGTGCCGGTTCACTACCTGTCGCTCTGCCAGCCCCTTGCTGCGGGCCGTTCGCACATAGTCGGCGGTGAGAACGTCGAGCAGGTTTGCCCGCATCTGGCGCATGATCACCGCCACGCCCGAGGTGCCGATAGCGAGTACCGGAATCCACATGTGGTTGAGGAAGTCGAGCAGCTTGGCCAGGCTCCAGGGCGCGGCGATGAAGCGAGGGCTGAAGAGTCCGCCGACCTGGGTGCCGCCGGTGTTGAGTACCAGCGCCACCAGCAGCAGCGCCACCAGGAAGTCGGGCACGGCCAGCCCTATGTAGCCTACGAGCGAGGCGACGAAGTCGGTGAAGCCGTTTCGCCGCAGCGCGGTGAGAATGCCCAGGGGGATGGCAACCAGCCACGAGAACACCAGGGTGATGAGGCCCACCACCACCGTCCAGCCGAGCGCTTCCCCGATCACGCGCACTACCGGCCGGTTGGCGAAGAAGGAGTAGCCGAAGTCGCCGCGGGTGACGATTCCTCCGACCCAGCGCAGGTACTGCTCCCAGGCGGGCTTGTCCAGCCCCAGTTGGACGTTTATGCGCTGCACCGTCGCCGGACTCATCCGTGGATCCTCGAGGAAGCGGTCGAGGAAGCTCCCGGGCTGCATCTGGATGATCGCGAACGATACCGCCGACACCAGCAGCAGCGTCGGCAACATCACCAGGATTCTGCGGATCAGGAAGATGAGCACTGAATCAGATTACCGGGCCACCATGCTGCCCCGAATGAAATCGAGGCGCCGGAGTCCCGCCTCCGGTTCCGCCACGGGGTCCAGCGAACCCGGCAGGCAGTTGGGCTTCTCGTTTCCCCGGGCGCGTTGCAACGTTGACAACACGCCCGGGGAAACGAGAAGGAGGTTGCTTGCTTGCTACTGGGCCACGTAGTAGAGCGGCACCGGGTTGTAGCCGGGGATCACGCCCAAGCTGTAAACGAAGTTCTGGACCCGGTCGTAGACGGCAGCTATGTTCTGTGGCTTGGCGATCATGATCACCGCTGCATGCTCGGCGTTCAGTCGCTGCCACTCGCGGTACAGCTCCACCCGCGCATCGAAGTCGGTCTCCACCGTGCCTTGGTCGAAAATCTCCCAGATGCGCCGTTCCCAGTCCTCCATGGCGTCCCAGTTCGGCTCGCCACCGGCCTCCGCCGGCTGGGTAGCGCGGTGCCAGTAGTACAGCGCCCCGCCGGGTTGCCAGATCGGCTTGCGCAGCTCGGGGTCGGGCTGGTTGCCCAGGGCAGCGATTATCGCTTGGTATTCGCCGGGAATCGCCGTGCCTAGCAGCGCGCTGCTCTGGATCCCCTGCAGGTTGACCTTCACGCCGACCTGGCCGAAGTCGTTCTGGATGATGGTGGCGATATCGGTATAGGTCTGCGAGTCGATGCCGTAGGTGACGGTGAACTCCAGGTCCGGTCCGGCAGGAGTGTTGCGAACGCCGTTGCCGTCGGTGTCTTCGAGGCCGAGCGCGGCGAGCGCGGCGTTGGCGGCTTCCAGGTCGAACGGGTTGAGCAGGTCGGTGGTGTCCTCGTAGAAGGTTCCGTCGGCCGGCGCCGTGGGGGTGCCTGGGAGTTCGGCGAGCCCGTTGTAGACGTCCTCGATAACCCGCTCCCGATCGACCGCGTGCTCCATCGCCCGGCGGAATTCGGTGTCGGAGAAGAGTTCTGCGAGAGCGGGATCCTCGACGTCGAAGTTGAATGCCAGGTGGGGGGGCGATCCGAACAGCGCCTCGCTGGAGATCACTCGGAAGTCGGCGCCCGCCACCTCGCGGCTCTTGAAGTTGGGGAACTGCGCGCCCGTGATGTTGAGCTGGTCGAGGTTGCCGGCCAGGAACTGGGCGGTCTGCGCTTCGGTGCCGCGTACCACCAGGTATTCGAGCCCGTCGAGATAGGGCAGCTGGGTGCCGGCACTGTCGACCTTCCACCAATCGGGATTGCGCTCGAGCACGGCGAGCTGGCCGGGAACCCAGTCGGTGAGCTTGAAGGCGCCGGTGCCGACCACTTCCGACGGGTCGACGTCGGTCTGCCAGGCGTCGTTGATCGCCGAGGCCTCGGCACCGCCCTCCACCGTGAACTCCAGCAGCTTGTGCTTCGGCATGATCGGGAAGCGCTGCTGCAGCAGGAACGCGGCGGAAGGCGCGGGCAGGGTCATGCGCACGGTCATCTCGTCGACGGCTTCGATCTCTACCTCGCGCTCTTCGCCGTCCACGGTGAAAACGAACTGAGCGACGTCGCCGGCACGAGCTTCCGGATTGCGGATGATCTCGTTGTAGGTGAATACCACGTCTTCGGCAGTGAACGGTTCCCCGTCGTGCCAGTTGACGCCCTCGCGCAGGTCGAAGGTGTAGACGGTGCCATCTTCGCTGATGTCCCAGGATGCCGCCAGGCCGGGGACCAGCTCGTAGGTCTCGAGGTCGAACTCCACCAGCGAGTCGAACATGTGCTGGACCAGCAGCTTGCTGTCGCTGCCGAGGTCGGCGTAGTACAGGAACGAGGGCGGAGCGTCGCCGAGCGCCAGCGTCAGTGTGCCTCCGCGCTGGCCGGGCTCGAGGCCGAGGCCCGAGTAGTCGACCTGCTGCGGCTGAGCAGACGCGAATGCGCCTAGCGCCAGCGCCAGAACGGTTACGAGGACGGACCTGCTTCGAATGGGCATTACGACCTCCGTGATGCGGGGGCAGATTGTATAGGCCTCAACCATAATGGACGATAGGGCGGTTTACAAGGGGTCTACAAGTGGTCTAATGCAGAGCTGTCAGCCTAGGCCTCGCGGCCGGTGATCCACCAGCTTTCCGG
The DNA here is from genome assembly GCA_040905465.1 of Trueperaceae bacterium. Classification (GTDB taxonomy): domain Bacteria; phylum Deinococcota; class Deinococci; order Deinococcales; family Trueperaceae; genus DASVCN01. Next base: position 201,804 of record JBBDRK010000049.1, on the reverse strand, counting down.
CGACCACGGCGCGTCTGGCACCGGTCGCGGTCGGCAGGGTGTTCGCCCGCCCGTGGAAGCCAAAGTAGGCCATCACCGCGAACGCCAGAGCTTCGCGGTCGCGTGCGTCCCAACCGAGCTCCGCGAAGGTCCGCACCGGTACCGGCAGCAGCTCGCGCAGCATTCCGACCAATGCCGGGTTGAGGGCGCCGCCACCGGCAAGCAGCACCTCGTCGAGGCCGTGCGGCCGCACGAAGTCGCGGTAGGCATGCGCGATCGACTCGGCGCTGTAGGCGCAGAGCGTGGCCAGCAAGTCGGCGGGCTCGGGCGCGGAGGCGTCTTCGGGGAGGAAGCCGGAGAGTTCGAACACCTCGCGACCGGTGGTCTTGGGCGGAGAGAGCCGCAGGTAAGGGTGCTCGAGCCAGCGCTCGAGCAGCCGGCGGTCCACGTGTCCGTCCGCCGCAAGCTTGCCGCCCTCGTCGAAGCCGCGGCCGGTGAAGCGTTCCATCGCGTCGTCCATCAGGCAGTTTGCCGGACCGGTGTCGAAGGCGAAGACGTCGTCGCCGGTACCGGTCGCGCTCAGATAGGTGAGGTTGGAGATGCCTCCCAGGTTGTGTATCGCGCGGTTCACGCCCGGCTCGCCGTATAGCAGGAGATCTCCGAACGACACCATCGGCGCTCCCTGGCCGCCGGCGGCCAGGTCGCCCTGGCGGAAGTCGCACATCACCGGAACACCGCAACGCTCCGCCGTGAGCGCCGCCTCGCCCAGTTGCAGGGTGGAGATTGTTCGCCATCCCCTGTCCGGATCGGGTCGGGGGATGTGATACACCGTCTGGCCGGAGAGGGCGATGAGATCGACCGAATGTGTTCCCGCCATCTGCTCGGCAAGAGATGCGGCCAACTCGGCGTAGGCGTGGCCGACCTCGGCGTGGAGCTGGCTGATCAGCGAAACGTTGGACGTCTCCGGTTTGAGTGCAAGCAGCAGGCGTTGGCGCAACTCGGCCTGGTACGGCGCCGAACGCCGCTCGAGAACCTCCCAGTCGAGCCGGCCGCCTGTCAGCCGCAGCCTTGCAACTACTGCATCCACCCCGTCGGCCGACGTGCCCGACATCAGCCCCATTACCGTTATCTCCGGCAGCTCGCCCACGTTCACCTCTTGCCCCCTTCCGGTTCGGCGCGCCGCGGAGCGTCGCTTGTCGTATCGTCGTCCCTCTGGTGCTTGTCCCTCCCATTTTCGCCTCCTGGTCCGTCGCTGCCGGTCCGGAGCGCCTCGTGGAACGCGATCCGCAGTTCGGCGATGCCCGTGCGCCGGTCGCGGTGAGGGTGAACCCGGTTGGTGAGCAGGACGGCAAAACTGCCGCCAGCCCCCGCCTTCGCGTCCGACTCGAGCCATAGCGAGGTACCGGTGAAACCGGTATGGCCGTAGCCGCGTGCACCATGCCCGGCGAAGCAACCCTCCGACGCCAGCATCCAGCCGAGGCCGCGGCGACTGCCGTCGTCGCCCCGGGCCTGTTCGCTGGTTGCCTCGACCAGCAGTGCCTCGCTGCCCAACCTCGAGTCGAGCTCGAGCCAGGCACGGCAATATGTCGCGAGGTCGGCGGCGGTTCCGAACAGCCCGGCATGTCCGGCCACGCCATCCCAGACGGTAGCGTTTTCGTCGTGCACTTCGCCCTCCAGCAGCCGGCCGCGCCATCCGCAGTCCTCGGTCGCCGCCACAGGTACTCCGCTGATGGGACCGAAGCGGGTCCGGTCCATGCTCAGCGGAGCGAAGATTTCGTGCCTGGCGAACCGGTCGAGTCGGACTCCGGCTACGCGCTCGACCAACGTTCCCAGAAGCATGAAGCCGAGGTCGCTGTACACGAACCTGCCGGGATGCTCGAGCCTCGACTGCAGAACTGCCGCAACTGCGGTGTGGCGTTCGTCCATCTCCGCGAACAGCGGGCGCCAGGCCGGCAGCCCGGAGGTGTGAGTGAGAAGCTCTCGAATGGTGGCGTCGGCCAGCGAAGGTGACTGGAACCAGCCGGCGTTGCTGAAGAAGCGCCCGATCCGGTCGTCCAGCGACAGCTCGCCGTTCGAAGCGAGCCTCAACACCGACGGCAATGTGGCCACCACCTTGGTCAACGAGGCGAGATCGAAGCGCGTGTCGGTGCTCGTCACGGGACCGTTCTCGCGGCACAGGCCGAGCGCCAGAGTGCTTTCCGGCGGGCCGCCGCCGCTGCCCGCCTGCCGACCGGCGGCTGCTACCGCTGCGACCGTCACGCCGTCTCGGATGGCCGATCTCAACACGCTTTCCGCCTTCGGCAGGCTCATGGCGCGAGACTAGCACGATTGACCCGAGTGGTCTAGGAATGGTATAGTTTTCGCGTCGATTGCGACAGCGCGAACGGTACTCGGCGTGCCCGCGTGTGGCTGGAATCGGACCAACGGCGACGCCAGTCCAAACTCGCGCAGCGACGTCGGAAGGGAGAGCCATGGAGTGTAGGGAGCCGCGGCAGGGTCAGCCGATAGTCATAAGGGCGTGTCCTCCCGGTGAGAGTGAGCGTTATCTGCTGCTGGCGACCGAATATCCGATGTTGGCAGAGTACGGGGCGACGCCGACGCGTCTGCGCAGCGAGATCGACCGAATGCCCGAGAGTGCCAGTCTGCTGCTCGTCGCAGACGGCGACGTCGGGCCGGCGGGCTTCGTGTGGTTGATGAGGCACGGAGCCTTCGCACGGAGCGGTTACATCCGCCTTTTGGTAATAGCACGCGAGTACCAGGCAAAAGGCGTCGGTGACCTTCTCATGGACGCCGCCGAGGAGGAGTTGCTGGGCGACGATGATGACGTGCTGCTGTTGGTCACCGCCACCAACCTCAGAGCGCGGCGCTTCTATGAGCGACGTGGTTACCATCAGGTCGGCGCCCTGGAAGACTATGTCGTGACTGGGCAGACCGAGTGCATATACCGGAAGCCAGGTCGGCCCATCTCGGGCTGATGACCGGGTTTCTGGTGCCGCATCGAGCCAGCCTTCCCGAAGGAGCGTGAGACCGAACTTGCAGAGATCGCCGCCGGAACTTTCGAGCCAGACAACCGAAGAGATGCAAGCAGATAGATTGGGAGGAAAGTCATGCGCAGATGGGTAATCGCGTTACTCTTGACGACCGGTGGAATCGTGGCCGCACAGAGCGGCACGCTCGACATCGCGGTCGATCAGTCGCCGGTCGGCCTGGATCCGCACGTAGCAACCGCCTTCGCAACCTTTGCAATTATCGATCAAGTCTATGAGGACCTGGTCGAACTCAACGCCGATCTCCAGCTCGAGCCGGCACTGGCCGAGTCGTGGGAAGTTTCGGACGACGGCCTCGCTTACACCTTCCAACTCCGCTCCGGCGTCAAGTTCCACAATGGCCGCGAGCTCACTGCGGACGACGTGGTGTATTCGTTCGACCGGGTGATGGCGGAGGATACCGGCTCGCCGTTTGCCAGTCGCTTCTCCCAGGTCGAATCCGCTGAAGCAACGGGCGACCTCACCGTGGTGTTCCATATGAACGCCCCCTTCGCACCGTTTCTCAGCAATCTGACCGACCTCGCCATCGTCCCGCGCGAGGTGGTCGAGGAGCACGGCAACCTGCAGCAAGTCGCCGTCGGCACCGGCCCATTCGTGTTCGATGAGTGGGTTCCGGACACCTCGGTCCTGTTGACCGCCAACCCCGACTACTACCGGGACGGAGAGCCCGGCGTGCAGGCATTGCTGTTTCACATCGTTCCCGAGGCCACCGCACGCGCTGCCGGCCTCCGCAGCGGCACATACGACTTCCTTCCTGACGTTGACGCCATTACCGCTCAGACGCTTGCGCGCAGTCCTACGGTGGAGATGCTGCAGACCGACGATTTGGCGTACGCCCTGTTGGGCCTCAACCTGGAGCGTGGGCCGCTAGGCGATCCTCGCGTCCGACGGGCGATAAACATGGCGACTGATCGCGGTGAGGTGGTAGATGCCGTGTACTTCGGTGACGCTGTCGCCGCAGGACCGCTGAGCCCCGCACTGAAGGACTGGGCGGTTCCCGTGGAGGAGTTCGCCTGCTACGATACCGACCCGGATGCCGCTCGCGATCTGCTGGCGGAGGCCGGCTACGGCGATGGCTTCCAGATGGAAATCCTCACGTTCTCGCGCATCAAGGCGATCACCGACATGGCGCAGGTCCTCCAGGCCCAATACGCCGACGTCGGAATCGACGCAAGCATCAACATCGAGGAGTTCGGTACCTTCGTGCAGGACTGGAGCAACTCGAACTTCGACTCCTTCGCCAGCCGTAACGGTGGCACCGTCGACCCTGACGGCTATCTCTTCCGGACCTTCCATAGCGGTGGGTCAACGAACGTCTTCAACTACGACAACCCCGAGGTCGATGAGCTGCTCGAACGTGGCCAGGTCACGGTGGATCAGGCGGAACGGCAGGAAATCTACCGTGAAGTCCAGCAGATTCTCGCCTGCGAGGGCCCAATCGTGCACGTGGCATACGCAACCCTGTTCAGCGCCATGAGGGACAATGTCGAGGGCTTCCAGCAGATACCGACGCGGAGCCTTCGCTACCTCAGGAATGTAACCGTAGAGTAGCCGCAGCAAATCGCCGGAGGAGGAGCCGCCTTTCTTCCTCCGGCGGCCAGTACGATCGAGTACGGCAGCTTCCCGGAGGGACATGGTTCAGAGTGTAACGGGCCCGGTTTCGGCTTCCGAGCTGGGCAAGACGATGATGCACGAGCACCTGGCGCCGCGCGGTGCCTCGGACCGGTCATCGGGTCGCCACGCGTTCGTACCTTCTCAGACCATCGACGTGATGGAACGCGAGGTTCGTCAGCTCCGCGACCACGGCGTCTCGACAGTCGTAGACGTCACGCCGTACGGCAAGGGGCGCGAACCGAGGGTTTTGCAACGTCTGTCTGCGTCGACCGGCATGACCATTGTCGCCGCGACCGGCTTCTACAAGGAGCCTGCTTGCCCGGCCTTCGCGCACCAGGCCGACGTCCACGAGCTAACCCGCTTCATGGTCGAGGAGATTGAACGGGGTATCGAGGATACCGGCGTGAAACCGGGAATCATCAAGGTAGGCAGCAGCAAGGGGACTATCACAGCGACCGAGCGGAAAATATTTTTGGCCGCGGCAGAGGCTCATCGCCTTACGGGTCTGCCGATAACCACTCACACGACCCTGGGAACGATGGGCAGGGAACAGGCCGATCTACTTCTCGAGAGCGGAGTCGATCCAGCTCGAATCGTGATTGGTCATTGCGATCTCAATCGCCAGCCGTCCTATCACCTGCAGATTCTCAAGACCGGGGTGACGATCGCGTTCGACACGATCGGCAAGGAAGTCTTTCACTACCGCCGACATCAGCAGGCGGGTTATGAACGCTATGCCTATTTGCTCGAGGAGTATCACATCGAAGACGAAGAGCGCCTGAAGGTATTGGTCGAGCTGCTGCGACAGGGCTTCGCCTCGCAGATCGTAATGTCCTCGGACATCCTGTGGAGCGAAGGCCTGTCAAACGCCGCCACCATTGGAGAGTGGGGGTATTCATACCTTTGGGAACGATTCGTCCCGCGGCTGCTCGCTGCTGGCGTGTCGCAACAAACCGTAGAGACGATGGTTGTCGACAATCCGCGAGCGGTGCTGACGAGCGAGCGATGGTCCAAGGGGCCGGGGGCGGGTGACGGTGTCTAGCGAGCCTGGTCGGTCGAGCGCAACGGGGGCCGGCAAAGCGTGGGTTACCGTGGACGAGACGGTGTCCGGGCTGCTGAAGCAGGAGGCGGCGGACGACGGAGCTTTCGCGGGAGCGGTCTTGCTGGTGGTCCACGAGGGCAACGTCGTCAAGAGTGCGGCCTACGGATATGCTGAACTCTTCGACCGTCACGCTGTTCCCCTGCCCGTGCCGAGGGCGATGGAAAACGACACCGTTTTCGACCTGGCCTCGATAAGCAAGGCCGTGTCGACCGCTAACCTGACAGCGCTGCTTTTCCAGGATGGCGCGCTTCGCCTCACCGACCCCATATGCCGATACTTGTCGGCCTTCGACCGCCCCGGGAAGCGAGAGATCAGCGTCGCGCACCTGCTCACCCACTCTTCCGGGCTTACCAACTGGCTGCCCTTCTACCTCCTCGTCGACAACGGCGACGACTCTCTGGGGCAGATCGCTCGACTTCCCCAAACCTATACCCCTGGCCGACAGAGATGCTACAGCGACGCAAATTTCGTCGTTCTGGGCAAACTCATAGAGGCGGCGGCTGGAGTTGCTCTCGATTCGCTGTTCGAGGAGCGGATAGCGGGGCCGCTGAATCTCCGACATAGCCGCTACCGGCCGCCTGAGGCCTGGCGTGAGCGCACTGCCGCCACCTCGCTGGGTAACCGCATGGAGGAGCGGATGTGTTCCGAACGCACCTTTCCGGTAGACCTGCGGCGGGGGGTGAAAGACTTGCCGAATTGGCGTGGTCACGTACTGAAGGCGGAGGTCAACGATGCCAACTGTCATCTCGTATTCAACGGGGTAGCCGGCCATGCCGGGCTGTTCGCCAACGCCGAGGACCTGGTGAAGGTGGGGGAGGCGATGTTGGACGCAGTGCTCGGTCGGGACGAAGCCTGGCTGCGGCGTGACATCGCCACTTGGTTCACGACGCCCAAGGTGACTCCCGGCCAGGGCCTGGGATGGTGGACCAATCGACTGTCCGAGTCACCGCGAACGTTCGGCCACCAAGGCTTTACCGGCACGCAGCTCTTCATCGATCCCGATAGCGATCTGGTCACAGTGCTCCTGACCAACCGCGTGCACTCCGCCCTTCCCTACGCCGAGCCGCATCGGTTCACAGTGCCGATAATGAGCAGCGTCTACCGGGCGCTACAGGTTGCCGACGAGCTGGCGGTGGACCCCTGGCTGAAGCCGCAGGCGGAAACTCCGTTCGCTGTGAATCGGCGGAGGTGAACCGGTGACTGCAGGTGCCGGCAACTCCCGTGTCGCCGCGCGTGGATGATCTGAAGTGACCGTCTATATCATCCGCCGCTTGTTCGACCTGGTCTTCGTGCTGCTCAGCGTGTCGATCCTTGTGTTCCTCATGCTGCGCTTCATACCTGGCGACGCTGTGGCGATCATGCTCGGTGCCAACATCGACATCACCCCTGAGCGAGTGGAGGCACTGCGCCGCCAACTCGGGCTGCACCTGCCAATACACGAGCAGTACCTTCAATGGCTTTACGGCGTGGTTCGAGGCGACTTCGGCAACAGCGTCTGGACCGGACGGCCGGTGAGCACCGAGATAACGAGCCGCCTGCCCGTGACCCTCGAAGTCACCCTGTTGGCCCTGGCAATCGCACTGCTCCTCAGTTTTCCGCTGGGCATCGTGGCAGCGCGCGCCCGCGGCGGTTGGAGCGATCTGTTCGTGCGCGTTGGCTCCATAGTCGGCCTCACGCTGCCCTCGTTCTGGGTAGGAGTGCTGTTCATATATGCGTTCTCGCTCTACATTCCCGCCTGGCCCAGCATCGGCTATGTTTCGTTCGGCAGCGATCCGGTGGGAAATTTGCAGCGACTGCTGCTTCCGTCGGTGGCGGTGTCGCTTCCGGTCGTGGCGGCGCTTACCAGGATCATTCGGTCGAGCCTGCTGGAGGTGCTCAACCTGGACTATATTCGTACCGCTCGCGCCAAAGGGGTGCAGCAGCGTGCAATCGTCTACCGCCATGCCCTCCGTAACGCCATGATCCCCGTGATAACGGTGTTGGGTGTTCAGGTTGGTTATCTGTTGAGCGGAGTCGTAGTAATCGAGCAGGTATTCGCCATCCCGGGACTCGGACGCCTGATCATCGGGGCCGTCAACGAGCGGAACTATCCGCTGGTACAAGGTGTCATCCTGGTGGTTACCACCATTTTCGTGCTGGTGAACCTGCTGGTCGACCTGGCGTACGCGTGGATAGATCCGCGAGTGGAGTATTCATGAGTGGAGTCCCGCTGGTAATCGGGCTAGGTACCTCCTTTCGGTTCGTGTCCCGCCTCTACCGAAATCGCGTCGGCTTCAGTGGCCTGCTCCTGTCGCTGCTCGTGATAATGAGTGCCCTGTTCGCCCCACTTCTGAGCTCGTACGGAGTGCGGGAACAGAACATCCGCGAACGCTTCAGCGCTCCCAGCCTCGAACACCCCATGGGTACGGACAACTTCGGACGCGACGTATTTTCGCGAGTCCTGCACGGTTACAGAATCAGTGTCGGGATAGCAGCCCTGGCTGTGTCGCTTGCCCTCGTGATCGGCGGCGTCATCGGTCTCGTGGGCGCCTACAGCGGCGGTTGGGTCGACCGACTCCTGATGCGCTTGATGGACGTGTTGCTGGCCTTTCCGGTAATCCTTCTGGCGATCGGGATACTTGCTCTCCTGGGACCTGGATCCTGGAACACTGCGCTCGCCATAGGCATGGTTTACATACCGGTATTCGCTCGCCTGGCTCGGGGGCCGGCACTGAGCGTTCTCTCCTGGGATTACGTAATGGCGGCGCGGGCGCTTGGGGCTCGAGGCAGACGCATCATGTTTCGTCACGTGGCGCCGAACATCTTCGCCCCGATCATGGTGCAGGTGTCTCTCTCCCTCTCGACAGCAATCCTCGTGGAAGCAGCGCTGTCCTTCCTGGGCCTGGGAACGCAGCCGCCGACTCCGTCCTTGGGCCTGATGCTGTCCGAGAGTCGCGATTACATGCTGATCTCACCGTGGACCTCGGTTTTCTCGGGGTTTGCGATCCTCCTGGCGGCACTCGGTTTCAATCTGCTTGGCGACGGCCTTAGAGACCTTCTCGACCCGACCCTGAAAGACGTGATTTCGTGACAGTTACTGCTCTCGACGAGCGCCCGGAGCAGAATCCGACGGTGCGCCGACTATGACCTGGCTAGCTTTCGCGCTCAGCGCCGGCTTGGCAAGCGCCGTGAACGTCTGGGCCTCGAAGGGCCTGGTTGCACGCGTGCGCCCCGAGGTTGCCGCCGGCACCGTCCATCTCACCGGCGGGTTGCTGTGCCTCGTTCTCGTCCCAGTGGTCGGCGGCGGCCTCGGACCGGTATCGGGCAACGCCCTCGGACTGTTGCTGATGATGGCGGTGTACGTTGCCGGCAACCTGCTCTACTTCGCCGCCCTGGCGCAGGCGCAACTGTCGGAGATCGATCTGCTGTTGCGCAGTTCTGCGCTGTGGACCTTCGTAGGCGGCCTGGTGCTCCTGGGAGAACGTGCCGCCTACGGCACCGTTCTGGGCGCCGGCCTGATCCTGGCCTCGGTGGCGCTGCTGTCGCGCGCCGGGCAGGGAGGACACGACCGGTTCGGCTTCAATCGCGCCCAATGGCTGGCTCTCGCCGCCGCCTTGGCCTTCGGCGCCGGCAACGTGATCGACAAGTCGCTCAGCCTTCATTTTCCGCCGATGGGGTACACCGCGCTGAACCTGCTCCTCACCGGAATCGGCGTGCTGGCGCTGGTGCGTCCCCGCCCGGCCGAATTGCGCATGCCGGCGCTGTGGGGCGTTGCCTCCTGGCTGGTGGCGGCGACGTTCGCCTTCACCCAGTTGCTGCTGATTCTCGCGTTCGCGGCCGGTGGCGGCGCCGGCCAGGTGATCCTCGCGGCCCAGATACGCATGTTCGTCCTGGTGGTCGTTGGCGTGGTCCTGCTACGGGAGCGGGACAGGTTGGCCCGCAAGCTGCTGGCGGGCGTGGTGATGTTGGCCGGAGTTTACTGGCTGGCTACTGGAGGTGGCTGAGGGATGAACGCCCTGTTCGCTGTCCGTGCAATCGTCGGTTTCCTGGTCGCACCAGGCTCCGGCTCAAAGGGTCGCGAGTGACTTCCGCCCGGTTGAATATCGACAAGAAGCTGCCGACTCCGGCCTATCTCCAGCTTCGCGAGCAACTCAGCCGCGCTATAAGGACGGGAGAGCTCTTGCCCGGCAGCGCCCTGCCCTCGGAGCGTGAGCTGTCGGAAACGCTGGCGCTGTCGAGGATGACGGTCAGGCGCGCCTTCGAGGAGCTCGTTTCGGAGGGCTTGGTCGAACAGCGCCAGGGCTCCGGCACGTTCGTGCGCGAGGGTCCGGTCGAGCAGACCATAGACCGGCTTCAGGGCTTTGGCGAGGAGGCCAGCCGGCTCGGGTTGCGGCCGGGCGGGCGAATGTTGGAGGTGGATCGCCATCCCGCGGACGGCGCGACCGCGCGATGGCTGGAGGTGTCGCCGGGCGAACCGCTGTTGCGGCTCACGCGCCTGCGCACAGCGGACGACGCCCCGCTGGCGCTTCAGGTAGCGCACCTGGCGCCCCACCTCGCCGATCTGGCTTTGGAACGCCTCGAGGAGTTGGGCTCGCTCTACCGTGCGATCGCCGCCCAGTACGGAATCGAGGCCTCGCGCGCGCGGCAGACGATAGGCGCCCGAATGCCGACGGCGCGCGAGCGAGGCCTGCTCGATCTCGATTCGGGCGTTCCGGTACTGGCGATGGAGCGCACCACCTACGACGCCGACGGCCGGCCGTTCGAGTTCGTTCGCAGCGCCTACCGCGGCGACCGCTACCGGATGGCGTTGGACCTGCGGGCGCAGGCGGGGACGCCGGGGAGAGGCGCGTGACGGGGATTCGGATGTGGGGAGGGGCATCGCGTGGATGAGGACGCGGGTAGTGATACGTCCGGGGAGGTGACCGAGTCCAGTGCCGAGCGCTACCGGGATCTCGATCGCTGGCCGGCGGACAGGACCGTCCGTGAGCTGGTGGACGCCAACCGGCGGTCCATCGAGGCGGTCGCCGCCGCCCTGCCGCAACTTACCTCGGCCGCCGAGGCTATCGTCGAGCGGATCGCCGGAGGCGGCAGGCTGGTGTACGCCGGTGCCGGCACTTCCGGCCGGCTGGCCTTGCAGGACGCAGCCGAACTGCCGCCCACGTTCGGGTTCGACCGGACGGTAGTGCTCCTCGCGGGGGGCGAGGGGGCCGGAGCTAGGGCGCGTGAAGGCGCCGAGGACGACACCGACGCGGCCCGGCGAGCCGTCGAGGATGCGGCAGTCGGCCCGCAGGATGCTGTCATTGCCATCGCTGCCAGCGGCCGCACGCCCTACACTGTGGCCGTGCTCGAGATCGCCGGCGAACTCGGCGCGCTGACCGTGGGGATAGCCAACAATCGCAATACTCCGCTGCTGGCGGCGGCGCAGTTCCCGATCTGCCTGGAGACGGGTCCGGAGGTGCTGGCGGGCTCGACCCGACTGTCGGCGGGTACGGCTCAGAAGGTTGCGCTCAACACACTGTCGACGGCGGCACTGGTGAGGCTCGGTGGTGCATATCGGAACCTGATGGTGGGAATGGTGCAGTCGAACGATAAGTTGCGCCGGCGGGCGGTGGCGATAGTCGACAGGGCTACCGAGGCCGGCGAGGAGCGCTCGCGTGAGGCCCTGGTGAGCGCCGGAGGCTCGATCAGGGTGGCGATAGTCTGCCTGCGGGCCGGCGTTTCGCGGGAAGAGGCGCTGTCGCTGCTGGCGGAGCATCACAACCGGGTGCGCGACGTGCTGGCAGCGACGGGTGGCCTCGACGAGGCGAGCGGCATCAACCAGTAGTCACCTGCGCACCACCGGCCAGTTCGATCGCCATGCGCGCGGCGGCAGTGATCGGCTCGACATTCACCACTTCGAACGACGTACCCGGACCCAGTTCGGCGCGGAGGCTGTCGTTCAGCAGGGGGCTGAGTCTGGCTATGCCGCCTGTGAACGCGACCGGCAGGGGCCGTCCGATCCGCGCCGACAGCAGATTGGCGAGACGGGCGAGCTCGGTACCGGCGGTGCGCAAAATGGCCACCGCGGCCTCGTCGCCGGCTTCGGCAGCCTCGGCCACCGCCGGCGCCAGCGCGGCAACCCGCTGCCGACCGCCACGGTACACCTCGATCGCAATGTCGTCCCAGTCATGGCAGCCCAGCGCGCCATGGATGGTCCGTGCCAGCGGGTGCTGCCGGGCGCCTTGCGCCTCGTCCGTCCAGCGCATGGTCTGCCTGATCCCCTGGTGGCCTATCCAGTAGCCGGCTCCGGCGTCGTCGATCAGGTAGCCGTAACCACCTACCCGCAGCGGAGTTCCATCGACGCCGACGTGATACCCCACGCTGCCGGTGCCAGCGTAGAGCAGGACTCCTTGGCCGGGCTCGAACACGCTGGCGTAGGCGATGAGCATGTCGTCGACCAGCGACGCGCGGCTGTGGCCGATACCCAGCCGATCGCAGATAGCTCGGGCAAGGGCTTCGGACGCCTCGGACCTGGGATGATAGCCGGTGATGCCCGCAACCACGGCGTCCGGCCGGGCGACGGTCAGCACCTCGGCGATGAGCGCCAGAAGCCGTTCCCTGGTGGCCTCGAGATCAGCGGGAGTGAACACGTGCCCGGTGATCGGGCCCGCGGTTCCCCGGCCGATCTCGACGCCGGCCTCGTCACGCAACAGCCAGCGGGTGCTCGAGCCGCCGGCGTCTATGCCGAGACCTATCACGAGTCCTCTTCAGGCACGGCGGCCGCGAAGCGCCTGGTTATCTCGCGGGGGTTGGTTATGGCGGTTCCGACCACCACGGCGAACGCCCCAAACTCGAACGCCTGCTCCACCTCGAGTGGAGTCCAGAAGCGACCCTCGGCGACGACCGGAACATCGATGGCCCGGGCGAGCGCGGCCAGCAGTTCCAGGTCGGGACCGTCTCCCTGGGCCGAATCGGCGGTATACCCGGCGAGAGTGGTGGCGACATAGTCGGCCCCCGCCCGCGCCGCTTCTATCCCCTCGTCGAACTTCGACACGTCGGCGAACACCGGGACCCGCAGCTCTCGCTTGACCGCCCGGATCAGGTCGCTGGCACTGCCTTCAGGATGGGGGCGCGCGGTGGCGTCCACCGCCACTATGTCCGCTCCCGCCTCGGCGACCGCTCGGGCGCTGGCCAGATCCGGTGTGATGCAGGTAGCGAATCCGGCTATCTCGCGCTTGTAGATCCCGATTATCGGTAGCGCCGTCGACTGCCTGATCGAGGCTATGTCGTCCGGCTCGTTGGCGCGGATGCCGGCCGCTCCGCCCTGCTCGGCCGCCCTTGCCATGGCCGCCATGATTTCCGGGCCGTGGAGCGGGTTGTCGGGACGCGCCTGACAGGACACGATTAGACCGCGTGTGAGCATGCCCAGAGTCTACCTCCGCCCGGCATCTGCGCGCCGACCGGTGCTGGATGGGCGACAATCGGTACACGAGCCTTCAGCGGCCTGCCGTATGTACCGAAAGGAGTGCCAGTGAGTCATTTCGAGCGAGAGGTCCTCGAGCAGCCCGACGTGCTGCAGCGCCTCCTGGACGGCGACGAGCCGAAGCGGGTCGCGGCGGCGTTGCGGGCCGCCGACTGCCCGCTGATCGTCACGCTGGCGCGGGGATCTTCGGACAACGCCGTCACCTTCTTCGGGTACCTCGCCGGACGCTACTTGGGACTGCCGGTCGCCAGCATGCCGCCCAGCCTGCTCACCGTGTACGGCTCGCAGATGCGGGTGGAGAAGGCGATTGCGATTGCCGTGAGCCAGTCGGGCCGCTCCGAGGATGTCCGCCGCTCGCTCGAATCGCTGGAGGCCTCGGGCGCGCTGACGGTGGCGATAACCAACGATCCTGAGAGTCCGCTTGCCAACGCGGCCGACTTGGAACTTCAGCAGCTGGCGGGTGAGGAGCAGGCGGTTGCCGCGACCAAGACGTTCACCAGCCAGATGATGCTGTTGGCCCTGCTGGTGGCGTACTGGTCGGGTAACGAGGAGTTGTTGGCTGCCCTGCAGGCGGTGCCGGGAGCGATGCGCGAATTGCTTACGGAACGCCAGGAAGTCGCTCACGCCGCTCTGCGGCTCACCCACGCCGACGAGGCCTACGTGCTCGGCCGCGGCTTCTCCTTCGCGGTCGCCCAGGAGGTGGCACTCAAACTCAAGGAAACCAGCTACATGGGCACCCAGGCCTACTCTGCCGCTGAGTTCCAGCACGGCCCGATAGCGGCGCTCTCCTCTCGCGCTCCGGTCCTCCTGCTGGCGACGGGTGATGCGACGCGCGAACCGAACGCCCTTGCTGTCGCCCGGCTGCACGAGCTCCAGGCGGACTTGACGGTGATGAGCAGCGCCACCGAACTGCTTGCAGGTGCCAACGCTGCCGTGCCGCTGCCGGCCGGGCTGCACTCGGCAACCGAAGCGTTCCTGCTGGTGCTGGCGGGTCAGCTGCTTGCTTTGCATCTGAGTGTGTCTCGCGGCTACGACCCCGATAGCCCACGCAATATCTCCAAGGTCACTCGGACCATCTAGCATGACTGAGCTCCACGGTCGGATCCTCACCCCTTCCGGGCTCATTCGCGGCACAGTGCGCTTCGGTGAGCGGATAGAGGAGGTCGTCGCGGCGGACGTCGACGGACCTCTGATCGTGCCCGGTTTCATCGACTGCCACCTGCACGGAGGTGGCGGCGGAGACACCATGGACGGTCCCGAAGGTATCCGTGCACTGGCTCGTTTCCACCTGCGCCACGGCACCACAACCCTGTTACCCACCACGATGACCAACCCCTGGGAGAGGGTGCTGGCGGCGCTCGACGGGGTGGCCCGGGTGCGCTCCCAACTGGCTGGGGCCCGAGCGAGCGAGTCTTCCGGTGTCGCGGAAGCCGGCGCTGCAAAAGCCGTGGTCACGGGAGTCTCCGCATCTGCCGGCGAGATCGATAGCGAGGCAGGGGATGACTCGCAACCCGCGGTCCCGCTCCCGAATATCCCGGGCGCTCATCTCGAAGGGCCGTTCATAAGTCCGGATCGCCTGGGCGCCCAGCCCCCGTTCGCCCTGCATCCGTTACCCGAACTGGTCGCCGAGGTGCTCGGTCGCGACGTCGTGCGGGTAGTGACGCTGGCACCGGAGCTCCCAGGTGCGCTGGCTGCGGCGCGGGTGTTCGCTGAAGCGGGAGTTCGGGTGAGCGTTGGGCACACTCGCGCCGATTACGAAACGGTGCGTGAGCTGGCGCGAGCCGTGCGTGAGGCGAGCGGCACCTTTGGCTTCACCCATCTCTACAACGCAATGGGTGGAGTGGAGGGTCGGGCGCCCGGAACTGCCGGGGCGGCCCTGGCGCTGGTGGACGGCTACGCCGAGCTGATATTCGACGGGCATCATGTGGCCGAAGGCGCGCTGCACGCGGCGCGCGCGGCCAAGGATGGCCGTCTCATGCTGGTGACCGACTGCATCAGGGCGGGTGGACAGGGGGATGGCGAGACGGAACTCGGTGGCCTGCCGGTCACGATAGACCGGGGAGCCGCCCGGCTGGCCGACGGCACCCTCGCGGGCAGCGTCCTGACGCTCGACCGGGCCCTGCGCAATGTACTGGCCGTCGGGGTACCCCTGGCCGAGGCTTCGGCGATGCTGTCGGCGGTTCCGGCTCGTTACCTGGGACTGGCCGATCGCGGTGAGATCGCAGTGGGCCTACGCTCCGATATGGTCGCGTTGGATGACGACTTCAGGGTCACGCAAGTCTATGTGGCAGGAAGCCCAGCGGTGTGACCGCGGCTATCGACGATCCGCGGGGGTGAATTACGGCGATGATGACACCTTGTGCCGCCAAGTGTGCTATAGATAACTATTACGCTTGACAAATCGCAAATACTACGTAGCTTTTCAATTGAGGGGACGCCGTGAGAGAGCTAATCCGTAAGATACCGTTGCCATTGGTCGCGCTGCTGCTGTTGACGGCGTCGTTCGGGCAACCCAATACCGTCGATTCGACCATCGCAGTCCTCTGGAGAGTCGCAGACAGCATCACTACCACCGGGGACGTCGCGATAACGTTCGATACGGAGACCGCAACCGGCGACTACGAAGCCACGATCGCCGGCGTTCACGCACTCGAGTACTCGAACAATCAGACGATAATCCGAAGGATAACTGTTCAGGCAAACGGCACCCTGCCCGACGGTCTCACGCTGACGGCAACCGCCGCTGCCGACACCGGTGCCGGTTCCGGCACGTCGGTGGTGGTGACCAACAGCACTAGTAACCTGATAACAGGGATCTCGAGCGGCACGACCGGCGGCACGGCCACCGTCACCTTCGGTGCCGTGGCAACCGGTCCCATCGACGATACCGATATCGTTATCAGATACACTATTACGGCCGGCGGCGGCAGTTAGTCGTAAGACCCGTTAGATCTCCGTGCCGGCTCGCTTAGAGCCGGTAATGATAAGCTACGGCGGAGCATGCCGATAGTTGCAACCTACCTGGCGGACGCGATAAGGGCAGGGTGAGCCAACTGCCGCTTGGGGCACTCGAACGGCTCGGTCGTTCGTCGCTGTTCGTTACCCTCGCGCTGGCTCTCGCAAGCCAGTTCGCTAGCCCGGCACGTGCCCAGATCGCGGTAGCCGGCGACCTGATCTACATCCAGGAGGATGCGCGGCCAGGCGATAGTTACCGGGGAACGTTGACGTTGCGGAACCAGAGCACTGCCGCGGCAACGGCAACGATCTATATCAACGACGTCGTTTTCGAGGGGGATGTACAGGCTTTCCTGGAGCCGGGTAGTCATCCCCGCTCCAACGCCGATTGGATCGAGCTCGAGTTGGGGTCGGTGCAGATCGAGGCCGGTGAAAGTGCAACCGTCGGCTACACGGTCAGCGTACCCGACGACCCGGGCCTCCACGATTCCTACTGGAGCATGGTGATGGTGGAGAATGCCCCAGTCGGCGAGGCTGCAGCCGCCCAAGGGGTGCGGATCAGGTCGGTGACTCGATACGGTATTTACCTGGTTACCAATGCTCGGGCGCGCACGCCGGTGCAGCTCGCTTTCACGAATCCAAGCCTGAAAGTTCATGAGCAGGACGGGTGGGCCTTCTCGGTATCACTCGTCAACTCGGGTCAACGGCTCGTGTGGCCCGACAGCTACCTCGATCTGTACGACGGCGGCGGCGAGCACGTGCGGCGGTTCGAAGGCGAGCCGCCGCTGGTCTTTCCGGAAGAACGAGTGGGGCAGACCTTTCGGCTCGCGAATCTCGCGCCCGGCGAGTACACCGGCATCGTGGTGGTCGACGCCGGTGGCGAGGACGTGTTTGGAGCTCGCTACACACTGCGTGTCGGTACTCCCTGAACCCGGTACCACGGTTGCGCGACTGTCTCGGTTGCTCG
Organism: Trueperaceae bacterium; assembly: GCA_040905465.1. Taxonomy (GTDB): domain Bacteria; phylum Deinococcota; class Deinococci; order Deinococcales; family Trueperaceae; genus DASVCN01. Next base: position 184,699 of record JBBDRK010000049.1, on the reverse strand, counting down.
AGTCGAGCCGGCGTTCAGGCAGTCTCGGCCTGATCCAATGAAGGTGCCGGCCAGAAAAGTCCTCCGGCACTCGTGGCTCATGAGCGTGTTCCTGGTTGTCGGGATAGTAGATTCCCAGGCGAACCTCAACCTGACGGCGCTGGCGCCGCCCACTGAACTGGCCCCACGGCAGACGGCGAACCTCGTCCTGATGGCGGGGAACATAGGTGACGACGCGTGGAACGGAACACTCGAGCCACAGTTGCCGGCCGGCTGGCGCTTACTCGTTCCACCGGTGCGGATGACGCTGGCGCCGGGCGAGACGACCACCGAGGTGTTCAGTCTGCTGGTGCCCCAGCACGCCGAGGCCGGTTCCTATACGATCACGGTTCTCGCCTTGGGGGGAGAAGCCGCGAACTCCGTCGATTTCGAGGTGAGAGTGGTCGCGGTAGCCGATGTCGAGGTGCTACTGCTAGACGCGCCAGGAGTGGTGGTGGCTGGTGACTACACGGCAGTATTCGCCGTGCGAAATGGCGGCAACGCCACCGCTGCTCTGAGGCTGACCGCAGAAGATAACCTCGGGCTTCGACTCGAACTCGAGGTCGAGGAAATACATCTCGAGGCGGGTGAGACGCGCGAGATCGCCGTCCGCGTGGGCGTCCCGTCCGACCTGAGCAGGTCGGAGGTTCACCTGTTGACTCTGCGGGCCGAAGGCATGGACATGCAACCTCAGTCGCTGGGCGGAGTAGCCGAAGCAACCGTCGATCTCATCCCGCACGAATCGGACGTCTCCAGCGCCAGACACAGCTTCCCGCTGAAACTGACTTCGACTTCGAGTATCAACCTCGGCCAACTGGGAGGCGATCCAGCAGCGGCTGTGCAACGCGCGACTATCGAAGTCGACGGCCAGGGGAAGCTGTGGGACCGTCAGCCGGGCGCCTTCAGGATCCGGCTGGGGACCGGCCTGGGTAGCGCTCAGCATCGCGCCCTCCTCGAGTACCGGCACGACGAGTTTCGTATCTCGCTCGGTCGGCAGAGCATCAGCCCCGCGCCATTGTTTCCGGAACTCCCAGGCGTGGGCGTGAGCGCAAAGGCGGAGTTGTGGCCGATAAACGTCCTGCGGTTCTCCGCGGAGGCGTTCATGCTAGCTGGTGAGAGTGGAGCCGGGTTCGGGGGAAGCGCTCGCTTTACCTTGGAGGAGTCTCTCCGAGCTTCCGCTCAGATCATGACGGTTGACGGAGAGTCGCATTTCGGAACACGCTGGCAACTGCTCCCAAAGCCAAATAGCGCGTCGCCGGCAGCACGGGCCCTGGATCTCGAAGTGGAGTATGCCGGCCGACAGGACGCTTCTGGTCAGGCAGGCCGGGCGCTCTGGCTCGGAGGCGGCATAGCGGAAGGGCCTCTCGATCTGGACGTCGGTTTCAGGGCCCGGGAGAGTGGCTACGACGACGAGCAGTCGGACCGCTCCACGTTCTCGGCCGCGGCTTCCATCTCCTTCGGGGTGAACTTCCCCAGCAATCTCGAGATAAGCTACCGGCTCGATTCCGAGTACCGGACTGGCACGATGTGGTTCCCTCCGAGAGTGATCGAGCAGCAGGATTCGAGAGTGGAGATAGGATTCGACGGCACCATCGCGGGCGCCGACCTGGGCCTGGAGTATACCCACGAGTACCGAGCCACCATTGGCGAGACGAGCCGGGAAAGTCAGGACGACGAGGTCAGCGTCTCGGTCGGAACCTTCCTGGATGACACTCAACTCCAGCAGCGAATCGACCTGCGGAGACGGTCGGGAACGGCCGTCGACGGTGCCCGGTACTCCTACTCTTACAGCGCGGGAGCGAGGTCTCCTGCCGCCGGCGGCAAGCTGACGTCCGAAGTAGAGCTGGGCTACTCCAGAGACGAGCGCTCGTTCACCAGCCTGAACTTGCGAACGGCCTGGTCGGGAGCGGTGACGCCCGACCTGGAGGTAATCGCCGGCGGGGATTGGGGGCTGGTGGGAGATCGTGTCCTGAGGCTCGACCTCGAGGGCCGATACGTGCCCGATGCCGCGCGAAAGTTGACGATCACTATGGGAGGGAATCTCTACCGGAGCAGAAGTGCCGGGCTCACGCTTCGCCTGGCCTATTCACACGATATCGACGTGCCGCTCGGCCCCTTGTCGACGGTGGGCAGTGTCTCGGGCACGGTCGTCGACGCAAACGGAGAACCCCTCGACCTCCGGGTTCTCCGGGTCGCCGGGCGCTCGGCGGTAACCCAGGAGGACGGGAGCTATCTCTTCCCCGCGGTACCGGAGGGGACCCACCAGCTCATCGTGCATCCCGACAGCCTCGCTCGTCGCGAGCTGACGGTACCGGCCAGCCCGCTTCCGCTGGAGGTTCAGGCGGGCTCGAACGTCCAGGTCGACTTCAGGATAGTGGATGCGGCTCGCTTGCGAGGACAGGTCAGCTTCGTGGTCCCCGCGGGAGGTGAGAATACCGCCGTCTATGGCATAGGTAGACCGGAGCGAGAGGCCGAGCTGGTGAGCGGGATCCTTCTCGAGTTGAGGGGAGGCCAGTCGGTACGGCGCGCCACCAGCGATGGGCGCGGCCGGTTCGAGTTCGGACGCCTGCCCCCCGGCGAGTGGCGCCTCGTGGCCACGGCTCCACACCTGTCCGACCTCTACCAGCTCGAGCCGGCCGAGCAGACGATCGACCTCACGTCGGGCGAGAATACGGTGGTGATCGAGCTTCGGCCACAGGAGCGGCCTATCCGGTTCTTCGAGGGCGGAGTCGTTGGGGACGGAGAGGAACCGGAACGAGACGAAGGCGAGTAGACCGACTCACCCGCCAGCTGCGTCCTTTGCAAGAGTAGTCGGACGCGGCACAGAGTAGAGGCGTGTCTGGCGCTTGAGTGACAGGAGTTTACAGCTTTGTTCTCGGTGGCGCAGCCCGAGTCCGTCACCGCATGGCACTGCCCGGCTCGGAAGGGCTACGCTACCGGAATGAACGAACCTGGCCGCTCGCCAGACCACGGTCCGCCGCTCGCCCTGCTCGAGCACATCCACGCGGGCGCCCCCCTCATGGTCATGAAGTTCACCGGGGCCGGAGCCGAGGCGTTGTACTGGCTGCATAGCGTTGCCGGTTCGTCTCGTACCGTGCTGGAAGCGGTAGATCACTACACGACGGCTTCATTGATCGAAGCCGTCGGCTTCACGCCGAAGCGCTTCGCATCTTCGGAGGTTGCTGCCGCGCTGGCCGAGCAGGCACAACGGCGCGCGAGCGCGTTGGCCCGCGCCAACCTGCCGACGTTCGGACTGGGACTGAGCGCCGCCATCGCCACCGACCGAACCAAGCGCGGCGAGCATCGCTGTGAAGCGGCCGTCCACGATACGTTCGGGATCCACCACTACAGCCTGCGGCTCGCCAAGGGCGAACGCGACCGGGCCGGCGAGGAACGGGTGGTGAGCTCGCTGGTGATGAGAGCGGTCGCCGACGCCAAGGGTGTACTGGGCGCACCGTTACCGGAACTGGTCGCCGGCGAGCAGTTGCTTCAGAGATTGGTGGCGACCGGGATAGCCGCCGAGTTCGAAGCAGGACGAAGGAGCTGGTTTCAGGTCACGCCGGCAGGTGAGGTGGCGGAACGGGTTCCCGAGGGCGCGGCAATCCTGAGCGGCGCCTTCAATCCCGTGCACCACGGCCACATTCGCCTGGCCGAGGCGGCCGGCGCCTACCTGGGCTCGGAGGTGGTGTTCGAACTGCCGCTGGCGAATGCCGACAAGGAGGAGATCGGGCTGGCGGAGGCGCGACGACGCGCCGCCCAGTTTCTCGGCAATCGCTCGCTGCTGCTCACCCGCTCGCCTCTGTTCAACGAGAAGGCCCGATTGTTTCCGGGCCATACGTTCGTCGTCGGGGTCGATACGGCGGTCCGACTGCTCGAGCGCCGGTTCTACGGCTCGGAAGAGAGCCGCATAGGCGCTCTGGAGGAGTTGCGCACTCTGGGTGCCAGGTTCCTCGTGGCGGGCCGGCGCCGCGACGGGCGTTTTCTCACGCTGGAGCACCTGGACGTGCCGGCGGCTGCCCGCGAGCTGTTCCAGGCGCTTCCCGAGGATAGGTTTCACGAGGACATCTCGTCGTCCCAACTCAGGGATGAATGGCCATCGTCTGTTGCCGGCGACGGCGATGGCAACGGTGGCGGCGACGGTGGCGACGGCGATGGCGACCGCTGAGCCCAGGTGGCCGGCTCGGTCCCCGATTCGCCCACTCGTGCCAAGATGAAGGCGTGCGCCTTCTGGTCATCTCCGACGTCCACGCCGATGCACGGAGTCTCGACACGGTCTTGGCCGATGCCGCCGAGCGTGGCTGGGACCAGGTCGTTTTCCTGGGAGACGCCATCGGCTACGGCAGCGAGCCGGCGGCTGCCGTAGCCAGGTTGCGAACGCTGGACTTTCGGGCCGCGCTCAGCGGCAATCACGAAGCGATGCTCGACATCCTGCGCCAGGGTCGTGCGCCGAACGCCGCCGACCGGATCAACGACATCCTGGCCTCCCATCTGCGCGAGCTCGGGCCCGACGATTTGGAGTTCCTCGACCGGCTGCAGCCCGAGTATCTGGACGATGACTGGGCTGCTGTCCACGGTGCGCTGCGCACCCGTTTCGAGTACCTCATTAGCGTGCCGGTGGCGAGGTCGAACGCCAGTCACATGAAGCGGGACGTCTACTTCGTTGGTCATACACATGTGCCGGGAGCGTTCCTGCGGGAGCCGGATGGTGCGTGGGGCGTGCGGCCGTTTCGCGAAGGGCAAGGAACGTTGCGCCTCGAACCGGGCGTCCAGGCGTTTCTCAATCCGGGTTCGGTGAGCCTCCCCCGCGACCGAACGCCCGGGAGCAGTTACGGGATCTTCGATGAGGTCTCGCGCACGTTTTCGGTGTTCAGGGTGAACTGAGCCGTCCGCTAGCGCGGTTTCCGCGCGCGGACTGGCAATGGTCGGGGCACGGCACTGAGAACGGGCGGCCTCAGTGAGTGAACGGGGTCAGGCGCCCCCGTTCTGCGGCGCCTGACCCCCGTTACGATCGAGCTTCCATTGGTTTCTGCCGGTTGCACCCGTTATGAGCTCGGCGAGCTCACCGATCGAGCGGTAGTCGTCTCAGTAGTCGCTGCCGGCATCGTCGGCTTCGCCGCCGCCTCCTACGTCGCCGTCCTCTGTGCCGTCATTCGTGTCGTCATCCGTGTCGTCCGTGCCGGCACCATCTTCACCGGCGCCCTCGGTGTCCGCGTCGTCTGTTTCCGCGTCTTCTGTGTCGGTGTCTTCCATGTCTGCGTCTTCTGTATCCGCATCGTCGTCTTCAGTCGCAGGCGTCTCTACGTCGTCGGCAGCGCCTTCATCGGCGCCGTCGCCCGCGCCGTCGCCCGCGCCGAAGCCGTCCTCCATGAAGAAGTCCTCGGTAAAGCCGCCAGCGCCCCCGCCGGCGACCTCTTCGAAGCCGGTGTCGAACCAGGCGGCAAACGGCTCGAACTCGTCGGCGCTCACGGTGCCGTCAGCGTCGGCATCGAAGGTAGAGAACATGTTGGTGCGATACTCTTCGGCGCTCAGAGCATTGTCGCCGTCCGCGTCCCAGTTCTCGAACACGCGGGTCGCCACGGCAGGAATGAACTCCTGGTCATCGGTCACTATGCCGTCTTGGTTCACGTCGGCGGTTTCGAAGTCGACCTCCTGAGCTTCGACCCCGAACGCCTGTGCCGCGTGCTCGTACTGGTCCGGGCCGAGACCCTCACCGTCGCCTACCACCAGTTCGAACAGACCGGTCCCGAACTCCCCTACCGTCAAGCTGCTGTCGCCATCGGCGTCGAACGCTTCGAACGTCCAGCGCTGCACCTGCGGCTCCTCGGCGGCGGCCTCGGCGTCCTCACCCTCGGCCCCATCGTCACCGACTGCGGCGTCATCGCCGGCTGCGCCATCGTCGCCCTCGGCCCCGTCGTCACCGACAGCACCTTCGTCGCCGGCCGCGTCATCGCCAGCAGCGTCGTCGCCAACCGCATCGTCGCCAACCGCATCGTCACCGGCGGCCGCACCGTCCTCGCTTTGCCCAGCGGCGCTTTCGCCCGCTGCGCTTCCGTTGTCGTCGCCGCCGTCTGCGCTACCTTGCGCCAATGCCGGCGCCGCCCACAGAAGCGTGATTACGGCCAGTAAAATTCTCCAATACGCCATTTCTGCTCCCCCTGTTCGCGTCGATCGAATCACCGGCCCGGCGGACCGGTCATCGATTCACGGTAAGCCCGATCACCTCATGTAACCGTGACCCCGGGAAAAGTGCGGTGGCCCTCAGCGATCCGCGCGACGCGGGCCATCATCGTCGGCAAGCCAACGCTTCCTCGTCGTCGCCCAACGCCAGCAGACGTTCCCGTGCCCCATCCCCCAGCTCGCTCGGCACCGTTCCCGCCAATTCGGCGAACGCCACCATCTGCGAGAGGTTAGTTCCCCACTGAGCGTCGGGATTCACGTCGACCACGTACAGCGGTTGACCCAGCTGGTGGTCCCATGGCCGGAACGACAGCTCGAGCCCTTTCGCCTCGAACGACGTATCCGGAGATTCGAGGTACGCGACGAGTGCTGCCGAATCGTCGCTATCGGAGTCGCGAACGGCCTGATCGACGATGCGGATAGCCTGGTAGCTGCTCCAGGCAGGCGTGTCCATCGGCTGACCCCAGCGCGAGGTATAGCGCTCGTTGAGCACACCCATCGCGCCTTCCTCGAGAGTGGTCTCCCAAGACATCATTCGCTGGTCGGCCCCTCCGTCCCTGGCCGCGTCGCTGGTTGCCGCGATAAAATCGCGCGTCTGGGTGATCGGATGCGGGTACATCGCGACGATAGCGCCGCTGGCGAACGACTGTTGTTGCGATACGAAGGCTATCTGATCGGCCGGACCCAGAAGCAACAGCACCACGTCCGCACCGGAGACTTCGAGTTCGCTGATCTCGGCCGAGTAGACCGGTTGTTCGATGGTCGTTGCGGCGGTTCCGGCCAGCTCTCCGCCGCCGTGACTCTCTATCGCCCGAACGGCACGCTCACGCAGCGCCTCTCCCGCGGGGTTGTCCTCGTGGACTACGAACCAGCTTTCCATCCCTCGTTCCGAATACCACTCGGCCAGGGCATCGAGGTACATTGCCGCGCTAGGCTCGATGTGAAAGGTGGCGGGATTGCAGAGCTCGCGCAACGCCATCGACGGGGAGCCGATATTAAAGAACAGGACCTCCCCAGCCGCCAACGCTTCGGAGAGCCTCTCGGCCTGACCATCGCCCAGGCCCCCGACAATCGCAGTCACCTCCTCGGTTGCCACCAGTCTCTCGGCAGCCCGGAAGGCGGCCTCGGCGCTCGGTGAACTGGCGGGCAGCACCTTCAAAGTGTTTTCGACGGCTTCGAGGTTGGCTATGTCGCTCTCAGCCATCAGGGCGCCCATGCGGGCAGCGTCGCCCACCAGGTCGTTGATCGAGGCGCGAATCCTGCTGTGCCCCGTTGTTCCGGGGATAACGACCCCTACTCGAACGACGGTTCCGCTTGGTTCATCGGCGGGGAGAGTAGGCGTCGGAAGGGGAGCGGTCGGAACGCCGTAGTCACCGAGGATCGCCTGAATCTCCTGCCAGCGATTCACCAGGGCCACGTCCAGGCGATCGCGAAAAGACTCATCGCCGGGTCGCATTCCGATCGCCATGGCGAACACCATTGTCAGGAAGGGGGGCTCGAACTCGGGCGTAACCGGCGTGATTTCCAGGTCGACGTCGGAGCGCTCGGCCACGTAGCCCGCCACCGGTCCCCAGGCGATACCCACGTCGATCTCTTCGTTGGCAAGGGCGTCGACTACCTGTTCGAAGGAGGCGGCCGCGTTGGTGAGGCCGGGCCCGGCGAAGCGGCGGACCACGGTGTGGCCCAGTCCGCGGTTGATCAGGCCCTGATGAGGCGGTATTCCTACCGCCTGCACGCCGATGCGCATCTCCGCCAAAGCCGGGTCGTCCAGCGACGTCACCTTGTGCTCCGAGTCGGTGGGGTAGAGGAAGACGTAGGGGCTGCGGTAATAGGCGACGGTTGTGAGCAGGTCCTCGTATCCGTCGGGAACACCGATGATCAGGTCGCACTGGCCCTCCCGCAGGTGAAAGTTGACCATGTCGGGCCCCTGGGTGAACCAGTCATATGTGAGCGTGGCGCCGAGCTCCTCGGCCAGGACGGCGGCGATACGGTTCTCGTAACCTTCAAGGTCTCGATTCGAGAACGGCATGCCGTCGGGGTCAGCGCAGACGCGCATCTCCCAGTCGCCGTCGGCTGCAAGGCCCGCGAAAGACAAGCTCAGCGCCAGCGCGCAGGCGATTGTGGGTAGGGCTCGAGCGAGGCCTCGCCTCATCCCCCTGGTCATGATTGACGTTCCTTTCCGTCGTAGCCCGCACTGGCGGCGACGTCATCAGCTGGGCGGCCGCCGGACCGGTTCCGTTCGGTCCTGTCCATAGTGGCGGTGAGAAGAAAACGGGGGGAGAGCGAATGACCGCTCTCCCCCCGCCTTTGGCTGGCTTTCCTATTCAGCGGGAAACGGCAAAAGTTCGATCAAGGCAGACTGAACACGTAGAGCGTCGAGCCTGCGCGTCGGTAGCGACCCTCCGCCTCCGGCTCGGTGTCTTCACCGATCTCCGGATCTCGTGGCGCCTGGCTGGAGATGACCGCGAGGTACTGCTTGCCGTCGGGCCCGACATAGCTGATCGGCGAGTTGCGGAAGTTGCTGCCGGTACGGAACGACCACAGAACCTGTCCGTTGCGGGCGTCAACGGCCCTCAGTTCACCCTTGTCGGTCCCCTGGAAGATCAGGTCGCCGGCGGTGGCGAGCACCGGGAAGGCGTTGCGCGAGGTCTGGGTCTTGATACCCCAGGCCTTCTCGCCGGTTACCGGATCCCATGCCTGAAGTTCGCCGAGGTATCCGCCTGGTCCCGCGTGACTCTGGCCGAATTTCATGAGGATGTAGTTCTCGCCGGCGGTGAATTCGCCCTCGATCGGCGTGAGTGAAGAGCAGCGGTTCTCAGCAGCGAAGTAAACCAAGCCGGTGCGCGGCGAGTAGGCGTCGTTGAACCAGTTGTTGCCGGCGATGAAGGGGCAGATCGGGATCTCGACGTCCGTGTAGGCGATCGTTTCCTCATTGAAGACGGGCCGGCCGGTGTCGAGGTCGATGCTAGAGGCCCAGTTGACGCTGGTGTAGGTGAACGGCTCGTTGAGGATCTCGCCGGTCTCGCGGTCGAACACGTAGAAGAAACCGTTGCGGGCGGGCTTGACGAGCGTCTTGCGCATCTCACCGTCCATCTCGAGATCCACCAGGAAGTTCTGGCCGGGCTCGTCGAAGTCCCACTGATCCTGCGGCGTGACCGAGTACGCCCACACCAGCTCGCCGCTGGTTGCGTCGCGGGCGAGAAGCGAGGCGCAGTACTTGTTGCCGTACTCGTCGAATCCGGGCGCGGTGGCCGGGTCGCGGCGGTAGTCCGGGTTCCAGGGGGCGCAGTTGCTGGTGCCATAGAAGAAGAGGTTGGTGTCCTGGTCGTAGGTCCAGTAGCCCCAGTTGGTGCCGCCACCGTGCTCCCAGGAATCCTCGTACCAGCTCTGTACGCCCGGCTCCTCGACCTGGTCGTCGGCGTAGAACGGGTTGAAGCGCTCACCGATCCCCATATCTTCGTTGGGTCCGGTGCTGTAGAACTTCCACTGCTGCTCGCCACTGTTGAGGTCGTATGCCGCCACCCAGCCGCGAACCCCGCGCTCGCCGCCTTCGTTGCCGATGATGACGTTGTCGCCGACGACCAACGGGTTGGTCGTGGTCGTCTCACCGAGATCGAGATCGGCAACCTGCGTGTCCCATGCCACCGAGCCGTCGTTGGCGTTTACGGCGAAAAGCTGTCCGTCGAGTGTGTTGAAGAGAATCTTGCCTTCGGCGTACATCATGCCGCGGGTCTGGGCGCCACAGCAGGCCAGTGAGCCGGCTCGCTCCGTATCCATCTCGGGAGCGAACGACCACTTGATGAAGCCTTGCCGTGTGAGATCGAGGGCATATAGCGTGTTCGGCTTGGGAGTCAGGACGTACATCGTAGAGCCTATGACCAACGGCTGCGCTTCGTGCGAGTCCAGCACGCCCGTCTGGAACGCCCAGGCGACGCGCAGGTTGTCAACGTTGTGGCGGTTGATGCGGTCCAGTTCGCTGTAGTTCCAGCCGGCGTAGTTCTGGTTGGGCATCACCCACATCGAGTGATCGTCCTGGAGGTTGAGCACCTCTTCGTTCGCCAGTGCCGCTCCGGCGCCGACGGTCAGTAGTACCGCCGCCGTGAACGCGAGGGCGAGCCTGTTGAGCCAGCCGGCTCCGAATGTTGTTGGGTGTGTCATGTGAACAGCCACCAAACCTTTCGAGTAGGAGACGTTGCGGAATAAGTTCGTAGGGGGAGAGGACTTGGGATACACCGGTTCGTCCGTTGCTTATCGCAGGTTACTCACCTCCTCAGAAGTGACGGCACCGAACTCATTTCCCCACGAGTTGCGGACGAAAGTGGATATGGCTGCGATCTGCTCGTCCGAGAGGTGTCCGAACGGTGGCATCCCGTGTGCCTCGAAGCCGATGATGATCCTCTGGACCAGGAACGCGGTACCGCCCACGTTCGAGTTGCCTGCCAGGCGAGGCCCTATGGCGCCCTGGCCCTGAGCTCCATGGCATACGACGCAGTTGTTGCGGAACGCGCGCTCGCCCTCGGTCATCAACTGGGCCATCACTTCCTCATCCAGCTCGGGAGCTTCCTGGACCAGCTCCTCGGTTACCTGCTCGCCCGCCGGCGACACCAGGAAGAACACCCGGCCCAGGCCCTGGCCCTTGGTGTGGCCCGGCTCGGTATCACGGGCGTAAGTGTAGAGGGGCCAGCCGCCGTAGGTCACCTGGCTCGAGCCGTCGTCACGGGTGAGGGTGCCGAGCAGTTCAGCGTCCACGCCTTCACCGGCGACGGGCTCGCCGTCCACCGTCAGCGGCGGCCAGTTCCTGGTGCAACTCTCGGCGCAGGCACTCTCGCCCTCGAGGCCTTCGTCTTCCAGGTAGAGGTAGAGGCTGGCACCCTCGGCGTTGGTCAGGTGGCTGCCCCAACTCTCGCTTTCGGCAACCTGCACCGTTGCTTCGCCGGCCTCCTGGGCGCCGACGAGCGCCAGGGACAGGACCAGGAAGGCAGATGACGACAAAACGAATCGCATGCGAAACTCCTATTGATCAAAATGTGGGCATGGTTGCCCCCGTGGATTTATCGTAGCACCGCCTGCTGCGGCGAAGGAACGGGCCCGAGCCTCCATTTCGGTACACAATTCCGCTCGGGCGGTGGCTCGGGCGGCGGCGCAGCGGAGAGGTCAGGGCACAGCGGTGCCGCACCCTCCACACTTGGTGCCTCTCAGGTGAGCCGGCTGCCGGGGGCGAAACTGCCGTCAACCCGCCTCGGCCGCAGACCTCCGCGAGCCCGCGGAACGCTTCCCAAGCGGTTTGCGACGGAAGCGGGGAGCGTAGCGGGAGAACAGCGAGAGCATGAACAGCGTCAGCGCGAGGAGCAGCCAAAACGGCCACGCCTCCAGGGGTTGCCAGCGCCAGCGCCACGAGGTTGCCGGCAGGTCCTCGGTCGAGAAGAGGACCTGGCCACCAGTCGACTCGCTGATGGCCAGGAGTTCGCTCGCGTCTTGGCGGCTGAATGCATAGCGGGCAGGGTAGGAGGCGCGAAACAGCAAAACGGCGGGCTCGAGCTCTTCGGCTGTTTGGAACGGGTCGCTTACCGTCCGGGCCGTCAGCCGGTAGGTCGCCTCGCTCGTCAGTTCAACAGTGCCCTCATACCTTCCCCGGTCGGTTTCTTGCAGCACGAGCCGCCGATCGCCCTGCGAGTCCTCCAGCGCCTCGATCTCCGCCTCGACAGCCAGCTCGGAGAGCGGTCGACCCTGAGCGTCGATTGCATCGACGAGCAGTTGCGCCTCGTCGCCTCGCCAACTCACTCGCGGCGTGAGGCCGGGTCCGGCAACCTGGGGAAGGGTCCAGCGTACCGCCTGGGCCCACAGGAGCGGGAACTCCGTCATCGACAACCAGTCGCGACTCCAGGAGCCTGCACCGTGAGATGTGAACGCGACCACCCGGCCAAGGCCGTGCCGCCACGAAGCGAGGACCGGGTCGTCGTCGGGCGCCAACAGGTGAACGTCGGCCCCGCCCTTGGGGGTCGTCAGGACGTAACCGTGGAGCGGCGGCAAGTCTTCCGGCAGTGCCGCCAGGAACTCTACCCCCCGGTCGGCCCACTGCGGCTGGAAGCTGGTCTCCTCGATCGGAGTCCCCGAGAGCAGCAGCGCTTCCTGGGCGAGGATGCTGGGAAGAGCCCTGAAATCGGTGGTGCTGTGGAACGTTCCGCCGCCGGCCCGGGCAATCTGCTGCAGCAGGGCGGTGTCCGCGCCGCTGCCGATCGCCACGCTGCTGACCGTCGTCTCCGCCGCTTCGAAGCCCTCCATGACCGCCGTGAACTGCCCTTGTTGGGACAGGCCGTCGGTCATCAGCACCACGTGGCGCGTCGAGGCATCGACGCCGCGCATCTGCTCCAGGGCCTGCTCCAGAGCCGGTTGGATCGCCGTGCCGCCGCTAGGACCGAGCAGCTCGAGCTCCGCCGCAATCGCGTCCCTGTTTTCGACCGGCTGGATCGGGGCCAGGACCGTCGACTCGGAATCGAACACCACTACGCCGGTGAGGCTCTCCTCACCGAGGAGGTCGATTGCTTCGATCGTGGCCTCCTTGGCGATCTGGAGCCGTGTCGATTCACCCACCTGTTGCTGCATGCTGCCGGAACGGTCGAGCACGAAGAGCATCGCGACCGCCGGCGCCTCGCGCGGCACCTGGCTTGAAAGGGGAGAGAGGTCCTCCAGAGGCGTCTGATAGTAACCGCCGGGTCCGAAGCTGTTCTCGCCACCCAGGATCAGCAGGCCGCCGCCGTGCTCGGTTACCCAAGTCGCCAGCAACTCCTGCTGGGTCGAATGCAGGTCCAGCGCCGGGACGTTCATCAGGACCACCACGTCGTGCTCGAGCCAGCCCTCGATATTCCACGGCGCGGCAAGCGGTTCGTTGATCTCGGCCTCGACGCCCTGAATCAGGAGGGCGTCGGCAAACAGTTCCGCCCACTCGGCCTGGGGCGACACCAACAAGACCGACGGCGGTGCCAGGACGCGCACCATCTGCCCGGCCCGATTGTTTTCGCTGAAGACGTCGCCTTGCGAGTCGACTTCTACTTCGTACAGGTAGGTGCCTGCTTCCTCCTCGTCGGCCTCCGTCTCGACCCGGTTGCGGCCGGCCTCCAGGTGTACTTCCCGTTCCACCAGCACCTCGCCGTCGCGGTACAGGGTCACCGAAGCCTGTTGGGCACTCTCGCTGAAGACGATTCCCTCGAGCCGGAAGGTCTGTGAAGGGTGAAGTCGCTCGGGGGCAACGACCTCCTCGACCAGCGACTCGCCCGCTGGAATCCCTCCCGGTGGTAAGACGTCGACGGTGATGCCGCTGGCGACGAGCCCTGGAACACTCCTCGACGCTTCGCCGACAGTCGACAGAGCTCCGCCGACTATTACGATCCTGCCCTGCTCGGCGCCTCCCCGCGCACCGGCGGCTTGCGTTCCAGTGGCCTGCGTTTCCGAAGCAGTCGTTCCAGCAGCAAGCATTCCCGAGGCAAGCATTCCAGCTGCCAGGTCGATCGCCGATTCGAGATCGGCTCCCGCAACTCCGGCTGGCGCTGAGGTAGGCCTACCCCTCTTTCCGGCGTCCCTGACTATGGTGCTCGGCGCTCCCAGGCGTACGATCCCGGCACCGGTCGCCGCGTCGTCATCCAGGAAGTCCAGCGAAGAGCGGCCCGTCTCCTCGCGGCCTTCAGTTGCCTCGCCGGTCAGGAACCGCTCATCCTCGACGATCAGGACGGTTTGCGCCTGTCGGCCGGGAAACGGCACGGAGACGGACAGGAGCGCCAGGAGCAGGAGCGCAGCAGCTCCGGCCTGTAAGGCAACTGTGGTGCGGTGGCGGCCGGCCAGTGGATTGCCGGCGCCGAGCGCTTGTCGCCGGAGGTATCGTTCGCTTGCCAGGCCCGCGATCAGCGCTTCGAGGACAACGACGACGAACGTGGCCAGCACGAGCCAACGCCAAACGGGCCAACGCCACAGTGGCCAGTCAAGCGGACCGGAAGCCGCGGCCGCCTCGCGTGTGCCGGTCCCGCCGGCAAGAATGCTTTCCCTGGGGTGGAAGGCGTCGAGGGAGAGGACCGCCCGGCCCAGCGCCGGTTGCGCCGTTCGAACCAGGTTGGATACGAACAACGGGAAGCCGAGCTGAGAAGGCCAGTTGCTGTCCCGCAATGCGAAAGACAGGACGACCTCGGTGTGCTCGTCGACGGTGCGGACCTGGATCAGCGGCGCCCCCCGTGCCTCGAGCAGCACGGTTGCTCCCTGTAGAAGACCTACATCGCGAGCGGCCGACACGGTGAGCGAGCTCCAGTCCATCGAGGCGGCAAGCGGATGATCGCTTCGCCAGCCGCTCGGGTCCGGCTCCGACAACATCGCGTTGGGTCTGGCGCGGTGGCGCGAGGCGGCGATCCACAAGACGTTGGTATCCGGCCGGCGATCCACCTCGGTCCGGTCGACGATGACGAGGTCGTACTCGGCGTTGTCGGCCGGCAGCGACTCGGCGCGGAACAGCTCTACGGCGTCGATCGCCTGTAGCGCTCGCTGAAGTTCGGGATTCTCGGGGCCCACGTGTAGCACCCGGGCGCTCACGCGCCCTTCCCGCAGAATGAACCGAGCCCGATTGTCGACGTTCAGATCGTCGTCGGGCAGTCGAAGCTCCAGTGATCCCGGCCCGGGAAGCTCTAGCTCCAACTCGAACTCCAGCGCCTCACCGTCCACCGGCTCGAGCTCCAACGTGTCCCAGGCGAGTGCCCCCTCGCTCCCTTCCGGCTCGAACAGCACTCGCATTTCGGTCGTCTCGCCAGCGGCGCCGGCGCTGACCACCTCTCCGGTCACACTCCAGTGCCCGCCGTCGAGGTCAAGCGGCTCAGGCCGGACGTCGGCAAAGCCGACGTTCCGGACCCTGCTGCCGGCGAACTCGCGCGTCACGATCTCGACGTCGGGAATTTCCGCCTGCAGCGCCTGACCGGCTGCGTCGACGCCTGAAGGGTCGCTGAGGAGCAGAACCAGAGTCCTCTCCCCAGGTCGTATCGTGCCGGCCGCCAACCTCGCCGCGGCGTGCCAATCGGCCGGGCCCGCGCCCCCCTCGCCCGCCCCGCCCGCCCGCTCGCCGGCGATAGGTCCAGAGCTCACGGCGGAGCGTTCCAGTTGCGCCGCCGCGTTTCCGGCACCAAGCCTGGCTGACGTTGCAACCGGGTTCGCTCCGGCCTCGATCACCGTGCCGCGTGCGCTCGTCGGAAGCGCCGCAAGTCGGTCGTGGCCAGCTGCGCGAGCGGCACCTAGGCGGGACGGCGATACGTCGCTTGCGTGCATGCTGGCCGAGGCGTCGATCACGACGACCAGGTGGTCCGGTGAACTATCGGTCGTGCGCAAGTAGGGTTGCGCCAGTGCCGAGATCAGGAGGATCAGTGCCAGCAGTTGGAGCAGCAGCGGCGGCGTTATAGGCGGAAACCGACGCTGGGGCCGGCTCGAGCCATGGCTCGCGAGGTGGCGCCACAGGAGAATGCTCGACACCGGAAGCTCGCGGCGCCGCCGGGCGTGAAGCACGACCACCAGCAAGGCGAGTCCCAGCAAGAGCAGCCACCATGGGTTGCCGATGCTCATGAAATCAGCTGCTTCACCCGCCACTCGGTCAGGACGGTGCGTTCCAGATCATCGTCGCTGCGAACCGAGAACAGCCGCCCCTCCTGCACGAAGAGCGCGTCGCGCAGCCGTCGCTCCCAGTCGGCCAGCGCCTTCCGGTAGCTCGCGTAGCCGCCGGCGTCCAGCGACGCCTCTACCTCCTGGCCGGACTCGACGTCGAACAGCCGGACCGGGCCGTCGCCCATGCGCTCGGGTTCGAGCTCCTCAGGCGCCAGCAGCCTCACCCCTACCAGCTCCTGGCCGGCTCGCCGCCACGCCGAGAGAGCCGCCGCCAATCCGTCGTCCAGCCAGTCGCTGATCACCACCAGCAGGCCGGAGCTGCCGAGGCGACGGGCGCTGGCCCGAGCCGACTCGGCGACGCGCGACGAGCCCTCCGGTCGCAGCTGCTCCAGCCAACGGAAGAGCGCAGCTGCTCGGCGGGTACCTTCCAGGTGTCGATGCCACTTGACGCTGCCGCCGGAGAAAGCCCCCACCAGCACTCGGTCGCCGCCGCTCAGTCCCGCGTACGCGACGATGCCCGCGAGCTCGGCTGCCCGCCGGAGTTTCGCCGGTGTCCCGAACCCCATCGAGGCGCTGCTGTCGATCAAAACGGTTACCTGAAGCTGCTGATAGAGCGAATACTGCTTGATGACGTGCCGTCCCAGTCGCGAGTAGGCGTGGCGATCGAGGTGCCTGATGTCGTCCCCCGGCTGGTATTCACGGTGGTCCGCAAACTCGATTCCGGAACCCTTGGCCCTCGAGCGTCTTTCGCCCACGCCGGCCCGCGGGGTCGCCCATATCGGCTGGAGGCGCGAGCGAGCGAGCTTCTGCAGCACTCTCGGCGGAAGGAGGCTCACCGCCGCTCGACGCCTGAACTCTTCGCGTCGATGAGTCGCCTGAGCAGGCGGGTGATCACGTCCTCTACTTCGATGCCCTCGGCCTCACCCTCGAAGTTGAGCTGGACGCGGTGTCGCAGTGCGGGCATTGCTACCGTCCGGATATCTTCGAAACTGACGTTGTAGCGCCCTTCGAGCAGTGCGTTCGCCTTGGCCGCGAGTACCAGGACCTGGGCTCCCCGAGGGCTTACGCCGAAGCGAACGAACCGCTTCACCTCGTCCGGTGCGGTGTCGCTCAGCGGCTGGGTCGCCATTACGAAGCGCGCCACCCGCTGGCGCACGCTGGCAGCGATGGGCACCTGGCGGGTTAGCTCCTGCAGGCGGAGGATCTGTTCGGGGGTCAGCACCTGTTCCGGCTCGGCCGCCTGCGCCCCGGTGGTTCTCTCGAGAATGCCGTCGAGCACGTCGAAGCTGGGGAATGCGATCGTCACCTTGAAGAAGAAACGGTCGATCTGGGCCTCGGGCAGCAGGTAGGTGCCCTCCATCTCGATCGGGTTCTGGGTGGCTAGCACGAAGAACGGTGTCGGCAACCGGTACTCCTGGCCTGCCACGGTGACGGTGCCTTCCTGCATCGCCTCCAGTAGTGCCGACTGGGTCTTGGGTGTCGCCCGGTTTATCTCGTCGGTGAGCAGCATTTGGGTGAACACTGGCCCGGGCTGGAACCTGGTGACCGCTTCGCCGTTCTCGTCATGCAGCAGGGCGATCGTACCGGTGATGTCCGCCGGCATCAGGTCGGGCGTGAACTGGATGCGCGAGAACTTCAGGCCGCATACCGTTCCCAGCGTCCGCACCAGCAGCGTTTTCCCCAGGCCGGGTGCGCCTTCGACCAGGATGTGGCCGCCCGACAGCAGGCCGATCAGTAGTTGGCGAATCGCCTCGTCCTGGCCGACCATTACGCCGGCTACCTCGGCGTGCGCCCGAGACAGGCTCTCGAGTTCACGTTCGATCGCCGCGACCGTTACCCCGGCATCTTCGGTTTGCCTCCCGGAAACTCTTTCAGGCACCTCTGTCACCCCGTAAACGAGCGCCCGGCCTAGCGGCGAGCGCCGTCTCGATTCTCTTCCTGTGGCATGAAGTAACGGCTTACGACGTCACGGTCCATCATACCGAGAAGCGTTCCGGCGGAAGTTCCCCCGCGGCTACGTCGCCAGCCACCACTCATCGGTTCGGCTAGGGCGTCCACCTCCGTGAACTCGGCGTCCGGTGGAATCTCTATCCGGATGCGGCGGCCATCGGCCTGCCGGCCCCCGGGCAGTTGCAGAGGGTCGAACCGCTCACTATCGGACTCGGGCACGCCGTTCGCCCCAATACCGAGAGGTTGGGCTCCCTCCCCGGCCAGATCCCCCGGCCCTTCGTTCGACTCTTCTGCCGCCCCTACCGGTTCTCCACCGGCTCGATTCTCGGCCCGTTGCCGCGTAAGTCGGTTCTGCCGCTCCTCGATCTCGGCAACCAGGTCTGGATCGATGTCGGTATAGAAGCCGCCGGCCGAATCGTTTTCCGCCGACTGAGTCCGGGGCTGCGGCGGCCGGTCCTCCGGCTCGCGGGCCTCCAGACGCGCCTGGAGGCGGTTCAGTAGCTCGTCGAGGCCGGTAGCAGTGTCCTGCTCGCCGGCCGTGCTGCTGGAGACCTCACCATTCGACCGATCCTGCCGGCCGGTGGCCTCATCGACTGCCGGCTCGGTGTCCGTTGTGGCGGCCCCTTCCGGCGCAACGTCCGCGTCGGTTCGGGAGCCGCCGGGGCCCGCATCGCCGCGGTTTTCAGCTCCGTAGCCGAGCAGTCCGGCCGAGGCAGCGGCGTCGTCTCCGCCCAGTGCCCGCTCGAGGTGCTGTAACAGGCGGCCGACCTCATTGTCGATTTCGGCTTGTCCCAACTCGCCTGCCTCTATTCGCCTGCCGAGGTCATCGAACGACCTGGCAACGGCCTGCAGGTAGGGGTCGCGGCTTGCCTCGGCGTCTCGGCCAACCAGTTCCGCCACGCGCCTCACCTTGGCGCCGGTTTCTTCGATCCTTCCCTCCGGCGTCGAGCCCTCCATATTCGCTGTCGATGCCGTGCGGCTGTCGGGGGCGAGTGCGGCGGGCTGTGGGAGGAGGATCAGGACCATGGCGACGCCCGTCAGCGCCACCGAAGGCCAGATTGGCCAGGGAAGTGAGTTCGGTACGAGCTCTGCCGGGTCGATCTGCCGCGAGCGCGCAGCGGCGTCGTCGAGCAACGCCTTCTGAACCGGGGTTTCGGCCCCGCGTTGGAGCGTTTCAAACGCCGTGGTCACGCGTTCGAGCAGGTCGTAGCGCGCGTCGGCGAGTTGGGCAATGCCGAGCAGCGTGGGTACATTCCGCCACGCCTGGACGGCAGCGACGGTGAGGAAGGCCAGCAGGGCGGCGAGCGCCAGCCACAGGAGGTGGCCGGTTTCTACCTCCGGCGCGGTGCCCAAGGCGCGGGCGAGCCGCCGGGAACCCTCGAGGACGACGAACAGCGCCAAGGCAGCCGTCACGCTCCTGATCGCGCCGGCCAGCAGTAACCGACGACGAAAACGGGTGCGGCTCCGGCGCAGCCTGTCGACCATTTCGATCATCCTGGGTCAATCATCCTGTTCCTGAACCGGGTGCTGCGGGGGCCGGACCCTATTGGAAGTCGCAGGAATCCTGCTCCCCGCTTTCGCCCAGCCGGTCGAGCCGCTCGAGGTAAGCATCGCCGTCGGGCTCTCGCGGAAGCTGCCCGGCGAGATCCGCCAACGCAATTCGGCTCGACACTTCGCGTCCCCACGGCGCATCCGGGTCCAACTCGATCATATACAGCGGTTGCCGCAGTTGGTGGTTGTGTGGACGAAAGGTAGTCCCAGGTCCCTTGTGCAGGTTGAACTCGGCAGCGGGGCTCTCCAGGTAGTCGACCAGTTGCCCGGTCTCCGTTCCCGACGCCTCGTTCGCGGCATGGTGGATGATCCGGATCGCGGCGTAAGCTGCCCAACCGGAGGGATCCATCGGCTCTCCCGAGCGAGAGACGAAGCGCTCGTTCAGCTCCTCCGCTCCGTGGTCCGCCAGCGTGGTATCCCATAGTGCTGCCCGGAAACGTGCGCCAGGCGGTGCGGACTGCTGGAGTCGCCCGAGGTAATCGCGGGTCTGCATCACCGGGAACGGCATGCCGGTCACGGTGACGTCCGGCCCCTGGACACCGTACTGGGAGAGGAAGAGTTCCTGATCGCGCGGAGCCAGCAACAGCAACACGAGGTCGGCTTGCTCCTCCTCGATAGCGCTGAAACCTTCCTGGTAGGCGGCGGGTCCCGGCGGCAGCTCGATCTCGCCCACCACCTCGGAGTCGACTCCGTCCACCGCCAGTAGAGCTTGCTCCAGGAGCTCGCGGCCCTCCTCCGATCCTTCGTATACGACCAACCAGCGAGCATGACCGGCCTGGCTGAACCACTCGGCCAGCGCGTCGAGATACATGGCCGCGCTCGCCTCGATGTGGAAGGTGTTGCGGCTGCACTCCGCCCCGCGCAACTCGGCGTCGATGGCGCCTAGGTTGAAGAACAGCACGTCGCGCTCGGCAGCCACCCCGTTCAAAGCGAAGGCCTGCTCGCTTCCCAATCCACCGATAATAGCGACGACGTCCTCGGTTGCTATCATCCGCTCGGCCGCTCTCTCGGCCGCCGCGGCACTGGGGCTGCTGGCGATCAGTACCTTGGGAGCGCTGTTGGCTGCGCCGGCTTCGCTCGCCGCCGCTCCTCTCGCTATCGTGTCTTCCGCAATCAGAGCACCCAATCGGGCAGCGTTTCCGAGCGGGTCGCTGATCCCCGGCTGGCCCGCCGTGACAGGCAGGACGGCCCCGATCCGGATCAGGTTTTCCTGAACCTGTTCCGCCACGAACGGCGCCGGCAACTGGGTCAGGGGCACGCCGAACTCCTCGAAGACCGCCTGGATCTCCTCCCAGCGCTTTCCGAGTGCGATGTTGAGACGGTCCCGGAACGCCTCGTCACCGGGGCGCACTCCCATGGTCACGATCCGGAACATCTGGATCAGGGGTGGCACGATCTGTGGCGTCACCGGCTCGATCTGCAGCTCGGCCGGGTGCTCCCGGACGAAGGGGGCGGCTTCCGGACCGTAGACGATCGCCGCGTCTACCTCCCCCTCCAGTACACGATCGATGAGAGGCGTTATCCGCTCGGCGCCACGTACGGCGCGGTTTGGGCGCACGGTAACCGCGCTTCCCCCCAGGCCCAACTCGCTAAGCGCGAACTGAGCCAGGCCGTTGGGGTTCACAGCTATCCGCAGCTCCCGCAGGTTTTCGTCTTCCAGCGACCGCAGCTCGAGGCCGGAATCTTGCCGGTAAACGAACACGAAGGGAGCCTGGTAGTAGGGAATCGTGTTCAGCACGCCCTCGGCGCCTTCGGCCACTCCCATGAGCAGATCGCAGTCGCCAGGATGCAGGTGTTGCCTCACCGCGCCAAGGTTGATCGGCGTCCACACGTAGCTCAGCTCCGCCGACAGTTCGTCCGCCAGGATCTGGGCAATCCGGTTGTCGATCCCGGCACTTTCGCGACTGGAGAAGGGGTAGGCGGCGGGATCGGCGCAGACACGCATCTCCCAGCCGTTCTGCCCATGAGCGTGAGGATTCATGAGCAGTACCGACAGAAGAGCCACGAGCAGTGTCGGGATCTCGATAGGTCCGCCTCTTCGGCGCAGGGAGTTCATTTGCTGGCACCGCCATTCCTACGATCGAGCGCAGGGGGCCCAAGTATGCGAGAAGAGGTGGGATGCCACCGACATCCCACCTCTCCAGTTTCTGTCAGGAAGATTGCCCGGATGTCCCTCCGAGCGACCTCCTAGTCGGGCAGCGCGAACACGAAGATCGACACGTCGGAGGTAACGATCGGCGGCTGGTCGCTCTGGCGCGCAATGACCAGCGGGCCCTCCCCGCCTACCGGAATGGCCACGTACTGCTTGCCATCTACCGAGTAGGTGATCGGGTTTGCCTGGATGTAGGCGGTCAACCGCTGTTGCCAGAGTACGTCGCCCGTTTCGGCATCGAACGCACGGAAACCGCGATCGGGCGAGCCCATGAAGACCAGGTCGCCGGCAGTAGCGACGACGCCGCTACGCTGAGAGTAACCGAAGGTCCACTCCCACAGCACGTCGCCGGAGACGGGGTCCATCGCCGTGAGGCCGCCCAGGCGGTCGAACGAGTCGGGCAGGACCTCGAGTTGGGCGTTGTTCGGATCCTCGCCGGGGACCCAGTCGTCCGGCTGAGGAGCGTTGGTCATCTCATAGCACTCGTGGGTATTCGGGCGGAAGTAGACCCCGGTGTCGGCGTTGAACGCCGCCGGCTCGAAGTCCACCCAGCGCAGCGGGCAGACCGTCCGGGATTCGCCCGCCTCGTCCGCGGCCCAGCGCATGTCGTCATCGATGATCGGCGTGCCGTCGTCCTCGTACCCGAGGTGCACCGTGTTGTCCGGATGCATCTGGTGATGGGCCAGGAACTCGCCGGTGTCGGCGTCGAGAACGATGACGAAACCGGTGACGGTAGCGATGATGGCTGAACGCCTGGTCTCGCCGTCTATCTCCAGGTCGGCGATGATCGGCGTATTGATGAGGTCGTAGTCCCACTCGTCCTGAGGTATGACCTGGTGGTACCACTTGAGCTCACCGGTGTCGACGTCCATGGCGACGTAGCTGGAGGTGTAGAGGTTGTCGCCTTGGCGCTGCTCGCCGGCCCACCACGGGATCGGCTGCCCGACTCCGTAGATGACCGTCCGAGTTTCCGGATCGTAGACGCCGGGGACCCAGGAGGAGCCGCCGCCCCATTCCGCCGCGGACGGCGGGTCCCACGTTTCGAAGCCTGGCTCGCCCGGACGCGGCACGGTGTTGAACGTCCAGAGAATCTCGCCGTTCTCCGAGTCCAGCGCCAGCACGCGCCCGGGAGCACCTCCCGCGTCGGCGCCGGAGGGCCCGACTATGATCTTGCCGTCCGCGAATATCGGGCCGGAGGAGAAGCCCTCGCCGACCTCGATCTGGCCGACCGGCGTGCTCCACAACTCCTCGCCGCTCTGCGCGTCGAGCGCGACGAGCCGACCGTCACCCAAGGCATGAAAGACCATTCCGTCGAAGACGACGACGCTGCCGCGGCTGCGGCTGCTGGTGAGGAAGTGGGTGTTCTCGTGAAGCTCGGCTTCGTAATCCCACAGCAGTTCTCCGGTGGCCGCGTCGAGCGCCTGAACCTGATCCGGAGCGTTTATATACATGACGCCGTCGTAGACGACGGGAGAGAACTGCGCGTCGATTACGAACTGAAGCCCACGGCTCCAGGCCAACCTCAGGTTGTCTACGTTGTCGCGATTGATCTCGTCGAGCGGACTGAAGCGAGCCATGTCGAGTGTGCGGCCGTAGGTGGGCCAGTCGGCCGGATCCGGGTCAAGCAGCTCATCCGCCGTCTGCGCCAGGGCCAGCGGTGCCGCCAGCGCCAGACACACGAGCGCCGCCAAAAGGCCTCGTAGGCTGATTTTCGAAGTAGTTCGAACCATGTTCGTTGCTCCTTTCGTCGAGAGGGAAATCGGTACGGTTATTCGTCACACTGCGAGGATGTATTCACGCACTGGTCTGCCTAGCGCGCCTCGCTCACCTCCTCGGCAGTCGTGAGGCCGAAGTCGTTGCCCCACGAATTTCGGATGTGAGTGGCGACGGCCGCAACCTCCTCATCGGAGAGTTGACCACCGAACGGCGGCATGAACGAACCACCATTCAGAATCTGGTTGAGCACGCGACTTTCGTTCCCCAGGCGCGAATTGCCCGCCAGGGCGGGCCCCGAGCCGCCGCCACCTTCCGCTCCATGGCAGGTGGCGCAATTAGCGCGATAGACGCTTTGACCCTGGGCCATCACGTCGCTCGGTATCTCCTCTGTCTCGGCCCCATCTGCCCCGTCGCCCTCCTCTTCCGTGGGCTCCGCCTTCTCGCCCGCTTCGTCCTGGGTGACGTCCTCGGTGTCGACGCCCTTGGCCGCGGCGGGCTTGCCGCCCTCGTCGTCCGGCTCGGCTGCAGCCTCGTCGCGCTCCGCGCCTTCGTCCTGGGTGACGTCCTCGGTGTCGACGCCTTCCGCCGCGGCTGGCTTGCCACCCTCGTCACCGGCGGCTGTCGCCTCGTCGCGCGGCTCTACCGCCTCACCGTAGGGGGAAACGAGGAACCATACGTCGCCTGCTCCCTGGCCGTTGGTATCGCCAGGAGCTTCGTCTCGAGCGAAGTAGTAGAGCGGCCAGCCGTAATACGTAGCCTGCAACGAACCGTCGTCACGCTCCACGGTGCCCAGTAGCGATTCGGCGACGCCCTCGCCCGCCCTCAAAGAACCCTCGAACACGACCGGCGGCCAGTTCTCGGCACAACCGTCGTAACAGGTGCTCGGCCCGCCTCTTTCGTCGTTCCGGAACAGATATAGAGCGCGCCCCTCGGAATCGGTAAGATACTTGCCGAGCTGGTCGTGTTCGGCCGCCTCGATGCTCGGGGTGTCGGTCTCCTGCGCGGCGGCCAGCAACATACCCATGCCGACTGCTACGAACAAAAGGACGTAGAACCTTCGCATGCGTCTCCCCCTCTCGTCGATTCATTTTGGGGAGATGGTAGCACCGGTCCTCAGGTATAGAAAGTATCGCCGACCGCTTAGGCTCGCGAGCCGAAGGCTCTTGTGCCGTCACCGTGCGTGCTCCCGGGGTTGTACCGGCTACCGGACGGCGCGCTCAGCCGCCTACCTCGTACTCAGCTTCGGGGTGCCCGCTCGTCTCTCCCCGGAGGATCCGCACACACTGCCGAGAGAGTTTCCATAGCCGGTCATCCTCGGCACTCCGCGGACGCGGAAGCTCCTGGCTCACCCGCAGCTCTCGGATGATGCGCCCGGGTCGTGGACTCATTATCAGCACGCGGTCGGCCAGGTAGACGGCCTCCAACGGATTGTGGGTCACGAACACGACTGTCGGGCACTGCTCCTGCCACAGCGCCAGCAACTCATCCCTCATCTGCGAGGCGGTGAGCTCATCGAGGGAGCTGAGCGGCTCGTCCATGTACAGCGCTTCCGGTCCCACTATCAACGCCCGGACCAGCGCCACGCGCTGCTGCATTCCCACGGACAGTTGTGACGGGTAGTCTCCGCCGGAGGCTGCCAGGCCGACCCGCTCGAGCCAGTCGTCGATCATGGTCCGGCCCGGCTGTCCTCGCTGTTCCTGGTCCAGAACGAAGCGCAGGTTCTCCCGAACGGTGAGCCAGGGCAACAGCCGAGACTCCTGGAACATATAGCTGAATACCGGCTCCCCGGTACCGGTGAACTCCACGCTCCCCCGGTAGTCGCGGTCGAGACCGCTGAGGATGTTCAGCAGTGTCGTCTTGCCGCAGCCCGAGGGTCCGAGCAGGCATACGAACTCGCCGTCGTCGATCTTCAGGTCGATCTCGTCGAGAGCCTGCCGCTCGCTGCCGTCGGGCAGAATGTAACTCTTGCTTACGCCTGAAACCAGGATCCCGGCCATCGCGCGACTAACCGGTGTACCTTCCGGAGCGCCGCCAGCGGAAGCCGAAGCGCTGGGTAAGGCCGACAAACGTCAGGTCGATAACGGCCAGCACCAGCATCATGGCAACCCCGTAGGCAAGGATCCCCCGCATGTTGAACATCTGGAAGTAGAAGGTGATCTGGTAGCCGACTCCGCTGGTTCGCCCCAGCAGTTCGGCGAGGATGACCATCTTCCAGGCCAGCGACAAGGCGCCGCGCGCCGTTCCGATGAAGTAAGGCAGCAGTTGGGGGAAGATTACCTGGCGCCAGATCGTGAAGTCCGATCGGCGGTAGGCTCGCGCCATCTCCACCAGTTTCTGGTCGACGGCACGGGTGCCCTCGCGCAACTGCACGATGATCGTGGGAATGACGGTGAACACCAGTGCGACGATCGCGGAGGTGTCGTTGAGGCCGAGCATGAGATAGGCGACCACGAAGAGCATTATCCTGGGAACCGTGAGGCCGACGATCAGCCATGCCTCCATCAGCCGGTCCACGACGCGCGATAAACCCATCAGCATGCCGAGGACGACGCCGAGCACCATGGCGACGCTGAATGCCACGAGTACCCGGTACATGGTGATGCCTATGTGGCGCGTCAACGCGCCGCGCTCCAATTGACTCCACAGGAACTCGAATGTACTCACGGGACCGGGCAGTATCTGTTCGCCCAGTATCCGCGCGAGCACCAGCCAGACCAGGACGATGGAGAGCAACGACGCCGGCCGATAGAGCCAGTTCTCCAATGTCAGCGGGTCGATCTTCGGCCGTTTACCGGCTCGGTTCGAGTTCTCGCCCCCGCTCCGCTGCTCGCTCCGGCTTGCCTGTCTCAACCCAACCTCGCTTCGGGGCACCTCGCTAAAAAGCTATCACGCAATCCGTGCGATGGCCGCATCCGGCGGAGGCGTCAGGAGAGAAGCGCGTGTGTCTCGCGTAGCCGACTCGCGGGACCTCGTGGCCAGGAGGTCCCGCGAAAATCGTTCAGGTTGTAGAAACGATGAACTGTCCCGGCGCGTTCGCTGCCAGAGCGCCATCATGTGCTCATGCCCGGTTCAGCCAGTCCCGGTCCCTCTCTTGCCACGACGGTTACTCCGGATTGAACTCCGCCGTGAACGCGTCAGCGTCGCCACCCTGAACGCCCACGACCTCGGTTCCCGCCAGGTCGACCATGTCGTCGATGAGCTCGACGATACCGTCAATCACGTCCTGGTCCCAGCGTTGCGGAATCCCCGCCTCCCAGCGTTCGATCACCTGTGGGAACACCGACCGATCGGGCAGGCTGTAAAGCTCCTCCTCGAGGATCAGTTCGAAGATCTCGTCGTCGCCTCGCATGCGTTCGATGG
The DNA here is from genome assembly GCA_040905465.1 of Trueperaceae bacterium. Classification (GTDB taxonomy): domain Bacteria; phylum Deinococcota; class Deinococci; order Deinococcales; family Trueperaceae; genus DASVCN01. The sequence continues at coordinate 158,151 of JBBDRK010000049.1, read as the reverse complement.
TCATGTTCATCGCCTGAAGGTAGTCGCTGAGCAGCGCCGGGTCCATGTCGGTGCGCGCGGCGACCATAAGGATCGGCATGTCTTGCGAAGCTCCGAGCTCGCCGAGCATGTCCACTGCCGAGACGATCTCGCGGAAATCGCCGGTGCCGACCATTCGGGCGACGAAGTGCCAGGGCGGAATGGCGGCGTCGATTTCGCCGCGCGCCAGCAACTCCGACATCAGCGGTGGCGCGGCGGCCACGACTTCGCCGTCTTCCTGTGGGTCGAAGCCGTGCTCTCCGACCGCCAGCGAGCGCAGGATCAGCAGGCTCTTGTCGCCGAGGTCTGTGGCGGCGATGGTGCGCCCGCGAAGGTCGGCAATACTATGGATGTCGCTGTCGGCCCTTACCACCACCCCGCCGGTAGCGAGGCTGTATGGGTAGACGCCCTTCACGTCGAGCCCCTGTTCGTGCCATAGCGCAACGCCGGTGATGTCGTCGACAACCAGGTCGGACTCTCCGGACTGCAGCGCCAACTGCTTGGCCTGTTTCGTCGCATAACTGGTGGTTTCGATGTCGAAGCCGAGCTCCTCATCGATGCCGTAGTGCTCCATAGCGAAGTTGATCCAGGAGAACGTCCCGACCGCCTCCATGCCCACATTGACCAAACGGTCGTCCTGGGCGGCAGCGGTTCCGGCAAGTAGCACGAGCGCCGTTGCCAAGCCTGAAAACAGAACTTTCATGTGTCTCTCCCTCCCCTTGTTCCTGACTCCTCAGTATGCAGTTTCAAGCTAGCATGAATGGACAGTTCTTTGCGGCGAAACTCGCGGCGGCAGGGACAACGGCCTCCCAAGGCCCACGCGTTCGTGCTACCGCTGCAGCGGCCGAAGCGACTACCGTAGGCTGCGGACGATCGGGAGGATACTGAGGGCATGGCGGCAGACGCTATCGACATCAATGCCGACGCCGGCGAGTCTTTCGGGCCCTGGCCGATGGGACGAGACGAGCAACTCTACCCGCTGGTCAGCTCGGTGAATCTCGCGTGCGGCTTCCATGCCGGCGACCCGCTCACCATGCGCCGCTCGGTACGGCTGGCCGGGCAACACCGAGTCGCCGTTGGCGCGCATCCCGGCCATGCCGACCGGGTCGGTTTCGGGCGGCGCGAGTTGAGCCTGGCAGCGGAGGAGGCGTATGCCGACGTCCTCTATCAGGTCGGCGCTCTCGACGCGTTCGTCCGCTCGGAGGGGCTCACGCTCCATCACGTGAAGCCGCACGGGGCGCTTTATATGCAGATGCTCGGCGATGACGAACTCACGCGCGCGGTGGCAGCCGCGGTCAGAGCCTTCCAGCGCTCGCTGCCCCTGGTAGTTCTGGCCGGCACTGCCATGCAGCGGGCGGCAGAGGCCGAAGGGGCGTGGGTGGTTCGCGAGGCGTTCCCCGACCGTGGCTACCTTGCCAACGGTCTGCTTGCTCCTCGCAGCGTTGCCGGTTCGCTGATTCGCGAGCCCCGCCTCGCAGGCGAGCGCGCCTTGCGGATGGCGCGGGGCGAGCCGGTCGAGACCCTCGACGGCGGCAGCATTGTACTCGAGCCACAGACACTGTGCATCCACGGCGACAATCCCGAGTCGGTCGAGATCGCCAAGGCGGTCCGGGAGACGCTCGAATCGGCCGGCGTAAGCGTCCGGGCGTATTAGGGGAGACGCCTGAACCACTACCCGCGTGGCATCTACCTGCGATTCTCCGAGTCGATGGACCCGCTCGCCAACGCTCGGGTTCACGCTCTTGCGGCTAGCCTGTTGGCAGACGTACCAGCGGGAGTCACCGACCTGCTACCCGGCTACGCGTCGCTGTACGTGGAGTATGACGCCTGGCGGGTGAGCGAAGGCCGCGTTCGCAGGTGGGTGGAGCGCCATGCCGAGAACGAATTGTCCCACTCCGGCAGTGATGTCGAGATTCCGGTGGCATATGGCGGAGAAGATCTGCCGAACGTCGCCGAGCGCTCCGGGCTGACTTCCGCCCAGGTGATCGAGCGCCACAGCGCCGAGCAGTACCGTGTGTACGCCATGGGATTCTCGCCGGGATTCCCGTTCATGGGCGAGGTACCGGCCGAAATTCGAGTGCCCCGCCACCCGTCCCCCCGCAAACGCGTCCCCGCGCACTCGGTCGCCATCGCAGGCCCCCAGACCGGGATATACCCGCTGGCGTCGCCCGGCGGCTGGCAGCTTGTCGGCCGGGCATTGGTCAGGGTGTATGACCCGCATCGTGAGGAGCCGTTCCTGCTGCGGCCGGGCGACAGGGTCCGTTTCAATCCCGCGGAGGGCATACCGCCCGACGAGCCGGCTCCGGTAGCTCTCCTGCCTGCCGAACCGAAACTGCCCCTCCTGCTGGTACGCGAGCCGGGACTGCTCGATCTGGTGGTCGACCGCGGCCGCTTCCTGGTGGGCCGATTCGGTCTCAGCCGTGGCGGGCCGCTGGATCCTCGTTCCGCCGCGCTGGCCAACGCCCTGTTGGGCAACGTCGCCGCCGCCCCCTTGCTGGAGATGAACTTGCGGGGTCCTGTGCTCGAGGTGGTCGCTCCGGGCGTTCTGGCCTATGCCGGATGGGGCCTGTCGCCCCTGTTGAACGGCCAGGAAGTCGATCCCTTCCGCTCTTTCACGGTAAGCCGGGGCGACGTTCTCTCGTTTGCCGACGCAAGGTTCGGCCGCGGGAGAGAGCGGGTGGGCTGCCGGGGCTATCTGGCACTCGCCGGAGGCATTGCTGCCAACTCTTTCTCCGGGAGTTCCTCGACCGACTTGAGGGGCATGATCGGAAGTCGCCTCGCAGCCGGTGACCTGCTTGCTGTTGCGGCTCGAAGCTCGGCTCGGCCGGGATTCTCGTTCAGGCCTCACCGCCGGCCGGAGGATCCGGTCGTCCTGCGCTTGTTGCCCGGACCGCAGGAATCGAAGGAGGCGGCCGAAGCGCTTACCGCCGGCCCATCGAGGGGGCGCTTCCGGGTGGCGTCGGCCGATCGGCTGGGCGTCCGGTTCGACGGGGACCTCGTTCCGGGCGGCGAGATCCTCTCAGAGGCCGTCCCTCTCGGCGCGATCCAGGTTCCTCCCGGCGGCTCGCCGATTCTCCTGCTGAACGACCGCGGGACCCTGGGCGGATATGTAAAGCCGGCTCTGCTGCATCCCGGCGACCTGCACAAGGCAGGGCAACTGGCGGCAGGGAGCCGGGTGAGGTTCGTCTGGATGAATGGCTGAAGGGAGAACCGGCTGGCTCCCCGAAGCGAATATTGACTCTGTGGGCGCAATTTGACTGGTCCCGTGCCGTACAACAATGTCAGACGAAGAGCCCGACGACGACTCCAAAGTATCCGGCCAGCTTCTTCGCGAGTTTCACAGCTTCTGTGACGAGCCAACCTCATGCTGAGATACCTGTGCCTCGCGGATCTGAGCGGCCTGCTCAGATGATGGTCCAGAGCCGCGAAAAACCTCTAGGTCGGCAATCGACGCCCACTGCTCGAACACGTTTATGCGGTCACTTTCCAAGGGATCGGCAGCAATGTGGAAGTCAATGCAACCATCCGTGCTTCTCGCCTTCTCGATTATGTCGCGGCAGTCCGCAAGGTACGAGTCGCGAACGATTGGATCGACGTAAAGTTTTCCGGACACAATGATCATTGTTTCACCTCCATTGCGATTCAACCGTCTCGAGAATTGAGCATCGAAACGAATAAACGTGGTGGTCTGTGCGAAGAAACTACCCTGTTTCTACGTTTCACCCCCACATTGTCGGAGGCCCCGGATGTCGTTCGAGTCGAGATTCCTTCAACGCATTCCTGTTGACGTGAGCCAGTTGAGCAGGGTTGCTCAGTTCCACTTCGACCTTCATGCGCCGATGCCCCTCGGCAAAGGAAGACAAGGTTTTTATGACTCTGTGGTCAGACGCAGTCCATTCTGCAGTAACCAAGGTCGTTCTAGTCCTGGTCTTTGTTGGTCTGTGCGCGTGGAACCTCCCAGTGGCACGTGGCCTTGATGCTTCCTCCTGAACTCCACTTGCTTGCCACGCAGACCGCCCTGATCGTGGTGGACCTACAGGTTGACTTCTGCTCGCCGCAAGGGAAGAGCGCAAAGTCGAGTCATCCCGTAACCGACATGCTCCTCCTACCCAGCAGGATTGAAAAAGTCGTCCGGAGATTGAGCGACCTTGGCGTCTTCGTAGTGTTTACGAAGGCGATCGTTGACGAGCAAACAATGCCGTGGAACCTGAAACTCTTCCGCCAGGTCATGGGAGTGAATCCACCGGTGAGAAGAGGCACGGGCGGCGAGGAACTCTGCGAAATGAAGATTCCGGCAGGTTCGGTAATCGTCGAGAAGCCGCACTTCGATGCCTTCGCTCACACCATGCTCTCAGGGGAGCTGCTTTCTCGAGGTGTCAGGAACCTCTTGGTCAGCGGGGTAAGAACGGAGATCTGCGTCGATGCGACAGCACGACGAGCGTCGGCCGAAGGGTTCAACACAATAATCCTCCGCGACCTCGTCGCCACAAGAGACGCGAACCGGCGCGGACGTGCGTTTCTTAGGCCGAAACGAGGATCTCGTCCGATTGCTCGTTCTCGCTTTGGAGATGAATGCTTACACGGTAGTTGAGTCTCCCCAGAAGCATCATTAAGCGGTCTATCGAGAAGTCATTGAGGATGCCACGAGTCAGGCGAGAAACGTCCGGTTGACTAATACCGAGCTCGTGGGCAGCTTGTGTTTGCGTCCAGTCACTCGCCTCGATCTTGTCGTATATCTTGCTCGCGAGCCTCGCTTTTACGCTTCGTTCTTCTGGGTTCGACAGCCCCAGGTCGGCAAACACGTTCCCGCTGCCGCTAACGACGCTATCGTTGTTTTCCTTCTTCATCGGATGCCTCCTGCGCTCTCATCACCCGGGCTCGGATGACGTCAATCTCGTGCTTCGGGATACTAATTCCCTTCTTGGACTTCTTCTTGAAAGCATGTAGAACATAGATTGCGTCAGGCAGATCGGCGACGTATACGAGGCGAAAGGTGTCCGAACTAAGGTCGGACTTGATCTCCGACACGCCCTGAAATCCGGACAGAGCGGCCTGATGCTCTGATGACCCTTTCCCTCTTGAACGCGACCGAGAACGAAGCCGATTTCGTCCTTGACTTCCTCGGGCATCGCCTGCAGGTCCTTGAGTGACGAACCTACCCATCTGACGGGCTTCTGCTGTCGCATGTGTCAGCATCGCTCCTGAGCCCCATGGCAATTCTACCATAGAGGCAAGGTCGCCGACTACACCGCCATAGCAAGGGGACGGCGGACGGCAAACGTCCATTTTCGCGCAAAGCTGGCTTCTTACACGCGCGCCTATTGACATCATCCCGCCGGGCACCTAGCATGTTCACAGGTTGTACTCAACTTGTAAGCAAGCCTTCAATCGGCCCTCGGAAATTCGCCAGGCGGGCCCTCGATCCACCGTCCCGGAAGAGTGGAAACGATGACAGAAGCAGCTATCCCAACCCTCGATGCCGACGCCGCGGAAGGAACGGAGGCGATCGCTCGTGTCCTGCGAGAAGAGATCTGTCTCCTCGACCACGCACCGGGCAGCGCCCTGAGCGAGAACGCCATGGCCAAGCGCTTCGATACCAGTCGCACCGTTATCAAGCGGGTCTTCTACGGCCTGGAATACGACGGACTGGTGGAGAGCATCGCCGGCGTGGGCACGATAGTGACCAGCATCGATCTGGTGTACCTGCAGCAGGTCTACGCACTGCGCTTCAAGCTGACGGAGCTGGTGGCCGACTTTTCCGCCGGCAGGGTTACCGAAGAAAACCTTCAGCGAATGTCCGAGCTCGCCGACGCAGTCGAGGCGTTGCTGCCGACCCGAGACTATCGGGAGCTCGCCCGTATCTATATGTACTTCGCCCAGGAGTTCGGGCTCGCCATCGGCAACCGCCCGTTCCTCGAGATCATGGACCGACTGTTCTATCAGACCTCGCGCATGTACTTGCAGGTTCTCCCCGACATGGAGTGGGAGCAGGAAGTCGGGATCGCGGTGCAGGAGATGCGCGAGATCGCAGCGGCGATGGACGCCAAGGACATGCAGGAGGTAGCCCGGATCCGCCGCTATCACATGGCCTGGAATCTCCAGCGCTTCAACCACTACCTGAGCAGCGCCATATTCGACGTGGACACAACGAAGGAGTTCGAATTCGATGCCTGATGACAACAAGCCAGTGGAAAAGTCGCCGTCGCACCTGAGCAAGGCAACCGTTGCCGTATGGGGCGGGGAAGAACAGTACCTGATGGAAAGCGTGACCCAGGTGCCGGTCGTGCACAGCGTCAGTTTCGGCTACCAGGATGTCGACACCTGGCGAGAGGTCGCCCTGGGAGAGCGCAAGGGTCACATCTACGGGCGCAACACCAATCCGACGGTAGAGGTATTCGAGGAGAAGGTGCGACTGTTGGAAGGTGGAGAATCGGCGGGGGCCGAGGCGGCCACCAGCTTCTCCACCGGCATGGCTGCCATCAGCAACACGCTATTCACCCTGATGGACCCGGGTGACCGGTGCGTGAGCGTGAAGGACACCTACGGCGGCACCCATAAGATCTTTACCGAGTTCTTCCCCAAGTTCGGATTCGACGTTACCCTGTGCAACACTTCCGACTTCGCGGCCATCGAAGCCGAGGTCGCCAAGGGCTGCAAGATCCTTTACCTGGAGACGCCCACCAACCCCACCTGCAAGGTCCTCGACATCGAACGGTTGGCGGCCAGGGCCCACGAGGTGGGAGCGCTGGTGGTGGTGGACAACACGTTCGCCACGCCCATCAACCAGAACCCGCTGCAGCTCGGCGCCGACCTGGTGCTGCACTCGGCCACCAAGTTCCTGGGAGGCCATGCCGATGCGCTCGGCGGTGTCGTGTGCGGGCCGGCCGGCGTGATCCACGACATCTATCACTTCCGGGAGATCAACGGCGCCACCCTTCACCCGGAGGCGGCCTACCTGCTCCTCAGGGGAATGAAAACCCTCGACTTGCGGGTCGAACGCCAGAACGCCAACGCCATGAAGGTGTCTCGCTGGCTGGCGGCACACCCGTTCATCGGCGAGGTCTTCTATCCGGGCCTGGAAACCCACCACAACCACGACATCGCCCGCAAGCAGATGCGCGGTTACGGCGGCATGCTCTCGTTCCAGTTGGCGACCGACGATTTCGACGCTATCCGGACCTTTCTGCCGAAGCTGCAGCGCGTGCACCGTGCCGCCAACCTGGGCGCGGTGGAAACGATAGTGGCGCCGCCCGCGACCGGCTCCCACGTCGAGCTCACCGCCGAGGAGCGTGCCGCCGCCGGCATTCCCGAGACCCTGGTGCGCTACTCGGCTGGAATAGAGCACGCCGACGATCTCATCGCCGACCTCGACCAGGCGCTGGCCGCGACCATGGAGCGCTTCGGCAACACGGTCGACAAGAGGGAAGGTGCACTCCAGTGACCACTTACCGGCTCGCCCTTATCGGCTTCGGCACGGTGGGCCAGGGCGTAGCGGAGATCCTGGCCGAGCGGCGCGACAGCTACTGGAACGAGTTCGGCGCGGACTTCGAGATCGTGGCGGTGAGCGACATCAAGCGTGGCAGCGTGTACCGGCCGTCAGGGCTGGACGCCCAGACACTGCTGCAGAACGCCGACGACCTGGAGCGCATCGACGCTCCGCACAAAGGCTGGGACGCGATCAGGACGATCATGGAGTGCGACGCCGACGCCGTCCTCGAGATGGCCTACACCAATCTGGAGACAGGTGAGCCGGGTTACACCCATGCCCAGGGAGCCCTGGCCAGCGGCAAGCACGTCGTCATGTCGAACAAGGGACCGGTGGCGCTACGCTTTCCCGAACTGCTCGAGCTGGCCCGCAACAAGGGGCGGACCATCGGCGTTGAAGCTACCGTGATGAGCGGAACGCCCACCTTGGCTCTCGGCACCGAGATGCTCAAGGGCGCGGGCGTCCGAAAGATCGAAGGGATCCTCAACGGCACGACCAACTACGTCCTCACTCGAATGGGCGAGGGACTCGAGTACGCCGCCGCGCTCAGCGAGGCGCAGGAGAAGGGGTACGCAGAGGCCGACCCGACCGGGGACGTAGAGGGAATCGACGCCGCCGGCAAGGTGGCTATCCTGGCCAATCTGGTAATGGACCTGCCGATCGGAATCGGCGACGTCGAGCGTCGGGGAATCAGCGAACTCACAGCCGAAGATCTGGCGCAGGCGGAAGCGGACGGGCAGGTCTGGAAGCTGATCGGCACGGTAGAACGGGCTGCCGGCGAGCGGGCCGCCGGGAGCTTCGTTGCTCGGGTGGCGCCGCAACGGGTGGCCAAGGATCATCCGTTGGCTGGCATCAGCGGCGCTACCAACGCTGTCACCTTCACGACCGACTACCTGGGCGACGTGACTCTGGTCGGCCCCGGCGCCGGCAGGCTGGAAACAGGCTACGCGATGATCGCCGATCTGCTTAAGATCCACCGGCGGGCCTCCGGCAACTTTGCGGCCAGTCCAGGCTCGAGAGGTGGGCTGAAGGGCGTGCGGGTGTCGTGAACATGCTGATCGCCGGTCGTTGGGAGCAAGCGGTGAAGGTCATCGAGGTGCGAAATCCACAGGACGGCACCTTGGTCGACACAGTCCCCATGGCCAACGCCGGCCAGATGCGGCACGCGATCGACTGTGCGGTGGAAGGTGGGCGTCACTGGCGCAAGGCGCCGACCCATGAACGAATGCGTGTCCTCAGCGAGGCTGCCGCCACCATCGCAAGGGAGAGCGAGGCGTTCGCCCGAACCATCGCGCTGGAGGGCATAAAGACAATTCGTGAGGCGCGAGCCGAGGTGGCGCGTTGCGTGGAGACGCTCCGGATCAGCGCGGAGGAGGCCAGGCGGCTCGACGGCGAGACCATCCGTTTCGATCAGGTTCCGGGCAGCGAGCGGCGCAAGGGGTTCTGGACGCGCGAGCCTATCGGGATCGTTGGCGCCATCACTCCTTTCAACGATCCGCTCAACCTTGTCGCCCACAAGGTGGGACCGGCGCTGGCAGCCGGTAATGCGGTGATCGTCAAGCCCGACAGCCGCACGCCGCTATCCGCCCTGAAGCTGGCGGCGGCGCTCCATGAGGCTGGAGTTCCGACCGGCGTCTTGCAGGTGGTGACCGGACCGGGCAGCAGCGTGGGCGTGGAGCTGGTGCGGGACCCACGGGTTCGCCTGATCTCCTTCACCGGGGGACGAGAGACCGGCGAGCGGATCATGCGCGATGGCGGCTTCAAGAAGTACGCCATGGAGCTGGGGAACAACGCTCCAGTGATCGTGTTGGGCGACGCCGATCTAGCGGAGGCCGCCGAGTCGATAGTGAGCGGGGCCTTCTGGGCGGCCGGTCAGAACTGCCTGCATGCACAGCGGATTCTGGTTCACGAAAGTGTGTTCGACCGGCTAATTCCGAAGCTGGTGGCCGGAGCCGAGCACCTGCGAATGGGCGACAAGCTGGACGAGACAACCGACATGGGTCCGATGATCGATGAAGCTGCGGCGGCCAGGGTCGAGGAGATGGTCGAGGATGCGTTGTCCCAGGGAGCCCGCTGCCTCACGGGCGGACGGCGGGAAGGGAGCTTCTTCCAGCCGACGTTGCTGGACCGAGTCTCTCCGACGGCGCGGCTCTACCGGGAAGAGGTCTACGGTCCGGTGAGTCTGGTGCAGCCTTTCGCCGTGCTGAACGAGGCGATCGAGCAGGCCAACGCGGTCGAGTTCGGCCTCCAGGCAGCGATCTTCACGCAGGACCTCGACACCGCTTTCCAGGTGAGCGACGAGCTCGACTACGGTGGGGTGATAGTCAACGACAGCAGCGATTACCGCATCGACGCTATGCCGTTCGGCGGGCCCAAGGGATCGGGCCTCGGCCGTGAGGGAGTGAGGTTCGCGATGGAGGAGATGAGCGAGCCGAAGCTGCTGAGCTTCCGCTTGAAGGGCGTACGGGTCGACAGCTCCTCCGACCGCTCCGAGCATCTGGACCCGCGCAGAGAACCGCAGCGAGGATCAGACGAACGTGGACCCGGAGCCGGCTGAGCGATGAGGGGCCCGTTGCCCGGCGGGTTGTCGTTGCAGGACGTGGACCGTGCGAGGGCGCGGCTGGCTGCTCACGTCGTGCGAACGCCGTTGGTACGCTCCGCCGAGCTGAGCCGGCTGACGGGTGCCGACGTCTACCTGAAACTCGAGAACCTGCAACGTACCGGCAGCTTCAAGCTGCGCGGTGCGCTGAACGCCGTCCTGGCACTCAGCGACGAGCAACGCTCCCGGGGCGTGGTCACGGTGTCGACCGGTAACCACGGTCGGGCCGTCGCCTTTGCCTGCAGTCAGGCAGGAGCCCGTGCGGTCGTATGCCTGTCTCGGTTGGTGCCTCGCAACAAGGTCTCTGCTGTCGAGGAGCAGGGAGCCGAAGTGCGGGTAGTCGGCGCCAGCCAGGACGAAGCCCAGCGAGAAGCGGCGCGGCTGGTGAGCGAGCAGGGAATGGCGCTGATACCTCCCTTCGACCACGCCGAGGTCATAGCGGGACAGGGGACAATCGGAACCGAAGTAAACGAGCAGTTGGCGGAACTCGCGGGCGCCGACCGGAACGGCGGTCTGCTGCGCATGATCGTGCCGCTCTCCGGTGGTGGGCTGATCGCCGGAGTCGCCTTGGCGCTCAAGTCGCTCGATCCTCGGGTCACCATCACCGCAGTGAGCATGGAACGGGGCTGCGCGATGTACCGAAGCCTGGAGGCCGGCAAGCCGGTCGAGGTGGAGGAGCCGGAGAGCCTGGCGGACTCGCTCGGCGGGGGTATCGGCCGCGATAACCGCTTCACCTTCGAGATGGTGCGCTCACTGGTGGATGAGCACCTGCTGGTGGGCGAAGAGTCGCTGGCGGCCGCCATCGGGCATGCCCACTGGATGGAGGGGCAGGTCGTCGAGGGCGCCGGGGCGGTGGGAATCGCGGGACTGCTTGCCGAGGCCGCTGGTCGCAAAGCTGCGCCTGGAGTCTATTCGACCAACGTGTCCGACAGCCGCCACCGGGACCATGGGCGTTTCGAGACGACGGTAGTCCTGCTCAGCGGCGGGAACATAGACGGCGAACTGCACGCCCGGCTGACAGCGGCATACGACGGCAGTGCGGCGGAGCAGCAGGGACGCGCCGGAGTAACGAGGACGGCGCCAACCAAAGGGTCGCGGCCTGACCGGGGAGGCGATTGACATGGCGAGCGTGCGGCTTCTGAACGAATCGGAACTCAGGTCGCTGGTGCCGCTCGACAGGAGGGCCGTTGATGCCGTAGAGGAGTGCTTTCGGTTGCTGGCGACCAGCGACGTGGTGATGCCGCCGGTAATGAGGCTCGACATCCGCGAGCACAACGGCGAGGTCGACGTGAAGAGCGCCTACCTGCCGGGGCTGGACAGCTTCGCCATAAAGGTGAGTCCGGGCTTCTTCGACAATCCGAAGCTGGGGCTACCCAGCCTGGGCGGGCTGATGATTTTGCTGAGCAGCACGACCGGTCAGGTGCTGGCCCTCCTTCTCGACAACGGCTATCTCACCGATGTGCGAACCGCCGCGGCCGGCGCAGTTGCCGCGCGCTCGCTGTCACGTCCGGAGAGCGGTACGGCCGGAATCATCGGCGCCGGCGCTCAGGCTCGGCTGCAACTGGAGGCCCTGACTCTGGTGCGGCCGATAGAACGGGCTCTGGTGTGGGCGCGGCGTGAGGACAAGGCACGGCAGTACGCCGAAGAGATGAGCGAGAGGCTGGGCATCGGCGTGGTACCGGTCGGTTCGCCCGAACGTGCGGTACGGGAGAGCGACATCGTCGTCACCACCACGCCCAGCCGGGAACCGCTGGTGCGCGGCGAGTGGCTGCAGCCCGGCGTGCACGTCACAGCCATGGGCTCGGACTCCGAGCACAAGAACGAGCTCGACCCGAGCGTGCTCGTGCGGGCGGACCGGTTCGTTTGCGACCGGCTGAGCCAAAGCCGCAAGCTGGGCGAGCTGCACCATGCCGTTCTGGCCGGAGTGGTTCCGGAGGACAGCAGTTTTCCCGAGCTCGGCGAGGTCATCGCCGGCAAAGTGGCGGGCCGAACCGGCGCGCGGCAGATCACCGTGTGCGACCTTACCGGCACCGGTGCCCAAGACACGGCCATTGCCGCTCTGGCCTACGCCAGGGCGGTTGGTAGCACCCCAGTCGGTGCTGGCAGCAAAGGGGTCACGTTCGATGCGTGATCACATCACATGGCCGCGTGCGGCCTCCGAAGGAACGGGCATGAACGACAAGCTCAACTTCAGCCGGCAGGAATATGCTCAGCGTCTCAGCAAGACGCAACGCGCGATGAGCGAGCGAGGGATCAACCTGCTCATCGTCAGCGACCCTTCGAACATGGCCTGGTTGACCGGCTACGACGGCTGGTCCTTCTACGTCCACCAGTGTGTCCTCGTCCCGGACCAGGGCGAGCCACTCTGGTACGGCCGCATGCACGACGTCACCGGTGCCAAGCACACGGTCTACATGAACGATGACCGGGTGATGGGCTACCCCGACCGCTTCGTACAGTCCTCCGAGTGCCACCCGATGGAGTACCTCGCGCTGATCATTCGCGATTGGGGCTGGGACCAACTGGCGATCGGCGTGGAGATGGACAACTACTACTTCAGCGCCGCCGCCTTCCGCGCGCTCGAGTGCAACCTGCCGAATGGCCGCCTGCTGGATGCGACCTGCCTGGTGAACTGGCAGCGAGCGATCAAGTCGGAGCAGGAGATCGAATACATGCGCAAGGCAGCGCGTATCGTGGAGCGGGTGCACCAGCGAATCCTCGAGGTGATCGAGCCGGGAATGCGCAAGAACGACCTGGTCGCCGAGATCTACGCCACTACCGTGCGGGGCACCGACGAATTCGGCGGCGACTACCCCTCGATAGTGCCGCTCCTGCCTACCGGCGTTCAGGCATGCGCGCCCCACCTGACGTGGGACGATGCTCCGATGGAGCGGGGCTACGGCACCTATTTCGAGGTCGCGGGCTGTTACAAACGCTACCACTGCCCGCTGTCGCGCACGATCTTCCTCGGCAAGCCGGACGAGAGGTTCACGCATGCCGAAGGCGCGCTGCTCGAAGGTATCGAGGCGGCGCTGGAGGCGGCACGGCCGGGAAATACCTGCGAGGAGGTGGAAGCGGCCTTCGCCCGGACGATAGCCTGCTACGGCATCGAGCGCGAGAGTCGAGCCGGCTATCCGATCGGCCTGAGCTATCCACCGGACTGGGGGGAGCGGACCATGAGCTTCCGGCCAGGTGACAAGACCGTATTGCAGCCGGGGATGACCTTCCACCTGATGCCGGGCCTGTGGTTCGACGACTGGGGGATGGAGATCACCGAGAGCATCCTCATCGCGGAGAACGGGTCGGAGTGCCTGAGCAACGTGCCGAGGAGACTCTTCGTCAAGGAGTAGGCGCTTGCCCCTCGCAGCGGATGACCGGGCACAAACGGTACGGGCGTACCGGTCTACCGTAGCTGCAGGAGGGGTGCAATGCTCGGATGGATTATCGGACTCGCAATCGTCGCGGTCATCGCCGGCGCCCTCGGTTTCACCGGAGTCGCCAGTGTGGCTGCGGGAGCGGCGAAGATCCTGTTCTACTTGCTGCTGGCGGCAGTGGTGGTCCTGCTCATCGTGCTGGTGGCGTTGTAGCCGGGTCCGGCCGACACCGTCGGGACGTGCGGCGGTAGAGGGCTACCTCAGGTGCGGTTTCCGCTGCGGTCTGGCGGTGCGCTGGACCTGATTCGATCGAACGCGACAGACGAAAACCGGTGGGCCGAACTCGCGGCACACCGGTTGGCTTGCGGCTCGACGCAGGCTTGCAAGCCCTTTGAGTCTGCGCCTTTGAGTCTGCGCCTGTTAGTTCTGCATCTCGGCGAGCTGGTCCTGCAGGATCTCGTTCGCCTCTTCGTTCAGGTCGGCCAAGGTCTCGGCGACGTCCTCGCCGGTGAACATCGCGGCCATGGCGTCGCCGACCAGGTCGCGTACGAAGTCGTAGCCGGGGGTGGCCGGCTCGGCTACCCCGTACGGCAGCAGCTCGAAGGCCGTCTCGAACTTGGGATTGGCGGTGAAGTACTCGTCCAGCTCGCGGGCAACGCTCTCACGCACCGGGAAGTAGTTGGTGAAGCGGGCCCACTCGGCCTGCGCCTCGGGCGTGCTCAGGTGCTTGATGAACAGCCACGAGGCCACGTGCGCCTCGGGACCGCCAACGTCGGCCATGCTGATCGAGGGGCCGTAGACGTTCATCACCGGATTCGGGGTGGCGTGCGGCATCGCTGCAACGTCGAACTCGAACTGAGCTCCCGCCTCTACCGCCCGCTCGTAGTAGGGAATGCCCACCGAGGAGCCGGTGGTGGAGAAGGTGGTACCGACCCCGAAGTTCGCCTGAGCGCCGTAGCGTTCGGTCTCGATGGCGGCGCAGCCGTCCTCGATCAGGCCCTGCACGAAGGTCATCGCTTCGATCGCCTCAGGGCTGTCGTAGGTGTAGCGGTTGTTCTCCGTGTCGTAGACGTTGCCGCCGAAGGCGAAGACCATGGAGGCGAAGGTGCTGGCGCCGACGGTCATCTCGAAGCCTATCGCCCCCTGGCCGGCCGCCTCGCTGAACGGGTTCTGTGAGGCAGCGCAGGTCACTTCCCGAAACTCTTCCGGCGTGGTGGGAGCCTTGTCGAAGCCCAGCTCCTCGAGCCACTGCTGGTTGTAGAAGAGGACCTCCATAGAACGGTTCGGCGGCCAACCAAGCTGAGCGCCACCGAAGCTGGGGAACACGTCCGACTGCACGAAGCCCTCGAAGAAGTCGGCTCGGGCTTCGCCGAAGCCCCACTGGTCGCTCTCCACCAACGGCCGCATGTCGACCAGGGCATCCGCCAACTGATAGGTGGCGGCCTGGTTCTGGTAGGCGATGAGCAAGTTGGGCATGTCGTCGCTGCCGAGGATCGGCAGAATCTTCTGGAAGATGTCCGGATAGCTGCCCTGATGCTCGGCCACCACGGTGATGCCGTACTCGTTCGTCTCGTTGAAGTCCTGGACTATCGATTCCAGCAGTTCGCCGTTCGGACCGCTGTGAACGTGCCAGAACACCACTTCCTGGCCGCTCGGATCGACGTTCTCGTATCGGTTGCCTTGGGCCACTGCCGCCGTGAGCGATAGTGCAACCAGCAGACCCAGCATCCACCTCAATCGCTTCATTCCCTCTCCCTTCAAGCTTGCGAGTAGTTCCCCTCACTCTACCGGCTGGAGGTCAGGGAACTGTCAGATTCGTGGCGCCCGCCCGCATTTCGGGCCGCCGGCGAAGACCTCGGCGGAGTGTCGCCACCGGACTGGCGCGGGGAGCGCTTCGACGAGGCGCACAGGAAACTGGAGTTGGCCTTCCGAGGGATCGTCGGCGAGCTGACGCTCAGCCCTTCAGCCCGGAGGTAGCGATCCCCTCGGTGAACTGTTTCTGGGCGATGAAGTAGAGCACCAGCACCGGCACGATTGTGATCATGGCGCCAGCCATCAGCAGGTGCGTCTCCGGCCCTGCCTCGCCCATGAAGTTGTAGAGGCCCACCATCAGCGGTCGCCAGGTCGGGTTGTTGGTCACCAGGATCGGCCACAGGAAGGCGTTCCAGGAGGTGATGAAAGCGAGCAGGGTGACGGTGAGCATCACCGGCTTGCTCATCGGCACCACCACCGCCACCAGGAAGCGCAGATGTCCGGCGCCATCCATACGGGCGGCGTCCCACAGGTCGAACGGGATGCGCGCGAAGAACTGGCGCAACAGGAAGATGCTCACCGCATTGGCCATGAACGGCACGGTGAGCGCCTGCAGGGTATTGATCCAAGAGCCGCCGGGTAGTGGGAAGACGTCGCCGCGGATTATCAGGTACTGGGGGATGAACGTGACCGTTTCAGGGATCATCAGCGTGGCCAGCAAGATCGTGAAGATCAGGTCGCGAGCAGGGAAGCGGATGCGTGCGAAGGCGTAGGCCGCAAGGGTGGAGGTAATCAGCAGTCCGGCGATGGTTGTGGCGGTGATGATCACGCTGTTCATGAAATAACGGGCGAAGTCGGCCTCGTTCCAGGCGCGTTCAAAGTTCACGACCTGCGGTTGTGCCGGCAGCCACTGCCGGTTGATCGCCTCGCCGAGCGTCATGAAAGATGTCGACAGCATGTAGAAGAAGGGAGTTATGGCGACGACCGCACCGAGCAACAGCACGAAATACACCGGTAGGTGACGGAGCCTGAAGCCCAGGCCGGAGGCTCCTCCGCCAAGCGCCCTAGCCATAGAACACCTTGCGCCCCATCACCCGCTGTTGGGTGATGGTCACGAACAGGATTACGAAGAAGAGCAGGAACGACTGAGCCGCCGCCAGGCTGAAGTTGTTCGATTTGTAGAAGGTGTCGAAGATCATGATGCTGGCGGTATCGACCGTCCCTCGGGCGAACGGCGAGCGCATCACGTACAGTTGGCTGAAAGCCTGCAATGTGCCGATGAAGCCCAGCAGCGTGAGGTAGTAGGTCACCGGCGAGAGAAGCGGAATCGTGATGCTCCAGAAGCGTTGCCGTGAATTGGCTCCGTCGATCTCGGCGGCCTCATACAGCTCCACCGGAATGCCGCCCAGGCCGGCCAGGAAAATCACCACGTTCAGCCCCGTGTAGGTCCAGACGCCGAACAGAATGATGCTCACCAGGGCCAGGCTGGGTCCCAGCCACAGTCCGCCCAGTTGCCATGCGACTCCCGAGTCGGCGAGCCAGCCGTTGAAAACCGCGATCTGATCGCCGAACAGTAGTTCGGTGAGGGGTCGCGGCTCGAACAGCCACCGTTGCGGTTCGATGCGAAACCAGGCGAGCACCTGATTGGCGACGCTGTTGCTGCCGGGCGCCAGGCTGCTGCCTCTGGGGCTGAAGATCTGCGCGAACACCACTGCGGCGGCCACCTGCGGCGTGACGTAAGGGAGGAAGTAGATCATTCGGAACCCCTCCTTCCCGCGGATTTTCTGAAACAGCAAGGTTGCCAGTACGAGCGCCAGCGCGATCTGAACAGGTACCGTGCCGAGCGCATAGTAGAGCGTTACCACCAGGGATCCGAGGAACTCGTCGTCTCCCAGGGCCATCATCGTGCGCCAGCCAAGGGCGATCGACACGCCGGCCGCCATTAGCGTGAGCGAGACGGCCAACCTGCGCCAGCGACGCCATCCTTCGCGGGCGAAAGCGCTCGTCCACAGCCAGTGAGCCACCAGCAAGGCCGCCAAGCCCACCATGAACGCCAGCGCCGCCGCCCAGTTGCCCACCAGATCGCTGTAATGGTCGAAGCCGATGAACGACCCCTTGCGAATCCGCCAGCGATAGAGGCTCATGTAGAACGTATAGCCGATCGGGAAGATGCCGAAGATGGCGATCAGGAAGACCGCCGGCAGTATGAACAGGTAGGCGGTGAGGCGCTCGCCCCTGAAGGCGCGGTAGCGCGCTCGATTAGTGGATGCCGGGAGTGTGGCGGTGACGGTTGTAGTTCCGTCGCTTCGAGTTCTTTTCATCAGCGACCGCGTCCGCCGCATGCGCAGGAAGCCCGCGGGGCGAATGGCGCTGGAGTGCTCGGCATGCATTATCCTACCCGCTATCGCTGACGCCACATCTGCCGTATCGAGCGGTGGTGAACCGGAGGAGAACATCGTGACAAACGAAGGCTATGCCGCCATCGATACCTTTGTCGCCGCTCGAGAAGCGGAACTGCTCGAGCTGAGCCACCGAATTCACGCGAATCCGGAGATCAGGTTCCAGGAGATTCAGGCGAGCTCGGTCCTTGCCGGCACGCTCGAAGAGGCAGGTTTCCAGCTCGAGCGAGGAGTCGGCGGCCTGGCCACGGCCTTTCGAGCGGAGTTGCCGGGCACGGGAGCTGGACCCACGGTGGCGGTGCTCGCGGAGTACGACGCACTGGAGGGCCTGGGACACGGCTGCGGTCACAACATCATCGCCACCGCGGCGATCGGCGCAGGTCTCGCACTTGCTCCGTTGATGGGTAAGCTGCCCGGCAAGTTACTGGTAATCGGAACGCCCGCCGAAGAGGGCGGCGGCGGCAAGGCGATCCTGATTGAAGCGGGCGTCTTCGACGACGTCGACGCCGCGATGATGATTCATCCGTACCACCTGGACCAGTCGGGAATCGCCATGCTCGCCAGTTTCAAGTGGCACGTCCGATTTCGCGGAAAGCCGGCGCATGCCGCGCTGGCGCCACACCTGGGTGTGAACGCGTTGGACGCCGTCCGCCTGGCGTTCAGCGGCCTCGACGCGCTCCGCCAGCAGGTCCGGCCCGACGTGCGAATGCATGCCATCGTCACCCACGGAGGCGACGCAGCGAACATCATCCCCGAGCGGGCCGAGATGCTGCTGGTGGGACGGGCCTCGGACGGCGCCTATCTCTTCGACGATCTGGCTCCGCGCCTGCGAAACGTGGTCGAGGGCGCCGCGTTGATGACGGGCGCCACCGTCGAGGTCGCCGATGCCTCACCCGCTTATCGAGAGTTGCGCACCAACACCGCTCTCGCGTCACGGTTCGAGGCGCATTCCGCCAGGGTCGGCCGCAAGGTTTCGTCGTGGAGTCAGAGTGACGCGGCCGGATCTACGGACATGGGCAACGTGTCCCAGCAACTACCTTCTCTCCACGCGATGCTGGCCATCGACGACACCGCGCTGCCGCACACGGAGGCTTTCCGTGAAGCTGCCCGAAGTGCTCGTGGAGATCGCACCGTTCTGGATGGGGCACGGATACTGGCGTCGATAGCAGCCGACCTGATGTCCGACCCGGACGTTCTCGAACAGGTGGTCCAGTCACACTGAAGTACCGCGTGGTACTGCGTCTCGATGACCCGACCGGCCGCGACAGCTGAGTTGACAGCGCTACCGCTACGCATTATCGTGCAACCACATGAATGGAATTGAGGTTCTATCAGGCGGAACCGGCGCGACGTCGCTGGACACGGGCGACCGAACTCCGCGGGACGCCTCCAGCGCCTCCGCGGCCGAGAAGGTGCTATACGTGCTGACCGCCTTCGAGCAGCGCTCCCACTGGGCGTTGCAAGACCTGGCCGGCCACCTGGGAATGCCCAAAAGTACTGTGCACCGGCTGCTCGGCACTCTCAAGTCGATGCAGTTCATCGATCAGGACCCGAGTGACTCGCGATACCATCTCGGCTTTCGACTGTGGACCTTGGCCCGGCGCTCGCGAGACTTCGATGCGCTGGCCGCCGCCGCCCAGCCCATCCTTCAGGACCTGGTCGACAGGACCGGCGAGACCGCGTTCATGATGGTTCGGGACGGTCTGCATGCGCTCTGCATCGCCCGCGTCAACACCCCTCAGGAGGTGCGACTGCTCATCGATGTTGGGACTGCCAGCCCGCTCCACCTCGGGGCCTCGAACTCGGTGGTGCTCGCGTTTCTGGAGGACGCGGAGCGGTCGTCGATCCTGGCGCGCACCGTGGTCCAGCCGGAGCTTCGGGCGCAGGCGAAGCAGGAGATGCGTTCGGTCGCCCGCGCCGGCTTCGCCTACACCTCCTCCCAGCTCACCCCCGGCGCAGCCGCAATCGGTGTGCCGGTTCGCGGCGCCGATGGCCGCGTATTGGCCGGCCTATCCATCGGAGCCCCCGCCTATCGATTCGATCGGGAGCGCGCCCTCACGATGCTGCCCTCGCTGCAGCACGCCGCAGATTCCCTCGCTCGACGGTTCGGTCGAGGGCAACAGCCAGACCGTCGCATGGCAGATTGAGCCGATTCGGGCTCGATGCCAGGAAGGAGTAGACCGCAGGACGTCAAGTAAGTGGCTTCATTCGCAATTACCCCAAAGGAGAACGCATGCACCCGAAATCGCTCGTGAAGAACCTCGCCTTCGCCACAACCATCGCTCTGTTCGGGCTGGCCGGCAGCGCTCTGGCGCAGGACAAACCATTCCAGGGCCAGACGCTGGTTGTCACCAGTTACGGCGGCAGCTGGCAGGAGTTCCTGAACGACACTATCCTCCCCCCGTTCGAGGAGGAAACCGGCGCAACCGTCGAGCTGGCCACCGGTCTCTCCCGTGACTGGATGGCGAACCTTCGTGCCGCCGGTCGAACCAACCCGCCCTACGACGTGGTGATCGCCAACGAGACCTGGATCAGCTCCGGCCGCCTGGAGAACCGCTTCGTTCCGCTCAACGAGGAGAAGGTGCCCAACCTCGAAAAGGTGCATCCCGCACTCCGGCTTCCGGACGACATCGGCGTGCTCGGCCTGCTGCAGCCGCTGGGGATCGCTTACCGCACCGACCTGGTCGAGAACCCGCCGGAGTCCTGGATGGACCTCTGGAACGAGGAATACCGCGGCAATGTCGGCATCTACAACATCGCCAACTCGGCCGCTCCGATGTTCCTTATGATGCTCGCGGAAATACAGACCGGCGACCCCAAGAACTACGACGTTGGCTTCGACCTGCTCCAGGAACTTCGTCCGTTCAAGCAGACCGACTTCTCCGGTGACATGGAGAACCTTCTCGTGCAAGGCGAAGTCCACCTGGGAATCCTCGACGCCGCCGCCGTGGCTCGCCTGAAGCTGCAAGGGGTGCCGCTCGAATTCGTGATCCCCTCCGAAGGCCTCTTCATGTTCGAACAGAACATGAACGTCACCGCCGGCACGGACGTCGAGGACCTGGCTTTCGCGTTCATCGACTACATGCTGGACACCGAGACCCAACAGGTATGGGCCGAGAACTACTACGTCACCCCGGCCAACACCGAGGTAGCCATCGAGGGTGAGCTCGCCAACCTCATCCCGGTAACCGCCGCCGAGGTCGATCAGATCCACCAGTGGGACTGGTTGTGGCTCAACGCCGGCCCCCGCGAGGACATGGTGAACCGCTGGAACCGTGAAATCAGGGGGAACTGAAGCTACGGTGGCAAGTATCCATATCGAAGAGGTGACCAAGCGCTTTGGCGCCATCACCGCTGTAGACAGGATGCGCCTCGATCTCCAGGAGGGCGAGCTGATCGCCTTCCTGGGGCCCTCGGGGTGCGGCAAGACCACGACGCTGCGGATGGTGGCGGGCTTTGAACGCCCGACCGCCGGCGCAATCCGCTTCGGCGAGCAGGACGTCACCAACCTGGCGCCCGAACGGCGCAACGTCGGCATGGTCTTTCAGAACTACGCCCTGTTTCCCCATATGACGGTGACCCAGAATGTCGCCTATGGACTTCAGATGCGTGCCGTCGACGCGTCCGAGGTCACCCGCCGGGTCGAAGCCATGCTCGCCAAGGTCCAACTCAACGGCCTGGGCGACCGCTACACTCGCCAGATCTCGGGCGGCCAACAGCAGCGAACAGCTTTGGCTCGAGCCCTGGTTATCAATCCCTCGGTGCTTCTCCTGGACGAACCGCTGGCCAACCTCGACGCCAAGCTGCGCGAAGAGATGCGCTTCTATATCCGTGAGTTGCAGCGGGAGTTCGGAATCACCACTATTTATGTGACACACGACCAGTCCGAGGCGCTGGTGTTGGCGGACCGCATCGCCGTAATGATGGATGGCGAGCTGCACCAGCTCGGCGCCCCCAAGGAGATCTACGAGCGGCCCGCCTCGGCGCGGGTAGCCGACTTCATCGGGCTCGCCAATCTGATCGCCGGTCAGGTCACTTCCAACCGGGACGGAGCCGTGACTATCGCCTCGCAGTGGGGCGAGATCGCCGCGCGCGGCGGCAGTGAGCTCGGGGCGGGCAAGGATGTGCTGGTTTGCGTTCGGCCGGAGGCGTTCACCATGAGCGAAGGCAGCGGCGCGCCGGGATTGCGGCGCGAAGGCGATTTCACCGTCGTCACCGGGCAGGTGCGTGAACTGGCCTATCTCGGCAGCATCGTCGATTACCAGGTGGAGGCCGCGGGCGGGCTGTCGCTGCGAGTCCAGGCGGTTGCCGGCGAGGAGTTCCCGCCCGGTTCGCCGGTCGAGCTTCGTTTCCCGGCGCACAAGACCTGGGTGGTGGGCTCCAAGCCTGTTTCCGGAAACGGTCCGTCGGTGTGAGCGCCGCCGCTTCGGTGCCCCGTCGGCCGCAGCGCCCGGCTGCGCCTGATCGCAACTGGCGCTCATGGTTGTTGCTGCTTCCGGGCATGGTGATGCTGTTCTTCTTCTTCGTTCTGCCTTACGCCAACATGCTCTACATCAGCTTCCTCACACGCGCATACGACGAGCCGTACTATCACGTCGCCACCCTCGCCAACTACGCCAATGTCCTCAGCGACGGCTTCAACTGGGAGATTATCGGGCTCACCTTCTGGTTCGCCATCGTCACCGCTGCGGCGACCCTGGCGCTGAGTTATCCGGTCGCCTATTTCATGGCACGCTCGTCGAGCAAACGGAAAGGCATACTTCTGGCGCTGGTCCTTGCGCCGCTGTTGGTAGGCGTGGTGGTGCGCAGTTACGGCTGGATGATCCTGCTGTCCGACACCGGATTGGTGAACCAGTTCCTGAACTGGATGGGGATCGGCGCGCGCAAGCTGATGTACAACCAGACCGGGGTCTGGATAGGCCTGATCCACGTCTACATGCCGTTCATGGTGATCTCGCTCATGAACGCCCTCTCCGATGTCGATCCCGAGCTCGAGAAGGCGTCGCGCAGTCTCGGCGCCTCGGCCTGGACCACGTTCTGGCGGGTAGTGTGGCCCCTCAGCCTGCCGGGCGTGGCAGCAGGCACCGTGCTGGTATTCGTGCTGTCCGTGAGCGCCTATGTTATCCCTTCCCTGCTTGGCGGCTACAACGTTCTCACCGCTCCTCTCCTGATCGTGCAGGCGGTGATGGATCTGTTCAATTGGCCGCTCGGCAGTGCCCTCGCCATGGTCTTGTTCGCCGTTACCGTCGGGACGATCACGCTGTTCAACCGGATAATGTCTCGCGCGATGAAGGGGATCGCGTGATGGCCGGACCCGGAAGACTGCTGTTTCCGGCCTTCGTGACGTTGATGTTCGCCTTCCTGCTGGCCCCGATAGTGATCGTGGTGCTGGCGGCATTCAACTCCGGTGAGTACCTGACGTTCCCGCCCGAAGGTTTCTCGCTGCGCTGGTTCGAGAACTTCTTTCAGAACCGGCCGTTCATGAGGGCGCTGGGCTTCTCGTTGCGGCTGGCGCTCTGGGTCACCTTCGTGGCAACCGTTCTCGGCACCCTGGCCAGCCTGTTCGTGGTGCGCCATGCGCGCCGCCTGCGCGATTTCCTGCGCGTGCTGTTCGTGGCGCCCCTCGCCTTCCCGTCCATCCTCACCGGCATCGCCCTGCTCATCTACTTCTACGCCATCGGTGTCGGTACCAGCGGCGGTTTCGCACTGGGGGTGGGTCACGTTCTGGTGTGTACGCCGTTCGTTTTCATCTCCGTGACCTCGGTGCTGGTTCGCTTCGACTCGTCGATAGAAGAGGCGTCGCGTAGCCTGGGCGCCGGACCCTTCACTACCTTCCGGAGGATCACGCTGCCGATGATCAAGGGCGGCGTGGTTTCCGGGGCGGTGCTGGCATTCATCACCAGCTTCGACCAGTTCCCGATCTCGCTGCTTCTCTCAGGCATCGGCACCACGACCCTGCCGGTGCAACTGTTCGACTACCTGCGGTTCTCGTTCGACCCGACCGCCGCCGCGGCATCGACCGTGAGCGTAGCTATAACCGTGCTGGCCGTCATCCTCACCGAGCGTTTCGTGGGCCTGGGGTCCGTTTACGGAGAGAAACGATGAGCTCACCTACCATCGGTTTGCTGACGATCGGCCAGGCGCCCAGGCGGGACGGGCTTGCCAGCGACGTGCGCAAGGTGCTCGGCGATGTGCGGGTTCTCGAACGCGGGGCCCTCGACGGCGTCACCGACGGTGAAATTGCGGAGATGTCGCCGAGCGAAGACGACTATCGGCTGATCACGCTTTTGCAGGACGGTCGCTCGGTCGAGGTCGCCAAGCGCCACCTGCTGCCGCGTCTGCAGGCTCAGATAGAAGACCTCGAGGACGAGGGAGTGGGGGTAACGCTCCTCATGTGCACCGGCGAGTTCCCCAGTTTCCGCCATCGTCGTCCGCTGCTTGCGCCTCAGTCGGCTTTGTACGCGGTAGTGACGGCACTGGCGGCTGGTGGGCGGGTAGCTTCGCTGACGCCGCTGGCCAGTCAGGTCACGCAGGCGCGGCGCAAGTGGTCGTCGATGGGAGTGGACGCTTTCGTCGTGGATGCCGACCCGTATTGCAGCGATCCGGTGCCGGGAGTCGCCGCTGCCGCGGGGAGGGCGGCGGACGCTGGAGCCGCGGTCTGCTTCCTCGACTGCTTCGGTTACGACCTCCGGATGCGCGACGCGGCAAGAGAGGCGTTTCCGGGGCAGGTAGTGCTTGCGCGCTCGTTGGCCGCCAGGCTGGCGGCCGAGGTGGCCCTGTGATTCTTGGTCGAGACCACGACTGCACGAAAGCGCAGCGCGCCGTAGCGGCAGCCCCATGATCCTGCGCCAGGTCATCGAGCTCCTGGACGTTCTGGACCGACCCGACGCCAGCGGAGAGACAGTAAAAGACGCGCTGCAGGCGAGCGGCCTGGCGGAGGTTACGGTACGCCGCCTGCGAGGCGAAATCGGCGGGACCGATCACGTGAGCGTGCGGATTCCGGGACTGAAAGGCAAAACGGCCGGGGGAGACGCCCCGACTCTCGGCGTAATCGGCCGGCTGGGTGGTTCGGGAGCTCGGCCGGCGCTTGTCGGTCACGTATCCGACGGTGACGGCGCGCTGGCAGCGCTGGCCGCCGCCCGCAAGCTGATAGAGATGGTCGCGGCCGGAGACCGGCTTGCCGGGGACGTGATCATCACTACCCACGTTTGCCCCGACGCTCCGGTGCGGCCGCACCAACCGGTTCCGCTGATGGGCTCGCCCGTCGACTCGGCTCTCATGAACGACCACGAGGTCGTGCCCGAGATGGACGCGGTGCTTTCCATCGACACCACCCGCGGTAACCGGGTGATCAACCAGCGCGGCGTGGCGATCACCGCAACGGTGGTACAGGGCTGGATCGTACGCGTGGCGGATGACCTGCTCGACACGCTTGGCTGGGTCACCGGCAAACGTCCGCTGGTGTTACCCATCACCATGCAGGACATCACCCCTTATGGGAACGAGGTGTTCCACATCAACTCGATAATGCAACCCGCCGTCTCCACGAACGCTCCGGTGGTCGGCGTTGCCCTGACCGCCGAGGTGCCGGTGCCGGGTTGCGCCACCGGCGCTACCCAGCCCGAAGACGCCGCCGCGGCGGGCCAGTTCGCGATCGAAGTCGCAAAGCGCTTCGGCGCGGGTGAACTCAGTTTCTACGATCCGGTGGAGTTCGAACGGCTGGTTGGCCTGTACGGACCGATGACGCAGTTGCAGCGGGTGGCCAACAAGTGAGCAGCGCCGGACGGCAAGACTTTCAGGTAGGTCTCGACATCGGCGGAACCTTTACCGACCTGGTTCTGCTCGACCGCACGAACGATCAACTGCAGTTGCACAAGTGCCTGACCACCCCCGACGATCCGGCGGTCGGTGCCCTGCAGGGGTTGCAGGAACTGCTCGCCATGGCCGGCGTGGAGCTTACCCAGGTAGACGCCGTGATCCACGGAACCACGCTCGTGACCAACGCCGTCATCGAGCGTCGCGGACGTCCGACCGGCCTCTTGACCACCCGCGGATTCCGCGACGTGCTCGAGATGGGGCACGAGCAGCGCTACGACATATACGACCTGTTCCTGAACTACCCTGAACCGGTCGTTCCGCGCAGACACCGCCTCGAGCTGGACGAGCGCCTCAGCCGCGACGGGGAGGTCCTCCGGCCGATCGACCTCGAGCAGGTCGACGCCCTGGTCGACCGACTGGTTGATGACGGTGTCGAGGCGCTGGCGATCTGCCTGCTCCACAGCTACCGCAACCCGGATCATGAGCGGGCCGTCGCAGAGCGGGTCAGCCGGCGTCACCCTGGCCTCTACGTGAGCGCGTCGTACGACGTGGTGCCGGAGATACGCGAGTACGAGCGGACCAACACGACCGCCTGCAACGCCTACGTACAGCCCTTGATGGACCGTTACCTCGCGCGCATCGAGGCAGCCTTGGCTGAGAGCGGTTTCCTGGGCCGCTTCTCGCTGATGCTCAGCAGCGGCGGCATCGCCTCACCGGAGATCGCCCGTCGCTACCCGATCCGCCTGCTCGAGTCCGGGCCGGCCGGCGGGGCTTTGGCGACCGCCTATCTTGGGCGCAGGGCCGGCGAGCGGAACCTGCTGTCTTTCGATATGGGCGGCACCACCGCCAAGGCCTGCCTCATTCAAAACGGGAGGCCCGACATCGCCGCCGAGATGGAAGCAGGCCGGGTGCACCGGTTCAAGCGGGGTTCCGGTCTGCCGATAAGGGCGCCGGTGGTGGACATGATCGAGATCGGGGCAGGAGGCGGTTCGATCGCCCGCCGCGATCAGTTGGGCCTGCTGAAAGTGGGGCCGCAGAGCGCATCCGCCGATCCCGGACCGGCCTGCTACGGTCGAGGCGGTACCGAACCGACGGTAACCGACGCCTGCCTTCTGCTGGGTTACTACGACCCGGAGTTCTTTCTGGGCGGGAGCATGCGGCTCGACGCCGATGCATCACGGCGCAGTCTGGGGGCGCTCGGGCGCGACCTGGAAATGGACGCAGTGGAGGCTGCCTGGGGTGTCCACCAAGTGGTATGCGAGAGCATGGCGCGGGCCGCGAGGGTACACATCATCGAGAAGGATCAGGACCCGCGCGATTTTCCGCTATTGGCCTTCGGGGGTGCGGGACCGGCCCATGCGGCGCGGGTCGCTCGAATCCTCGGCGCCCGGAGCATGCTTGTTCCGCCGGTGTCGGGGGTGGCGTCGGCGCTCGGCTTCCTGGTTGCGCCCACCAGCTTCGAGATCGTCCGTTCCTACCCCGGCGCATTCGACACCCTCACCTGGACTGCCATTGCCGAACTGTTCGCCGAGATGGAACGCGAGGCGCGAGCGCTGCTCGGGCGTGCCGGCGTGAACGGCGGCGACGTGCGCATCGAACGCTCCGTGGAGGCTCGCCTGATCGGCCAGTTCCATGAGATCGAGGTGCCTTTGCCGGGCGGGCCGATAGATGAGTCGATCGGCCCGGCCCTCAGCGAGGCCTTCGAGCGCGTATACGGCGAGCGCTACCACAATGTGCTGGCGGGATACCGGCCGATGGCGATGAGCTGGCGGCTGCGCGGCATCGGGCCGGAGCCGCGGGTAGACCTGCATGCCGACCCTTCACGGGCCGCCGCGCCGTTGGCGCCCAAGGGGATGCGCTCGGCGTACTTCCCGGAAACGCGCGGTTTTGTCGAGACGCCGGTCTACGGCCGCGAAGCCCTGCCCTTGGGCGCTCGGATCGATGGTCCGCTCATAGTCGAGGAGCGCGAAAGCACCACCGTGATTCCCCCCGGCGACCTGTTGCAGGTGGACGACGCCGGCAACCTGAGGGTGTCTATCGACGTCGCTGCCGGGCGGCCGGTCCATGCGCTTCGAAAGAACGAAGGATGACTCACGTGAAGATTTCGGAAGTGCACAGATGAGTGGAGCAACCCCCAAGCCCGCCTTCGATCCGGTGAGCCTGGAGGTGATGTGGAGCCGTCTGGTAAACATTACCGAGGAGTGCTGGATCACGATCTGGCGGACCGCTTTCAGCACCATCATCGGCGAAGCTCAGGATTTCGGCTGCGAACTGCTCGATGCCGACGGCGAGTCGTTGGCCCACTCACCTCGCTCGATGCCGGTCTTCAACCTCACCCTGCCGCGGGCGGTGAAGGCGCTGCTCGAGCAGTTTCCGAAGGAGACGCTGCGTGAGGGTGACGTACTCGTCACCAACGATCCGTGGCTGTGCGCCGGCCACCTCTTCGACGTGGCGCTGGTCACTCCTGTCTTCCGCCACGGCGACCTGGTTGCGCTGGTGGGCTCAATCGCTCACTGTTCGGATATCGGCGGTACCAGGCACTACCAGTCGGTTCGCGAGGTGTATGAGGAGGGGCTGCAGATTCCACCTATGAAGCTCTACGAGGCCGGCGTCCCGAACGCGAGCCTGTTCGCCCTCATCGAGCGCAACGTGCGCAAGGGCGAGATGGTGCTGGGCGACATCCAGGCGCAACACAGCGCCAACAAGGTGGCGATGCACCGGTTGCTGTCGTTCATGGAAGCCTACGAGCTGAACGACCTGCGGGCCCTGGCCTACGAGGTACAGTCGCGCGCCGAGGGCGCCATGCGCGAGGCGGTTGCGGCGGTT
Organism: Trueperaceae bacterium; assembly: GCA_040905465.1. GTDB lineage: Bacteria > Deinococcota > Deinococci > Deinococcales > Trueperaceae > DASVCN01. The sequence goes on along the minus strand of JBBDRK010000049.1, from coordinate 129,879 downwards.
CCCGACGGCGTGTACCGCAGTCGGGTGAAGTTCGACGGCCACGCCGAGCCGCTCGAGCTGGCGGTATCGATCACGGTCGCCGGGGAAACGCTGCATGTCGACTGGGAGGCGCCCCCCGAGCAGCCTATGGGCGGAATCAACTGCACCATGAACTACACCGCTGCTCATACCGTTTACGCACTTAAGTGCATTCTCACGCCCGACATACCGTCGAACGCCGGCTGCTTCCGGCCGATCGAGGTGACGGCGCCTGAAGGTAGCGTCCTCAACTGCGTCTATCCGGCGGCCGTGAACCAACGCACCCAGACGGGCTGGTACTGTGCTCCGGCGATCTTCGCCGCGCTAGCAGAGGTCCTGCCGGAGCGGGTGCAGGCGTTTACCGGGCTGCCGATGGGAGCCGCCGCCTACGGCCGGGACGCCGAGGGCAACGTTTACAACGATCACGTATTCCAGGGTGGCGGGCAAGGCGCCAGCCTCTCAGGTGACGGCCAGAGCGCGCTGCTCTACCCCACGTCGGCAGGCAACACCTCGATCGAGATGTTCGAAACGCGCACGCCGTTATTGGTGGAGGAGAAGGCGTTCATCGCCGACAGCGGCGGCCCGGGCCGGCACCGCGGCGGACTCGGTCAGCGGTTGCGGCTGCGCAAGCTGTTCGATGACGGCCAGGCCTCCCTGCTCTCGCTTCATCCGCAAGGAATGATCGTAGCGACGCCGGGCTTGCACGGCGGGCAGGCGGGCAGCCTGGCCGGAGTCGCGCTGGACACTCCCGAAGGGCGGCTCGAGAACGGCGAGCTGCACGGCATGGCGGAGTTGAGGACGCCGGCGGATGTCGTCACCATTGACATGCCGGGAGGAAGCGGCTTCGGCTTGCCGGAGGAGCGCGCTCCGGAGCTGCTTGAGCGCGACCTGAACGAAGGGTACGTTACCGAGGCAGGCGCTGCGCGTTACCGACGCGGGCGCGAATGACCCCGGCGCTACCGACCCGCCCACTACCGACGCGGGCGCGGATGACCCGGCCGCTACCGACCGTGGCGCGAACAGTCCGCCCGCATCCGACCCGCCCGCTTCCGGCGAGGTTGCGAATGACCCGGACGCGAATGACCCATGCGCGAACGACCCCGATGCGGCGGAGTTCGAAAGGAGTCGAACTGTGAAGGCGATCATCGTCGGTGAACAGGAGGCGGGCGCACCTCTGCGCTGGTCGGAGGTCGCGGCCCCGAAACTCGCCCCCGACGAGGTTCGGGTGGACGTGCACGCCGCCGCACTCAACCGTGCCGACCTGCTGCAGCGGGCGGGCAACTATCCCCCGCCGCCGGGTGCCAGCGAGATCATGGGCCTGGAAATGGCGGGGCTGGTCCGCGAACTGGGCGCGGAGGTCGGCGGTTGGTCGGTGGGGGACCGGGTGTGTGCCCTCCTGCCGGGCGGCGGCTACGCCGAAGAGGCGGTGGTGCCGGCTGCCATGCTGATTCCGGTTCCCGCCTCACTCACGCTCACGGAGGCCGCCGCGGTTCCGGAGGTGTTCCTTACGGCGTTCTCCGCGTTGTTCTGGGAGGGCCGACTCAAGCCTGGGGAGACGGTTCTGATCCACGCCGGAGCGAGCGGCGTGGGCACGGCTGCAATCCAGATGGCCCACAGGGCCGGCTGCCGGGTGTTCGCGACGGCAGGAAGCCGGGCGAAGACCGAGGCGTGCGAGGCGTTGGGCGCGGAGATTGCCGTCAATTACCGGGAAGAGGATTTCGAAGAGAGGCTCGGCGCGCTCCTCTCGGGGGGTGGCGTCGATGTCGTCGTCGACATGGTGGGCAGGGAGTACTTCGACCGAAACCTGCGGCTCATGAACGTCCGGGGGCGGCTGGTTTTCGTGGCGGCGTTGAGCGGGAGCAAGCTCGAGCTCGACATCTACAGCCTGACCCGCAAACGACTGGAACTGGTCGGCGCGACGCTGCGAAGCAGACCGGTTGCAGAGAAGATCTCTCTCAAGGACGAGTTCCTGGCGCGATTCGGTGCCGACCTGCAGAGCGGGGTGCTGCGGCCGGTGATCGACCGAACCTTTCCGATCGACCAGGCCGAGGAGGCTCACGCCTACATGGAAGCGAACAGGAACATCGGCAAGATCGTGCTTACGGTGCCGCGGTAATGTAGACGCCGATACCTGATCCTGCCGCTTGCTGGAAGGAGCCGCTCTTGCAAGTCTCACTCTTCGTCCCCTGCTATGTAGACACGCTCTATCCCGAGGCGGCGGTGGCAATGACGCGGGTGCTGGAACGAGTCGGCTTGCAGGTGGACTTCCCGGCCGCGCAAACGTGCTGCGGGCAGATGCACTTCAACACCGGTTACCAGCAGGAGGCCCTGACCTTGGCCCGCCGTTTCGTCGAGGTATTCGCCGGCGGCGACGCGGTCGTGGCGCCGTCGGCTTCATGCGTGGGGATGGTACGCGAGTTCTACCCGTACCTCGCCCGGCAGGTTGGTGACGAAGAACTGGTTGCGGCCGTCGAAGCGGTGGGGGAGCGCACCTTCGAACTCTCGGAGTTCCTGGTGGGGCAACTGGGGGTTGAGGACGTGGGCGCCTACTACCCGCACCGCGTGACCTATCACCCCACATGTCACAGCCTGCGTGCGATTCGGGTGGGTGACGCTCCGCTGAAGCTGCTTCGGGCGGTGCGCGGTATCGAGATCGTGCAGTTGCCCGATGCCGAAACGTGCTGTGGCTTCGGCGGCACCTTCGCCGTGAAGAATTCCGATACGAGCATGGCGATGCTGAGCGACAAGGTGGCCAACGTGCTCTCCACCAAAGCGGAAGCGTGCGTGGCGGCCGACAACTCCTGCCTGATGCACATTGGTGGAGCGTTGTCGCGGGGCCGAACCGGCGTGCGGGCAGTCCATCTCGCCGAGATCCTCGCCAGCACGATGGATGATGCAGCGGAGGCGCCGGCGGATAGTGGCGGCCGTACTGAGGAGAACAGGGGCGGGATCGATGGTGGCTGGATCGGCCGCACTCGAGATGTGAGCGGGGACGCGGATGGCGCTGGCGGGATCGGCCACAGTCGCAGCGGCCGGGTGGAGGGCGCCGATGTCACGCCTTGAGCTACCGATGGTGCCGTTTCCCGACGCGGCGAAGGTGGCGCTCGAAGACTCCCAGTTGAGGCGCAACCTGGGCAAGGCCACCAGCGCAATCCGTGCCAAGCGCCTTGCACTGACCGCCGAACTGCCCGACTGGGAGCAGTTGCGCGAGGCCGGCCGGCGCATCAAGGCGCAGACGATGCGAAACCTCGACTCCTACCTGTTGCAACTGGAGGAGCGGGTGACTGCCGCCGGCGGCACCGTGCACTGGGCCGAGGATGGCGACGAGGCGAATCGCATCGTCGGTGAGCTGGTGCGGCGAACCGGTTCTTCCGAGGCGATCAAGGTCAAGTCGCTCACTACCGACGAGATCCGCCTCAACGACGCTCTGGCGGACGCTGGCGTGCAGGCCATCGAGACCGATCTCGCCGAGCTGATAATCCAGTTGGCCGGCGAGGCATCCAGCCACATCCTGGTTCCGGCGATCCACAAGAATCGCTCGGAAATCAGGGAGCTGTTCGCCCGGACCCTGGGAGAGACCGGGTTGAGCGACGACCCCGCCGACCTCACCCGCGCCGCCCGCAAGTACTTGCGCCAGAAGTTCCTGAGCACGACGGTCGGCATCAGCGGCGCCAACTTCGCGGTGGCCGAAACCGGCACAGTATGCGTGGTGGAGTCGGAGGGCAACGGTCGCATGTGCATCACGCTGCCCCGAACCCTGATCACCGTCATGGGGATCGAGAAGCTAGTGCCGTCCTGGCAGGACATGGAGGTGTTCCTGCAACTGCTGCCGCGCTCCTCCACCGGCGAACGGATGAACCCCTACACCTCGTTCTGGACGGGAGTCCATCAGGTCGACGGTCCCCGGGAGTTCCACCTGGTGCTGCTCGACAACGGCCGCAGCAAGGTGCTGGCGAACGAGGTCGGCCGCGAAGCATTGCACTGCATCCGCTGCAGCGCCTGCCTCAACGCCTGCCCGGTCTACGAGCGTACCGGCGGGCACGCGTACGGCTCGGTCTACCCCGGTCCGATCGGGGCCGTGCTCACACCGCAGCTGCGCGAGCTGGCCCGCTTCGAATCGCTTCCCTACGCATCGACGCTGTGCGGCGCGTGCTTCGACGCCTGCCCGGTGAAGATAAACATTCCGGAGCTGCTGGTGCACCTGCGCGGGCAGGTGGTGGCAGCGAGAAGCGAGCGGGGCGGGTTGCGGTCCTCGCTGGATCCCGAGCGGCTGGCCATGCGGGCGGCCGCGCGGGTTTTCGCCAGCCCGCGACTGTACGAGCGGGCGCAGCGAGTGAGCCGGGTGGCGCAGCTGCCCTTCGTACGCCGGGGCCGGATCGAGAGCCTGCCCGGTTACCTGCGCGGCTGGAGTGCCACGCGGGACCTGCGGGCGGTGCCGAAGGAGTTTTTCAGGGAGTGGTGGAAGAAACGCCACGGTGATCGGCAGTGAGTACCAGGGAGGCGATGCTGGCAAGGATCCGGTCGGCACTGGCGGGCACAGGCGGTGGCGCCGGCGCCGGGGCGGGCAGAGGTGCCGGCAGCGCAGACGACCTTGGCGAGCCCGTGGAGCGTTCCTATCTGATGCGGGACGAACGGGCGACGGAAGTCCGGGTGGCCCAATTCGTCGAGATGGTCGGCGAGTACCGCGCCGGCGTTCGGGTGGTCGAGGAGACCGAGATCGCCGAGATCGCCGCAACTGCTTGCGCCGACCGGCGTTTCACGCGGTTGCTGGTTCCCGCCGGCTTCCCGGAGGCCTGGCGACCAGCCGGCCCCGAACTGTTGGGGGACTCCGTCGACCTGGAGACCCTGGCGTCTGTCGACGGAGTGATCACGACCTGTGCACTTGCGATCGCTCCCACCGGAACGATAGTGCTGGACGGCGGCCCCGGTCAGGGCCGCCGCGCATTGTCGTTGATCCCCGACTACCACCTGTGCATCGTGCGGGACGAGCAGATCCTCGGCTCGGTGCCGGAGGCGGTACGGAGCCTGCGGGAGGCGGTAGCTGGTGGCCGGGCGCTCACCTTCATCAGCGGTCCCTCGGCGACGTCGGACATCGAGTTGCAGCGTGTGGAGGGTGTCCATGGGCCGCGTAACCTCGAGGTTCTGGTGGTTGGTCGCTAGCGATCACGACTTCGGACGCTGCCAGACCTGCTATCCGAGCCGGTGGTCCACATCGAACGGAAACGGTCCGGCGATCTCGGCCCGAGTGATGTCGGGATGAGCCGGATTAAGCAGGTAGTTGTGGTTCTGCGGTACGACCGCGCTGGGAACCCGCAACAGCAGCGAAGCTTGCCCTGAGATCCAGTTTGCACCTATGGTGGCGGTCGCGAGAGGTTCCGGGTCCGAGCGCCAGCCTTCGGGCAGGTCGTCATCGTCGAGCGCGAGCACCGTTTCTTCCGAAAAGCTGACCTCGAAGAAGACGTAGCTACCGAGAACTGTTGGCCGTTCCAGGTGAACCAGGATTTCGAGCACCGCCAGCGGCAGCGAGCCGGCCAGATAGACGACCGGGAGTCCGGGCGGGCTCCAGCGGCCACCATTGAGCCGGGAGCCTTCGCCGCTGAAGGCGGTGTCCGCGTACTTGGCTTTGATGAGGCGGTAGGCCGTCAGGATCAACGCGAGATGATGACGTGGTGAGAGTCGGCGATGGTGACGGTCAACTGAAGACGCCGTGCTCGATTCTGCCCAGTAGCCGCTCGACCGCCTGCGCGCCTACCTCCGTGTCGGCGTAAGAGAGCGGCGCCGTCCCCTTCAAGTAGCGTTTGGGAGTTTTCAGCCAGACCGACGCCTCCTTGCCTGACTCGAGTACGTCAGTGGCCATCGCCAGCAGCCGAGCCATCCGGTAGATGCGCTCGCTCTCGTCGGAGTTGAATCGCCCAGCCTTGAGTCGCCGAGCCAGTGTGCGTTCGCTGATGCCGATAACGGTTGCCAACTCCACCCTTGTCATCTCGAGCGTGCCGCGCAGTTTATCGAACGCCGCTACCGGCAGCCCCCGCTTGAGCGCGCCGATGAGTCCGTGCACGTCGGTCTCGCAAAGGCCGATGTTCTCGCCGAATGGAGTCGGAGCGGGCGCTTGTGCACGGTAAAGGTTCGGGATGGCGTCTGCCATGTCAAGTGGCATTGTAGCACGGCCAAGTGGCGAAATGGTAAACCGTCGGTCAACGCTTTGCGGCTCTGCCGCGAACCTCGTGGACCGTTGCAACCAATGCCTTCACTCTGCTCAACTCGACCTCGTTCCACCACATTCCATCCCGCTTCAGGCTCGAGCCGATTATCGCACCGTCGGTTCGTGCGAGCACCTGCGAAGCGTTGGCGACGGTGACCCCGCTGCCGGCGATGATGGGCAGGCGCGTGCCACTGCGAATCTCCTCGATCTCGCTGTCGGGCACCGCGTCGCCGGTCCGGTTGCCTGTCGCGATCGCCACGTCGGCTTCGTAGAACTCGACGTCGCTCGCCTGTTCGCTCACGGGCCGGTCGGCAACTATCGCGTGTGCCCCGTGTTTGACGTGCACATCGGCAAATATAGCCACGTTTTCGGCTCCGATCGACCTGCGGTAGCGAAGAGCCTTGCCGCTCTCCCCCTGGATCAGCCCCTCATTGCTAACATAGGCGTTCACCCATTGATTCACTCTAATGAAACGCGCGCCGCTTGCCTTCGCGACCGCCAGGGCGCCGATCGAACAGTTCGCCAGGAGGCTGATGCCGAATGGCAAGCCGGTTTCCTCGCCGACCGCTTTGGCGATCACCGTCAGAGCGGCGACCGTCTCGTGGCCGATCTCGTGGGGCTGTACGAACGGGATATCGCCATGGTTCTCGATCAGCAGGCCGTCCATACCGCCCATGGCGTAGTTCCTGGCGTCCGCAATCGCCCTTTCGATGAGCTCGTGCATCTGCTCATTCCGGTATTTGGGCGCCCCCGGCAGAGGCAAGCAGTGGACGTTCCCTATCAGCGGCTTAACAGAGCCGAAGATTTCGTTCAGGCTGTTTCTCTTCTCAGGCGCAACGGGCATCCTTGCCTCCACTCGACTTTCAGTTGTTACTCGATGAATCCAAGGCGCCGCAGAGCATTGGCGATGCCGTCTTCGTCATTGCTTTCCGTCACCACTCCTGCAGCCACCTTTACCGCCTCCATGGCGTTGCCCATGGCGACTCCCACACCCGCCGCTTCGATCATAGGCAGGTCGTTTTCGCCGTCGCCAAAGGTGATCAAGCGCTCGCGCGGGATCGCAAGTTTCTCGGCAAGGAACAACACGGCCCCGGCCTTCGATGTACCATCGGCGACCACCTCGCAATACGTTTCCTTGGACAGCGAGGCGTCGATTCCCATTGCACTCTTGAGCGCCCACTCCCGCAGCGCTGCGACCTTGTCGTGCTCGCCTATCAGCAAGACCTTGTGCACGCTCTGGCCCGACCACCGTTCCAGGTCGGCGACGACGGTCGGTTCAAAGCCGACGATGCCAGTCTCGGCCTCCACGCCCGGTCCGCGCTCCTCCACCAGCCACTCCCAGCCTGCCAGCAGGTTCGTCTCAATGCCAAACTCGCGCCCCTTGCGAATTAATGCGGTGACGGCCATCGCCGGGATCGTTCGCTCGAGGAGGACCTCCCGCTCGTGAGTTACGAAGGCTCCGTTGAGCGAGATGATCTCGGTCACAGTGCCCAGGAGTTGTTGTGAGAGCTGCATGACGCTCCTGGGCGGCCGGGCGCTGGCCAGCGCGATTCGATGCCCCGCTCGGAGGAGCTGCTGCACGCACGCCCTGGTGCTCGGCAGAATCCGCAGCCCGCTGTCGAGGAGCGTGCCGTCGACATCGAAGACGAACAGGCTGGACAGATTGTCATCCATGTATGCTGATCCTCTTCAACACCTGCTTGAGACGCTCGCCGCGCTCTTTCGGGTCGGGGAAAACGGTAGCAAGGGCGCCCCTAGCCTCTACGACGTAGGAGGCCGAAACGGTGGCCATCGCTGCGCATTCCGGAACCGGACGGTGCTCCACCAGGCCGGCGAGGAAGCCGCCGCAGAAAGCGTCCCCGGCCCCGGTAGTGTCGCGGGCGCTCACCGGAAGCGCAGGAACGCGATGAATCGGTGCGTCCTTCCCGGCGCAAACAAGGGAACCTTCACTTCCCATCTTGATTGCCAAAATGCGCCCGTGACGGTCGGTGTTCGTCCGGAGCCACTCCGTAAGGCTGGCCGGTCGCCAGAGGCGGGCGACTTCCTCTCGGCTGGGCAGGAATGCGGTGACCTTTTCGAGGAAGCCAAGATCGGCGTAGCGGGAGACATCCACGTAAGGGTCGACGAGGATATCGAGAGTGATCACAGGCCGGTTAGCGATGGCGGCGAGGACCTTCAGAGTCGGGAAGGAGCCGTCGGGAGTCTGCGGGGCGATGTGGAATCCGCGGGCCCGAAGGTACGGCTCTGGCAGTTCGGCTCGTCCTTGGTCCATCTCGTCTGCCGTCGACGACGTCAACTTTGGGACCTGCTGCTTCTCCGACTCGCTCTCGTGTAGCAGCCAAAGCTCTAGCCCGTTGCCGACAATCCCGTTTAAACCGGCCGCATCCAGGCCCGCCCGACCAATCTCACGTTTCGCCGCCGCGAGGTACTTCTTCCCGGTCACGGAGTGCACCCCGACGTCCTCGTTCCAGATTGCGGCTCCCACCGCCGAGTAGAGCGCGCCACCGCCCAGCACCTTCTGCGTGTAGCTGCCGTCCGGGAGGACGACATCATCGATGGTGAGCCAGCCGCTGGTGACCAGTTCAGGCACGGCTCAGCCGCCGGCCAACTCGGCCAGGATATCGCGGAGGGCGGGTTGGAGTGCCGAGAAGTACACGTACGATTTGGCCAGGTGAACCAGATCGTGAAGGTTAGCCTTGGGCTGACCCATATCAAAGTGACGGTTGAAGCCCGGGAAGCCCAGCAATAACACGTTTGGGGTTCGCAGCATCACGCTTACGTCGTCACTGCGCGAGGTGTAGGCGTTGTTGGACTCCTGCACGAGGACCCCGACATCCACCAAGCTGGCGGCGTGCCGACTCGCCAGTGCGTAGAGATGTGGCGGTGTAACCGCTCCGCGGCCGAGACTGGCGAACTCGGCGAGTACGGCGCCTGATCCGAGACGGGTGGAGTTCTCTGCGCCACCGCGGGTATCGGCCTGCTCGCTGCCTCCCGACTGCTGAACATCCGCGACGATTGCGATTTCGGGAGGTTGGAGGAGGCTCACTATCCGGCTTCCCCCTCTGCCGATTATCTGGTTGCCCGATCCGTGAGGGCCCTCCTCCTCGTCGGGGAAGGCCAGGAGCGCGTCGATGTTGGCCCGGGCCAGCACGGGCGCGGCCACTGCAAGGGCGGCGACGGCCCCGGCGTTGTCGAGGTGCGCAATCACCTCGCCCGTTTTAGGATCCTCGCGGTACTCGCTCGCGAGGACGACCCTGTCGCCGGGTCTGAGCTCGATCTCATCGTCTTCGCAGCGGAGATACGGGTCCTCCTCCTCTGTCCCGATGATCCCCCTCGCGACCACTCGATAGCGGCATGCTTCAAGGTCGAAGCGGTAGACAAGAGCGTCCCTTTCTCCCTTGCGGACCAGGTGCTGCCCGAATGGAACGAGCGGATATCGGTCTCCTCGGCGGGTCTGCATTAGGTAGCTGATGGTGTCCAGGTGGGTGAAGTACCAGAGCGGTTTCGCCGACGAGTCGGAGCCGGTGAGTATCACCGTGTTTCCGGTAAGCTCGAAGTTGTCGATGTAATGCAGTCGCGGATCCGGCAGTGCTAGGTCTCTAGTCAGCAGCTCCTTGAGGATCGGCGAACGGAGCGCCGAAGCGGCGGTGGATGGCGCCGGCACGTCGGCAAGAGCTCGCAGGTATTTGCGAACTCGAGCCAGCGTAATGTGCTCATCGACGAGTGGACGGAGACGTTCGACTTCGCTGTTTAGTGCAACGCCTATGTCCAGATTCAACATACAGAACTCATCCGAGCCTCAGCTTTGGCCGGAGCGGCTCATTATGTAGACGGCGACGACGATAAGGGCCCCCTTGAAGAGCTGCTGTACGAACGGGTCTACGCCCGTGAGGTTGAGGATGTTGGCAAGTACCCCGATTATGAGGGTACCAATGAAGGTGCCGATCACCGAGCCTTTCCCGCCGAACAGCGAGGTACCGCCTACTACTACCGCAGCGATCGAGTCCAGTTCATACGCCTGACCTGCGATCGGCGTGCCGACACCGAGTTGCGAGGAGTACACCAGCCCGGCGATTGCCGCGCAAAGGCCGGAGATTACGTAGACCGCCAAGGTGTAGCGGCGTACGGGCACGCCCGAGAGGCGGGCGGCGTCCTCGTTCGAGCCGATACCGTAAACGCATCGTCCGAATGGGGTGACTCGGAGACTCAGCGCGGCTACCACCAGGGTGGCTAACAGGATGATTGCGGGGATCGGGAGGCCGAAGATACGGCCGTTGCCAATGTAATAGTAGGTCTCGTTGAGGATGGGGATCGGCGTACCGCCAGTATAAATGAAGGCGAGACCGCGGGCGAACGAGAGCATTCCGAGCGTCATGATGAAAGCTGGGATCCGGGCGAAGGCTACGCCGAGACCGTTCAGGGCACCCATCACGACACCAGCGGCCAGCCCGAGCGGGATCGCAACGGCTAAAGCCTGGCCTTCGATCAGGCCGGCGAATAGCACTACCGATAACCCAAGGATCGAGCCAACGGAAAGGTCGATACCCTTGGTGAGGATCACGTAGGTCTGGCCGATGGCGAGGATTCCCACTATCGCAACCTGGCGGAGTACATTGAGGAGGTTGGGAACGGTGAGAAAGCGATCGTTGAGCAGCGACGACACGATCAACAGCAGGACCAGGGCGAGGATGATGCCTAGTTGCTGTCTTACACCCCGCAAAGCGGCGATTCCGATCCCAGACCGAGTCATTGTGGCGCTCTGTGCCATCAGTTCTCCTTCACGCCGGTGTCGCTTGAGATAGCGCTGCCGCCTTCATCATGGCGTCCTCGCTGGCCTCGGTTCGGTCCATAGTCCTGGCGATGCGGCCACGCCTCAGCACGATGATCCGGTCCGCGAGCCGCAGGATTTCCTCCATCTCGGATGAGATGAGGACTATTGCCATGCCTTGGCCAACGAGCTGCTCTATGAAGTCATAAATCTCCTGCTTGGCACCGATGTCCACGCCACGCGTGGGCTCGTCGAGCAGCAGTATTTTAGGTTCCGCCGCCAAGGACCGGGCGAGCAGGACCTTTTGTTGGTTGCCGCCGCTGAGGTTGCGCACCTCCGCGCCCAGTCCGGGCAGGCGGACGTCCAACGAAGCGACCATCCTCTCCACGAACGCCCGTTCATGTCTCAGCCTCATGATCGGAAAGCGGTAGAAGCGCTTCAGGACCGACATGGTGATGTTCTCTGATGTTGGACGGTTGAGAAACAACCCGTGACTTTTGCGGTCCTCCGGGGTGTACGCGATGCCGAGCCTGGTTGCGGCGCCTGGATTGCGTATCCGCCGCACCCGCCCGAAGACGCGCATCGTGCCAGCATCGGGGCGATGCAGCCCAAAGATAGCCTGAGCTATTTCGCTCCTCCCTGCGCCCACCAGTCCAGCGAGTGCGACTATCTCACCTCGACGGACGAAAAACGAGATGTCCTCGAATTTACCCTTTCGGGTGAGGCCGGACACCTCCAGAGCGACCTCGCCATGCTTCCTGGACTGGCTGCGGTGATCCGGAAATCCGCGGCCGATCATGCGTGCAACAAGCCAGTCGTGATCGATTTCGTTCACGTCCGCTGAACCCGTCTTGGCACCGTCCCTGAGGACGGTGACCTTGTCGGCGATCTCGAAGATCTCTTCGAGGTGGTGGGAGATGTACACGATCGCCAAGCCCTCCTCCCGCAGGCGACGCAGAACCCGAAACAACACCTCGACGTTCTCCTCGTCCAGTACCGCGGTCGGCTCGTCGAGGATGAGCGCGCGAGCGTCTAGGGAGAGCGCTTTGGCGATCTCGACCATCTGCTGTTGAGCGACACTCAGGCTGGTCACGGGGGTTCCCGGATCGATTCGGATCGAGAGCCGCTCGAGCAGTTGCAGAGTGCGCTCCCGCATCGCCCGGCGATCCACAGTTCCGTAACGTGTAACCGGGTAGTGTCCCAGAAAGATATTTTCCTCGGCAGACAAGTGGGGGGTCAGGGAGAATTCCTGGTGGATGACCACCAGGCCGTGATCGATCGCGTCCTTGGGTGAACGCGGTCGGTACGGCTGGTTGGCGATGGCGAGGTTGCCGGAGTCTGGTGCGTACACTCCTCCGAGGATCTTCATAAGCGTGGACTTGCCTGCGCCGTTCTCGCCCACGACCGCGTGGATCTCGCCGCTTGCTACGGCGAGATCCACTTCCCTGAGGACGGTATTGCCTTCGAACGATTTGCTGACGCCGCGCGCCTGCAGGTGGGTGGGTTTGCGGTCTTCGCTCGACACAAGCCTCACCTCTCAACCGTTCGAACGGTAGCCGGGTGGGTTCCTGTACCGGAACCCATTAGCTTCACCTATTGACAGGGGTCGGACGGCGGCTCGAATTCGCCCCAACCACGCCCGATCCACTCTTCGGCGTTTTCCGGGACCACGGTGGGAGAATCGGGCAGGCGAAGAAGCCAGCCGGGGAGTTCGTACTCCTGCTTGTCTGGGATCTCCATGCCGGTTAGTTCGTAGAGCACGGCCCGGAGTCCGATGTCGGCGATGAATGGAGTGTAGTTTCCGTCGGCCTGGAAGGTTTCGACTCCCACCGACTTGAAACCAGCGTTGGAGCCGTCGAAGGTGTAATGCTTGATGTCGTCGTCGCAGCGGCCTGCTCGCGCTATTGCGAGTTGCGCGCCCCACGAGGACTCCTCGGCATGGGAGAAGACCGCGTCGATTTCGGGGTAGGCGGTAAGCCAGTCGTCCATCAAGCGAACAGCCGGTTCGCGGATCCACTCGCCGTCGCCGGTAACCAGAACCTCGATGCCGGGGTGATCGGCGATTACGTTGAGCATTCCCTGATTGCGGTCAACGGCGGGAGAAGACCCGAGCAGTCCGGTGATGGCGACTATCTTTCCTGTGCCGCCTAAGTCTTCGACCATGCGCTGGGCAACCTGTTCTGCCATCGTCACGTTGCTCTGCCCGATGAACAGGGTCTTGTCGGTGGGAACGTCGCGGTCGAGCACGACCAGAGGCAGCCCTTGCCGCAACACCTCGCGAGAGGCGGGCACCAGGCCCGCAGACTCCACCGGACTCATGATTACGCCATCGACACCCCGCGCTAGGAGATCGCGCACGTCGTTGTTCTGCTTGGCGATGTCGACGTTACCGTCGAGCACGATTAGTTCAACGTTCGGATGGCGGCACGCCTCGGCTTGCAGCGCCTGGAGCATCGAGACCCGCCACGGATGATTGAATCCCGTCTGCGAGAAGCCGATGGTGATGTCCCGCTCCTCACCGTCGATTGCGATCGGACCTTCGGGAAGGGGGAGGATATCGGTGAAGGGGAGCTGGTCGTAGAAGTCGAGGAGCTCCTCGCAGGTCATCCGGGTTATCGGCTCGCGTTGCTGGGCCAGCCCCACGAAACAGAAGAGGACGAATGCGAGAACAGCGAGTCTTTTCATCTTGTCCCTCGTTTTCATAGAACGGTGGTCGGGGTATGGACGGCGGGGTCGACTTCGATGTCAGCGGCCACCTCCCGTTCGTTGTGATCGCGACAGGATCACGCGATATCGATACCGGTCGGAGCGGAACAGCAACTCGACCGATTCGATCAGTCTGTCGCTGGGGTCGAAAGTGTCGCGCTGAATGAGCATGATCGGCTGGTCGGGAGCGAGGTCGAGGAGCTTGGCGTCGTTCGCGGCGGGCATGAGAACGTCGATCGTTTCCTCTGCCGTGTCGAGGGTTATGCCGCAGTGAATCTGGAGGAGTTCGTACAGGGAGTTTTTGTCCAGGCTCTTGCGGGAAAAGTAACTCTCATTGCCGGATATGAGCCAGTCGGGATACCAGGCGCGCTGCAAGCCGAGGGGAATGCTCTCGGCTATCAGCAGCCGCTCGACATAATAGGCACGGTTCTTGCTGCTGGGCAAGGCTTTAGCGATCGCCGGAGGCGGGCGTCTCCATTCGGCGAAGAATGTTGTTCGAGTGGGAGTGATACCCGCTGCTTTCATGTTTTCCGTGAAGCTCGTCAGGGCGCCCAGCGGTTCGACCTTCGGTTCGGTCACTATCGTGCCCTTGCCCTGGATCCGGCGCAGGTGGTTGGTCTGTACCAACTCGAGCAGGGCTTGACGCACAGTAGCGCGGCTAACCCCGAACCCCTTCGCCAACTGAATCTCGGAGGGTATCACTCCACCAACCTGCCAACGGCCGTTCGAAATCTCGGCTAGAAAGAGTTCGCGCAGCTGATGGTAAAGAGGGAGGGGGTTGTCTCGGCTGATACTCATGGACATACTCGTCCTGTCGCTCACGAAGGTGGTCCTGTCTTCCGGTTGTCCGTACAAGTAAGAGTGACTGTATTGGGAAAAGGGCGCGCCTGTCAAGCCCGCGAGCCCGCGGGCTGACCGAGGATCCTGGGTACCTCTCGTTTTGCCTCGACTCGCTCAGCCGTTCGACTCCAGCAACCCCCACGCGTACCGCAGGTCCCTCACGAACCGCTCCATCTCCGCGCGGCGTTCATCGTCTCCGCGACGCCGGAGGATCGCCGACGGGTGGAACGTCGAGGTGGCCAACTCGGCCCGGTCGGACTCGACCAGTTCACCGTGCTGGCGGGAGACCCGGTGGCCCGGCCCGTACAGCGCCTTCGCCGCGGTCGCCCCCATCGCCACCAGCACCCGCGGCCGGATCCGTTCGATCTCGGCGTCCAGCCAAGGCAGGCAGGCGTCTATCTCCCGTTGTGATGGGGTACGGTGCAGCCTCCTGCGGCCGCGCGGCTCCCACTTGAAGTGCTTCACTACGAGCGATGCGATAGGCGGCGAGCAGGACGGCCGCTACGGGGAGTTGCGCGCGCGACTGGCGCACTCGCGCGGTGTTCTCCTCTTCGACGAGGACATCATCCGGCTGCTGGCGACCGTCGGAGGCATGGACCTGGCCTCGGCCGATGCGCTGCGCACGGCAGTGGTGGCGGCTGGCGAGCGGCCCGATGCGCTGGCCGGGCTACGAGCAGACTTCCTCGAGCGCTCGCTCGGCTCGGGAGCGAAGCGCAGCGTGGCCGAGCGAGCTTGGGAAGCGGCGGCTCGCTTCGCCTCGTACTCGTTCGCCGAGGCGCACGCAGCCAGCTATGCGGTCCTCGCCTGGCAGGCGGCCTGGCTCCGGACGCACGCTCCTCTGGAATTCGGCTGCGCCCTCATCAACCAACACCGCGGGCTCTACCCGCTCCGCACCACGGCCGCGGCCGTCGAGCGCTGGGGAGTAACCCTGCTCCCGCCCGACGTGAACCGATCGCAGTTGGCGTCAACGGTCGAAAGAGAGCCTTCGCCGGCCGTGCGCATCGGCTTGACCGCCATCAAAGGGCTGACCCGGCGCACCGCGAACGATCTGCTGGACGGGAGGCCGTTCGCCGATCTGGGCCAACTGCTGGAAAGTGCCCGTCCCGTGAAGCGGGAGTTCAGGGCACTGCTGCTCTCAGGGGCGTGCGACGAGCTGCCGCCGCTCTCACCCGCCGGCTACCCGCTGGTACACGACGTCGTCCTCGAGGGGATGGCGGGAGAAGCGGGCCACGGCGCCCTGAGCGACGTGCTGGAGCGAGTAAAGAGGGGCAGCCTGGCGGAGGAGTTTCTCGCGTATCAGGCGCTTGTGCGCGTCCGTAACGAGATCCGCTTCCTGGACATGCACGTTTCCGAGCACCCGATGCGCCTGCTCCGAGCGGAAGCGGACAAGCTCGGCTGCCTGCGCTCGAGCGAGTTGGCTTCTCGTGTCGGGCACCCGGTGAGGTTCGTTGGCCTTCTGGCCGCCGCGCGCCGCGTTCCCGCCAGCAATGGCGAGCTGCGGTTCCTCACCTTCGAGGACGAGGCGGGGCTCGTCGAGGCCGTGCTGTTCCCGGAAGCCAATGCACGTGTCGGCGAGCGGCTCACCACCCCTGGCCCGTACTTGGTGACCGGGGCGGTGCGGGAAACGGACGGCGACATGCACGTGGTAGTAACGGAACTGGCGCCTTTCCACGAGAGGAATTGAGGGCATTGTGCGCGCTGATCTCGCGGTCCATTCCGACAGCGTTTGCGCAGCAGCACGAGCGCCGCTCTCCTACGGCAATATCACTGCCTTCATCACCCCGTCCCGGTACCCGGCGTTCATGGCAAACCCCTCCGACGCCCGCTCCAGCGGGAAGCGGTGGGTAACAAGGCGCTCGAGCTCGAGTTGGCCATCAGCCAGCCCGATCGCCCTGGGATAGGTGTGTTTCATGCGCCTGGCGAAGCTAAGTGTCAGGCCCTTCCTGCGCGCGGTGGAGTGTTGCAGTTCCAGTCGGTCGTCCTCCGGTATCCCCACCAGCACCACGCGTCCGCCTGGACGCGCGGCTTCCACCGCGCTCTGAACCGAAGCGCCTGCCCAGGCGACCTCGAAGACCACGTCGGCACCGCGTCCCCGGGTCTGCTCGCCGACGGCAGCAGCGGCATCCGCTCCTGAACCGTCGATCCCCCCGCTAGCCCCCCAGTGGACCGCCTCCTCCGCCCGCCAGTCCAACGGGTCGAATGCGAGCACCGTTGCGGCGCCGGCCAGCCGGGCGAGTTGCGCGACGAGCAGTCCGATCGGGCCGCAACCCAGGACGGTCACGGTGTCGCCGACTCGAATCTTGCCCAGGTCAACGGCATGCAGCGCGACGCCGAGGGGCTCGAGCAGGGCCGCATCGACATCGCTGAGCGAGTCCGGTACCGGAAAACAGCTTTGGGCGTCACAGACCATCGTCTCCACGAGAGCACCGTCGTGCGGCCATACCCCGTAGAACTTGTGGTGGGGACAAAGGTTGGGATGCCCCCGCTGGCACATCTCGCACTGCCGGCAGGGCACGTGCGGGTCCACCGCCACGCGCATCCCCGGGCTCAACCGCTCGCCGCTGCCGCTGATGGGACTATCGCCGACGGCGCTTACCGTTCCGCCGAACTCGTGGCCCAACACCAACGGTGTTTCGACCCTGGTGGTGCCGATCCTGCCCTCGTTGTAGGTGTGGAGATCGGATCCGCAGATGCCCACTGCCGTTACCCGGATCGCTACCTCTCCGGGTCCGGGCCCGCCGACCATCGGAATCTCGTCGATCCGAAGGTCCGCCGGCCCGTAGAGTCGCGCCGCTATCACGGGGCCGCCGCGACCCACGCCAGCAGTCCGCTCACGGTGATCCGGCCAGTCGATAGAAGGCCGAGTTCCAGCGCAACTCACTGCGAACGTCCCGCAGACGGGTACGCTCGTCGATCACGAAGAGTTCGACGCCGGCCATCTCGGCGAAGTCCTCGAGATGCTCCACCTTCAGAGCCTTGCTGAAGCCGGTGTGATGAGCGCCTCCGGCCATGATCCAAGCGGCTGTCGCCGTTTCGAGGTCGGGCCTGGGTTGCCACAGGGCGCGGGCGACCGGCAGTTTGGGCAGCGGTTGCTCGGCGGCAACCACGTCGACCTCACCCACTATCATCCGGAAGCGGTCGCCCAGGTCGATCACCGAAGCGTTGACGGCGGGCCCCGCGGTAACGTCGAACACCAGCCGGGCAGGATCGGCTTTGCCGCCGATCGATAGTGGGTGCATCTCCAGGGTGGGCGTGTCGCCGGCCGTCGACGGGCACACCTCGAGCATATGCGCTCCCAGAACCGCCGGACGGTCAGGGTCGAGATGGTAGGTGTAATCCTCCATGAACGAGGTACCACCGTCAAGGCCCTGCGCCATGACCTTCATGGAGCGGAGCAGCGCGGCCGTCTTCCAGTCCCCTTCGGCGCCGAAGCCGTACCCGTCGGCCATCAGGCGCTGGACCGCCAGGCCGGGCAGTTGGGACAGGCCGTGGAGGTCTTCGAAAGTGGTGGTGAACCCCTTGAAGCCGCCCGACACGAGAAACGACCGCAGCCCGATCTCGATACGGGCTGCCTCGCGCAGCTCGCCGCGCCGAGCGCCGTTCGGCCGCAGTTCCGGCGCTACCCGGTAGCTCGCGTCGTATACCTCGAGCAGCTCGTCCACCGCCGACGGTGCCGCGGCGACGACCCGCTCCGCCAGATCGCCGACGCCGTAACCGATCACCGAGTAGCCGAAACCGATCTCGGCGGATACCTTGTCCCCATCGCTAACCGCGACGTTGCGCATATTGTCGCCGAAGCGCGCGATCTTCAGCTCCTGCGAGTCGTGCCAGGCGGCCGCCGCCCGGCACCAGGTGTCCAGCTGCCTGCGCACCGATTCGCTCCGCCAATGACCCACCACTACTTTCGGTGAGAGCCGCAGCCGCTCGCCGACGAAGCCGAACTCGCGTCCGCCGTGAGCGGTCTGGTGCAGGTTCATGAAGTCCATGTCCAGCGACGCCCACGGAATGTCCCGGCCGTATTGAGTGTGAAGCTGCATGAACGGCTTGTGGAGAGCCTTCAGGCCCCTGATCCACATCTTGGCCGGAGAGAAGGTGTGCATCCAGGTCATGAGCCCAATGCAGCCGGCGTCGGAGTTGGCCTCCAGGCACAGCCGATAGATCTCATCGGAGGTAGTGAGCACCGGCTTGGGAACGATACGTATCGCGATGCCGTCGTCGTTTCCCAGGGAGCCGGCGATCTCGCTTGCGTCGCTCGCTACCTGTCGCAGCGCCCCCTCGCCATAGAGGTGCTGGCTGCCGGTCAGGAACCAGACCTCCAGCTTCTCGAATCCGTTCACCTGTCTCCCCGGGGTGCTATTGACCATAGTCGTCGATGTAGCGGCGGTGGAGGCTGGCGATGTCCTCCGGCTCGATAGTTCTCGGTACGCCCAACTGCATTGCCAGATAAACCGTCCTGGCGGCATCCTCGCACATCACCGCGGCCTTGACGGCGTCTCGGGGAGTCTGGCCGATAGCGAAAACGCCGTGGTTCTGCAACAGCACCGCGGGAGAACTGTGCCCGGTCAGCGTCCGCACCACCTCTCGGCCGATCTCTTCGCCGCCGATACGGGCGAAACCGGCGCAGGGTATTGGGCCGCCGAACTCGTCGGCCATGGCCGTGA
Source organism: Trueperaceae bacterium (assembly GCA_040905465.1). GTDB lineage: Bacteria > Deinococcota > Deinococci > Deinococcales > Trueperaceae > DASVCN01. The sequence continues at coordinate 110,684 of JBBDRK010000049.1, read as the reverse complement.
GCACGCACGGTATCTCCCGCCCGAGGACCGCCCAGGCAGTGGCATAGGGGCTATGCGAATGCACGATCCCGCCCACGGCGGGCATGTGTCGGTAGATGTGGGCGTGCGTGGCCGCGTCGGAGCTGGGCTTGTGCGAACCGGCGTGCTCGAGGCTGGTCGTGTCGATGCGGCACATGTTTTCCGGTGTCAGATCTTCGAACATCACCCCGCTGGGTTTGATCACCATGGTGTCGCCGCCGGGATCGCGGCCGCTTATGTTGCCACTGGTCCAGGCGACGAGGTTGTTGGCTGGGAGGTAGGCGTGCAAGGCGCACACCTCCTGCGCCAGATCATCGATGCTCACACCACCACCTCGTCTGGATCGCGGGCTCTCTTCGCCAGCGCATCACACCGTCGCTCCTTCGCGAGAACGGATGGCTGTGCGCCGCTGTTCCCGCAAGCGCTTCATCACGCCGCCCGGTTCTCTCTGATCGCTACGGCCGAAAAGGTCGTGCAGGTAGCGGTAGTCGCGGTACAGCCCGTCATAGATCGAGGTGTCTTCGGCCCTCGGCCGGTACGTCTTGTCGCTGAGCCCACCCATGTGCCTGGCTGCTGCGGCGATATCCGGGTAGGCGCCTGCCGCTACCGCGGCGTGAATTGCCGAACCGAGCGCCGGGCCCTGCTCGCTGCGGATAACCGAGATTTCTCGGTTCAGCACGTCGGCGTAGATCTGCATCATCAGCGGATTCCGGGCAGGCAGGCCGCCTGCCGCTACCAGTTTGCGGACCGGAACCCCGCCGGTTTCGAACGCCTCGATGATCACTCTGGTGCCGAAGGCGGTCGCTTCCAGCAGGGCTCGGTAGATATCGGGCGCCGTCGTGGCCAAGGTCATTCCCACGAGTAGCCCGCTCAGTTCGGCGTCAACCAGCACGCTGCGATTGCCGCCGTGCCAATCGAGGGCCAGAAGTCCGTGCTGTCCCGGCAACTGGCCGCCGGCTTCCCGCTCCAGCAACTCGTGCAGGTCGATTCCTTCCTGCGTCGCCCGCTCGTGATACTCGGCAGGCACCGCGTTCTCCAGGTACCAGGCGAAGATGTCGCCTACGCCGCTCTGCCCCGCCTCGTAGCCGTAATGCCCCGGTACGATCCCGTCGCTGACTACTCCACACATGCCTTCCACCTCGCGGCGCTCGTCACTCACCAGCACGTCGCAGGTACTGGTTCCCATGATCATCACCATAGTGCCCGGCTCGACCGTCCCGGTAGCCGGCACTGTTACGTGGGCGTCGACATTGGCTACCGCGATGGCTATCCCTGGCGGCAACCCGGTCCAGCCGGCCGCAACATCGCTCAGGCCGCCTGCGCGCTCGCCCAGGTCGAGCAGCTCGCGCATCATCTTTTCGTCGACGACGTGCGCGAATTCTGGGTGGAGGGCGGCGAAGTAATCGGGAGACGGAAATTCTCCGTCCTGGCGCATCGCCTTGTATCCGGCAGTGCAGGAGTTTCGAGTCTCCACGCCGGTTAGTTGCCACACCAGCCAGTCGGCTGCCTCGATCAGCCGATCGGCTGCAGCGTAGATCTCCGGGGCCTCCTCGAGGATCTGCAGGGCCTTGCTGAAAAACCACTCGCTGCTGATCTTGCCGCCGTAACGCGTCAGCCACTCTTCACCCCGCTGCCGGGCGACCTCGTTGATCCGGTCGGCCTGCGGCTGGGCGGCGTGGTGCTTCCAGAGCTTCACCCAGGCATGCGGCCGGTCGCGAAACTCCTCGAGCTCACACAGCGGGGTCCCGTCTCGCTTGGTGGGGAGCATGGTGCAGGAGGTGAAGTCTATCCCCACGCCGATCACCTGCTCGGGCGCAACCCCCGAACGGGCGAGCACCTCGGGAACGGTACGCTTCACCACCTCGAGATAGTCACCGGGGTGCTGCAGCGCCCAGTCCGGAGGCAGCCGCTGGCCGCCGTTGGGCAGTCGCTCCGCTATCACCCCATGGCGATACGGGTGGACCGAGGTAGCGACCTCCTCACCGTCGCTTACGCGCACCAGCAGCGCCCTCCCGGATTCAGTGCCGAAGTCGAGTCCTATCGTGAATCGGTCGGTTGGCACATCGCCCTCCTTGGTGTCCGCTGGTGATGTCACCGCTCGGTCAATCTCCCGGTACTGCCGCGCACCACCAGCTCGGGATAGAGCACCCGCTGATGGACGGGCGTGTTGGGGTACTCGATCAGCGCGATGAGGTACTCCGCGCTCTGCCTGCCCAGTGCCTCGAAGTCCTGTACGACCGTGGTGAGCGGCGGCTCGAAGAAAGCCGACTCCGGAATGTTGTCGAAGCCGATTACCGACACGTCCTCCGGGATCCGCACGCCCTGTTCTCGGAGGGCGCGAACGGCTCCCAGCGCCATCTGATCGTTCCCGACCACCAGGCCGGAGAAGGTGGTCCCGCCGTCCAGCAGCCTCCTGGCAGCGAGGTAGCCGCCGCGCGGACTCCAGTCGCTCTCGACGCTCGTCCCGGGCGAGAGCCCTGCCGCACGGTGGGCGTCTATCCAGCCATCGTGCCGCAGTTTGGCATCGCACCAGTTCAGCGGGCCGCTGATCTCTGCCAGTCGTCTGTGCCCCAGTTGCAGGAGGTGCTCGGTCGCCAGCCGGCCGCCGCGTTGCTGCTCGATCACGACCGACGGCAACTGGGCGCCCACGGCGATGTCGATCATCACGAAGGGAGTGCCCGCGCACAGGTTGCGCACCTGGTCGAGGTTGATGTCGAGAATGGGCGTGATCATCACGATCCCTTCGACGCCCCGTTCCCGTAGTTCCTGGACGGCTCCCGCCAGGCTCTCGAAGCTCATCTCGGGGATCGTCGTCGGGGCGAACCGGTATCCCCGCTCCTGGATAGCCCGATCGATGTTCGCGACCATCTGTGCCGGGCCGTAATAGGTGGAGCCGAAGGTGACGATGCCGATGGTGTGCGAGCGCCGGGTTACCAGGCCCCGGGCCATCAGGTTGGGGCGGTAGTCGAGCTTGCGGACGGAGTCGAGGACCCGTTGCCGCGTCACCGCCGCAACATGCGGATGGCCGTTGATCACTCGCGAAACGGTCTGATAGGAGACGCCCGCGTCCTCGGCGACATCGTTCAGAGTAGTTGAGCCGGCTCGAATCTGCTTCATCGACCTGATTTCTTGGGCCTCTCTGCTCGCGCGGCCATGCCTGTAGTCGTTCCTGCTTCGGCTGGATACTGTGAGCGCTCACAGGCTAGCATGACCCTTTGCGAGCGTCAATGTTACCAGATTCAGCAGGCGCATCGCCGGAAGGGCGCTGCGTACCCGACGGACAAAGTATTGGTGGACGGAGGTGAAGCGGGCGCAGCCGGGGCTTCTCCTGGTGTTTGCAAGGCTGGGCTGCGTGTCTTGACAAACTCTCCGTTACACCCTCTATACTGTGGGCGTTCACAATCAATGGCGCACTCTCATGGCGACAGGTTTTCGACGCGTTCGGCCTTTTCGTTCTGCCCAGCGTAGAGCAGCAGGAGATGGAGGTAGATAGCAGGTAGTCCCGCAGTTCGCCCGCTAGAAATTTCGACCAGGTAGCTGGACGACAGGTACGTCCACAGACGGGAGTAGCCATGCACGGAATGACGTTGAGACTGCCAGCCTTGCTTCTTTCGCTCGCGCTCGCAGCAACGACGCTGGCGCAGACGCCGGCCGACGACCTGGCACCTGCCCCGGACATCGAGGCCAATCTCGAGATCTGGGTTTGGGAAGGGCCGCTGGAAGCGCTTCAGGCGCTGGATGCCGAGTTCCAGGAGTTCTACCCCAACATCGAGCTCGAGTACGTGGCTCGCCCCACGACGGACACCTACCAGCAGATCCAGTTGGCCGCCGTTGCCGGCGGGGCGCCCGACGTCTCGCTGATCGAGAACTCCCACCTTCGGCAGTTCGCCGAGCTGGGAATACTCAGCGACCTGACCGAACAGGTCGAACCGTACGTGCCGCTCATGAACGAGTTCAAGTGGGACGAGGCGCGGGTGGACGGGCGCTACTACGCGCTGCCTTGGGACAGCGGACCGGTGGTGCTCTTCTACCGTCGCGACGTTTTCGAGCAGGCCGGTGTGGACGCCGCCTCGATCGAGACCTGGGAGGACTACTACCAAGCCGCCAAGGTCATCAAGGAGAAGACCGGCGTGCCGATGTGGCAGCAGGCCACCGCCCGCAACACCGGCCGGACCTTCGAGACGCTCATGTGGCAGCGCGGCCTGGGCTACCTGGATGCCGACGGCAACGTGATCCTCGACCAGGAGCCGGAGATCCGGGAGATCCTCGAGTTCATGGATCGTTTCTGGGATGAAGATCTCGCGGTCGACGTCGAGGAGTGGACCGACCCGTGGTACCGGAACTTCGCGGACGGTGGCGTGGCCAGCCATCCCGGAGCCGTCTGGATGGGCACCTTTTTCAAGAGCTGGATTGCTCCCGATGCCGGAGGCAATTGGGGCGTGATGCGCTTGCCGGCCTGGGAGGCCGGTGGCTCGCAGGCCAGCAACGACGGTGGCTCGTCGCTGGCGATCTTCGCCGAGAGCGACCAACAGGAGGCGGCGTGGGCGTACGTGGAGTTTCACCTCGGTCGTACCGAATCGCAACTGGAAATGTACCGCCAGTTCGACCTCTTCCCCAGCCTCGCCACCACCTACGACGCCGCACTGTTCAGCGAGCCCGACCCGTACTACGGGGATCAGGCGGTGCGGGAAATCTTCGCCGAAGTCGTGCAGGAGATACCTGAGGCCGGCGTTTACAGCGCCGACTACGCCGAGATGAACAGCCTGATGTCCGCCGAGCTGCAGCGCTTCGCGGCAGGCGACCAGACGGCCGAGGAGGCCCTGGCTCGCGCCGCCCGCGAAATTCGGTCGAGAACCGGCCGCCGCTAACCAGGCTACCCGGCCGGTACCGTGAGCCAGCTCGGTCACCAACGGAAATCGCCGGCCCCCCTCGGGGCGGCCGGCGCCCCCAGGGTTAGGCTGGGAACCATGTGGCGGTCCCGCTGGGCCTACCTGTTCATCTCCCCGTTTTTCATCCTGTTCGCCGTCTTCCTCCTCTACCCGATCTTCTTCTCGCTGTATCTCAGTTTCCACGACTGGCGTGGTGTGGGCGAAATGCGCCCTGTCGGCCTGGCAAACTACGCCCGACTGTGGGGCGACCGTATCTTCTGGAACTCGATGCTGAACGCGCTCATCCTGTTCTTCATCTACGTTCCGCTGATGACTTTCCTGGCGGTAGTGATCGCCACCATGCTCCACGGCCGCTTCCTGCGACTGCAGGGGATGTGGCGCGCCCTGATATTCCTTCCTCACCTCACCTCGATGGTGGCGGCCGGATTCACATTCCGGCTCATCCTCGATACCCACAGCGGTTTCGCCAACACTGCGCTGGCCTGGCTAGGTGTTTCCCCGGTCCCCTGGCTCGACGACACCTGGTGGGCGAGGATCTCGCTGGGCCTGCTGATGATCTGGGCGTGGCTCGGCTACAACACGATAATCATGCTCTCCGGCCTGCAGACGATTCCCAACGAGGTGAACGAAGCGGCCCGGGTCGACGGCGCCAACCGGCTTCAGGTGTTCTGGAGGATCACGGTCCCGTTGCTGCGGCCGGTAATTGTCTTCGCCCTAACGCTCTCGGTGATCGGGACCTTTCAGCTTTTCACCGAGCCCTACATCCTCACTCGAGGCGGACCTACCAGGGCGACCGAGACGCCGGTGATGCAGATATTCAGCAACACCTTCGGCAGCCTCAGGTTCGGGTACGCCGCCGCCATGAGCTACGTCTACTTCATCACCATAATCGTGCTGGCGGTATTGCAGTTCCGCGTGGTGAACAGGGGAGGTGACTAAGTGCTGGCGAGCCGGCACCGACTCCGCCGCAGGCACGGCGACCTGCTGGTCAAAGGCGTCAGCTACGCCGCGCTGACGGCCTTGTGCGTGTTCATGGTATTCCCGTTCACCTGGATGCTGGTGTCCTCGCTCAAACCGTTCGAGGAGATCTTCGCCGGCCGCACGTTCCTGCCGCAGAACGCGAGCCTGGACAACTACGTGAGGCTCTTCGCGGAGCACAATGCACTGCGCAAGTTCTGGAACTCCTTCTACATAGCGACGGCCGCCACCGGCCTGTCTGTCTTCCTCTGTGCCCTCGGTGGCTACGCCTTCGCGAAATTCAGGTTTCCCGGACGTAACGTGCTGTTCACCATCATGCTCGCCTCCATGACGATCCCATTCGCCGTTCTGCTGGTGCCGCTGTTCGTGATGATGCGCAACACCTTCGGCTGGATAGACACACCGTGGCCGCTGATCGTCCCCAGCGCAGCCAACGCGTTCGGCATCTTCTTCATGCGTCAGTACATGTTGTCCGTGTCGGAGGAGCTGCTCGACGCCGCCCGTATCGACGGTGCTTCGGAGTTCGGTATCTTCCTGCGTGTAGTCCTGCCCATCAGCCTGCCCGGGCTCGCCAGCCTCGGGATCATCTTCTTCATGGCATCCTGGAACAACTTCCTGTGGCCGCTGGCGGTACTGCGTTCCGATTCGATGCACACCGTGCCGATAATGCTCAACTCGCTCCAGGGACCGCCCGGCAGGACGGCGTTCGATCTGCTGATGGCAGGTTCGGTGGCCAGCGTGATACCGATGCTGGTGGTTTTCTTCCTGCTGCAGCGCTACCTGGTGGCGGGCATCATGACCGGATCGGTAAAGGGCTAGGTCGCGGATCGGCGATCGGTCGGGCGCGGGGGAGCGAAGGCCAGGTGCTCCAGCTAACCTGCCGAGCCGTTTCGCCGCTCCGCGAACGAGGGAACGAAAACGAGGGAACGAAAGGGAAAACGATGTTCTACTTCGGTGTCGACTACTATCCTGAGCACTGGCCGGAACAGAGGTGGCGCGAGGACGCGCGGCTGATGGCCGCGGCCGGAATGAACGTCGCGCGGCTGGCCGAGTTCGCCTGGTCGAGAATGGAGCCGCGCGAAGGCGAGTTCGAGTTCGAATGGCTCGATAGCGCCATCGGGATCCTGGCCGAGCAGGAGATACGGGTCGTCCTCGGCACGCCCACTGCATCCGCTCCGCCGTGGCTGATGACCGAGCATCAGGACTCCTTCCTGACTCGCGCCGACGGCCGGCGGGTGACCTATGGACACCGGCGCAACTACAGTCCCACCAACGCCGCCTACCGCGAGCACAGCCGACGGATCGTCACGGCCATGGCGGAGCGGTACCGCGACCATCCGGCGGTGATCGGTTGGCAGGTAGACAACGAGTTCGGCGACCGCGACTACCAGGCGGAAGCGTTCCGGACCTGGCTCGGGGAGCGGTTCGGCTCCCTGGAGGCGATCAACGAGCGCTGGGGGACGGCCTTCTGGAGCCACGAGTACACTGCCTGGGAGCAGATCCCGGTACCGCTGGACACCGGCGGCAAGCCCAATCCGGGGCTGGCGCTCGACTTCTGTCGATTCTGTTCGGACTCCTATGTCGACTATCAACGTGAGCAGGTGGAGATCCTGCGGGAGATCTGCCCCGAGCACTTCATCACCCACAACCTGATGGGCTTCAAGTACGACCTGATCGACTACTTCGAACTGGTCCGCGACCTCGACCTGGTGTCGTGGGACAACTACCCGCGCGGCTTCTGGAACATCGAGAGCGACGTCGACCACAGCCGCATGGCCCTGGGGCACGACGCCATGCGAGGGCTGAAAGGGAAGCCGTTCTGGGTGATGGAGCAGCAGGCCGGCCCGGGCGGCTGGGACATCGTCGGCGCTACCCCCCGGCCGGGCGAGCTGCGGTTGTGGGCTTACCAGGCTATCGGCCACGGGGCCGACGGAATCGTGTTCTTTCGCTGGCGCACCGCGCGGCACGGAACCGAACAGTACTGGCACGGGCTGCTCGAGCACGACGGCCGGCCCGGCCGGCGCTACCGGGAGATTCAGCGCATGGGGAGCGAGATCAAGGCCATCGGGGAGCGGATCGCTGGGTCCGAGACCAGGGCCGAGGTGGCGATGGTGCTCTGTTACGACAGCCGTTTCGCCCTCCAGGTCCAGCCCAACAACCCCAGGTTCGATTACGCCGCGCAGTTCCACGACCTCTACCGGGCGTTGACGCGAGAACAGGTCGCCGTCGACATCGTCTCGCCGAAGACCGACCTGGCCCGCTACCGGTTGGTCATCGTGCCCAGCCTCTACGTCCTGTCCGCCGAGACCGCCGCCAACCTGGAGCGTTTCGTGACGGCGGGCGGGGTGCTGCTGGTGACCGCGCGGAGCGGCGTCAAGGACGAGACGAACGCCGTAGTCGAGCGGCCGCTGCCCGGATTGCTGGCCGAACTGTGCGGCGTGACGGTCGAGGAATACGACTCGCTGCCGGCAGGCGTGAGCGTTCCGATCGAGTTGACTGGTGCGTTCGTTGCTGGCGTCAACGTGAGCGGCGCGCGCAATGGTGCGGACGCTGGTTCGGGTGCGGGATCAGTCGTCGCCGCTTCGGGCGCTGCTTCGAGCGCCGGTTCGGGTTCAGTGTGGTGCGACATCCTGGCCGCTGACGGCGCCAAGGTGCTGGCGCGTTACGGTGGGCAGTACTACTCGGGCAAGCCGGCGCTGACCGTGAACCGGGTTGGTCGCGGCGCCGCCTTCTATCTGGGAACGGTCGGCGACCGGGTGCTGCTGGAAGGAGTGGCCAAGCTGTTGTTAGAACGGGCGGAGGTCGAGCCGATGGGGGTTGCGGCGGCAGGCGCGGCGGCAGAGGGCGCGACGGCGGCGATTGTGCCGAGTGGGGTTCAGAATGCGCAGCGGTTTCCCGAAGGCATCGAGATCGTTCGCCGCTTTCAGGGCGACACTCAGCTACTGTTCGTGCTCAACCATGCGGGCGAGGAGCGGGAAGTGAACTTGCCGGACTCGGGTCGAACGCTGGTCGGGCCGGAAGTGCGGGACGGGCGACTCACCCTGCCGCCGAAAGAGCTGGCAATCATCGAGGGCGACGGCGCTCGATCGGAAGCCGCGACCGGTTGAATGAATTGATCAGTAACGGCCACCGGCTCTCCGCTGCGCCGGAGCGCTTGGGCCGTTTGGAGCCCACCGAGAGTGGCACACCCATGGCCGAGCTGCGGACGCGTTACCGCCAGCATGGCTACTTGTGGCTGAAGAGATTCCTGAACCGCGGCGAGGTGTTGGCGTTCCGCGAGCGCTTCTTCAGCGCCTTGGTCGGCACCGGACTACTTGCGGAAGGCAGCGATCCCGGACTGGGCATCCATGGCGGCGGCGAGACCCAGAGCGAAACGGAGAAGGTTTTGATGGAGTTCGCCCGCACCGCGGCCTTCGAGTCGTTTTGCCTTCAGCCGCGCTTATGGCGCTTCTTCGACGACTTCCTGCAGGGGCCGTCGTACCTTCACAAGCGCAAGATCATCCGTTACACGGCGCCGGGCAAGGGGTTCACCACGCCGGCCCACTACGACCTGATCTACCTGCGGGGCGGGAGCGACAGCGTCTGTACCGCCTGGATACCGATCGGCGATGTGCCCGTGGCGATGGGCGGCGTCATCTATCTGGAGGGCTCCGATGCACTGGGCCGCAAGATGGAGCGGGAGTTCGCCGAGCGTAACGCCGATCTGCCACCTGATGAGCGGATAAGTGCCTACAACAAGAACATGGCCGAGGGCGGCTGGATCGGCAGGGACCTGCCGGCAATGGCCGAGCGCTTCGACGCCCGCTGGCTAATGGCCGATTACGAGGCAGGTGACATCGTGGTGCATAGCGCCTACATGATCCACGCTGCCACCGATAACGTCGATCCCGGCGGGCGTATCCGGCTGTCGACCGATATCCGCTACCAGAGCGTCAGGGACGAGATCGACGCTCGGTGGGGCAACCACTGGGCGTTGGATGACATGCTTTAGCCGTTGTTGGCGATCGCGAGCTCTCACCATCGCTGCGCGCCAGTCTCACCTCCGACTCTCCTCTTAGGGGCGCAGGGTTACGTGGTGACAGGTATTCGGGCTCGCCAAGTGCGATCATCTGCGGAAGGCTCGTGCCGCCCTGCTCAACCTCTCGCCGATGGCGCAACTTCGCGCCGGGCGACTGCCGCTGCGGCTGCTTCAGCTCGTTGTTGGCCTCACCATTTTCGGCTTCGCGACGTCGTTGATGATCCGCAGTGGCCTGGGCATGCTCCCCTGGGACGTGCTGCACTACGGTGTCGCGATTCACCTGCCGCTCAGTTTAGGCACGATCATCATCCTGGCCAGCTTGATGGTCCTGCTCGGCTGGATCCCCCTGTGGCAGGCGCCGGGCTTGGGGACTATCGCCAACGCAATCTGGATCGGAATCGCCACCGACGCGACCTTGCTCTACCTGCCGCAGGCGTCGACGCTGGCTTGGCAGATCACCTTCATGCTGGCCGGGATCGTTCTCAACGGAGTGTCGACCGCGATGTACATCGGCGCGCAGCTGAGACCCGGACCACGTGACGGGCTGATGACCGGGTTTTCCAGGGTTACCGGGGGAAGCATCCGGCTGGTCCGAACCGGCCTCGAGGTGGTCGTGGTGGTTGCCGGCTGGCTCCTGGGTGGGGTCGTGGGCTTGGGCACCCTGCTGTTCGCGGTGGGCATCGGGCCCATTACCCAGTTCTTCCTGCCCTTCTTCACCGCCGCACTCGAGGTCGAGGGGGCAGAGGAGACGGTGTCGGCGGGAGCCACCTGAGCATTCGCCGTGGCCGGTTCAACTCACGCCGCCGAGTTGCCCTTGGTCTGCTCGCTGTAGGTTGATTCGAAGATCTTGTCGGCGTTGCCGGCTTCGAAACCTTCGCGGCGTTGCTCGCGAGTGAGTTTCGTCTTGGGCAGGTGGGCGTGCTCTGGGAGGGGGCGGCGCTCGGCGAACTCTACGTAGGAGCCGCTTATCTGGTGCGGGTCGGCATCGGCGAATTGGCTAGTTACCAGCTGGGCGACGGTGGAGCTTTGCCGTAGCAGGTCGTCTGGGCTGGTCTTGACCTTGCCGCCGGAGTCGTTGAGTCGGATGCCGTGTCGTTCGATGAAGCCGTTGAACTTGGGGATGGTGTCGACCTCTTCGGATAGGTTGTGCACGGAGATGGTGAAGTGGTTGAGGTAGTAGCGGTTGTAGATGACCCAGGCGGCGTACTCTGATTCGGCGGCGAGGAGTTGGTAGTCGTCCCAGGTGGGCATGGGCCAGAGCGGGTGGTGGAGGAACTTCCCGACCTGCCTGCCGTCGCCCAGGTCCAGGCCGTTTACGGGGTCGCGTTCGACCTGGTCGGTGTAGCTGTGGATGATCGCCTGGGCCTCTTGCGAGAGCTCGTCTACGCGTAGTTCGCTGATGAAGATTCGTGGGTAGCGTGGCTCGGGTGGGCTGTACCAGTGGGCGTCGAGTTTTTTGGCGGGGAAGTCGTAGTGGTCGCGCCGTTGGTAGCCGTAGTGGAGCCAGATCTTTTCCAGGGATTGGATGCCCAGATGGGGAACGCCCATGGTTCTAAAGGCGATGTGGTCGTTCTCGACCTCCTGGGGCGAGGTAATGTGGCCGGCTTCGGTGAGTGCCGTCAGGACGCGGGCGACGTCGGGTACGCGCTCGCTGTAGCGGCTCATCAGTTCGCTCAGTACTCGTTCGAGTTCTCTGTTGCTGTCAGTCGGTTCTCTCGTTTTGTCCGTGTCGGGCATTGCTCGACTCCTCACGCTACAGGGCGGGGGTTTTCGACCGATCAGCAGGCACAGTAGCTGGTTACTGATCCGGCCTTTGGATCGTGAATCCTAGAGCGAGAAGCCGTACTTGAACGGGTCATCATCATCGATGATGAACTGCTGAATACCCATGAGGTAAGAACGCGTTTCGATCATCGGCCTGACTGTCCTGGTTCCTTTACTGTTCTCCGCTGGCTGGACGTCGCTTATTGTGCCCGTGAATTCGAGACCGAGAACGCTTTCGTGTATGAAATGCTCACCCACCTTGAGCTTGCCTTTTGCATGCATAGTCGCCATTCGAGCAGAGAGGCCGGTTCCGGATGGAGTGCGACCCATCGTCAGAGGGGCGTAGAAGTTGGCAACTCTTTGGCCAAGGCGACCTTCCAGAGGTTCGACGAGCGTCACCAGGTCGACGCCGCGCTCCTTGCCGGTTACCGGATCCGTCAGACGGATCCTCTCCTTCGCCTCGGTAAGGATCAGGCTGCCGAGCTTGGTCAGTTCGTCCCTGTTTATCTGCGACAGCGCGGGCGCCTTCAAGTCATGCACTTCTACGAAGGCGTAGATCAGGCCGCCGTATGCAAGATCGACCGTTATCTCACCAAGTGAAGGTACCGCAAGTGATTGGGTTTCGCAGAAGTACGAGCGCACGTTCTCGATACCGATCGAACACACTACTCCTCCCTCGATGCACACTCGGGCGCTGAGAGGACCGGCGACCGTGTCCATCAGTACCTCGACTACTCCCTCTTCTTTAGGCACGAGCCCCAGTTCGACGGCAGCCGCGGCCGTGCTAAAGGCGCTGTCGCCGCACATGTCGAAGTAACCGTTGCCGTGTAGAAACAGCACTCCAAGGTGGGCATCGGGTCTTACGGCCGGAGTGATTACGGCCCCGAGCATGTTCTTGTGGCCCCTGGGTTCGAGCATGAGGCTGGCTCGAATGTTGTCGTGAGCGCGAGCAAAGTTGTCCTGCTTCTGCTGCATCGACTTCCCGAGGACGGGTGGGATGCCGGCTGCCAGAATTCGGGTGCTCTGGCCGTGATGGTAGTCGTAAGTCGTAACCACGTGCCTAAGGCGCATCTCTTTACCTCCAGAGGGGGAGTGTGTCGGCGCGTTGGCATCATCGCTCTCCCCAGACAGTCGTGCCGGCTGATTGGCAACGGCAACCGCCGTTGCCAAACCTATCATATGTATGACATAGTGCAAACACCATGGTATTCACCGCAATGCCTTCGAAGAAGAAGAGCACATTTGCTGCAGAGCAAATCATCAAGGCGATTGCCGAGGGTCACTACGGAATCGGGGACAAGCTCCCGACCGAGGCGGAACTGGGAGCGCAGATGGGAGTGAGTCGTACTGCGATTCGGGAGGCGGTAAGCGCGTTAAGGCTCGGCGGAATCCTCGACAGCGTACCCGGCGCAGGAACCTTCGTTGCGAAGGAGCTCTCGGGCATTCAGATTGCCTCTTCAACGCTCTACGCAACAAATGACGGCAGTGCGTCGGCCGAGGCCTGGGAGGCTCGCAGCGCGATCGAGGACGGCGTCGTGGCGCTGGCCGTTAAGCAACTCAAGCTAGGACAGGGTGAGAAGGAACTAGAGCAATTAAGAGCAAGCCTGTTTGAAATGAAAAAGACAGCGTCCCAGGAAGACTACAAGGGCTACATCGAGACCAACGCCGCACTGCACATCAACATTGCCCGTATTACCGGGAACGGACTCCTGGTCAGCACAATCGAGTCTCTCCTCAGCTTCATCAAAGTCGATCTCTCGGCAAGAGTCAATCCTGCTCACTTGGCCGAGTTCCTCGAAGAATCCCTGGCAAAACACCAGGCGATAGTCTCGGCTCTCCTTGCAAGAGACGAACAGTGGGCCAGGAAGGCCATGCTAGAGCACTTCGACGAGCTCGAACTCTACTACGCTTCTAAGTTTGTGACCTGAGGAGGTGCGGATCGTCAGGCGCCCACTTGGGCTGGCTACTCGGAAATCAAGCATGGGGGCATTCGAACGGGAGAACATGTGATGGAAGCGGTATCAAGACGAGACAAGAACCTCCTCCTCTTAACGGTAATCAGCTTTATCGTATTGCTACTGGGATCGGTGTTGGCACAAGCACCCCAACCCGGTGGCACCCTTACCATTGGCACCAACACCGAGTGCCTGGTGGTGGATCCGCACAAGTCGAACGAAAAGGCCTGTAGGACAATGCTGGGCCGGCACGTCTATAGCGGTTTGGTGAAGTTCAACGAGTCGATGGAGGTCGTTCCCGACTTGGCAGAGTCCTGGTCGGAGAGTAAGGACGGGATCACCTGGACCTTCAAGATCCGCGACGGAGTAAAGTTCCACGACGGCAGCGACCTCACGCTCGATGACATTGTCTACAGCTTCGAACGGATCCGCGATCCCGAGACCGGATCCCCCTATGCACGATTCTTCGATTCGGTGAGAGAAGTTCGGGCAACAGAAGACAACGAGATCGTATTCGTGTTGAGCGAGGCCGCTGCGCCGTTCCTCGCTGGACTTGCGAATCCATTCGTGAACATTGTCTCGCGCAATGTGGCCGAATCGAACGATCTGAGCGAAGCGATCATCGGGACCGGCCCATTCGAGGTGAGCGAGAGGTTGCCGGACCAAAGACAGGTCTTGGTCAGAAACGAAAATTACTTCGTACCCGACCGGCCCTATCTGGACTCATTGGTCTTCCTGGTGATGCCAGACGAGTCCGCTCGCTCAGCAGCGCTGCGAGTTGGCGAGGTCGACTTTGTCGATACCGCTCAAGCCGCAATCGTTCGTGTAATGGAGATGAATCTGGACATCAAGGTCGAAGGTGGAGCCACCGGCAACTGGCGGTGGCTGATGCTGCACATGGAGAAAGAGCCGCTCGACAACCAGCAGGTGCGCCAGGCGATCAACTGGGCCCTGAACCGGGAAGAGATAACGGAGGCGGCGGTCGAGGGCATGGGGGAACCGCTGTACGGCGGCCCGATACCGTCGTTTCACTGGGCAGCCCTGCCGGAGCCCTGTGTGAGCCCGGACCCCGATCGCGCTCGCCGATTGCTGGAAGAGGCGGGTTACCCGGATGGTTTCCGGGTCACCCTTACGACGTCGTCTACGTTCCCCTGGATGGTTTCCTCAAGCCTTGCAATCCAGAGTCAGCTGCAGGCAATCGGCATTGACGCTCGACTCGAGACAATCGAGTGGGGAGTAATGGTCGAGAGGATGGAGCAGGGCGACTTCGAGATGGTGATGTCCGGCTTCTCTGCCAATGTCGATCCACACGACTACTTCGCCCGCTCGTACCAGGCTGGAGCCGGGGCGAACTACAACAGGCTCGACGATCAGCAAGTCGATGAGCTCATCGATCAAGGTGCTCGAGAATTGAACCAGGAGGAGAGGGCACAGATCTACTGGGATCTTCAACGACACCTCTGTGACGTATCGGCGACCCTTCCGCTATACAGCGGTGGCGAATTTCAACTCATGTGGAACCATGTCAACGGCTACTCCTTCCTGGCGGATGGGGAACACGTCTTCGTGGACGCCTGGCTCGATAAGTAGGAGAGAGGAGGCTATTGAGGCTACTTCGTGAGGCGCGCCGCTAATGCCTTTAATGGGCGTTCGGCGGTTGCGCCGCCCACGAAGTGCCAGACATCCACGCAGAGCGCGGCTAGTCGTTGTCCAGACAATGAGTCCGGACAAGAAGTCGGAACTCGAGGATTTCGGGTAAGCATCACATGAACAGGAGTCGCTGGGTAATCGGATGCTGACATTCATACTGCGCCGCCTTGGGTTGGCTGCACTGTCAATCGTGGGCATCATGGTTATCGTCTTTCTGGCGCTTCATGCCATACCCGGCGACGTGGCGCTGATCCTCCTGGACCAGGAAGTGACACCCGAGTTGCTGGCTCAGTTACGCAACGACCTGGGGCTCGATCGGCCGCTGCACGTCCAGTTCATCTCCTGGGCGGCAGCAGCATTGCGTGGAGATCTCGGAGAGTCGTTCAGGACCGGTTCCGACGTAACGGCCCAACTCGTTCGTCGTTATGGAATCACCATTCAGCTAGCGGCAATGGCCTCCGTGCTGTCGGTTGTAATCGGTGTCCCAACCGGAATCATCTCGGCAATAAAGCGGGGCAGCACCTTCGACTACGCCAGCAGGACCGTCGCGCTACTGGGTATCTCCATTCCCAACTTTTGGCTGGGGATCCTGCTGATCCTGCTCTTCTCGCTGCAGCTGCGGCTCCTGCCGACCGGTGGTTACGTTCCCCCGGGCGAAAGCTTGATGCTCAACATGCAGCGCATGCTGATGCCCTCACTGACGCTAGGCGCAGCAATGGCTGCGGTAGTAATGAGAATGACTCGCTCGGCGCTTCTCGAAACGCTAGCGCAGGACTACACCAGAACCGCAAGGGCGAAGGGATTGGCCGAGCGCTACGTCATCGGCGTGCACGCCCTTCGCAACGCGCTGATTCCCGTTATCACTATCGTTGGTCTCCAGCTGGGACACATACTCGGAGGGACGGTCGTCGTCGAAGAGGTGTTCTCGTTGCCCGGAGTCGGTCGGTTGGTCGTGAGGGCGATCTACCAGCGCGACTATCCCGTGGTGCAGGGCGGGGTTCTGGTGCTGGCCGCGTCCTACGTCCTCATCAATCTGTTGGTAGACCTGCTCTACAGCGTCATCGATCCAAGGATCAAGTATGACTAGCCGAGCCCGCATGTTTACTCGCTTTAGTCGAAGACATCCTGCCATCGTACTCGGCTTGGTTCTGACGCTCGTCCTGATACTGGTAGCGACGCTCGCCCCGGTCATCTCCCCCTATCAGCCCAACGAACTGAATCTCTCTAACCGGCTCTCCCCTCCCACGGGACATCACCTGTTGGGCACTGACGAGTTCGGCCGCGACATTCTGAGCCGGATCATCTACGGGGCTCGGGCTTCCCTGCAGGTCGGGGTGATCACGGTGGTAATCGCCGGTGTCCTGGGCACTATCCTCGGCGTCACCGCCGCCTACTACGGCGGCGTTATCGACAACTTGATCATGCGGCTCATCGACATGATCTTAGCGTTCCCCACGATCCTGTTGGCGCTCGTTGTGATCACTGCGCTCGGTCCGTCGTTGACGAACCTAATGATCGCAATGGGAATCGTCTACACTCCGCAGTTCGCGAGGATCGCAAGGGGCTCAGCGCTATCGGTGAAGAGCAGCGAGTTCATCGAGTCAGCGAGAGCGGTTGGTGCAGGAAGTGCACGCATCAACCGCTTGCACATACTCCCAAACATTCTGTCCCCCCTGTTGGTGCAAGCGACGATCAGCATCGCCTTTGCGATTCTCGCGGAAGCCGCACTCAGTTTCCTTGGACTAGGCATTCAGCCGCCTATGCCGTCCTGGGGGTCGATGCTGAATGAGGGAAGGACCTATATGGAGCTATCGGCGTGGCTCGTGATTGCACCTGGTCTGGCAATCATGCTGACCGTCCTCACCTTCAACTTCCTGGGCGACGCACTTCGCGACTATTTGGATCCTAGGTTGGTGCACTCCTAGGCAGCGCGGTTTGAAAGAAAGGGTGAGTTTAGTGGCGATTGTTGAAAAGCGAATTGAGGTCGGAACGGCGAGCTCACAGGAGGCGGGAAAGTCGCAGGGGAGCTGGGCGATCCTTGATCGTGTAGCTGGGGGAGCGTACGAGGTACCGGTCCTCATCGTCCGTGGTAACTCGCCTGGCCCCGTCTTGTGGGTCAATGCCGGCATACATGGCGACGAATACGAGGGACCGGTTGCCGCAGCTCAACTGTTTGCCGAACTGCCGCCAGCTGAGCTTTCGGGGTCGATTGTAGTAACTCCGGTCATAAACCTGCCCGCCTTCGAAGCCAAGACACGAACCAGCCCCCTTGACCTACAAGACCTGAACCGAAGCTTCCCCGGGAACCCGAACGGCTTGCCGTCGCAGCGGATTGCCCATCTGATCCTCTCGACCATGGTGGAGCACGCGGACTATGTTGTGGATCTCCATGGAGGCGGCTTGGACAAGCTGATTCTTCCCTATGCTTCTTACTATGAGCTGGCGGAGGCCGGGAGGGTCGCGAAGGAACTGGCGGAAGCAACGGGTGTCGACATGCTGTTGGGCACCCCGGGGGACGTGATCGCGGGGGGTACCTTGGCCGGCGCGTTGGTAAAACAAGGCGTCCCAGCGATTACGCTCGAGTCGGGAGCTGAGGGCCGCCTTAGGGACGAGTACGTCGATGTGCACTATGCGGCACTTACCAACGTGCTGCGACACCTGCAAATGATACCCGGTTCGCCAGCACCACCCAAACGGCTGATTCGGGCAATCAACGGCCAGAACCTCTTCATCGACCGCGGTGGCTTGATCCGCTATTCCGTTCGGCCAAAGGACGTGGTCACGATGGGGGATGTAATAGGTGAGATCTTCAACCTCTCTGGAAGCTTGGTGGAAACGCTCCGAGCCCCGCATGACGGTGTGATCTCACTCATCAAGACCTCGCCGGCGGTGAGTGGTGGCGACAGGGTTGCGACGATCGCGGATTTGGTCCAGATCGATGGCGACAACGACAGTACCAGTGAAAGGAGTGGACGGAACCGTGACTGAAGCATATTCCAAGCCCTACCCGGCGTCGGAGCGGCAACCGCTACACGGCCAGATGGTGGCGGTGATGACTTACCGAGCAGACGATTCCAACAAGGCGTTGATGCAGGAGCGTTCCCGGGCACTGAGAAGGTACGAAGTCCACGAATTGCTGGTCACTACGGATGAGGCAGCTCCCGGCGGCACCGTCAACAGGACAGCTTTCCTGGGCTTTTTCGAGATAGCGGTGCCGGGACTGCTGGTAACGGGTGACCGGTTGATTACCGCGGTCGGAGAGATCGGACGAGTAGTCGGCTTCGACAGCAACCACATGCCGAACCATCTCAACATAGTGATCGGGGTGGATGAGCTGCAGACCGGCGAGGACCTGGGTCTGCACATTGGAGGGCCCGTTACCTTCCAGCCGTGGCTCGGGGAGAAGTAGCCCATGGATCTGGGAATCGCTGGGAAGTTGGCCCTCGTAACTGGTGGGTCAACCGGAATCGGCTATGCGGCCGCGCACTCTTTGGCTGCTGAGGGGGCACGGGTGGTAATCGTCGCTCGGTCACAGGACACCGTCGAGAATGCGGCCAAGCTAATCGCACACGACACGGGAGCAGAGGTAAACGCTGTCACCGGCGACTTAGGAAGCGCAGGGGGTGTGGGAGAGCTGGTGACGACCTTGAGACAAGGTTACGGCAGGCCGGAGATCTTGGTGCTTAACGCCGGCGGCCCCCCCAAGGGAGTGCCAAGCAAGCTCGAGGACGAGGACTGGGCGACGGGTGTGGAACTGACCCTGATGGCACCCGTACGCATTACCCGTGCCTTTCTTCCGGATATGCGGGAGAATCGCTGGGGACGTATCATCAACGTCACCAGCCTCGCTGTTCGTGAGCCGATCCTGAATCTCACCCTGTCCAATGCCTATCGCGCGGGAGTCACTGCGTTCGCCAAGACACTCTCCAATGAGGTTGCGGCGGATGGTGTAACGGTAAATAATGTGGGCCCGGGTTACACAGCGACCGAGCAACTCAAGAATCGGCTGAGTGACGATGCCATGGCCGGCCTTCTCGAAACGATCCCTGCCGGCCGACTGGGTAAACC
This sequence comes from Trueperaceae bacterium, assembly GCA_040905465.1. Taxonomy (GTDB): domain Bacteria; phylum Deinococcota; class Deinococci; order Deinococcales; family Trueperaceae; genus DASVCN01. The sequence goes on along the minus strand of JBBDRK010000049.1, from coordinate 91,344 downwards.
GCAGGAGGTTGCCGCTGCAGTGACATTCCTGGCGTCGGAACAAGCTGCTTACGTTACGGGCCAAACTGTCATAGTGGACGGCGGCTGTACCAAGGCCACCTTCTGAGCCGACGTCGCCGAACGCCGGGCCTCGAAGTGGTCAGTGCCCAACGGACGAGGGTTCCCGGGCAAATGGTCGCCGGGACTAAGTATGCTTATGGGATCTTGGATTAATGACCGGTTCCCGGAACAGTCCTGCGTTATGGGTCATCTGTGGCACTATGGCCGCAGCATTCACCACGCATTCCATGGTCGCCCCGCTGGTGCCGCTCCTTGGCTTCGAGCTGGGCGCCTCACCTGGCCTGGTTGGCGTACTGGTGTCGGCAGGAGCGCTGCTACCGCTCTTCTTCGCCATACCAACGGGCGGGGTCGTCGACCGATTTGGGCCGAAGCGGCCAATAATCCTAGGTGCCATTGGTCTTGCGCTGGCTCCCGTGGCGGTCGCTATGTGGCCATCCCTCCTGGCCCTAGGCTTCTCCCAGCTGTTCGTCGGGCTCTTTCATCTGGTCCTCGTCGTTGCCGCGCAAACCTATGTGGCAAGCCTGGGCAGCGGGAAGCTCCACGAAGTGAACTTCGGCTGGTACACGACTTTCTTGTCGGTAGGTCAGCTTATTGGGCCCGTACTGGCCGGATTTATTGCGGATTCCCTCGGTTTCGTCGCGGCCTTCGCCGCCGCCGGTGCGGTTGCCGTTGTCGCAGTAGTTCTATCGCCCTTGATTCGAAAGTCCGAAACGACTGGAGGTACTGACAGGGGTAGGCTCCTGGATCTCCGCATCTTGACTGCTCTCCCGAGGACTCCGGGAGTCAAGGTAGCCATGGTCGTGAGCGCCAGCGTGATCTTCGCGCTCAGTATCCACCAGGCATTCTTCCCTGTCTATCTGGACCTGCTGGAGTATCCCGCGACTGTGATTGGCGCCTTGATAAGTGCCCGTGCGCTGGCTTCGGTGATCATAAGGCCGTTCATGCCGCGCATCGTCTCATTATTGACCGGTCGATCGAGGTCCTTCCTGGCCACATTACTCGCTGCGGGGGCGTCATTGATGCTAACCGGCGTGTCGATAACGCTTACTCCTCTCGCACTGGCCTCCGTGCTGCTGGGCATTGGCTTGGGCGTCGCCCTACCGCTGTCGATGGTTTCAATCGTCGATCACGTGAAGCACGAGCACCGCGGAGTTGCGCTAGGGCTTCGATTGACGGGCAACTACGCCGCACTGGTGGTCGGTCCGCTCCTCTTGGGCCTAGTCGCCGAACTGGCCGGGCTACGGAGTACCTTCATCCTTGGTAGCTTGCTTCTCGCTCCAGCCTGCGTTCTGCTGCTGAGGTGGCGCTAAACGTTTTACGGGGATCCAAGTCCGTTTTCGCCGATGGCGCAACTTCGCGCCGGGCCTGGGAACTGACGTGAACAGGCCCAACGTCGCTCACCAGATGCAGTTGACACCGTCGAATGCGAGGAGGCGATCATCCTTGCTTATCAGCGTGGCGTTGTGACCAGGGTCACTTTGTACGTGTTTCAACGAAACTCAGACCGGGCGGCCCGAGGGTCGGGCGGGCTGTACCAGTCGTCGAGCTTCTTGACCGGGAAGTTATAGCGGTCGCGTCGCTGGTAGCCGTAGTGGAGTCAGATCTTCTCCAGGGATCGAATGCCGAGGTCGGGAACGCCCGTAGTCCTGCGGGGCGGGAGCGACAGCGTCTGTACCGCCTGGGCGGCGTCCTCTATCTGGAGGGCTCCGATGAACTGGGTCGCAAGATGGAGCGGGAGTTCGCAGAGCGTAACGCCGACCTGCCTCCCGAGGAGCGGATCAGTGCCTACAACAAGAACATGGCCGAGGGTGGCTGGATCGGCAGGGACCTGCCGGACATGGCCGAGCGCTTCGACGCCCGCTGGCTGGGGGCCGATTACCAGGCCGGCGACATCGTAGTGCACAGCGCCTACATGATCCACGCCGCCACCGATAACGTCGATCCGAGCGGGCGCATCCGGCTGTCGACCGATATCCGCTACCAGAGTGTCAGGGACGAGATCGACGCTCGGTGGGGCAATCACTGGGCTTTGGATGACATGCTGTAGCGGTAGCGACCGCGAGAATTTCCCCGTCGCCGCGCGCCAGCCTCACTGCCGACTCTTCTCTCAGGGGCGCATATACGCCGCGACAATGACGGTATAGTAGGCGACGGTCGCCAACCTGCCGCTCGTCGCGAACCAGCCTGCACGCCTGAAGTTATTTATCTTGGAGCCGACCAGCCACCGTCTCCAGTAGTGTTCAGGAAGTCACTGTCAACAGCCTGACGGGATTTATCTGCAGAACTTGGAGCAGGTCCTTTTCTGCCAGACCGGCGTCCAAAAATCGTGACCAGAGATTCTCGAGCAGGTGACCGTAACCGTAGCCGCCGAAGCTGCAGAGCTCCATCTTCAGGCAGATGTCCTGAGCCAGCACCAACTGCTCCCTCATGCCGGCGTCGCAAAGGGCCTTGACGGCTCGGATTCGGGCGCTGTCGTTGGGCAGTTGCAACTTCATGAAGTCGATGTATATATCCCGGCCAAAGGTATCGAGACCAAGCACGAAGCCGTGGTCGGCGAGCCGCCGGTAGGAGTCGATCTCTTCGCCAAAGCGCGCATCTACATGCGATATCACTGTTCTCGTGGGATCTGCTCCCGCCTGTTCCAACAGGCTGGCCGCTTGGAACGGTCCTTGCGGACCAGCCGGACTGTGCATGACAATGGCGCAGCCGGTTTCCTGCTGCGCCATTGCCGCCGCCTCGATGCAGGTATGCTCCGTCTTTACTCCGGGATCGGAGAGGCCAAGTTCTCCAATAACACCAGCGCGGATCCCGGTGTCATCAACGCCAATGGTTATGTCGGCTATCATTTCGTTGGCTAGTTCCTCGACGGTAGCTTTATCTAGCTCGGGCGGATGAGACTTGGCAACGTAGTAGCCGCAGCCCATGACTATGTGAACACCGGTCGCTTCGGCAGCCCTCCGCAAGCCCTGAGGATTGCGGCCTATGCTAACGTTGCTCACGTCGGCAATCAGGCCGCCGCCCGCCAACTTGTAGCGCTCCAACTCGGCAATCGCCGTCGCGATCTCGCTGCATTTCAGGTTCTCCATGCTGTTGTAGGGGTGCATGCGAGTCCAGCCCAGCAACGCGAGTGACAGGCCCTCCTCTGCCCCCTCCAACCAGCTACTAGGGGGTCCCTGGGAGAGGGCAGAGTACAGGCAGGTGAGGTCAAACAGCACGTGCTCGTGGATTAGCGCCATTCCGGCGTCAACCGGATCTACCGGTCCCAGGACGGTCTCGATACGGCTGCTCGCTTGCTGTCGCGCGTCCATAATCACCTCAAAATAGTCCCGGGAGCCAGAGCGAGATCTCGGGGACGAGGGTAAGCACGATAAGCGCTAAGAAGAGTGGGATGAGGAAGGGGATCACTTCCTTCACCACCTCCTCGACCTTTACCTTGGCGATGTCGCTTATCAGGTAGAGGCTCATGCCTACGGGTGGCGTCAGCAGTCCTATCATCAGGTTCAGCACCACCACCACCCCCAGGTGAATCGGATCGACGCCGGCCGTGACCAGGGGAGGGACGAGCAGCGGCACCACCACGAGCAGAGCCGCAATGGTGTCCATGAACATCCCCACGATGAGTAGCAGGACGTTCACCAGGAGAAGCAGCACCAGTCGGTTGTCGCTTATGCCAAGAAGGGCCGACGAGAGTTGCTGTGGCACCCCCTCGAAGGTGAGGGCCAGCGAGAACAGTCCCGAGGCTGAGGCGATGATGAGAATGGAGCTAGTGGTGCGCACTGTAAGTGCCACGGCTGACATGAACTTCGCGAGCGTCAGTTCGCGATAGACGAACACTCCCAAGATGATCGCGTAGAACAGTGTGACCGCGGCGATCTCAGTAGGGCTAAACGCCCCGACCAAAAGGCCGCTGATGAGCAGCACCGGCGCGAATAGTGCCGGGAGGGCCGACACGAAGGCACGTCGCCTGTCGCCTCGTTGCGGTGAGATTGGATCAACCGGATAGTCCTTCGGGTTCCTGCGGGCGATGAAGAAGAGTTGCACCATCAGGAATGCCGTGAGCAGGAGCGCCGGTACGATGCCAGCCAGGAGCAGTTGCAGCGACGAAGCCGATGCCACCACGGCGTAGATAATCAGCGGGATGCTGGGGGGAAAGATGGGACCGATGGTCGCAGAAGCGACGGTAATGGCTGCGCTTACCGACTTCCGGTAGCCCTGGTCGGTCATGGCGCGTATTTCGATGTTCCCCAGGCCGCCGATGTCCGCGAGTGCGGCCCCGGACATACCGGAAAAGACCAGACTTGCTCCCACGTTCACTTGCGCCATACCTCCGGGCTGCCGGCCAAGGAACAGGCGGGCGAGACGGAAAATGCTGTTGGTCACGCCGGCGACATTGAATACGTGGCCGGCAAAGATGAACAGCGGTACTGCCAGGAGCGGAAACGAGTTGATAGCGTTGATCATCCGCTGGGCACTTATAGATATGGGGAGGCCGTCGACCACCACGTAAGCAATGCCGGCCATGGCCATGCTGAATGCCAGCGGTACCCGTATGACCAGCAGGACGAGGAAGATGATGATGACGGTCGTTCCGGTCACAGGTCGCCCTCTGAATCACGGCCGTCCGGGTTACGCACGAAGACATCGCATATCCGGGAGTAGGCCTTGAGGCAGCCGGCTAGTGCCAGGGCGGCGCTGCCTATGACTGCGCCCGCCAGGAACAGTGGCATCGGCATACGCAATGCCGGGGTTCGAGATGACGATAGGTTGGTCATCAGATTGATGGAGCTGTATGCCAGAAATGCAGCGAATGCTGCGACCAGGATTGCGCTCACGGCGATGATGACGTCTTTGACGACCGGCGGCAGGCGATCGACGAAGAACTCCACCTTGATGTGCTCGTCGACCTCCAGCACGGCCGGAGCCGCGAGGAACACCATCGAAATCATGAGGTAGCGGGCAAGCTCATCGGTCCAGGAGAACGAACCGAACGACAGAGTGCGAACCATCAGCTGGAAGAGCAGTATCACGACAATCCCCAGCAGTCCAATTGCCGAGACATACTCGAGAATTCGCGAGATAACGTTCGGTTGTTTCACCGTTAACCCTTCTGAGCCGGCCCGAAACTATGGTGGCCGTGAGGTGCCGGGGGAGCGGGCGAGAGTGTGGCGAGCGGTGCCGGCGGGAGCATCAAGCTTCCGACAGCACCGACTCTGGCCCCGGACGTCTTGTTCCGACTGACCCTTGTCCCTACCGACCGACCGTCTCGATCTGTTGGATCAGGTCGCCGAACTGATCCCCAAAGTCCTGCTCCACACGCTCGCGTACGTTTTCCCGGAAGGCGTCCACATCCAGGCCGTCGTCGGGACCGACGATAGTCATGCCATGCTCCTGCTCGAACTCTACCAGCAGCTCTTCTTCGGCCCGCAGGTTCTCCTCCAGCGCCCACTGAGATGCTTCGTTCGCGGCCTGAAGGATGATCTCCTGATCCTCATTGCTCAGCCGCTGCCAAACACTCTCGTTAATGACTACTGCCATGGCCGAGATAATGTGCCCGGTGAGCATGAGGTAGTCCTGTGATTCGTAGAGGTGCGCAGCGGCGATAGTCTGGAGCGGGTTTTCCTGACCGTTGACGAGGCCCGTGGCCAAGGCCACCGGCAGTTCGGAGAACTCGACAGGAGTAGCACTCGCGCCCATGCCTTCGACCGCCGCGATGTACACGGGCAGCGGGATAGCACGGATCTTGAGACCCTGCATGTCGGCCGGACTCAGGACCTCCTGATTGGCGGTGAGGTGGCGAGTGCCGAAGTAGTAGCTGTAGAGTACCCGTACGCCGTGCTCAGCGACGAGACGCTGGTTGAGCTCCTGCATCACCGGCGAGTCGGGTGCGACAACCTGCATCAGGTGATCGACGTCCCGGTAGACGTAGGGGAGGTCGAGCGCCGAGAACTCCTCCATGTAGTTGGCTCCCAGTCCACCCATTAGCTGGAAGGTAAGGTCGATTGCGCCGAGCTTGACCTGTTCGGCATTCTCGTTTACGTTGCCAAGCTGCGCGTTCGGGAAGTGCTGAATTTCAATCCGGCCGTCGGTACGCTCGGCGACCATCTCGATGAACCTGTCGGCCTGAAGGGTGCCGATGTCGGTTGGGGCATTCACGTGCCCGAACCGCAGTGTCGTTTCCTGCGCCAGCGAGAACGACGCTGCAACGAACAGCAGTCCGGTGATGGTTGTAAGGCCTTTCAGTTTCACTGTCTACCTCCAGGGGTTGACTGAATTGTTTCAGGTCGATGGCGGGGTTGACCGGCCGGGTAGTTCACATTTCGCTCACCTCCTCAGATGGCTGCATTAGATCGCACGCCCCAACAGCGCTCCGGCCCGTACCAGCTCGGCCAGGTCGCTGGCTCCGTAGGCGTCTCCGATCACGTGGATCTCGGTGTCGAGTCGCTGCAAGATGTCCGGCGGTGCCGCCTGCTCGAAACCGAGGGCGAGAACGATGGTGTCGACGCTGGCGACGACTTGGCGGTTCCGCGTGTCGGCAAAATGGAACAGCAGGTCGCGGCCGTCTGCTGTGATCGAGTCGAAATCGAGGAGCACGTCGACCCCCAGGGCCTGCAGGTCGGCAATGAGGTGTTGCTGAATCGAGCGGTGCGTGTCCGGTGCCAGTTTGCTTCCGTGTCCCGCGATGGTTACCTGTTTGCCGGCTTTCGCCAGCCGCAGGGCCGCTTCGCAGCCGAGGACACCGCCGCCAAGTACGGCCACCCTACGTCCCGGCACCTCTTCGCGGTCCAGCACGTCGATGGCCTGCAGTGTGGGATGGGAACATAGCTTGCCGGGAAGTTCCTGTAGGGGAGTACCGCTTCGGGCGTAGACGATCTGATCGGGAGCCCAGGCCAGCAGCTCCTGCTCCCATCCTTGAGGTTGGTCACGGTAGGGAACTTCTAGGCGCGCAAGGTTCTCCAGGCTCATGCTCACGGCGTCACCAAATTCGGCCCGCCCTGGCGCCTTCGACCTTAGTCCGAAGAGCCCGCCGGCCTGATCGCCGGCACCCCACACACTGACGGCGTGGCCCCGTTGGGCGGCGACGCGTGCCGCTTCCAGCCCACCCAGGCCACCTCCAACCACTGCCACCCGTTTAGGGGCGTCAGTGGGCAGAGGCTCTCCCATGTCCTCGAGGCCCACCCGTGAGTTGACGAGGCAGATGATGTCGGGCCGCCGGCTGCGGGCGTTGCAGCCGCAGCAACCGATGCACTTGGTGATCTCCTCGAGGCGCTCCTCACGGACCTTGTTGGGCCACTCCGGGTCGGCGATGAGCGCCCTGCCCAGTGCAACCAGATCCGCCTTCCCCTGAGAGATGACTTCGTTTGCCAGGTTCGCGTCTAGGATGCGACCGACGGCGATGACCGGAATGGCGACCGTCTGCTTTATGCGGTGCGCGAAATCAACCAGCGGACCTTGCGGGGTTCCTGCTGGCGGTCCCATGATCTGAGAGGTGGCACCTATGCCTGCAGACACATCGAGCACGTCGACGCCGGCGTCGACGAGGACTTCACAGATCCTCACGGCATCGTCGATCTCCAGTCCGCCCTTCAGGCCGTCCCGGGCGCTGATGCGGAAGAGGATTGGGTAGTCGCTCCCCACCAACTGGCGAGTGCGGGCGATGATTTCTCGGGCGAAGCGGGTACGCGAGCCGATATCTCCTCCGTAGTCGTCGACGCGCTTGTTGAAGTAGGGGGAGAGGAACTGATGTACCAGGTATCCGTGTGCTCCGTGAATCTCCAGTGCGTCGAAGCCGGCCTCCTTGATCCGCCTCCCTGCCTGGCCGAACGACTCCACGACTGACTCGATTTCGGCACTCGTCAGGGCGTGCGGAACCTCACCGTAACGAGGGTCGGGTATGGCCGAAGGTGCGACAGGAACGTGACCGCTCGTCTGCGAGGTCGTCTGCGCACCGGAGTGCTCGATTTGCAGCGCGCACGCCGCCCCCTCTTCGCGCAGCGCTGTCGCTATTTTCCGCAGTGCCGGAATCGTCTCGTCACTATGGATTCCGACTTGAGAAGCGAATCCCTTGCCGCGCATTTCGGGAAAGGAGGAGTCGAGAATCACCAGCCCCGCTCCTCCCCTCGCCCGAGCTCGCCAGAACGCGAAGTGGCGCTCAGTCGAGAGTCCCTCATCGGTGCCCAGGTTGGTGGTGAGCGGAGAGCACACGATTCGGTTGCGCAACCGTAGCGGGCCCAGGTCGAAGGGGGAGAACAGGTGGCGGTAGGGGGTCATGTGTCAGCGGCTGCCCTGGCTCTTCGCCTCACGTGAGAACGCCTGTACTCACGTGGCGGTCCGCTATCTCCAGCGCCTTATCGATCGCGTCGAGACCGATCTGGAGGAGGTCTTCGCTGATCACCAGAGGCGGAGTTATGGCGATGAGGTTGGGCCGTACCATTGTGTAGATTCCGGACTCGTCGAGTGAGCGCCCAATCTCCTGCATCAAGGTTGCCGGCACGCCGTCACCCTTGGTGAGCGGCACCTTGCTGTCGCGATCTGCCACCAGTTCGATTGCGGCGAACAACCCCTTACCGCGTACGTTTCCAATCGAAGGGTGTAGGGCAGCCAGTTCGGCAAGTCGCTCGAGCAGGAAGTTGCCCGTCTCCTTCGATCGCTGTACGAGGTTCTCTTCCTGCATCGCCTTGATGGTCGCTATGCCAGCTGCCGCCGCGAGCGGATGACCGCTGTAGGTAAGTCCCGACCACAGCTTTTTGCTGTCGAGCTCCTTGCCCACCCGGTCGTTGACGATTACGGCGCCCAGCGGGACCATGCCGTTGGTTATCCCCTTGGCGGTCGTGATGATGTCGGGAACTACGCCGTGGTGATCGACGGAAAACCACTCGCCTGTCCTGCCCCAGCCCGACATCACTTCATCGACTACCAGCAAGACGCCGTACTTGTCGCACAGCGCTCGCAGGTTCTGGAAGTAGCCCTCGGGAGGCAGGTAGAGGCCGTTGGTCGGTCCGGTGATGCCTTCGACGAATACGGCTGCGATTGACTCCGGATTTTCCTGGCCGATGACTTCTTCCAGGTAGCTCAGCGAACTGACGCAGTTGGTAGCGCAGGTGCTGCCGTCCCGGTGGAAGGGGCACCGGTAGCAGTAGGGCGCCATAGCGTGTTTGACTCCCGGAAGCCCCGGTTCGTTATAGGCGCGACGTTCGTCGCCAGTGAGGCTGAAGGCGCCGGCGGTGGAGCCGTGGTAGGAGCGGTAGCGGGCGATGATCTTGTTCTTTCCCGTAACCAGCCTGGCGATCTTGATGGCAAACTCGTTGGACTCCGCTCCGCCCGTGGTGAAGAAGCTGCGCTTGAGATCACCCGGTGCCACGTCGGCGACGAGGCGACCCAACTCGCTCTTCACGTCGGTTGCGAAGCCAGGGGAGATGTAGGCGAGCTTCCGAGCTTGCTCCTGGATAGCGGCTACCACCTTGGGGTGGCCGTGGCCCAGGTTCACGTTGACCAACTGTGAAGCGAGATCCAGGTACTTCTTCCCGTCTGCGTCCCAAAAGTGGCAACCTTCCGCCTTGGTTACCAGCTTGGGATTGACATCCGCCTGCCGCGTCCAAGGGTGGAGTATGAACTCCTTGTTCTCCCGAAGAATCCGCTCGCTGTCACTGCCTGACATCCTGTGCCTCCATCTGTTCTTTCCTGAGACTGCGTAACCTCGCATGAGTTTGTTGCCTTGCGCGATCGATCTCTTGGCCGTTCATCTGGCGAAGAACCTGGCCGGTACCTTGTAGCGGCCGATGACGTCACGTAGCGTTTCTCTTTCGGAAATGACGTCTGCCTGCTCGCCGTTGACCAGCACGGTTGCCGGCCTGGGTTCGGCGTTGAAGTTCGAAGCTGCCGTCTCGGCGTAGGCGCCTGTATCCATCAGGGCCACGAGATCGCCGCGTCGCGGCTCGGGTAGAAACCGGTCGGCCCCCAGCAGGTCGAGGCTGCACAGTGAGCCCACCACGTCCACCGTCACGTTCGCTTCCTGACTCGCCTTGTTCACGGAGTGGATGTGGTGGTACCAGTCCGAGGTGAAGATTCGGATGACATGGTTGGTGCTGCAGTCGACATTGACCCAGGTCTTGAAGTCCGGGTGCACCTTTACCGCACCGACCCTGCCCAGGGTTATTACCGCCGACGCCGCGATCGCCCGTCCCGGTTCGAGCTTGAGGCCCGGCAGGTCGAGACCGTGGCGCTCGCACTCGTCCCGAATGGCGTCGGTCGTGGCCTCGGCGTAGTCGTCGAAGGCGGGGGTGGTCTCGTCGTCTTCCCCATGCGGGCCCAGGCCCTCGGGTCTACCCACCGTCCAGCCGCCGCCCAGGTCGAGGTAGTTGGGGGCGCTACCGGTGGCGTCCCTGATCTTCGCTGCCCACTGCACCATTTCGCGGCTCATGTGAGCGAAGTCTTCTACTTCGTGGCTCACTCGCCCCAGGTGGTAGTGGATCTCCTTGAGGGTAAAGCCGTCGAGCTCTTTCACTCTCTTGGCAAGATCGATCGTCTGCTCGAGGGTCATCCCCCACTTGTTGTCCCTGCCCTGGTCGGCCAGGCTGCCGGCGCCATGGAGGTCTGAGCCTGAGTGACGATGCTCCAGGGCAGAGAGAAGAAGGCTCACCCGAATCCCCACGTCGACCGGCTCGCCGAACCTCCGGGCGGCATCCTCGATCATCTCGAGTTCGTCCATGGCGTCGATGTTTATGCACACGCCCGCCTCGACCGCCATGTCGATCTCCTGCTGAGTCTTGTTGCTGCCGTTGAGCACCAGCTTTGCCGGGTCGACGCCCGAGAGCAGGCTCAGGTAGAGCTCGGCAACACCGAAACAGTCGCCGCCGGCACCCTCGTCGTTCATGATGTGCCGCACCGCCAGGTTGTTGAGCGCTTTGTTGGCGAAAAGCACCTGCACGTTAGGGTATCGGGAGGCGAACGCCTCTCGGAATCGGCGGTAATTGTGTCGCAGCTGGCTCTCGCTCACCACATAGAGCGGCGTGCCGAACCGCTCGGCCAGCTCGACGCAATCCAGTCCCTCGACCCATAGGTGTCCGTTCTGGTGAACACCGATGTACTCGGTGAAGTGCTTCTGGAAGTCGGTCAACTCAACCCCTTCTGGGAATCCCGGAAACGTTCTCGCCGTCGCGCGACAGCAAACTGTCGACAGAATGTGAACGGTCAACGAATAGCATGGCCCAGGCCTGGGTGTCAACGCGACAGCGCTCGTTGAATGTACGAGTACCGCGTCAGCGAGGGAATATTGTGCCTCTGCCGCAGCTCGCGGGCGTCGCATTGTCCTTGACATCCCGCCGGCTCGCTCCTATGCTTGCCGTGCAATTGGCTGGCGACTGTCGACAGAAAGTGGAGGCACCCATGAAAGCTGCGGACGTTATGCGTTTCGGAATGTTCATCGATGGCGAGTTCACCTCGCCCGACACCCAGAAGGCGATGGAAATCGAGTTTCCCTTCGACCGCACGCCTTGGGCCCAGGTTCCCGAAGGTCGGCTCGAGGACGTCGAGCGGGCGGTGGCTGCTGCCAGGGCAGCCTTCGACGGCGGTTGGGGTGAGAGCGCTCCTTCCCAGCGCGGGGATTTGATGAGGAAGCTGGCAGCAGCGATCCGCGACAATGCCGAACGTCTCGCCGAAATGGAAGCTCGCTCCAACGGCAAGCTCCTGGCCGAAGCCAAATCGCAGATGAAGGCCTCGGCGAAGTGGTTCGAGTTCTATGCCGGTCTCTCCGAGATAATTTTTGGCCACAGCATCCCTCTGGGCAAGAAGGACACGCTGGACTACACGGTGCGCGAACCCTACGGGGTCATTGCAGCGATCGTCCCCTGGAACTCGCCCCTGCTGTTGCTCAGCTACAAGATCGCTCCGGCACTGGCGGCCGGCAACACCGTCGTAGTAAAACCGGCCGAACAGACGCCGGTCACAACCCTGGAGCTCGCTCGCCTGGCAAGTGAGGTGGGCTTTCCAAACGGCGTCATCAACGTGGTCACGGGTTTGGGGGCGGTGGTGGGCGACGCGCTTGCTACCAGCAGCGGTGTCGACAAGGTCGCCTTCACCGGTGGCACCGAGACCGGCCGTCACGTTGCCCGGGCCGCTGGAGAGAACCTCAAGCCGGTCACCTTGGAACTGGGCGGAAAGTCGCCCAACATCGTCTTTGCCGACGCCAACATGGACAAGGCACTGATTGGAGTGGTTCGCGGAATCTTCAGCGCCGGCGGACAGACCTGCCGTGCCGGCTCGCGTCTGCTCGTGGAGCGCACTATCTCCGAGCAGTTCCTGGAGAAGCTGGTGGCGATCGCGTCGAAGATCAACATGGGCAATCCGCTGGACAGCGATGTGCAGATGGGGCCCATCGTCTCCGAACAGCAGGTACGGCGCATCGACGAACTGGTCAAGGATGCGGTCACCAAGGGTGCAAAGGTTCTGACCGGCGGAGAGCGGGTCGTGCGCGACGGCAAGGAGAGTCTCTTCTACCCTCCGACTATCCTCGACAACGTCGACGGAAGCATGCGGGTGCTGCGTGAAGAGGTCTTTGGACCAGTGCTTTGCGTGCTCCGCTTCGATGACGAGGAGGAGTGCGTTCAGATTGCGAACGACACCAGCTTCGGTCTTAGCGCGGGGGTATGGACCCAGGACATAAACCGTGCGCTGCGTATGGTCAATCGTATCGTCGCCGGCTCGGTGTGGGTCAATACTTACCGTGAAGCGTCACATCTCGTACCATTCGGAGGGTACAAGGACAGTGGGCACGGTCGGGAGAACGGAATAGAAGCCTTGTGGGAGAACACCCGAATAAAGAACGTGTGGATCGATTACTCGGAAGAGACGAAGGATCCCTTCGTGCTCCAGGTGTGAGGCCGATCAAGCAATTCGAACCGGTCGGCGGCGGCAGCGGTTCAGGACCGGCAGGATGGCTGGCCATGTCTTTTGCCCCACCCGCCTACCTGAGGGACTTTCGATGACCGAGCCGGACCGCGGTGGCAGAGACTCCTTCAATCGCCTGCGCAGAGGAACACTAGCCGAGCAGGTGCTCGAGGCCGTTACCAACAAGCTGTTCGCCGGTGAGCTACGTCCCGGCGACCGTTTGGCCGAGGCGGAGCTGGCGGCAGAGATGGGAATAAGTCGCTCTCCGGTACGCGAGGCCTTGGCTGAACTGCAAAAGGACGGCCTCCTGATCAAGGAGCCGGGACGACAAGCGGTCATACGTGAGTGGACCAGTCGTGACCTTGAGGAGCTCTACGACCTCAGAGCGATGCTCGAGGGATACGCCGTAAGACTTGCTGCCGAGCGCGTTACTCCAGCCGATCTCTCCACCCTTCACGGAATAGTAGGTGCGATGTGGAGCAGTATTCAGCGTGAGGAGTACCAGGAGCTCCTGCACCTCGACTTCGAGTTCCACCGCGAGATCTGGCGGTTGTCGAACCATTCACTGCTGCAGCAGACTCTCAAGACGATTTCCCTGCAGACAAGGTTCTTCATAGCCATCAATTTCGGGATCCATTCCGATCCTGCCGAGGTCCCGCGCCTCCATCAGGAGATCCTCAATGCGCTGGGCAAAGATTCACCGGAGCGACTCGAGAAGCTCCTGCAGGAGCACCTGCACCGAGCAGTGAAACTAATGTTGGGCGCGTACCAAGCCGGAGTTGAGGCGCTGGTCGAGACCAGCTGAATCAGCGAGGCACTCAATCGGGAATATCGAGCAACTCCCGGGCGTTGTAGGCGAGGATTCGTTCCCGCGCCTGCGCCGTCACCTTGACTGAGTGGATGCGTTCCAGCTCGAATTCCTGGTGCATCTGAGGCGAGTTACTGCCAAACAGTACCCGCTCTCCGCCCAGCCCCTGAACCACGCCCTCGATGAAATCCTGCCGGTACACACCGGAGACCTCGATGAGGATGTTGGGACATTCGCTCAACGCCGTCATCGCATCCTGCTGGGCCAGCCCGCTGATGTTCAGTTGCCCGCCGTGTGTCATCAGGAACTTCTGTCGTGGAAAACGGCGGGCCAAGTCGGCAACCTGTAGCGGGTGAGAGTACCAGGGATAGCCGGCAGCGATCATCACCGGCACGCCTAGCTCACCGGCAACTCCTACTACCCGCACTACCTTCTCATCGTTTACCGAGTAGCCCTCCTCCCAGGGGTGGAGGAAGAGGCCCGAGAGGCCCAGTTGCGATACCGCTCGCCGGAGCTCTTCGACAGCGCGCTCGCCCCGCCGGGGATCGACGCGGCAAAAGCCCAGCAGCCTGTCGGGGTGCTCGTTTACAGCAGCGGCCACCTCGTCGTTGGCCGGCTCGAGGTGGTAGTCGATCGGCTGGACCGGGCAAACCACTGCTCGTTCGATTGCCAGGCGGTCCATGCGGGCGATCAGCTCGTGGGGTCTCTGCCCATAGCCGTAGATCGATTGTCCGATATGAGTGTGAATGTCGATAGTCATCAGCTCGTCCTAGTCGTGCTTCACCCGATCGAGGAGCGACGCCATGTTCTCCCACAGGAGCAGGTCCATGTCGCGCTCGGAAAGCCCGGCCAACTCCAACTTCCTCAGCTCGAGCGCGGGATTGCAGCCCGGTCCGTCGCTGCCGAACAAGACCCGCTGCGGTCCCAGGCGCCTCACGGCCTCAGCCAGTTTGTCGGGATAAGGAATCGCCGAGGTGTCGATCATCAGGTTGTCGTACTCTTCGGCCACCGCGATTGCCTCGTCGGCATGGAAGTAGCCGCCGCAGTGCGCCATGATGATGGTGGCTTCCGGCGCCGCCCGAGCACAACGGGCGACCTGCAACGGGAGGCTCATCGCTTCGTCGCCGGTGTGGAACAGGACAGGAGCACGGTGCCTGGCCGCCACCCGCACCAGTTCGAGTACGGCAGGATTGTAGGGAACCGCGGTGATGCTCTCCTGATGAATCTTCAGTCCCTTGAAGCGCAGGTCGGTCAGGGCCTCCTCCAGCAGCCGACTCGAGCGTTCACCATAGAAGGGATTCATGCGAGCGAAACCGATGAGCCGGTCGGGATACTGCTTCACGGCGCCGGCGATGTACTCGAGAGGGTGCTTACCGGTCGCAGGAGCATCTGCGTAGGTCATGATCACCGCCTTGGCGATCCCCGCCTCGTCCATCAGCTCGAGGATACTCTCGGGCGGGTCGAACCAGCCGAACGCCTCGTTCATGTCGACGTGAGTGTGCGAATCGATTATCTCTCGCATGCCTTTGACCTCACCCCTTCTCCTGGGCAAGTACCACTTCGCCCGCCAACCCGTCGACCTCGAGCCTGGTGCCCAGTTCTCCGCTCAGTCGGGCGATACGACCCAGTACTGCCCCGGCCTCCTTGGCATCGGTTATCGGTATCGGTAACCCGCTCTCATCGCACCAGGTGGGTATGACTTCGATTCGCTCGACACGCCCGGGCGCGAGCGTGAAGCGCGCCAAAGAAGACCATTCGTCGATGTCGGCGAACACCGCTTTCTGCACCTCGTTCGCGCCGGTACGGTCCTGCTGAGCGATGTGATTGCCCAACCCGTAGATGATGGGACGTCCTTCGTGCAGCTCTATCCCACTGGGACTGTGGGTGTGGTTGCCCAGGACCATGTGGGCACCTGCATCGATGAGTGCGCGCCCCAGCGGTTGCTGGTAGTCGGCAAGCGGTTCGCCGCGCCCGTAACCCCAGTGCACGCTCACCAACACGAAGTCGACCTGACTCTCGAGAGCCTCAATCTGATCGGTGAGCGCCCGCCAGTCGTCGTTGTCGATGGAGCTGGATATGGACAGGGGCGCGCTGGGTTCGATCATCATGCGCAGCGGATCGAAGCGGTGCGACTGGTGAACGCGTAGCGGCGCAATTCCGGGCCGCTCGGCCGTGGCAGCGTAGTAGGGCGGGAGCAGGCAGGATACTGCTACGATGCCCAGTTTCATTCCGTTGCGCTCGAAAACGACCGGGGACAGCGCCTGGTCGAGGTCGCTTCCCCCACCCACGGATGTGATCCCGCCCCTGCGGAGGTTCTCGAGGGTGTCGAGGAAGGCGTCGGGGCCAAAGTCCCAGGTGTGGTTGGTGGCGACGGTCATGACGTCGAACCCCGCCCGGCCCAGGTCCAAGGCGACCTCGGGTTCGACCAGGTAGGCGACCAGCGAGTCGGTGCGAAATCCCCGCTCGGAGAATTGGACTTCGCAGGAACCCCAGGCGAGGTCGCCACTGGCCATGAAGTCGATGGTCTTCTGGTAGGGGGGGTGAAGGAGACGGTCCTGCTCGAAGAGGCGGTGCCTCACGACTATGTCTCCGGCGGCGGTAAGAACGATGCGAGTGCTGATGTCGCTTCCCCTCCTGACGCTGATGTGCGACGGCGTACTGCAGCCCCGAATGTGGATCATGGGCACCGAGTCCGGCGGCGTTTCGGGGGGTAGGTTATCATCCTCGCCGTTCCAGTTGGCGCCCTGTAGGAGGAGATATCGATGAGCATCAGTGAGCTGCCACCAGATCCGTTGGAGGCAGGTGGACTTGGCGAATTCGCACGGAGCTATCGGCGTGGCGAGACAACCAGCGAGGCGATAACCCGTAGCTACCTGGATCGCATCCGCTTGCTCGACGGTCGGTTGGGCGCATTTGAGCACGTGGCCGACGAGCAGGCGATAGAGACTGCGCGAGCGATGGACGCCCTTCTCGCTGCCGGTACCGACCTGGGCTCACTAATGGGTGTTCCGGTCGCGGTAAAGGACCTGTTCGTCATCGAGGGTATGCCCCTCACTGCCGGCTCAAATCTCGATGTTAGTGATCTGGTGGGGGGCGAGGGGAGCTTCGTATCTGCGTTGCGACGCGCAGGCTTGGTTCTGCTGGGTAAGACCAGGACAGATGAGTTCGCGCTGGGTACACTCGGTTACAACCCTTCGCGTGGCTCACCGTGGAACCCCTGGGAGTCGGAACATCATCTGGCGCCCGGCGGATCGAGCAGTGGTTCGGCAGTGGCGGTGGCGGCAGGCATGTGCGCCGTTGCGTTCGGAACTGACACCGGTGGATCGATTCGCGGACCGGCCGCATTCTGTGGAATCTTCGGATTGAAGACGACGGCGGGCCGCTGGCCCACCGACGGCTTGTTCCCGCTTTCGCCAACGATGGACACGGTTGGGATCAATGCCCGCAGCGCAGCAGACGCGGCGCTGACCTTCGAGACGCTCTCCGGGGATTCAGCGGCAGTCGCCGGCCTGTCGCGAGTTCGCCAGGGCGACTTGTCGACCGTTCGCCTGGGTGTGCCGCGCAACTACTTCTTCGACGACCTCGATCCTCACGTCGAGCGCTCGATGAACAGCGCGCTCGACCTTTTGGCACATGCCGGCGCCAATCTGGTCGAGGTCGACATTCCCGAGGCTTCCGAGTGCCCGGGAATAAACCTGGTCGTGAGTCCAGCCGAACTGCTCACCACGTTAGGTAGCGACCGCTTCCTGAGCGCACAGGGCACCATCGGTGAGGTTGCCTTCGCTTCTGCTTCTACCGCGCTCGAGATGAAGGCTGATACCTATATTGCTGCACTGCGCCGTCACGGCGAGCTTTGCCTGATAGCCGGCGATCGCTTGCAGGGGTTCGATGCCTGGATAACCCCCACCCGCCAAATGCTCCCCATGAGCCTGGAAGGCATGGAAGACCGGGATAAACGGAGGAGCGTAGAGTATGCGGCGCTTCGCAACACCCGCCCCGCCAACACCTTCGGTCTTTGCGCGACCTCGCTGCCGGTTACCGACAAAGAATCGCCACTGCCGGTGGGACTTCAGCTCATGGGCCGGCCCCATGCCGAGAGGGAACTCCTGACCCTCAGCCGGGCGATCGAGGAGCTGCTTCCACCGGCCAGATGGCCAGACTCGAGTGCCTTCCTGGTTTGATCAGGCTGCCGTGAGTGGGAGTTCGATCAGACGTTTCGGCGAAGCTGGGTGCGCCGGCGAGGGTAGCAGTCACCGTGCTACCATCTCGCCACAGGCGCCGAAGTGTTATTTGGGCTCGTGCTCGCGACTCGCCGGCTCTACTCGCAGTGCAGCGGCATGAAGAACCGACGTCACTCGAACTTTCCAGGGAACGTTCCGCCAAGGCAGCCGGGCCGGGTTCGCAGCCCAAAAGGGGCAAAGCCATAACGCACTTTGTTTGGGAGGCAATGATGGAGGCAATGATGAGGAGAACACTCGCTTTCGTTACCGCCGGTCTGGTCTTGTTGGGAAGCGGTTTCGCCGCTGCCCAGACGTTGGTCTACGGACAGAGCGGCTTTCCGACGACGCTGGATTCGGTGGATTCGCAGGACGGTAATTCTCTGACGGTGAGCGTCAACATCACCGAGAGGTTGATCGGTTTCGAGAGAGGAGGCACCGGACTCGCGCCCGCTCTGGCGACCTCATGGTCGGCGAACGACGATGCCACCGTGTGGACCCTCGAACTCCGTGAAGGGGTAGCCTTTCATGATGGCACGCTCTTCGACGCGGAGGCGGTGAAGTTCAACCTGGACAGGTGGAACGACGAAAGCCATCCGCACGGCTATCGGGACGAGGGCAAGACTTTCGTGCCCTGGACCTGGGTCTTCGGTGGCTTCAAGGGTGACGGCAGCATTCTCGAGGAAGTGCGCGTTGTCGACGACCACACCGTCGAACTCGTAATGGCCGAGCCGGTCGGCCTCCTGCCCAGCATGCTGGCTGCAATCTACTTTCAGATCGACAGCCCGACTGCCGTTATGGAAGCCGGCGGCGCCTACGGAATGCCGGGCACCGGAAGTGTCGGCACCGGGCCGTTCGCGTTCGTGGAGTGGCGCGAGGGGGAGAGGCTGGTAGTCGAGCGCAACTCCGACTACTGGGGCGACGTCGCGCAGGTAGAGCAGGTGATATTTCGAGGTATCGAGGATCCCACCGCCCGGTTGACGGAGCTCCTGGCCGGATCGATCGATATAGCCGTCAACATGGCCGCTGACGATCTCGCCATCATCGAGGAGTCTGCAGACCTGGAGCCGGTCGTGGCCGAAGCGGAGTTGAACGTTGGCTACCTTGGGATGCATCAGGCGAATGAGCCGTTCGACGACGAGCGCGTCAGGATTGCTATAGCTCATGCCATCGACCGGGAAGCGATAGTCGAGGCTTTCTATGGGGGCCTCGGTTCTGTGGCGGTCGATTTCTTGCCACCGACCCTGTGGGGGCATGCCGACTCCGAGCCGTATCCATACGATCCGGAGAGGGCTCGCCAGTTGTTGGAAGAAGCGGGCCATCCGAACGGCTTCAACACCGAGCTTTGGTACATGCCGGTGAGCCGACCATATTACCCATCACCGCAGCCGATCGCCGAGACCATGGCTTCCTACCTGGCAGATGTAGGCATCGATGCAGAACTGATGACGGAAGACTGGACGACCTACCTCGGCGACTACAACACCGGCAAGTTCCCGATGTACATGCTCGGTTGGAACGCCGACTACGCCGACCCCGACAATTTCCTCTATACGTTCTTCGGGCCGAGCGCGCCCGCTGCGCTGGGCTGGGACGACCCAGAGACCATCGACTTGCTCGAACGGGCCCGCCAAGCACCCACCCAGGACGAACGCCAGCAACTGTATGAGCAGGCCCTGGAGCGCGTCCACGATCAGATGCCTTCGCTGCCGGTCGCCCATACTTCGAGCGTCAATGCCACTAGGACGATCGTCAGCGGCTTCCAGGTGAGCCCATTGGGTCCGGCGCTGCCACCGTTGAATGGAGTGAGCAAGCAGGAGTAGCTGCAGCTTCCAGAGGTGCGGTCGGGGGCGTCTTCGTGGCGTCCCAGCCGCACTCGGACTGGTGCCGATGCTAACTGCTCGCGCGAAGACTGTCCTCCTTCACTCCAGCAGGCGATGATAGCTGCGCAACACCTGCTGCAGCCGTCGGTGGGGCAGTGCGTGATAGGTGACGCCGTTAAGGCCGGTCATGGTCTCGGCAGCCAGGAGGGCGTTTATCACGGCCTCCTCGGTCGCCTCCACCGTAGACGAGAAGAACGGATCGAGAGACTCGGTCGGTATGAAGTCGAACCGTTGAATGCCCCGACTGCCGTAACTGACTGTGTTCGCGGTTGAACAGGCGAGGAATATGTCGCCTGATGTGTTTGCAGCGATGCTGCCGTTTCGCGCCAAGCCGAGTGAAGCGCGCTTTGCCAGCGGCTTAAGTTGTGAAGGCAACAGCGGCGCATCTGTAGCAATGACGACGATTATCGAGCCGTCGCCAGCCGCCTTCGGCTGAGCCGCCGGCATGAGGTCGGTAATCTCCCTGCCGATAGGCACCCCGGCAATAGTCAATTGGTGCCGCTTTCCGTAGTTTGCTTGAACCAGGACGCCGACGGTGAACGTTCCCGGTTCGGCTTCGACTCGACGGGATGAGGTCCCGATGCCGGCCTTGAAGTCGTAAGCGGTCATGCCGGTTCCACCGCCGACGTTCCCTTCCGCTACCGGACCGCCAACAGCCTCCGACAGGGCGCTGAACACATGCTCTTTGCCGACATGGAAGCCGTATATATCGTTCAACTTGCCGTCCCATGTTTCCGCAGCGACAGGAGTGGTTCGCGCAATCAGGGCTAGAGGATCCTTCAACCGGTCTCGCGACCACTCCACCACGGCATCACGAGCAATTCCGAGACTGAGGGTGTTGGTGAGCACCACGGGACCGAAGAACGCCCCGAATTCGTCGATGAAAGTCGTCCCGGTCATCTCGCCGTTTCCGTTGAGCGCAAACCAGCCGGCGGCAACTCCCCGGTGCGCCACCTTGCCTAGCGGGTGGATGGCCGTTACACCCGTTCTGACAGTGGGAGCCTCGGGGGCGTGCGTTGGACCTCCGCTCATGACCGTGCAGTTTCCGACCTCCAAGCCGGCTACGTCGGTAATGGCGTTCAGTCGACCCGTGAGGCCGTCGAACGGTACACCGAGCTGACGAGCTCGCGGTCTCTTGCTGTTCATGCACAAAAGGTTAAACCAGCGGACCGCACGCCGCACCGGTGTACGTGGGCTCTTCCGGGATCACGACAGTTGCTCGACTCGTGACCACAGTTAGGTGTCGAACAGGCTCAATCCTGCTGCCCGGGCGCTGACGGCATAGGCCATGCCGAAGGGGATGACGCCGACCCACAGGGGGAGCATGGCGCGAAAGCCGGAGCCGAAACTCGCGTCCGGGGAGCGCTTTACGGGGGAGCCGGTGATCACCGCGCAATGCTAACGTGAGCGGGAGCGATCCGGCATTGCACAGCCAGCACTCCTGACGGGCGTCGGGCAGGTGGCGGATGGTACGGCGCGGTAATTAGGCTCGAGGAGGGCTGGATGTCGATGGAAGTGCGCGGACGAAAGGGCCGGCGCAAGGGCCGACGAAACGGCCGGGGAGCTTCGCCGCGTCGTCGGCTCATATGCCTGGCGCTGTTCGCGCTGATGTCGGGAGCTGCCCTGGCCCAAGAATCCAGAGGCGACCGGGCAGAGGCGGAGCCGGTTCTCGGCCTTGCATCGTTCGGTGTTTCCGCCGGCTTCCCTGCCTACCAGACGCTCGCCCTGAATGCCGCCGTGCAGTACCGGTACTTCGGCTTGGCTGTTCGCGGGTCGTGGAGTTCCGCGGCAGGAGTCTACGGGGCGTTCGCCCTGCGCGGTTACCCGCCGGTTCCCGGCATGCCGGTGCCGGTGTTCCTGGAAGCGGGCGTCGGTGGCCACGCTGGCGGAGCGGTGCCGTTCGCGGCGATCGGGGCACACGTTCCCCTTGCCCAACGGCTGCGCCTCGATCTCGAGGCAGGCGCAGCGCGGGTTCCGCTGCTCGACAGGACTAATACGGTCCCGTTCCTCTCGCTCGGGTTGAGCTATGCGTTCTCCTTCGATGTGGCCGAACTGGTCGCGTCCGGCAGGAACGGTCCGGCGAGCGCGACGGGCACCTTGGACGGGACTGGGCCTGGTCTGGCCTGCGACCTGGAGCCGGACGAGTCTCAGCTTGGCTCGGCAATGTCGGCCACGATAAGCGAGTTCCTGCGCGATGCCAGGGCCACCTACGGCAGCCTTTATACCGGTCTCGCGTACTCGTACGACGTTCGTGATCAGCGGGTTGACGGTCAAAGCGCCGTCGTTTCGCTCACGTACCGTGGGAGCGTCACCGAGATCGCCAGCGGGAAGCGGATCAGCGCGTCCGGCTCGGCGACCGCCAGGTACAGATGGAACGGTTGTTCCTGGAGACGCACGGGCTTGAATTACTGATCTGCCCGTGCATTGCGGCGGCAAAGCTGCCGGGACCGCGGGATCCGAAGCGTCGCTACTTCAGGGCAGGCTAGGTTCCCCAGGCTTCACACAGTCACCCAGGTAAGGCACCCGTGCTTCGAGTCCGGACTACCCGCACTTCAAGGACCTTGCTGTCTTGATACGAAAAGCTGCAGTACGCCGGCCGCCCATCCACCAGGAAGGCAACCGTCGTGAATCGTAGCAGGGGATGGCCCACTTTCACGCTGAGCTTCGCAGCGAGCTCTTTCGTCGCCGCACTTGCCGAGATGCGGGCGTGAGTCTGCCCGACTCGTAGTGGATGATGATGTTGTCTTCGCCGGGCACGTCGATGTTGTAGTTGCCGAAGACTACGAAGGATCCCGCCGGCACGCTGGTACCTTCGTCGCCGCCCCAGTTGCCCGTCAGGGTCGTTTCCTCGGTGAAGTCGATCCGCCAACCGCCGTCTCTGACTTCCCAGCCTTCGCTGGCTACGGCCTCGCCGGATACCGTGTAGGCGCGGTAATCCCGGTTGGGGTGGAGCATGAAGTCCTGGAGGGTGGCGCCTTTAATCTCCTTGACGCCGTTCTCATCGACTTCGGCGTCTGAGAAGTCCATGCCGAAGCGCTCGTTGAAGAAAGTTTCGGCGTCCGTGCGCGCCTGCTCGATCTCTTCGTCGGACCGCTCCATGATTTCTCGGTGGTAGACGTCGGCTCCGGGTCCTTCGGCCTGGGGATCGAATACGCCGGTGCCATGTAGGCCAGGTGCTTGTCGAAGCCTTCTGGCGTCGCCTGCGTCGCTTCCTGCTGTGCCAGGCTCGGCGCGAGACCGGCGAGGAGGAACGCGAGAGAGATGATTACGATCTGTCTGCTGCGAAGCATCGATTGCCCTTTCATCGTTGCGTGTAGGAACCTGTGTTGCCGCCTCGAGCGACCGCGGCGACCTGCCGCAGGTGGGCGCTGCCCAGCAGCCCCTCCTGCTGAGCCAGAACCGAGCTACCGTGGGTTGTCATCGCGCTGACATGTAACTATACTGACAGGTCATATGAACGACCTGAATCGACTGGTTGATCGGGAGTACGAGCAAGTGCAGCTTCTGAAGTTGCTCGAGGGTGAGGTGTACCGCATGGCCCTCGTGACCGGGAGGCGCCGCGTTGGTAAGACCTTCCTGCTCACCCACACCTGGGGCGAAAGGAAGTTTTTCCTATTCACCGCAGCAAACGTGACCGGGGAGCTGAACAGGGTCCAGTTGCTCAGAGATCTGGCTGACTGGACAGGCGAGGACATCAGGCCGGAGGACTACCCGACGTGGAGAACGGTATTCCGCTTACTGCTGGAGCTCAACGAACCTCAGCAGGTGGTCGTCGTGCTAGACGAGTTCCAGTATCTCGCCGGGCCCGAGCGCGGACTGGCCGAAGTAGCCAGCGAGCTCAATGCCGAGTGGGAGCGCCGACGGCAACAGCGCTCGTTCCTGTTGGTGCTCGCAGGAAGTGCGGTTGGAACGATGGAAGCACTCGCAGGAGGGGGCGCTCCCCTCTACGGAAGGTTTTCGTGGCAGCACAGCTTGAGGCCGTTCGACTATTGGAATGCCGCCAAGATGCTTCCGTTCGAAACGGCACGGGAGAAAGCTCTTGCCTACGGAATCTTCGGTGGAACGCCCCGCTACCTGGCTGCCATCGACGGCGGCTTGGATCTGACCGGTAACGCGCAGCGTCTCATGCTGGCGCCGGATGGGGAAATACGTGCTCTCGTCGAGACGGCGATAGAGCAGGAGGAGGGACTTAGGGAGGTCGCGCAGTATCGCAGCATAGTGAGGGCGGTTGCGAGCGGAAACACTCTACGAAACGAGATAAGTAATGCAACAGGATTAGAGAACAACCGGACCTTTCGGGCCAAGTTGGACAAGCTTGTCGAGCTTGGCTATTTCGAGGGCCGCAGGAATATGTTCGCCGGGCGTTCGGAACCGGTTCGGTACTATGCTGCGGACCCGGCGCTTCGTTTTCATCAGAGGTTCATCGAGCCGAACGTCAGTGCTTTGGAGCGCTACTCGGCCGACAGGGTGTGGCGAGAGAAGATCGAGCCTTACCTGGACACCTACATGGGGCACGAGTTCGAGCGACTCGTGCAGCAGGCTTACGACCGATTGGCCGGCAAAATGAAGCTTCCGCTGGTTGTCGAGTGGGGAAGATGGGAGGGTTCCGACCGAAATCGCCGATCACTAGAGTTCGACGTCGTTGCGAGACTCGGCGACTCACGTTGCCTGACCGGTAGCATCAAGTGGAACCGTAAGCCAATAGGCGCGAAAGTGCTGTGGGACCATCTGGGAATGCTGGAACGAGCGCGGGATTCTGGTCTCGCCTGGGCCGCCCAGGCGCTTGAACCCGATGCGCCGATGCTGTTTGCCGCAGCGGGCGGTTGCACCAGCGGCTTCCAGGATGCTGTCACGGAGGTCATGCGCACGGTGTATCTGCTTGATTTGGAAACGGTTTACGACGGCGCCTTGGCTGGGTAACGGCGTCTGGCCGGCGGCTCGCGAGTCAGGAGCCACGAGGTTTGGGCGCTGGTGGTCGCTACCCGGGCCTGGTTGGCGTGGAGTGAGACCAGGCGTGCGGTAATCGTTTGGGCACAGGAACCTCCAGATCTACTCGATTTGGAAGGGCTGTCATTGAAATGGAACGCGCGGCTCGATCGAGCGGCAACAGGCAGGGACCTATCGCACTCATTGCCACACCGGCGATGTCCTCGCCCCGGTAGGGATCGCCATCCAGCAGCTTGCGGCACAACTTCACCACGTCGCCCCACCAGACCGCGTCGGCGTCCTACTCGGCACAGCCAGGATGAGGCACATCCATGGTATGCGGCACCACCTCGCTCTTTAGGACCTGCCCCTCCAGGTCCACCAGCACGCCCGTTGAAGAGTAGGTACCAACATCGATTCCGAGCAGCAGCTGCGTCATCAACCCAAACTCACGTCGCCGCACAGGTGAACCTTCACGCCCAATTCGTGGAACATAGCTGCCTTGACCGCCAATGCCCTATCGGCCTCCTCTGCACTGGACCCGTAGGCCACCTGGATGTGATTGGCCTTGTGCCGGGCCATCATCTGATCCCTGCTCACCCCGTGCAGTACCGCATGCATCATCGGCCACTGGGGTGTGGTCGCCTGCCAACGCCGCTCGGTCTCCTCAATCGGCAACTCCACCGCGCTGGCCCGGCCAAGATCCACGTGCAGCCGACCATCCATCACGAACACGCGACTCCACACCACCTCACCCGGTTTCGATACGCCCTTGAGTGTCCCCCCACCCAATGGAAAGAACATGGGAGGCTGCCGTTCGCTCACCTCCCCTTGGTAGCCTCCGGCAATGTGAGACGGCGGGATTGCACCGGAGATCAGGGCGTTGCCTACGACTCCTCGCTGATGGGCTACGATCATCCCTATTCGTTAGGCGGCCTTACCGAGGTGCCGGTGGAGTGGCTCACTGATCTCCACTTGCCTTGCTCGAAGTGGGCAAGTTCAGCTCCCGAGCAACTCCCCGGTGCCGAGTTTGTGCGCGAAGTCGGGTGGAGACAGGATGAGGATTCCATCGGTGGTCTTGCGGGTCTTTGGTTCCAGGCTCACGACGACGCGTTGGGCGACGTTGGGGTAGTCCTTGAACAGCTCGCGAAGGCCTTTGAGGTGGTGATCGACGACTTTCGCGGTTGCCTTGGCTTCGATGGCTACTTGCATGTCGTTGACGATGAAGTCGACCTCGATCCCTGTAGTGAGTCGCCAGTAGCTTAAACGAGAGTAGGACTCTGAGTACGAGTTGTAGGCGCTCAATTCATGGTGGATCCAATTCTCGAACGCTTTGCCGTATAGCTCCGTGCGGGGACTGAGTTGACCGCGGCGCGTCAAATGATTCACCACTCCGACGTCGGCGAAGTAGAACTTGGGGGCGGCGCTGGTGCGACGCTTGGCGTGGCGGCGGTACGCTGGCAGCCAACGGCCCAGAAGCGTGTCCACGTATCATGACTTCACGGTATGGCTGGAAGAGATCGCGGCGTATGGCTCGGTATCATGAAATTTTGAAGTGGCGGTTCAGAAGAATGCCTTTGCAAGGACCGCTGCTGCTCGACAGTTTGGTTTTAGCGCTGGAACCCGACGTCTCGACTGTTTCGAACGCCCTTGCCGTCGGAATTGGTGGGGCGACGGCGTAGTTCAACCTGTGATTTCTCGCTGAGTTTCTGAACCCTCAACCAAATCCCACGATCCCGATGAGAGCGACGTTGTGCGACGCCGTCTACTTCATCTATGGCGGTCCGGTCGACACCACGCCCCCGGTCATCTCGCCGAGGATCAGCGGCACGGCAGGCAGCAACGGCTGGTACACCTCGAACGTGACGGTGGACTGGGACGTGTCCGATCCGGAATCCGCAGTCAGCTCCAAGAGCGGCTGTGAGCGGACGACCGTTTCGAGCGACACGAACGGTGTCTCGTTCACCTGCTCGGCGACGTCGGCCGGTGGCACGGCCAGCGAGAGCGTGACCATCATGCGTGACGCGACGCCGCCAACGATCGGCGGCTCCCGCAGCCCGCAGGCGAACACGGCCGGCTGGAACCACAGCAAGGTGACCGTCAGCTTCGCTGCCAGTGACGCGACGTCCGGTCTCGCGGGTGTAAGCCCCGACGTCGTCGTGAGCAGTGAAGCCGGTGGGCAGAAAGTCAGGGGCACCGCCACGGACAAGGCCGGTAACAGCGCCAGCTTCGAGGTCGCCGGGATCAGCATCGACAAGACCGCCCCCACGATCTCGGTCGGCGTCAGCCCGGCCAGGATCTCGCCGCCGAACCAGCAGATGACCGGCGTGACGGCGGACGTCAGTGCAGCTGACGGCCTCTCCGGGGTAGCAAGTATCGTCCTGGATAGTGCCTCACCGAGTTCGGCAGCAGGCTCGATTTCCGGGGCAACCATCGGTTCCGAGGACTTCTCGTTCAGCGACCTGGCGACCCTCGACAAGGGCGGTTTGGTGTCTTACTCGGTCGGCTACACGGTGACAGACGAGGCGGGCAATTCCGCCAGCGCCGACGCCGTAACCTCCGTTGAACCGGGGGTGCCCACGACCGGACCCGGCGCCGAGAACGCCAAGGGCCCACGAGGTAACAACGGCAACTAGGCAAACCACCGTGATTCTGGGAGCGCTGATCTATGTGTTTGTGAATCTACTGGTGGATGTGCTCTACGCTTGGCTGGATCCGAGGATCAGGTACGACTCGTGATCGACGGAGTCGGCCCGCAAAGAGATATGTCGGTTTTCAAGAGAGGCCGGCCGGACGCCGGACTCCTTGCCAGTGTCGTGCTGCTGCTGGTACTGGTGGGTTGCAGCCTGTTCGCCGGAATTTTGCCGATGCCCGACCCGGCACAGCAATCCTTGCCGCTGAGGCTCAGTGCCCCGGCTTTGGATCAGGGGCACTTGCTGGGCACCGATCAGCTGGGGCGGGACGTTCTCAGCCGGATCGTATATGGTGCCCGCGTCTCTCTCATCGTTGCCGCTGCGTCGGTCCTGATCGCAGGCACGGTAGGAGTCCTGCTCGGCGCAGTCGCCGGTTACTACGGCGGCTGGATCGACGACGTCGTCAGTTGGCTCATCAACGTTTTCCTGGCGTTTCCGTTCGTGCTGCTCGCCCTGGCAGTGGTGGCAATCCTGGGCCCAGGTTTGATCAACATCATCATCGTGCTGGGTCTCACCAGTTGGGTCGCCTACGCCAGAGTAATCCGTTCGCAGGTGTTAAGTCTGCGGGAGCGGGACTTCATCCAGGCAGTTCGCGCGCTCGGTGGCCGAGATGACCGAATCGTTCTGCGTCACATTATCCCGAACACACTCGCGCCCCTGATCGTGATCGCCACTTTCGAGATGGCCCGGATGATCATCATGGAGTCGGCCCTCAGCTTCCTCGGCCTCGGCGTCGAGCCTTCCCTCCCGTCCTGGGGAAACATGCTTGCCGACGGCCGCAGCTACCTGGCCATTGCATGGTGGATAGCGACCTTCCCCGGCTTCGCCATTATGCTGACGGTCCTGTCCATCAATATACTCGGTGACTGGTTGCGGACTCAGTTCGATCCGAAGGCGGCCAGGATGTGAGCTGCTGAGGGGTCGGCACGGTTACGGTTCGGCCGATCACCGGCAACGGCGGCGTGTTTACCTCTTCGAGTTCCCTCTTCTCGATCAAATTAGGCCGGGAAAGCAAGGTACAGTCCAACCAACTGACCACCATCGGTAAGCAGCGACGTGAAATAGCAAGCTCGCAAGCGAGACGATGGAGCTCGTCGATGAGAGCCGCTGGCTTCACTTGATCAGGCGCCCGATCCATCCTCTCGTTCCCCTCGCCGTGGCCGGTGCCCCCGATGAAAGGAGCGCCATGTGATTTTGTTAGCCTTCCGCCACGAAGATGGTCTGCGGCTCGCCATGAAGCGCGGCGACGAGATGCTCGACGTGACCGCGTTAGCCGGAAGTTTGGGCTATTTAGTTCCGTTACCTAGTACGCCGCCCCCGGTAAATCTGATCCTCCTCTGAACCGGAATCAAGCTGAACGAGACACTCGCTTCGCCGCCCTCGCGAAGGGTCACAGTTTGGCTCATGGTTTCGAGCCTGTAGTACTCAGGCAGGCTCTGTGACATGGCCCGCACCTGCCACTCGCCAGGCGAAAGGTGAGTGAGTCGGAAGGTGCCATCGCCGTTTACCGCTACCCTTTGGTCTACTCCGGGCCCGGTCACAACCAGGGTAATGCCTCCCAACAGCCTCCCGGGGTCGACAGGTCCTCCTGCACCCACGACCACGCCTGATCCTGGTGCCGAACCGGCCGATTCGGGCACTTGCAGCTCAACTCGCCCTTGCAGAACGCCAGCCCGGAACAATTCGAACTCGACTTCCGCGTTATCTCCTTCCACGATTTCGAGTTTCAGGGGCAGTGCGGGAAGCGTAACGTAGCCAGGTTTCATGCCGCGCAGCGTAATGGCGTGCGTACCCAACGGCGCTGCAGGGAATATGAATGTGCCGTCCTCGGCAGTCACGTCCGTGAAGCCCGCCAGCCAGACGACGACTCCTTGGACCCCTACTCCCCTACCGTCTACGATTCGGCCGCTAACTTCGGCAACATCCTTCTTGCGGCCGATCACGAGGCTCACAGGCACCGTGACTCCCACTTGGCCTTTTACACGAGATGCCCCATTCCAGGGTATTGAGCCAGAGACAGTCGCGGCGAACGTGGAGCCATCGGCTAGGTCGTGGCTACCGCCAACTGACAGATCCACTCGATTCTTGTCTCCAACGATCACCTGGGCGTCCATACCGAGCCGGGTGTAATCGGTTACGGCTCCATCCCAGCCCAGCAATGCACCCAGCTGTGTCGCTTTGACACCAAACATGTCGAACTCTGCTTCCACTCCGGCCTTAAAGCGACCGGACATCAACGGGAAGTAACCGGTGACATCGACTCCAACGATTCGACTGTTGATGCCAGTGAGAAGATCTTGCTCTTCCTCCCACCAACCGACGGTTCGCAGCGTCGCATCTTCCGCCAGTGGCACCGTGGCAGTTGCCCGCACCCCAAACTCGTGCGAGTTCTCGGCCGTGTCCCACTTCCGAGCGTGGTTGTACCGTACGGACCAGTGCACGCCTTCAACTAATCCGTCAAGTCCACCGCTGTACGCCTGGACTCGTTTGGCCGGCGCCATATCAAGCTGACTATACGAACCGCTGAGCCACACGTCCGCTTGTTGCATAGAACGCAACCGCCCGCTCACGCCGTAGCTGGCTTGCGCCTGGTCACCCTCCTCGAAGTCCGGCGCTTCGTAGCGGAAGTATCCGCGCAAGTTGTAATCGTTTCCCACGGCACGCGTCGCTGCGTAGACTCCCGAGGCCAAAGTGGCCAAGTTGACGGCGGGCTGCACCGCCAAGATGCCCAGTCCGCCGTCGCGAAGTCGTGTACTAACGTTGGACTCGACTGCGACGACAGCGGAACCATCAGCGTATACAACTTGACCTTCGATGACAAAGTCGGGTACCGGCTCGACATTCAAACCCGCTCCGTACGTAAGTTCACCGTCATCGAGCGCACCAAAGCCTCGAACGCCTACAATCGAGTCCTGGGGATGAACTGCGCCAGCCAAGCCGAACCCCCGTATCGACGGCAGAAGCGAGCCGAGTTTGATGCTCTGATCCCCGGCACTCAGTGAGAAGTCGGGGTGGCGGTAACTGACCTGGTTGCGGCGCTGGGAGAGGTCGGCGGAGTTCTTGAGCGCAATTAGCAACTCTCCTGGATCGCCATCCCACAGCGCTCCGCGCCCCTGCACTTCCATTTCGACGCCGCCAAGGCCGTCTAGCGCGCTCGCTGGTAGGTGACGTGTGTCCACCCGGCCGCGTATTGCAATCTCCAGCTCGTAAGTGTGGAAACCTTGGCTGGCATCCTGCTGCAGCGCCAGGATCTCTACAGTCGAGCTCGCCGTCGCTCGCGCTTGCTGCGTCTCTGCAGCGAGTGTCACGTGGTGTCGTACCGGCCGGTTCAGATCCGCGGGTGGCAGAACGAGAACTGTTGCTTCCTGGGTGGTTCCGGGGGGAAGCGTGAGCGTGCTCGGCGTTAACTCAAGAGGAAAGCCATGATTGCCGCTCGCCTGGAGCTCTACCAGTTCATCGACATTCCCGGCGTTATGGACCCGAAAGTGAAGCGTGTATGGTTCCGCCACTACCAAGTGTGGTGCACTGAAAAGCTGAACATCGAGCTTGTGGACTTGGAGAACCTCTACACTGAACCGCAAGGGCTCGCTTTTCCCCAAATCGGGTTCGAACGTCCGGTAGGCGACTTCCAGAGAGTGCCTGCCTGCGGCCGCCGTAGCTGGGACGACCACGGGAAGAAGCACCGTTCGGACCTCGTTAGCTTGAAGAGTAAGTTCAGTCGGAGGAACCAGTATCCGCCAACCGGGAGGGAGAGTGAGCTCTGGAGCGCCGCGCCACTCAACCGGCGACTCGTTTGATACTTGGAACGCCATAGTGACGGTCTGTCGGGGTTCGGTCACGAAAGCCATCTCGTGCGCGACGAGTTGTGGCGATTGAGCAAACGCCAACCCAACGAGAAGCATCAGTAACACTAAAGGGTGGCGTAAGGACGACATCATCTCCTTTGAATCCTTCTAGTGCTACTCGATATTCAGGGTGAATTGCGCCCCGAATAGCTCGTCCCCGCCACCATCTGCCACAACGAGTGCGGTGTACCTCCCCGCCACCAGTGGGCCTAGGTCGAAGCGTTGCCGGATCGAGGTACCCGGATAGGTCCTCCTCGGGCGGCCATCGATACGAGCCACCAAGGCACCCTGATCATCGTAAAGCTCCGCGTAGAAGGAGGCGCGAATCGATTGCTCTCCCACGTTTTCTGCATCTACTTGGAGGAGTTGACCGCCAGCCTCTGTGTCTAGTAACGAGGGATTTGTGAAGTTGAGGAGACTATCACCGGTTTCTCCGAACTCAGTTGCCACTTGAACCGCGTAACGAACTACTGTACGCACTGTTACAGGACCCTCGCCTTGCGGCGTCGGTGAGGTAACTTCCTCGACCATTATCGCACTCCAGTACGATCCGAACAGGTTCTGGTCATCTGGAACCCTTACTTCATAGGGAACAGCGACCGTTTCTCCTGCGGGAATCGTTAGACCGTGCGTTGAAAGCGTTATCCAAGCGGCATTGGACCGACTTACGGTGCCCGGCTCACCGTAGCTGTATCTTCCGTCAGCGAAGAAAAGGTAGTCGGTTTGGTAGAGCCTGATTACCGCATCAGCCGATCCTGAGTTTCGAATCGATATGCTGTTTTCCACGCCCTCGCCTGGTACCACGTCGTGGAATTGCGACAGACTACTGGTAACGGAGATGTCAGCGAGCGCATGCCCCGTTAGGGTAGCAACAATCAGTATCAGAATCGAGCCTAGCCTCATGTTGGTCCTTACGACTGCCTTCCTAATTATCAAGTGTGACCGTAAACAAGACGGTGGTGTTGTAGGTTCCGGGCGGCGTACTCAGGCTCACGCCCGAGAGTTGGTACTGAAGTTGAATGCCAGTCCGGTTGTCCGTGCCCGAAAAGAAGACGCCACCGCCTTCCTGAATGTCCACGTAGGTGGAGCCGCCGCTAAGGGCTACAGTTCCGGTCCCCTGATCGGTCCAGCGCACGCTCAACTCGAGATCTTGTGGCCATGGCGTAAGTTCGTCGTCGGTGCGGCGAACGTCGACCGTCCAGTCTTCTGCAGCTACATCCTCTACGTCTACCTCGACGGCAGTTGACGAACTCTCGTATGTGCTGCGAAGAGGCTGCCCCGCCCCCGGCGACTCCAGATCGTCTGCGCCAATCTCGAAGATCCACGCGTCGCCAGTAGCGGTGAGCGTTTGCGCGGAGGCCAAGGGTGTTAGAAGGAAAATCAGTAGCACACAAAATACGTTCTCAATCATGCATGCCCCCACGGAAGGGGCATTGTCCGGAGTGATGTCAACATCACTCCGGACAATGGGCCGACTAGCTGTCGGCGGTAAATGTATAGGTGATCGTGTGAGAATCAGTACCGGTTGGGTCGGTGACACTGATATCAACTACGTATTCGAGAGTCGCCGAAGCACTCGATTGCGAGATTGTCGTGATGAAAGCGGCCGCTGATTCGTCACTCCCAGGGATAGTGACCGCGCCTGCCGGTGTACCCGGCGTTGCACCGTCAGACGTCACTGGGTTGGTTGCTTCCACTGTGACAGCGTAGTCTATAGCGGCAGCAGTCAGACTACTCTGAACAGTAATCGTCCTGGTTGTCTCGTTCGTTGCCCACGCTATTGTGCTGCCAGTGTCGGTAGCCTCTCCCTCGGCCGTGATGACAAATGACGGAGGCGTGCCACCGAGAGTTATCGAATCGAAGGCCTGTACCTCGACACTTAAGGCGTGTCCGTCGCTGCTACCTGTTTGAGCAAGAACTCCGTTCGCTCCCATTAACATCGTGAGCGCAACTAACAGTCCGAAAATCCGTTTCATACTTCCCCTTTCAAGTTGTTCTACTGGGCCGATAGGTTTTGCCGAGCTCCCGGTGCGAAAGAGGAATTGCTTCAACCGACCGTTTGTGGTGAGCGACGCTCTTGCATGCCATGCGTACTCCCTCGGACGATTGCGCTACCGACTCCACCTGCACGGGGGCCCAAAATACGTGCAGGCTTCGCCGCCTCCTACGCGGTCGGTCAATGCGCCGGTTACTCGAACTGGGCTAATCATATACACTCTCACGAGATTCTTACAAGCGGATGCAAGTGGTAGGCATAATGGGGCGGCCAGCGAAGCACTGTTGGGCTTCCCTGCACCGGGTTGTCTCGAAAACGCGCGAGGTGCTGTTGGACGAGATTGAGGTGCCCATTGGACGGTTTCCGACAAATCTACGCTCAAAGGCGCGCCACCTCCGCTGAGATCAACAGCGGGGCGTGGCGGCGGAGGGGTAGTTGTGTCGGGGGCCGTTCAGGCTGGATGCGTCGTCTCTGGGCTAGAACCGCCGGTCGAAGCACGTCGAAGCACGTCGAAGCACGATGATGTCCCTCGCTTTGGGCTGAGGCCGATAATCAATGAGCGTCAACCCACATTCGGCCCGTTTCGAGTGCCCTGATCAATGCTGGCCGTGCCCGAATGTCCACCGCGCGATCTCTACCCGGTTGCGCAGCGCGGACTTGCCGAGCATGTTGGCCACGTGCTTGTTTATCGTCGTCGAGCAGATTCCGAGCCGCTTGCTGATCTGGCAGACCGTCAGCCCTTCCGACGCCAGGCTCAGCACCTCCCGTTCACGGCGCATTTCGGCGCTGCCGCTCTCGTCCAGCTCGTCGGTCGGACAGCTGGTCCGCAGTCTCGGTGATGAGGGTTTCGTCGCGTCAGTCGCCGGAGAGCCCCAGCTCCTGCTCGAGCCGCTGGGCGAACTCGCGCCGAAACCGCTGAGCGGCGTCATGGCGGCCGGCCTTCTGGTGGCACGCGACGAGCTTCCTGCTGGCGTTCTCGGCCAGGGGGTCGATAGCCACGATGCGCTCGTACAGCTCGATCCCCTCGTCGCTCCTGCCCGCCTCACAACGGTCGTCGGCGAGCCGCTCGAGTGCGTGCAGGAACCGGTTCTCCAGGTGTCGGCGCTCGAGATCGGCCCACTCGATCCCCGGCAGAAGCTCGCCACGGTAGAGGGAGATGCACTCCTCGAACCGTTCCCCGCGAAGGCTCCGGCTGAACTCCTCGACATCGACCCACACCAGCGCGTCAGGATCGAACGCGTAGCCGCTGGTGTGGGTCACTACCAGGCGCTCGTGCAGCTTGCGCCGTAGCAACCAGATCAGGGTCTGCATGGTGGGCCGCATCTCGTTGCCGCGGTCGGGCCATAGTGCGTCGATCAGTTGCGCGGGGTCCACCGTGGAGCCGCGCCGCATCGCCAGATAGGCCAGCAGCCTGAGCGCCTGGGGACGGACACGCGAGCGGCTGCCCTCCGGGCCTTCGAGGGTGAGGTCACCCAGCAGATACAGCCTGAAGCGGGGCGGCCGTTCCAGGCGAGTATCGGGAGCCGGCGGCGGCCGTTGCGAAGGGGTGCCGAGCCACGGCGCTGCCAGCGTCTGCTCCTCACGCAGAAGGTGCTCGAACCCCTCGTCCTGGATCAGCGCCATCGCTTCCTTGGCATGCCGGCGGGCCGCGACCGGATCGCCGGCAGCGGCGTAGCAGAGCGCCAGCGCCCGGTAGTACCGGTGCGGGTGGCTGAGCGCCTGGGCTAGCGACGCTCGCAACGCCGCCTGGTCATCGCTGAGCAGCGCCAGGTGAAGCCGGACCAGCGCCACGAACGCCGGGTCTCCGCTTTCGGAGTGCTCGAGCGCCTTCTCGGCTGCTCGCCGGGCCGCCTCCTTGTCGTTCTCTCGCCGCAACTGCACCGCCAGACCGTGATAAGCATGCAGCAAGCCGGCCGAGGCGCCCATCGCCTCAAGCTCGGCTATGGCCTGCCGGTACCGTTCGGGCGCCTCGCCGCTCCCTATGTCGCGGTGAGCATCGGCCATCTCGCGAGCCACCAGGGCCGCCAGGTGGGCGAGGCCCAACTCGCGCGCCAGTTGCTCCGCCTCGGCCAGGGCGTCCAGCGCCTGCTGATGCATGCCCGCCTGATCGAGCGCGATCGCCAGGTGGTAGCAGGCGTGGGCTTCACCGCGCCGGTTGCCGACCCTGCGGTTGCCAGCTACCGCCCGTGCCAGCCCGGCAATGGCGGTCCGGGGCGTCCCGCGGGCCAAGGGCAGCAGCGCGAGGACGCTCAGCACGGCGGCATGGACCGGCTCGCCTTCGTGCGTGAGCGCCGCGGAGCACTTCAGGGCTTGCTCGGCCTCGGCGACCCTGCCTGCCCGGTAGTGAAGCGAGCCCAGACCGAACCAGGCCTTGGCCAGCACATGGTGATCGCTGGGAGCGAGGTCGATGGCCTGCCGTAGCGCGATCAGCTCAGTGGCGAAGTTCCCCAGGGAGTAGTGGACGGCCGCCAGCAGGACGAGCGCGTCGGCACGCAGGTTGGCGTCCTCGACCTCGGCGGCCTGCGACGCTTTTACCTGCGCCACCTCGAGGTCGCCGGCCGCCCAGGACAGGTAACCCTCGACGCGCAGCAGCTCCGGACGCCCCTGATAAGCCGCTGGGAACCGGGCGAGGTAATCGCGGAGTCGCTCGCCGTGGCCCTCGCGGAACGCCCTGTCGGCCCCCCGACGGAGGCACTCGATGGCCAGCTCCCACGCCTCGGCGGCGAGCGCTTGCCCGACTCCCGACCCGGAGATGGGCTAGGGACCGCCGCCTCGTTCACGCTCACCTCGCTGCGCGTGTCCGCGCTAGCGGGGGCGTATGGGAAAGGAGCTGACGTGCTGTGAGGACTCTCGTCCGTGTTGTCGCCGGCCTCGCCGTCCGGGCTCTGCTGGAGAGTGGGCAGGCGCAGGGGTGACGGCTTCCGGACCGACCCTGGAAGGCACCTGGGGGTCGAGTTGGAAGAGTGCCCAGAGGATCGCGACGGTAAGGCCTGCACGGTTCAGTCGCCTTGGAGGGACGAAAATGTTTCGACGAAACCGCAACGAACTCCACTTCACGACCGGTCGCTTCCGGGTCCTATCAATACTCTTGATCGCCGTTTTCATCGGCTTGTCGGGCCTTGCTCAAGATGGCGCCGGCGAGCAGGGCAGCACCGGCATCGAGCTGGTGGGCGTTCCCGATTTCGACGCGTCCGAATGGTTCATCTACGACGAAGCCGGCGACCGCGTAGCCCGAGAGTGGAAGGGGGAGTGGAAGTTCGTGACCTTGCCGCCCGGCCGCTACACGGTCGCGGTGAAGCCCGGTGATACCGAGGTGGAGTGGGCGGAGGTCGAGGTCTCCGAGGGGCAGGTGACCCGTGTCGAGGTCCTCTCCGGCGTCGAGCTGGTCGGCGTGCCGGGCCACGACGCGCCGGAGTGGTACATCTACGACGAAGCCGGCGATCGTGTTGCGCGCGAGTGGAAGGGGGAGTGGAAGTTCGTGGCCTTGCCGCCCGGCCGCTACACGGTCGCGGTGAAGCCGGGTGATACCGAGCTGGAGTGGGCGGAGGTGGAGGTCTCCGAGGGGCAGGTGATCCGTGTCGAGGTCCTCTCCGGCGTCGAGTTGGTGGGCGTGCCTGGCCACGAGGCGCCCCAGTGGTACATCTACGAGGCAAGCGGAGATCGTGTTGCGCGTGAGTGGAAGGGGGAGTGGAAGTTCGTGGTCTTGCCGCCGGGCCGCTACACGGTCGCGGTGACGCCCGGTGATGCGGAGGTGGAGTGGGCCGAGGTCGAGGTCTCCGAGGGGCAGGTGACCCGTGTCGAGGTCCTCTCCGGCGTCGAGCTGGTGCCGCTGGCTGGCCACGAACCGCCGGAAGTCTGGTACGTGTTCGACCACCAGGGTGAGCTGCAGGCCGAGACCGAGAATCGCTGGGGTTTTACGGTTCTGCTACCGGGGACCTATCACGTGGCTAGCGTGCTGCCACGGGGCGAGGACACCAAGGAGGTGCGTTGGGCCGAGGTAGAGGTCGGCGAGGGACGGGTCAGCAGCGTCGATATGAGCATGGCTGCAGCTGGGGTGATACGAGCACAGCCGCTTGTCGGCACACCCGCAACCTACACCCTTACCGCAGAGTTTGACGGTGGCACGCCTGTGAACGTCACGTCCGCCGGCGACGAACTGAAGTTGGTCGACGAGCCGGTTCCGTTCAATTTCATTTGGGTGGCGGCGTCGAGGCGGGGCACCGTGATAAAGATCGATACGACGACGGGCGAGATCCTGGGCGAGTATCTCTCCGCGCCTGACGGTCGGGGTCGGGACACTTCACGGACCACCGTGGACGCCGACGGCAACGCCTGGGCGGGAAACCGGGGTGAGAACGAGGACGGCAAGGGCTCGGTAGTCAAGATCGGCCTGCTGGAGAACAATCAGTGTGCGGACCGTAACGGCAACGGCGAGATCGACACCTCCACCGGGCTCGGCGACATTTTGCCCTGGCCCCAGGGCGCCGATGCCGATGACGATGTTGACGAATCCACCGCCGAGGACGAATGCGTCATTCTCTACACGCGGGTGGCGGGCACCGCGACGCGCACGGTGGCCGTCGATGGTAACAACGACCTCTGGACCGGTGGCTACGACAGGGCACATGGAAAGATCGACGGGAGCACCGGTGAGCCTGTCGTCGGTACCGAGTTCAACCTGGGATGCGGTGGTTACGGCGGGCTCATCGACAGTAACGGCGTTCTCTGGTCGGCCCGCTATGGTGGGTTGTTGCGGTTCGATACGACCACCATGTCCGGCGAGTGTCTTGGTCTGGATGTCGGGAACTACGGCCTCGGCATCGACACTGTCACAGGAGAGATCTGGCACACGAAGGAGGTCCAGGACGGGGTCTGCAAGCTGGCTCCGAGCGGCGCGCTCCTCGGCTGCTTCGAGCACGGAGACGCTTTCGCCAAGGGCGTAGCGGTGGACCGTGACGGCAACGTGTGGGTGGCGCACGGCAATCTGGCCGGCGCCTCGCCAACGGTCGGACGCCTCAGGACGGACGGCACCTTCGTCGGGAATGTCGATCTGCTTGACGGTAGCGGGCCGACCGGCGTAGCGGTGGATGCCAACGACAAGATCTGGGTCACGAACGCAAATACGGACGATGTCATGCGTATCGACCCGCGGGCCGGCCCACTCGCCGGTGGCGGTTTTCCGCTTGGCGCGGTCGACCTGATCGTCGACCTCGGACCCGACGCGACGCCGTACAACTACAGTGACATGACCGGCAGCACCCTGGCCGCCGTCCCCGACAGCGGCACGTGGACCGTCGTTCACGATAGCGGCGCCCCGGGGACTAGCTGGCAAGAGATCAGCTGGCAAGCGGAGCCCCAGGACAGCGGGTCGATAACGGTGACTGCAGCGAGCAGCGTCGACGGCGCCGATTTCAGCGAGCCGGCGACTGTGGCCAGTGGGGAGGGTCTGGACCTGCCGGCCGGACGTTATCTTCGCGTCGAAGTCCGCTTCGAGCGCCTCGATTCCGGATCGTCCCCGGTGCTCTACGACCTGACAGTCAGCGCGCGTGAAGTGGCCCGTGGCCCGGGAAGGCTACGGGTGATCGCGGCCGACGAAGAGGCCGACGCCGTTCTCGGGGCGCCACCGCGGATAGCGCTGATCCTGGACGGCTCGAACTCGATGTGGGCGCAGATCGAGGGCCGCTCGCGCATCGAGATCGCCAAGGAGGTAATGGCCGGCGTGATCGCCGACCTGCCGGAAGACGTGCGAGTGGCGATGCGTCTCTACGGTCACCGGGTCCATTTCAGCGAGGCCGGCGCCTGTCAGGATTCTGAGTTGGTGTTCCCGTTCGGTCCCGTGGACAAGACGCGATTGCTGCAGCTGGTCGCGGGGATCCAGCCGCGCGGCACTACTCCCATCGCGTTTTCCCTGCGGCAGGTCGCGGGCGACTTCGGGGACGAGCCCGGCGAGAAGCTGGTGCTGTTGGTTACCGACGGTATCGAGGAGTGCGGCGGCAGCCCGGCGGAGGCCGTGACGGAACTGTTGGACCAGGGGCTGGATGTGCGAATCAACATCGTCGGCTTCGATCTCGCCGACGAGGCCGCCAAGGCGGAGATGGAGCAAGTCGCCGAGCTCAGCGGCGGGCGCTACTTCGACGCGGCCGACTCCGGCGAGTTGCTGGACGGGATAAAGCAGTCGCTCGCCGTGCCGTTCACGGTGCTGGATGCCTCGGGGGGCGAGGTGGCCTCGGGGCATCTCGGCGACGAAGGAGTCGCGCTGCCCGCCGGGACCTATAGGACGATCGTGCATGCTGCGGGCACGGCCCTGGAAGTGCCCGATGTGGCGGTGGCAGCAGGGCAACGCACCACCGTCGAGTTGGGGGTAGGGAGCGACGGACTTGAGGCGTCGGTCGTCGGGCCCTAGGGGCGGGCAAGTTGCTTCCGTGACCACCGAACTCGCATGATTGCGTTTCGCAAGTAATCGCTGCACCGCGCTGCTGCGGCGCGTATTGGAAAGGGCTGGAAAGGGGCTGTCCCAGCCTGCATGACTCAGGCCGCAGCAGACTCATCACAATGGAGTCGTGGCACTCACCGTCCTGTCACAGGACCTCGCGTAGGCGCCCCTCCGCCACGAACTTCCGGTACGCCCGTAGCGCCCGCTTGTTGAAGTCGAAGACCTCGAGTGATATGCGGTTGAACCCCAGCTCCTCGAAACCGTACCTGAGCATCAGCCGGGCTGCTTCGCTCGCTTCTCGACTATGGCCGTTACGCTCCGGCTCTCTAGACCTCGCAGTGCAGTTGCCTTAGTGCCTTTCGCGCGCCGCGCAGTTCGAACGTATAGGGCAGTGCCGTGCCGTAGGAGTCCCAGTCCTGGATGGTCAGTTGCGAGTCGGTGCGTAGCGCGGCCAGGAACCAGGTCAACTCCTCGTCTGGGAGGAACAGGTACTCGTAGTCGAGGCTCGCCTGCCACACGCTGGACTGTGGCTGCCAGTCGTCGAACTGGTAGTCCACGCGGTAGAAGTCGTCCACGCTCAGGAAGTCGTCGTGCGCGAACATCACCTCGGTCAGCCCGGATGCATAGCAGTCGTCGTATCCCACAACCAGCATTCCCTGTGCGAATGTGGGGTCCTTCACGCTCACCTTAGGGTTAGTTGACGTATCACTTTTTGCTTCCCCGGATGACGGGTGGTTAGAGGACATCTTGCATTAAAGGGCTTGTCCTTTTCGCCCCTGGCGTGCTAGTTTCATGCGTAATGACAACCGTATCTCGTCGCAGCACAGGTCGCCATGTGCGCGAGCTGAGTGTCCTGGAGGCGCTACTGCACGGCAAGGCCAGGACACGGACCGACCTTTCCATACTGCTCGGCTATCATCAAACGACAACCAGCCGCGTGGTTACTCAGCTCGTGGAGCGCGGCCTCATCAGAGCCGAAAGCCGGTCAACATCGGGTTCCAACGGTGGGCGCCCCTCAGAGGAGCTGTCCTTGGGCCCAGCGGCAGGATTGGTGGTGGGAATCGAGCTCGGCAGATCGTTCCTCTCGGTCGTGTTGGCAGACGCATCAGGAGAGGTGCTGTGGAGCGACCAGTCGGAGGGCGAGCGTGAGTTCGTGGCCACCGACGACACCGTGGATGAAGTCATCGCCTTGACGGAGGCGGCGTTGAGTCAGGTGGGCGCGGACGTCGACGATCTCCTTTCTCTCGGCGTGGCTCTGCACGACGTGGTGAGCGGGAGGGGAGAGTGGATTACATGGCAGCGGCCGCTGTCCGAGCCGTTTCCCATCAGGGCGAAGCTGGAACAGAGATTGTCGCGTCCAGTGGTGGTGGAAGACGTCTCGCGTGCGTTTGCCGAGGCTGAGCATCGCCACGGCGCCGCTCGAGGTTACCCCGATGCCGTCTACCTCTTCTTCGGTTCCGGCAGTGTGGGTGGCGGTATTTTCGTCGACGACCGCCTGCTCAAGAGCACCAGCGGGGTGTGCGGAGAGATCGGGCACATCGCGGTAGAGGACGACGGGCCGTTCTGCCAGTGTGGCAACCGCGGCTGTCTCGAGACGCTTGCTTCGCACCGCGCCATCCAGGACGCGTTGGTGGAGATGATTAGGCAGGGAGTACCGTCCTCGCTCACGGAGCCCGCGAATTCGGATGTGAGGGCCATATGCGAGGCGGCTGCTCGCGGAGACAAGGCGAGCTTTCTAGTACTGAAGCGACTTGCTCGTTACATAGCCAAGGCTCTTGGGAGCGCAGTCAGCATCTGCGGTTCCACTCGTATTCTCATTGGAGGGCAGCTCCGAGCCGCGGGTCCCGGCTTCCTGCGCGATGTGAGTGAAGAGCTTCGTCAACTGGTCATCCCGGCGCTCATGCGCGACATCACGGTTGAGTATGCCCACCTGCCCAGGAGCGCTGGAGCTCTTGGCGTTGCACTCCAAGCGCTCGAATTGGGATGGCTCTCGGGCAGGGTTCTCGAGCGAACGGAGGTGGCCATAGGTTGACGGCATAGAGAAAGTATCCGTCCCTCGCCCCGTCCCATCGTTTCTCAGGAGGTTTACTGTGCGCTCCATCGAACGTATCCTGACGCTTGCCGTCATCGTCGCTGTACTCGGCCTGGCGGCGGCACAAACCACCCTAACCGTTTGGATGCACGACCACCCGCCGCGTGTCCCGGTAGACGAGGAACTCATCGCTGAGTTCATGGCAGAAAACCCCGACATACAGGTGAACTACGAAGTGATCCCGGTCGCTGATTTCGACCTGCGCCTCTACACGGCCGTGGCCGCCGGTCGCGGTCCCGACCTCTTCAACCAGGCCACGTTTGCTCTCGGTCAGTTCCGCGCAGCCGGCGCACTGGCTCCTCTGGACGTCGAGGCAGCCGGCTTCGGCAGCAGGGAGGACTTCCTTGCCGCGTACAGCACTGGAGCGGAAGGCGCCGTTTTCGACGGCACACCGTACGGCATCCCCACCGAGCTGAGCATCTACGCCTGTTACAGCAACGATGAGTTGTGGGAGGCAGCCGGCCTGAGCCCGGCCGAGGACTTTCCGACGACCTGGGAGGAGATGATCGACGTCGCCGAGACGCTGACCGTGCGAGACGACGATGGCAACCCGGTCCAGCGCGGGTTCGATTTCAACTGGACGTCACCCATATTCGTCTGGCTCCAGTTCAATCCCATGGTCACGCAGCTCGGCGGCCAGTTGATCGACGAGGACGAGTTCGAGGCCACGATCGACACGCCGGAGGTTGCGCGCGTGATGCGGTACTGGTCTGACTGGGTCAACGAGCACCGGCTGGGAGGGCCTCAGTACACGGGATCGCGCGACGCATTCCTCGCCGGCGAACTGGCGACCGACTGCAGCTTTGGCAATTGGGGAGTGCCCCAGATGGAAGATGCCGGCGTCGACTACTCCATCCACCCCGTCCCCCGCTGGTCGGATGCCGTCAACGACAACGGCTTCGACAAGTACGGCTACTACTACCTCGTCAATGCCTACGCCGATGAGGACGTGCAGGAGGCGGCCTGGAAACTTGCTGGATTCCTGGCTCAGCATCCGGACCGGTACTTCGAAGAGGCAGGCCTGTTCCAGCCGCGCGTCGAATTCGTGGAGTCCGAAGCCTTCCAGCAAAACGAGATAATGCCCGTATTCTTCGAGGAGATGGAGAAGAGTTTCTTTTCGCCGAGGATTCCCGGGTTCAACGAGGTGGCTGACGGGATCGCCCGCGCCCGCGACCGCGTACTCGGCGGCGCCC
Organism: Trueperaceae bacterium; assembly: GCA_040905465.1. Lineage (GTDB taxonomy): Bacteria > Deinococcota > Deinococci > Deinococcales > Trueperaceae > DASVCN01. The sequence continues at coordinate 48,316 of JBBDRK010000049.1, read as the reverse complement.
CGGTCGAGGAAACTCTCGAGCGAGCCGACAGTGACGTCCAAGGGACGCTCGACCGGGCCCGCAGGGAAGCGGAACGACAGTAATCCCAGTTGCACGGGCAGGTATTGAAGGGCGACGATGAGCCAGCAAAGTCTTCCACAGGGTCTCGCCTCCCAGCCGGAGGCAGCCCGTGCACCCCGCCGGTCCTCGCTGCTAAGAAGCCGGAAGTGGTGGGGCTTCGCGTTCGTCCTGCCGGTCGTGCTGTTCTTCGGCGCCTTCAGCATCTTCCCGATCGCCTACGGCTTCTACCTCAGTCTCACCGACTTCACTCTGCTGCGCTCACCCGAATGGGTGGGCGCACGCAACTACGTCAACCTCTGGCACGACGGCCTGTTCCAGCAGGCGGTTCGCGTGACTATCGGGTTCGTGCTCGGAACGACCGTCCCGGTGTGGATCCTTTCGCTGCTCGCGGCGCTGCTGTTCTTCCAGAGGTTCCCAGCGCGCGGCATGTTCAAGGCACTCTTCTTCCTGCCGGTCTTGCCGTCGCTGGTAGTCGTCTCCATTGTGTGGAAGGTACTCCTGCACCCCGACGGGATCCTCACCAGCATGGTGGGTCCCATCGTGGGGATGAGTGAGATCAATTGGCTGAACAGTGCAGTTCTGGCCCCCTGGTCGATGATCATCGTACAGAATTGGGCAACCATCCCATTTTTCATGCTGATCTGGCTGGCCGGCCTTTCAGGCATCCCCACCGAACTGCGCGAGGCGGCGCTGATAGACGGCGCCAACAGGTTGCAGGCGTTTCTCCGTGTAGAGCTTCCCATGCTGCGCCCCACGGCCGTGCTGGTCGCGGCGGTATCCACTATCCAGGCGTTCCAGGGGTTCATCCTTCAGTACGTGATGAGTCCCGACAAGGGGGGGCCGGCCGACTCGACTACCACGCTGGCCTTGCTGATCTGGAAGTACGGGTTCCAGTACTTTCGGATGGGTGAAGCCGCAGCGATCTCGGTGATCCTGTTCCTGATCATCCTGCTCGTCACCTTCCTGCAGTTGGTGCTGGGCCGGGCCGATACCCCGGTAGGGCGTTAGGAGCTCCCCATGCCAACACTAGTTCCCACGCTCAGTCGCCGGCCACGCCGGCTGATCCCTCCCGCACTCTGGTTCGCCTCGGCGCTGGTCGTGGCGTTCTCCTTCGGGTTTCCGATCCTGTTCATGGTCGTCTCGAGCTTCAAGGCCGAGACCGAAGTGCTGGCCACACCCATCCACTGGCTTCCGCACGACTTCCAGGGTTTCAGTCAGTACCTCCGTGCGTTCCAGATCGCCCCTGTCGGTACCTACTTCTTCAACTCGTCGCTGGTTACCGGCCTAGACGTGCTCTTCACGGTATTTTTCTCGGCCCTGGCCGGCTACGGCTTCGCCAAGTTCTCGTTCCCCGGGCGGCGGATACTGTTCTATTTCGTCATCAGCACCATGATGGTGCCGTTCCAGCTGCTGGTGGTACCGCTCTACGTTCAGATGGCCGCTTTCGGTTGGGACAACACCTACCTGGGCTTGATAGTGCCGGGGCTGCTGAACGCGTTCGGCGTGTTCATGATGCGTCAGTTCGCCCTGAGCATCCCCGATGAGCTCCTCGATGCTGCCCGCATCGACGGGGCGGGGGAGTTCACTATCTTCCGCAAGGTCGTCTTCCCGCTGCTGGCTCCGGCGGCCGCTAGCTTGTCGATCATCATCTTCATTTGGGCCTGGAACAACTTCCTCTGGCCGCTGATCATCGTTCAGGACCAGGACCTCACAGTTTTGTCCGTCGGCTTGACCAACTTCAGTCAGCCCTACCAGCGCCAGCCTATGTGGGCCGCCGCCATGGCCGTATCGACGATTGCCACCCTGCCGGCCGCGGTCCTGTTCGTCTTCTTCCAGCGATACTTCATCGCGGGCATGACGGCCGCGGCAGTCAAGGGCTGACGGCCCGCCCGCGAGAGAGGATAGTCAATGTCCAAACGTCCGACCGCCAAGCGCCCACTCATCCCCTACGAGTGGCCGGGGAGCTATCTGTTTGACGAGGAGGAGCGCCTCGCCGTCAATAAGGTCATCGACGCACGTAGCCCCTTCCGTTACTACGGGCACGATCTGCAGCACTTCGCTGATCGGCTCGAGGAGGCCTACCGCCAAAGGCTTGGGCGCAAGCATGCGCTCGCGGTGAACAGCGGCACCTCGGCACTATCTATCGCCATGACGATGCTGGACGTCGGACCGGGCGACGAAGTACTCGTACCAGGTTACTTCTGGGTGTCGTGCGCCTCGGCCGTTGTGCGCGCTGGAGCGATTCCGAAACTGGTGGAGATCGACGACACTTTCGTAATGGATCCAGACGATCTGGCGAGGAAGATCTCGGAGCACAGCAAGGCCGTGCTGCTGGTGCACATGAGCGGTGCGACGGGACGCCTGGACCGACTTCTCGAGGTCGCTCGTCACCATGGTCTGCCTGTGATCGAGGATGTCGCCCAGGCAAACGGTGCTTCCTTCCGCGGCCAACCACTCGGTGCCTTCGGCGAGATGGCGATCTTCAGCTTCCAGTACAACAAGGCAATCACAGCTGGCGAGGGGGGTTTGCTGGTATGCGACGACGACGAGTTCTACCGGCGAGCGGTAGCGGCGCACGATCTCGGTTATCCGCGGAACGAGAGCGGCCGCCTAGTCACGGAGGACCCGGCAACCCAACTCTGGGGGCAGGGCAGCAGGATGAGCGAGCTATCGGCGGCGATGCTGGTGGCGCAGGAGTCAAAACTGGATCGGCTGATCGGGCAGATGAGGAGTCTGAATGACCGCTTGTACCGGGAGTTGGGCAAGATCTCGGCCGTCACTCCGCGTTCCCGTCCAGATCCCAGTGGTGATAATGGCGCCTTCGTGATACTTAGCTGGCCGGATCCCAGCACCAACGCGGCTATGATTGCTGCCACCCGTTCAGCCGGCGTCGTGCCCGGGCCGAAAGGGCTGAACAACCTCACGTTCAACGAGTGGGGCCTTCACCTTTACTACAACAATGCCAGCCTCGTTCATCGCCGCGGCGTCAATTCGCGCGGCTATCCTTGGGCCGACCCTGCCAACGCGTTTGCCGCACACTACAGTTACCGCAAGGGGGAATTGCCGCGCGCAGACGACCTTTTCGCGCGGTCGAGCCTCCTGGCCGTTCCGCCTGCGATGAGCGACGACGAGGTGGAGGCGATAGTCGAGATCTACCACGAGTGCGCCCGGGATCAAGGCCTGGAGGTGCACCCGTAGATGGCTGGCAACGTCCTCGCGCCCTCGGGCTACCTTCTGCTTGGGGCTGCTGAGACGGTGATCACCCCGCCGCTCGATCTGGAGCTGGCGGGCTACGGTCCCGACATCGGACGACTCGCCAGCGAAGTAGCGGATCACCTGTTCGCGCAGGCCTTGGTGATGGGGAGCGGGGCGGAGCGTGTAGCGATAGTTACCTGCGATCTATTGGGCGTTTCCAGGGACTTGGTGAACCGTATCCGGCGGCGGCTCTTCGAGCAGGAAGGATTGCAGCCAGATCGCGTGCTCGTTACGGCGACCCACACGCATACCGCGCCGACCGTCGTCGATACACGCGGGTGGGGCAAGTTGGATTCCTCCTACGTCGCAATGGTGGAGCGGCACCTGGTCGGGATCGTCAAAAGCGCCGCCTCGCGACCACAGCCGGTTCGAGCCTGGCTGGGACGCAGTGAGTACCGGGACCTGGCGTGGAACCGAACCGGCAGCGGTCAACTCGATGCTGCCGTAGCCACGTTGCACTTCAGCAACGACGACGGTGAGGTGGTCGCCGTACTGGTGAAGCACGCATGCCATCCCGTCACATTGGGACCAGCACGGGTCGTGTCGGCGGACTATCCCGGGTCGATGCGGGCCTGCCTGCGCAAGGAGCACCCGGGGGCGATCGTGGCGTACCTCAATGGCGCCTGCGCCGATGTCGATCCCGTAACGCATCGCCGGGAGTGGGGCAGCGGAAGTGCGGAGGATGTACGCCGGTTCGGCGAGGGGCTGGCGGCGGCCGCGACGCAGGGGATGAGTAAGGCCCGAGCAGTCGCCCACGACGCCTGGACCGTCAGATCCTCATGTTTCGAGGTGCCTTTCCAGCCTTTCGATGCAGACTTTCACCAAGCGGAGGCCGAGCGTCAGGAGCGCGCCGCTGCGGCGCGCGGCCAGCCCGACGAGCCCTTCGGGGCGGTAACGGCCGAAGTGCAGATGCCGCGCTTCTGGGCGGCATACCACCGTGACCTCCTGCGGAGGTGGGAACAGGGCCTGCTTCCCGAGCGGGAACGAATAGAACTCCAGGCGCTCTGTCTCGGAGACGAGCTTGCCCTCCTCGCGATTCCCGCCGAAGTATACGCGGAGCACGGGCTAGCGATAGTCGACGCCGCCGCTTTCGCATCAACCTGGGTAGTGGGGTACGCGAACGGTTACTCCGGATACCTACCGCCGGAGCGAGAGTTTTCGGCTGCCGGCTATGGGACACGTCTTGGGGCGGCCGTCTCCGACCGCCAGCCATTCGTCTCCGATGTGGCGGTGTGCCTGGTCGATACGGCTGCGATGCTGCTCGGCAGGCCTGAGAGCCAGACCAGCCACTGGGGGTGCGAAGACGAATACGAGGAGAGCGGTGGTCCTGAAAGTGTCACCGCGCGCTACGCCGATCGCGTCGTCGACTGCCTGCTGAAGGCGAGCCGACAGGAGCGCGAGCTGGAGGATGTTGCAAACCTCATCGCCGACACAATCTACCGCGACGCTCTCGTATTCGTGGGCGGCAGTGGACACTCGCACATTCTGGCCGAGGAGGTGTTCTATCGGGCTGGTGGACTCTTGGCGGTGCACCCATTACTCGTAGGCGTGCTGATGCTGCATGAGGGCGCCCTTCGGAGCACGCAATTCGAACAGCTAGAGGGAGTCGCGCGGATCGTGCTGGACGATGCCGGCGTAACTAGCAACGACCTGGTGATCGTCGCGTCCAATTCAGGTCGGAACGCGTTTCCCGTCGAACTGGCTCTCGAGGCGTCCCAGCGGGGCTGCACGGTCGTAGCGGTTACATCGGTGCAACACACCGGACGGGTGACTTCGCGCCACTCCAGCGGCCGGAGGCTCATCGACATAGCCGACGTCGTGCTCGACAACCAGGCCCCTTACGGTGACGCAACGGTACGCCCCCGGGGAATGTCGCACGAGATGGGTCCCGTGTCGACGATCACCGGAAGTTACCTGCTGCACTCGGTAACCATGCGTGCAACCGAGATTCTCAGCTGGCGTGGGCGGCCGCCCGCGGTCATGGTAAGCGCCAACGCCGACGAGAGCAACGAAGGCACACGGAACGTTCTGCGTCAGTTTCGCTCACGGATTCGCCACCTATGAGCCGGAGCCCGGATGAGTGCTTTGTGGTAGCGGTAGATGGTGGCTCCAGTTCCACGCGAGCGTTGGTGGGTAACCAAACGGGTGAGGTCGTGGGGGTGGGAGTCGGGGGACCAACCGGCCTCTTCACAGACGAGGCGGGATTGCGCCGGTTAGAGGGGGCATTAAGAGCGGCGATCGGAGGAGCGCTGAAGTCTGCGGGTGTGAGTGCCGATCGGGTTGCCACTGCCTTTCTCGGCCTGACAGGGGTGTTCGACGAGCAGGATGACGGCCGGAAGGCGAGCGATATCGCATGGCACTTGCTTCCGAGAGCACGGATTCACGTCCGAGGCGATGCCGCTCCTGCTTTCCTGGCCGCCTCATGCGGGTTGCCGGGAGTGTTGGTGTACTCCGGCACTGGCTCGATAGCGTACGGTGTCGACGACCGGGGCAACCAGGTCCGCTCGGGCGGCTGGGGGTATCTGGTGGACGACCGGGGCGGCGGCTTCCGCATAGGCATAGAGGCGCTGGAAGCGGTATTCCGGCAGTCCGACGGTCGTGGGCCCGAGACGAAACTCAGCGAGGTGGTCCTGGCCCACTTCGCAGCTGTGGACCCGGGGGCGTTGCTAAGGCTCATATACCTGGACAAGGTTCTGGACCGCGCCCGGGTAGCTGCCCTGGTGCCGCTGGTCAGGTCGGCGGCCGACGATGGCGATACGGTCGCCCGAGAGTTGCTGGCCGAGGCGGCGCATCGGCTGGTAGAGCTCGCTCAGGCGGTAGGCCGTCGCTTACCGGGATTGTATGGCGGCCGTATCTATCCGGCGGGAGGCGTCTTTCGCGCCGGCCCCTGGCTCCGGGAGCCCTTCGACAGCGAACTCGCGGTCGAGATGCCTGAAGCAGTCGTGTGCGAGCCGGCATTCCCGCCTGTGGTGGGCTCGTATCTGATGGCCCTCCAACATTCCGGCCGACTACTCGATGACCGTGTCCTCGGCGGCATCAGGCGCACCAGACGAAAATGGGAGGAGTTGGAGCCGTCGTGAGCGGGAGCGATTTGCTCTTCGGCATCGCTTCCTTTCCACTCGACCCGCCGCTGGGACTGGAACTGGACGGTTATGCAGACCGCACCGGCACCGCGGGGGACTGTCTCGATCTGCTGATGGGAAGGGTCTGGCACCTCGGGAACCGCGATTTCGAGCTTACGCTGGTGGTCCTTGAAGTCCTCGGCGTGAGCCGACCATGGGTGGAGCACGTGAAGGCGCTTCTGCCGAAAGTGCGGTCTGACCGCCGAGCCCTTTCACTGATAGCCGCCACACATACCCACGCTGGTCCGAAAGGTTTCGCGGAATACCCCACGAGCGTAGAGGCGGAGATGCAGTACGCTGAACGCGTCGCCGAGAAGGTGGCTGAAGCCGCCGCGGCCGCGAGGAATGTCCGTCGTGAAGCGCGCGTCTCGGTCCGGCGGTTCCCACTCACGGGCGTGGCGAGCAACCGACTGGAGCCCGACTCGAGCGCGGCAGGTAGCGGCCTCGCCGTCCGCCTCACGAATCCCGAGGATGGATCTCTCCTCGGTACCCTCCTTTCCGTGGGCTGCCACTCGACCGTGTTGGACGCGTCCAACCTCGCCTACTCGGGTGACCTGTTCGGGGCAGTGGCTCGCGAGCTCGAGGCGCGAACCGGAGCCTCATGCGCGGTCCTCACGGGGGCCGCCGCGGACGTCAGCACGCGGTTCGTTCGGCGGGAATCGTCTCACGGGGAGGCGCTGCGGCTTGGTCGTCGGCTGGCCACATTGGCGACAGAGGCGTCAGGCGTGACGGCGATACCGGACGGTAACGGCGTGGAACTGGCTCTGCTTTCGCGCATCGTCCACGTACCCACACGGGAGTTGCCGGCACCAGAGCAGGCCGAGGCTGCCTTGGCTGAGGCGGAAGCGGCCTACTCCCGGGCTCGGGAGGATGGGGTGTGCGATCCTCGCCTCAGAGTCGCCTGGACGCGGCTGCAGGGCGCCCGCCAGCAATGGAAGCTGGTCTCCGGGGCTGACTTTCCGGAGCAGGTATCGTTCGAATTGGGTGGTGTGCGGATCGGCGGCGCAGTGCTCGTGACTTCCCCCGCCGAGGTTCCGGACACGAGCTTCCGCGAGTGGAGCCGCGGTTGGAAGGAGTGGCGACCTTGGGCGCTGGCCACGCTCGCCAACGGCTACGAGGGATATTTCCCGGTGGGAGGCGCTAACACCTATGAGACGATGGTTGCCCGCTTCGACCAAACCTCCAGCGACGTTTTCGGGGGCACCGTCCGTGAGATCCTGGTCGAGCTGAGTGCGACCAAGTGAGACCTCGTTCAGGATTCCGAATTCGCCATGCGGTTCGCCGCGACCTTCCTCAACTCTACAGGGTATGCCTGAAAACGGGCCGAGCCGGCGAGGACGCGGGCGATCTCTACGACGACGGCAACTTGCTCGGGCACTTATATGTCGGCCCTTACGTATGCCTCGAGCCCGACTTGGCATATGCGCTCGAGGACGCTGACGGCATATGTGGCTACGTGCTTGCCGCCCTGGACACGGAAAGGTTCTTCGAGCAGTACAGGAGAGAGTGGTTGCCGCCCCTTCAGCGCCGGATTCCCGAGCCCACCGAGGAGTGGGACAGGTTGCCGGCGAGCGATAGACTACGCTGGCGAATTCACCACCCTACGCTCGTGTTTCCGGACGTCCTGGCGCCGTTCGCGTCGCAACTCCATGTCGACCTGTTGCCGCGTGCGCAGGGCCGGGGCCAGGGACGTGCCTTGCTCGAAGTCTTGCTCGCTAGCCTCTTGGAGATGCGATCACCAGGCGTGCATCTGGAGATGGATCCGGCCAACCGGCGGGCGGAAGGATTCTATCGGCACCTGGGCTTCTCACCGGTACACTCCCCTGATCTGCCCGCGAACGCCCGCTACCTGGTGCGCAAGCTTGTAGGCTAGCCATTCATCTGGCGCCGCAACCTTCAGGTCGCAACCCCCGCCCTCAAAACCGGTCCGCTGCCGATGAGGGCGTATGTCGGCCGCAGCGCGGTCTGGCAGGGCAGCTTGGGAAAGGGAAATGCCATGGACAGGATATTAGAGCAACTCCGCCACTCCTTGATCGTCTCGTGTCAGCCTCAGGCGCCACTCGATTCCCCGGCGTACGTTGCCGATCTCGCGGCCGTCATGGTGGAGAGCGGCGCTGCCGGGATACGCGCTAACGGCGCCGAGCGCGTGCGCACGATCCGCACCCGCATCGGCTCTCCCATCATTGGAATAAACAAGCAGCGCCACGAGGGGTTTCAGGTATTCATAACCCCGACCATCGCCTCCGCTCGCGAGGTCGTCGATGCCGGAGCCGACATCGTTGCCCTGGACGGAGCGGACGCTCCTCGTCCCGACGGAAGCACACTCCGCGAGCTGATCGCATCGGTGCACGAGCGTGGTGCACGGGTGATGGCCGACATCTCGACGGTGGAGGAGGGCGTGGCGGCTGCCGAGGCGGGAGCGGATTTGATCGGGACGACCCTATCGGGGTACACCCCCTATAGTCCGCAGCAGGAGGGAGCCGACCTCGATTTGGTGGCTGCTCTGAGCGAGGCCGGGCTTCCGGTTGTGGCCGAGGGGCGCTACAACACTTCGGTCCTGGTGGAGGCCGCCTTCGAGCGTGGCGCCTTCGCCGTGGTAGTCGGACGCGCTATTACCGAGCCCCGTGTCGTGGTGCAGCCATTCCTGACGGTCGTGGCGGCCCGGGGGCGTGTCGCGCTTAGAGGCGAAAGCGGTACCCGCTTGCCCGACGATAACGAGGCTGGGCAGGAATGCGCTCAATGACAGTTCCATCAACTGCTGACTCCGCATTCCGAGCTCGGTCGTCGCCGAGGTGATGGCGCGGTAGGGCTTCACCTCGGTCTGCATCGAATGCAGCACGGCCTGATCGACTACGGCGATTGCGTGCCGATGTTGCAGGCGATCGGTCAGACGGACGTGGCTCATTCATTCGAACGTTCCGGGCCCTGTTTCATGCGGCGCTACTTCCCCTGCCGTACCTCGAGCACCTCGCGGTCCAGCCTCTCGAGCTCCTCGAACCACTCGCCCCACGCCCAGGAGCTCTTCACCACGTTCGCCAGCTGGAACGTTTCGGTGCTGGTTATGGCGGATGCCGCCCTGGGGATCTCCTGAGCGATGAAGTGGTGCAGACGCCGCAGGTTCGGGTGCAGCGTCTGGATGATGATGTCGGCGGAGCCGAATGAGGTGCCTACGAAGCGGACGTTGGGGTAGCGCGACAGCACCTCGGCGGTCTCCTCTACGTGGCCGGGCCGCACGCGGATCAGGGTGACGGCGACGACCTCGACTCCCAGCCCGAGCGGATTCCCCACCGCCGTGATCCGTATGTGGCCGTTCTCGAGCAGTTTGGTTACTCGCGAGCGAACGGTCGCCTCCGGCACGCCCAGCTGACGCCCGATCTCCCGGTACGCCTTGCGGCCGTCCTTCTCGAGAGCGACGATGATCTTGCGGTCTAGATCGTCTAGTTCACTGAAAGCCTTTCCCATCCTGTTGGTTCTCCTGTCGTCCGGTGATTGCCGACGAAGATACCATACTGCGCAATGCGCAGGTGCTCTTAACCAATTGTTGACAAAGCGCAAGCGAGAGAACTAAGCTGTACGCACACGAAACTATCCGTCGTGCTCATCTTGCGTCAGCCGCTCGCTCGGCCCAGGCACACTGAGGAGGTAGTCGAAAGTCGGTTTAAGGCAGGCCCGTCCAGTTAAGAAAGGCTGGTACACCGTGATTATAGGCAGGAAGCTCTCGATCAGAACCCTCCTCATCGCCTCCACTCTCGCCATGGCGTCTCTCGCCATCGCAGACCATGCGCCGGTTGAAGACGCGAAGCTCACCTTCTTCATCTGGGCCGGCTCCAATCAGGGTGTTGTGCCGATGGACGTGATCGAGCAGTACCGCGAGGAACACCCGAACGTCGACATCGAAATCCTCGAGTCGAACAACACCATCACCTACCCCAAGATGGTGGCCTCGCGCCGGACCACGCCCGACGACCCCCTGGTCCACTGCGGGTTCTTCAACGTGGACTCGATGACCAAGGGCGACATCGACGACATGTGGGAATCGCTCGACCCCGCCAACATTCCCAACATGGAGAACGTGTTCGACCAGTACCGCCGGCCCGACGATCGCGGCGTCGGCTACCAGATGTCCGGCATCGGTCTGCTCTACAACACCGACGCTCTCTCCGAACCGCCCACCTCGTGGACCGACCTGTGGGATCCGGCCTTCCGCGGCCGCGTGGTGATGTTCGACTACGACACGCGGATGATGACGATTGCCGCCAGGCTCAACGGCGGCGACGAGTACAACATCGACCCCGGCTTCGAGGTGTGGGCGGAGAACGCCGAGAACATCCGCGCGCTCGTCGACTCGAACGACGCCCTCAAGAACCTGCTCGTCAGCGGCGATGCCTGGATCGCCCCCTGGTTCTCGGCCCTGGCCAATGTCTGGGTTGCCGAGGGCGCGCCGCTCGGCTACGTCACCCCTGAGGAGGGCGCAATCGCCTTCCCCGTCTACCTCACCATCTCCCAGGGAGTGACCGACGAGGAACGAGTGGTTTGCGAAGACCTGGTCAACACTCTGCTCTCGCCGGATAACGCCGCCCGCTACGGTGAGCTCACCTACGCGATCCCGGTAGTGAAGAACGCCGCTCTCACCGAGGAGCAGCAGAACAATCCGGATCTGAACCTCGACGTGGCCCGCAACTCGATCCTGCTCGACTACGACCACATCGCCGAGATGAGCTCGGAGTGGCGCGAGCGCTGGGACCGCGAAGTGAAGTTCAAGCTGCGCTGACCGAGCAGCAGGGGCCGGAAACCTTCGGGGTTCCGGCCCCGCTCTCTTGTCTGCGCCCTATTTTCATGAGGAGCCTTTCTTGAGCGCCGACGTCGAACTGGTGAACGTCACAAAGTACTTCGGGGATTTCAAGGCGGTGGATGACATCACCTTCTCGGTGGACTCGGGAAGCTTCTTCTCCCTTCTCGGTCCGAGCGGGTGCGGGAAGTCGACCACCCTGCGGATGGCGAGCGGCTTCGAGCATCCCGACCAAGGAGAGTTGCGCATCGCCGGCCTGGACATGCGCAACGTTTCTCCCTACCGCCGCCCCACCAACATGGTGTTCCAGCGCTGGGCGCTGTTCCCGCACATGAGCGTGTTTGAGAACGTCGCGTTCGGCCTGAAGGTGGAGAGGCTCGCGGGCCAGGAGATTCGCCGGCGGGTAGGGGAGCTGCTGGAGCTCGTCGGCCTCCAGGAGTTCGCCCAGCGCAAGCCGGGTCAACTCAGCGGAGGTCAGATGCAACGCGTGGCGCTCGCTCGCGCGCTGGTGAAGCGGCCCAAGGTACTGCTGCTGGACGAGCCGCTGGGCGCCCTCGACCTCAAGCTCAGGCTGCAGATGCAACTGGAGCTCAAACGTATTCAACAGGACGTGGGCACCACCTTCATCTACGTGACTCACGACCAAGGCGAGGCCATGACCATGTCCGACCGGATTGCGATTATGAATGAGGGCCGGATCGAGCAGATGGGCACGCCCCAGGAGATCTACGACCGGCCCGGCAGCCGCTTTGTGGCCGCCTTCATCGGCAACACCAACCTTTTCGACGTGGAGGTGGAGGAGGTGGCCGACGGCCGGGCGGTGGTGCGAGCCGGCGAGATCCGCTTTGCCGGCAACACCACCCCGGGCGTGGCGCTCGCTCCCGCTCAGGCGTCGATCCGTTACGAGTTGATAAGGATCGGCGCCGCCAGCGAGGGACTGCCGAACCGGTTCGAGGCCCGGGTCCGCGACGTGATCTTCTCGGGTTCCTCCGTCCAGTATGTGCTCCAGCTCGGCAACCCCCCGTTGGAGGTGCTGGCCGAGGTGCATTACGACGGCTCGCAACCGCTGCTCAGCGCCGGCCAGGTGGTTACCGCCGGCTGGAGCGACCAGGCCGCCCGCCTGTTCCCCACGGCGTCCGTGCCGGCGTGAAGGGGGTGAGCGAGTGGCTGCCGATCTGATCGGCCCCAGGATCGGCCCGGCGAGCAAGCGCAGGCGCGGCCGGCTGGCGTGGCTCCCGCCCCTGCTGCTGCTGGCGCCGACCCTGTGCCTGATGGCGTACGCGTTCGTCCTGCCCTTGCTGACCTTTTTTCGCTTCAGCTTCCACAAGTTCGAGCGCGGCAGGCTCCAGGAGGCGTTTTCCCTCGACACCTACCGCAGGTTCATGTTCGATGAGTACTACCACGCGATCATCTTCGACACCTTGCGCATGGCCGGCATCGTCACCGTACTGTCTGTCCTCATCGGCTACCCGTTGGCGTACGCCATGTGGCGGATCGGCCGGCCCGCCGTGCAGAAGTGGCTGGCAGTGCTGGTCTTCTCCCCCATCATCGTCAGCGTGGTCGTGCGCAGTTACGGCTGGACCGTCCTGCTCGCCGACCAGGGACCGGTGAACTACATATTGCAGCGCGCCGGAATGATCGATGACCCGCTACGGCTGGTGTACAACCTCACCGGCGTGCTCATCAGCCTGGCGCACGTGTTCCTGCCGTTCGTAGTATTCCCCATCTACACCTCCATGGTCCGGCTCGATCCCACCATCAAGGAGGCCGCCGAAGACCTCGGCGCCGGCTGGTGGACCGTCTTCCGGCGGGTCACGTTGCCCCTCACGCTGCCAGGGTTGGTTGCCGGAGCCCAGATCTGCTTCACCCTGGCCCTCGGCGCGTTCGTGACGCCGTCGATTCTGGGTGGGGGGCGCGTTCTGGTGCTACCGCTCCACGTTTACCGCGCCACGGCCGACATCAACTGGCCGGTAGCCGCCGTCGGCGGCATGGTGCTGCTGGTCCTCTCGCTGCTCACCGTAGCCAGCTTCAACCGCCTGCTTCGCTACAGCGAGGTCCGCTGATGCGCACCCGCAACCGCATTCCGCCCTTGCGTCACCTGCTGCTGGCGCTCTTCTCGGTTCTGGCGGGTCTGTTCATCGTCTCGCCGCTGGCCGTGGTGGTTCTCAACTCGTTCAGCAGTGTCGCTTACAACGTGTTCCCACCCGAGGGATACTCGCTGCGCTGGTACCGCAACCTGGCGGGGCAGGACGCCTTCTACGGTGCCGCCGTCCGCAGCGTGGTGCTAGCCCTGGTTGCCACCTCCGTCTCGCTGGTGGTGGGCACCATGGCCGCCTACGCCTTGGTGAGGTACCGCATACCCGGAAGCGACATGGTCAAAGCGTTCCTGCTCTCGCCCATAGTCATGCCGAAGATCGTGCTCGGGGTGGCGCTGTTCATGTTCTTCGTGGAGGTCGGGAGCCTGAACAGTTACTGGAGCCTGGTGGTCACCCACGCGGTGGTCACGCTGCCGTTCGTGATCGCGATCCTCTCCGCCTCGTTGGTGAGCTTCGACTGGACCTTGCAGGAAGCGGCGATGGATCTCGGAGCCGGCCCGCTCTACACCTTTTTCCGGGTGGTGCTCCCGCAGATCTCGGTGAGCATGATCGTGGCTGCGGTGTTCTCTTTCATCATCTCCTTCGACCAGGTCGAGACCACGGTCTTCCTGGTCCGGCCCTCCAGCAACACCTTGCCGATCGAGATGTTCCTGTACCTGCAGAAGTGGCAGGACCCCACCATCGCCGCCCTCTCGACCGTACTGATCGGGTTCGCGATAGTCCTCGTGGTGATTCTGACCGTTCTCTTCGGCAAGGGCGCCCTGCCCACCCGCCTCGCCGCCGGCCAGAAGGCCGCCCAGAAGGAGGAATCGTCTTGAACCGAGCCGACAGCCCGACCCACGACCTGGGGTCAATCCTCGACACCGTTTCAGGGCCGGAAATGATGGCCCACATGCAGGCATTCGCTCGTTGGACCAAACACGCCGGCAGCGAAGAGGAGTTGCTAAGCCTGCGGCACGTCCAGGGCACGATGGAGGAGTACGGCTACGCAACCAGCCTGATCTTGCACGACGCGTACATCAGCCTTCCCGGCAAGGCGCGCGTGGAAGGCCTCGGCCGCGACTTCCGCGCCATAGCCCACTCGTTCTCCCGGTCTACCGCTCCTGCCGGCACCGCTGCCGAGGTCGTGTACCTCGGCAGCGGGAGCGAGGAGGAGTTCGTGGCGGCCGAAGTTCGGGGCAAGATCGCCCTGATCGACGGCATTGCTAACCCGGCAGCCACCCTCCGCGCCTCACGAGCCGGCGCCGTCGGACAGGTCCACGTGAGCCCCCACGAGCACCTGCACGAGATGTGCATCTCGCCGGTATGGGGCAGCCCTACTCACGAGACCGCCGGCAACCTCCCCTCCACGGTGGTGGTCACCGTGCCGTTCGAAGAGGGCGAGGCGATCAAGGAGGCGCTGGATCGCTCCGGCCGCCTCGAGCTCATCATCCACGCGGAGGTGGACACCGGCTGGCGTGAGACCCCCATCCTGGTGGCGGAACTCGTCAGCTCCGGCGGGGACGAGGAAGAGCCGTTCGTGCTGTTCACCGGGCACCACGACACCTGGTATTACGGGGTTATGGACAACGGCGGAGCCAACGCCACCATGCTCGAGGTCGCCAGGCTCTGCGCCCTCCATCGTGACCGCTGGCGGCGGGGCCTTCGGGTGATCTTCTGGTCGGGCCACTCGCAGGGCCGTTACTCCTCCTCCACTTGGTACGCCGACTCAAACTGGGAGGAGTTGGAAACGCGAGCTCTGGTGCACGTGAACGTAGACTCCACCGGCGGCCAGGGCAACACGATAGTCGCCGACACCACCGCCGCTGCCGAATTGCGGGGCCTCGCCCGCGAGGCGTTGATGGCTCAGGCGGAGCAGGAGTTCAGCGGGCGCAGGATGGGGCGCGCCGGCGACCAGTCGTTCTGGGGCATAGGGGTGCCCGCGATATTCGGCAACATGAGCGAGCAGCCCGCCTCGGGTGAGGCGAACGCATCCGCGGCGGTTTTCGGCGGCAGGAACCGCCTGGGCCACGGCACCGGCTGGTGGTGGCACACTCCACACGACACGCTCGACAAGATAGACGAACAGATCCTGGTGCGAGACACGCGGATCTACCTGCACGTGGTGTGGCGGCTGCTCACCGACCAGGTGCTCCCGCTCGACTACGCCGAGCACGGCCGCTACCTCCGGAGCGAACTCGATGGACTCCAGAAACGAGTCGGCGACTTGTTCGACTTGGGGGAGCCGATCCGCCGAGCCGGCCGGCTGGTGCAGCGCGCCGAGCTGCTGAACCGCCACCGTCACGAGGCGACCGGGGAGAGGGCCGAGCGGCTCAACCGCTGCCTCGTGGACATCAGTCGCACCCTGGTGCCGATCGACTACACCGCCGTCGACCGTTTCGACCACGACCCGGCGCTCAGCCTCAAAGCGATCCCAACCTTGCGGCCGCTCGAACGGCTCGCCGACCTCGAACCGAGCAGCGCGGAGTTCAAGTTCCTGGTTACCGGGATGACGCGGGCCCGCAACAAGGTCGCCTGGGCTATCAGGCTGGCGACTGAAACTATCGAGAAGTACCTCGCCGATCAGGGTGGCGGCCAGGCGATACAAGGGGACCATGCAGTTGACTGACAGAACCGCTCTTCTCACCGGAGCCGGCGGACGGCTCGGCCGCACCATCGCCGCCATCTTGCAACGCGAAGGGGCGCGAGTCGCCCTCGCCGACCTCGACGAGGACAAGGCGGTGCTGGCTTGTCGGGAGCTGGAAGGGGAGGGCTCAGCGGTGACGGCCGTTGCCGGTGACGTGTCGTCCGAGCCCGACGTGGCCCGGATGATCGAGCAGGCGGAGTCGGCCCTGGGTCGCATCGACCTGCTCGTTAGCGCGCACGGCATCTTCCCCAACTGCCCGGTGGTGGACGTCGAGGTGGGGGAGTGGGACCGGGTCTTCGCGGTGAACGTCCGCGGTACTATGCTCCCGTGCCGGCATCTCGCCAGGAAGTGGATCGAGCGAGGTACCAAGGGGAGCATCGTCAACATCTCCTCCGGGGCCGCCCGCTCCGCTCGTGCGGGTGGTGCACATTACACCGGCTCCAAGGCGGCCGTGGAGATGCTCACCCAGGTGCTGGCGATCGAGCTCGGACCGCACGGGATCCGCGTGAACGCCGTTGCGCCCGGACTGGTGCTCGACGAGGTGATCACCTCCGAATCCGCCGATCTCCATCCGTACGTCAAGCTGATGCTGCGCGGCACTCCACTCAGGCGCACCGGTAGTCCTGCGGACGTCGCAGAAGCCGTGGCGTTCCTGGCATCGGAGCGTTCCGCCTGGACGACCGGATCGGTCCTGGAGGTGAGCGGCGGCTCACATTGCGGCAGGCCCCACGTCCCGCTAACCAGGGACCTCACGTGAGCCGGCAGGTCCGGGGGCTCGCGTGAGCCGGGCCAGCGACGCTTCAGAGGTGGTCTCGCTCCCTTACACCATCGTCGGGGCAGGAGCGATCGGCGGGATCCTGGGTGCCCACCTGATCGAGGCGGGTTGCGACGTCACCTTCGTGGAGGAGAACCGGGAACACGTGGAGGCGATCAGTTCCTCCGGCCTGCGCGTGAGCGGGGCGCGCGACCTGACGGTGAGCGCCCGGGCGGTGACGCCCGACGAGGTCTCGGGGCCTCTCGGTCGGGTGCTGCTGGCCGTCAAGTCGCGTCACACCGAACAGGCGTTGGCGACGATTGGCCCGCTCCTGGCGCCGAACGGTTACGTGGTGTCTTTGCAGAACGGCCTCGAGGAGTACAAGATCGCCCGGGCCGTTGGCGAAGGCCGCACCATCGGCGCGTTCTTGACCTTCGGCGGGCACTACCTCAAACCGGGCGAAGTGGTGTACGGCGGCAGCGGCAGCTTCCGGACAGGCGAGTTGGACGGTGAGCGCACGGAGAGGATCGAGCGGCTTCGCGACGACCTTTCGGCTTTGCAAAACGTAGAGCTGACCGGCAACATCTTCGGGTTCCTCTGGGCGAAGATGGCGCTCGGCGCGATCTACTTCGCCACCGCCCTGGTGAGCGAGGACGTGCCCGACCAGATGGAGGACAGACGCTACCGGTCGCTCTTCGCCAACCTGGCCGGCGAGGTGGTGGCGGTGGCCGCGGCGGCCGGCGTGGAGCTCGAGAGCTTCGACGGATTCGATCCGCAGGTGTTCCGTTTCGGGAAGCCGCGGGAATCCCGGGAGGCGGACGCGGCCTGGGCGGCGCAACGAGCGTACTGGCTCCGGCACTCGCAACGGCGGACCGGGGTGTGGCGCGACCTGTCGATCCACAAACGCCCAACCGAGGTGCACGGGCTGGTGGGCGCGGTGATGGGGGTGGCTGAAGAGCAGGGCGTCCCGGTACCGCGTTTGCACGGTCTCGTCCGGCTGGTGCAGGGCGTCGAGCGTGGGGAGCTCGAGTTGGGACGGCACAACCTCGAGACGCTCATCGCCATCGACCAGGAAGCTGCGGAGCAGGGCCGGCCGCCCTCGCCTCCTTCGCTGTCGGAGGGGTCCGGGCAAGGATGACCAAGGTCAGTTACGATCTACCGTACTCTTCGCAGCGGTTCCCCGTGCTCGCCGGAAACGTAGTCGCCACGTCGCAACCTCTGGCCGCCCAGGCGGGACTGCAGATGATGCAGCAGGGCGGGAACGCGGTGGACGCCGCGCTGGCCACCGCCATCGCTCTCACCGTGGTAGAGCCGACCGGCAACGGGATCGGGGCGGACGCGTTCGCCATAGTATGGGACGGCCAGGAGATGCATGGACTGAACGGCTCCGGCCGCTCTCCTGCCGACCTCACTCGAGAGCGCTTCGGCACGCTCGACGCCATACCGCTGCGAGGCTGGAACAGCGTCACCGTGCCGGGAGCGGTAGCGGCGTGGGCGGAGCTCTCCCGGCGCTTCGGACGCCTGCCGTTCGCTCGCCTGTTCGAGCCCGCGATCCGCTATGCGACCGATGGGTTCGCGGTCTCACCCTCCACCGCCCGCATGTGGGCACGGGCGGAGGCGACCTTCAAGGGGTTCGACGAGTTCGGCAAGGCGTTCCTGCCCGAGGGCCGAGCGCCCCGGCCGGGCGAGCGTTTCCGTCATCCGGAACAGGCCCGCACCCTGGAATCGATCGCCGACTCGCACGGCGAGTCGTTTTATCGCGGGCACTTGGCGCAGGAGATCGCGGCGTACGCCAAGCGTAACGGAGCGGTACTGGGGGAGGCCGACCTGGCCGCCCACCGGTCCGAGTGGGTCGGGACGCTGTCGCAGCGGTACCACGAGGTCGAGCTGCACGAGATCCCTCCAAACGGCCAGGGGATGGCCGCTTTGATGGCCCTGGGCATCCTCGAGCACCATCCGCTGGCGGAGTTGCCGGTAGACTCCGCCGACAGCCTGCACCTGCAGATAGAGGCCATGAAGCTGGCCTTCGCCGATGTCCACCGTCACTTGGCGGAAGCCGAAGCGATGACCATCCCGGTGGAAAGCCTGCTGGACGAAGGGTACCTGCGAGAGCGTGCTCGCTGCATCGACATGAAGGAGGCGAGAGATCCGCAAGCGGGCCGGCCGCAGAACGGCGGTACCGTCTACCTCACAACGGCCGATCAGAGCGGCATGATGGTTTCCTTCATCCAGTCGAACTACTACGGCTTCGGTTCCGGCATCGTGGTGCCGGGAACGGGCATCGCCTTGCAAAACCGCGGCGCCGGCTTCGTGCTCGAAAGGGGCCACCCCAACGAAGTGGCTGGCAGCAAGCGCCCCCTTCACACCATCATCCCCGGATTCCTCACCCGCGGTGGGCAACCGCTCATGAGCTTCGGGGTGATGGGCGGGCCGATGCAGCCGCAAGGTCACGTACAGATGGTCACGCGGTTGCGCGATTACGGCCAAAACCCTCAGGCGGCGAGTGACGCCCCGCGCTGGCAGGTAACGGGCGGCCTCGAGGTGGCGGTGGAGGCAGGCGTGTCCGCCGAGGTGGTGAACGACTTGCGCGCGCGAGGACACCAGATCACCCTTGCCCCGCCGGAGGATAGTTTCGCCTTCGGGGGAGCGCAGCTGGTGCTCAAACTGGAGGACGCCTACCTGGCGGCCTCGGATCACCGTAAGGACGGGCAGGCGGTGGGGTACTGACCGGGGGCGTCAATTGAGCAGATGCACTGGCTTGGAGAACGGCCCGGTCATCGTGCGTTGCCTTTTGCCTCCCTACGAAACCATTGGCACAGGGTTGAGAACTCGACTCGAGGGAACGGTCGAGCTCGACCGCCTCGCCGAAACGTACTGCTCAACCCAGCGCATCGAGACTTCGCATTGATCGACGTGGATGAGCCGGTCCCACTCGACTTCGATCCTCGCCTCGTGGAGTTCGGTTAGCCGGGAAACAAGAGGCGAGGCGGCCATGCAGGCGGTAGGCCGCGTCGAGGCAGTGACCTTCATCGTCGTCTCCTCCTGGCCTCATCGTTCCTGGTAGTCGGTCGAGGGTGCGACGTGAGTCGCGTGGGTCTAGCTGATGTCTGACGGGCCAGTTAGGTGGCCTGGTTCGAGTTTATTTGAATGCAGGGGATTGCATTCAAATCTGCCGCTGTTCTACTATGTAAAACACTTAGTTCGCATCGTGAACCACCCATCTTTTAGGAGCAGGCTGTGAGTCGCGCAAGGAATCCTAGGGAATCCGTGACGCAGAATCCGAATTCAGTGACGCACGCCGAGGGGCAAGTAGTCGATGTCCAGGTAACGCGCGCAAGCCGGATTGCTGTATTGGACAAGGCATTCGTAGTCTTGGAAGCGCTGGACGAATTCGCAGAGCCGGTTCCCTTGCGAGAAATCGCTGAACGTACGGGGATACCAAAGGCGACCGCCTTCCGGATTCTGCAGACTTTGTACGTCCTCGGCTATGTGGGTCAGGATTCACCCTCCGGCGACTATCGACTGACCATCCGACTAGCGCAGCTCGGTCGTAAGACCCGCTTCGATGGCCTTCTTGAGCGTGCACGGCAGTACTTGGACAAGCTTCACTCCCGCTTCGACGAAACCGTGAACCTTGGCGTTCTCGAGGGCGATCGCGTTTACTACCTCTGTTCTCTGGCGACAAGTCAGCCGTTGAAGTGGATTCTGCGTCCGGGAAGTTCGGATCCGTTTCACAGCACCGCTCTCGGCCGAGCAATTGTTTCGCACCTGTCGGAGGGGGAGCGGGAGCAGCTTCTGGCATTTGGGCCATTTGAAGCACGAACGGCGGGCACAGCGACCGGAGTGGCTGAGCTTCGCCCTATCCTCGCCCGTGCTCGAAAGGAAGGTTGGGCGCTCGATGACGAACACAACGATTACGGGGTAGGTTGCCTTGCAGTACCTCTTCTCGACGAAGATCGTCCGATAGCCGCGATAAGCGTGGCCGTGCCAAGAACTCGCCTAACGGATGAGCTACGCGTCTCGATCGTCGACGCGCTCTTGGCCACCGGTCGAGCATGGCGCGACGAGGCGAGCGGAGGCGGCGACGAAGCTCGAGGGCGCCACAAGAGCGCAAGCCGGCTAACGACCAGATGACCTCGTCTTCCGGGGAGGACTTTTGCCTGTGACCGACTACCCACCTCGCTACGCTGTGGGAGCTTCGCGAGCACGGCCCGCTCTCTCTGCTCGCGATGCTGGTCTCGCGGAGCGATGATCGGATCGCCACGGCCCAGCATGCCGTCGCAACGCCCGGTCCCTGCCCCGCCGACCGGACCTTGCTCCCGTACCATTTCCGTCTCCGCCCCGCCTACCCGTTAGAGTCGGCCGGAATGGCCCGAGCGTGAGCAGCAGCGGCGATGGAGACTGAAACTTGCCGACTACCCGCTTTCGTCCCACTAATTCCAAGTTTAAAAGGAGAGTCCATGTCCACCGTCGTATCCCGTCTTCGTGAAGCCGGTCTCGAATTGCCCACCCCTGTCGCTCCCGTCGCCTCCTACGTGCCTACCGTACGGACCGGCCAGCTGATCTTCGTGTCGGGCCAGGGCCCTCTCCGAGACGGGCAACCGGTATATCGGGGCCGTGTCGGCCGTGAGGTGAGCGAGGAGGAGGGGATCGATGCCGCGCGCATCGCAGCCCTGAATACCATCGCCGCCCTGAAGGGCTCGATCGGGGACCTGTCACGGGTGACCCGGGTCGTCAAGCTGCTCGGCTTCGTTGCGAGCGCCGATGACTTCGAACGTCAACCCTTCGTGATGAACGGCGCCTCGGACCTGTTCATCACCGCCTTCGGACCCGACGTCGGTCGTCATGCCAGGAGCGCGATCGGCACCAGCAAGCTGCCGTTCGACATTCCCGTCGAGATAGAGGTCGCCTTCGAGCTCGCCCACGGCTAACGTTGAGGCCTGGGCAAACCGATCCCCCCACCACCGGGGCACAGCCCTCGTGGAGTTGCAGTTATCAAGTCGCATTCAGAGGAGAGGAGGAGGTACGGCTAACGGGGACGATGTCCATGCCCCAGCGCATGGAAGCGTCAAATCGATTACCAGCACATGAAAGGGATCACTGATGCATAACTGGAGAACATGGACCGCCTCGGTCCTGGCGGCGCTCCTGCTCGCAGGAGCCGCACACGCGCAAGAAGACCAACTCCAGATCGCTACGGTCGGAGAACCTCCCGGTCTGGACGCCATGATGCCGTTCGGTATCCTCACTCAACACATCGGCAAGCACATGTTCGAGAACCTGTTCACCTTCAACGCCAACTGGGAACCGATACCGCACCTGGTGAGCGACTTCGAAGTGAGCGACGACGGAAGGGTCTACACATTCAACCTTCGCGAGGGCGTGCCGTTCCACGACGGGTCGATGCTCGATTCTGAAGACGTCGTCGCCTCACTCGAACGCTGGATGACCGTGGAGACCACCGCGTCATCGAACGTGGAGCCGGTCCTGGTGAGTCTGGAGGCCACGGACGAACTGACCGTTCGCCTGGAACTGAGCGAGCCCGTGGCTCCCCTCATCACCATGCTGGCGGCCGACGGCTCACCGATCTATCCCTCGGAGATCATAGAAGAGTACGGTGAGGATCCCATCCAGGACTACATCGGGACGGGTCCCTACCAGTTCGTCGAGTGGCTGCCCGATCGCCATATCGAGCTCACTCGCTTCGAAGACTACGCAACTCGCGAAGATGAGCCGAGCGGCTTCGCGGGACGACGTGAAGCGATTTTCGAGACCCTGCGCTTCATCCCGGTCCCGGACGTTTCGGTACGCGCCGCCGGCGTTCAGGCTGGTCAGTACGACGTGGCACTCGATCTCAACCCCGATATGCACGCGCAGTTCGCCAACGACGCGAGTGTCGATCCGGTACTGATCTCCCCATTCGGATGGCCGTTCTTCGCGTTGAACAAGTCCCAAGGGCTGTTCACCGACAAGTGCCTGCGGCAGGCGCTCCAGGCGTCACTGGACATGGACGTGATGATGGCCGGTGGGTTCGGTGACCCGGAGCTCTACGACGTGAACGGCAGCATCTATCCGCCCGAGATCGCGGCTTGGTTCGGCGAGGCCGGCCTGGAGGCATACAACCAGGGCGATCCCGAGCGCGCCGCTCAAATGCTGGAAGAGTGCGACTACGACGGAAGCCCTCTGCGCATCCTGACCAGCCGCCAGTACGACTTCCTCTACAAGATCAGCCTCATCGCTGCGCAACAGGCCGAGGAGGCGGGCTTCAACGTCGACCTCCAGGTGGTGGAGTGGGCGACGCTCGTCGAGCGGCGCCAGCAGCCGGAGATGTACGACTTCTTCGTGACCTTCAACTCGATGTCGCCCTCCCCGCCCCTCTACCAGCTCTGGCTGTTCGAGTTCTGGCCCGGCTGGTGGGCCGATGAGGAGAAGGATGCGCTCCTCGCCGAGTTCAACGAGGCCGTGGGCCATGACGCGCAGTTCGCCGTCTGGGAACGGATCCAGGAGATGATCTACGAAGAGGTGGCGATCATCAAGATCGGCGACTTCTACGGTCTGGCGCTGGCATCTCCCGACCTGGAGGGATTGCAGGCCAGGTACACGATGCCGTTCTGGAACGTTTCTCGGGAGTGAGTTCCCCAAGCGGAGTGTGCGGCCTGGCCGCACACTCGCCTTCGTCCTTTTCGCCCCGCGCAATAGCGCGCGGGGCGAAAAGGAAACCACTATCCTCGTGCATTGCGCTGGAGAGGAGGGCGCGTGCTCGCGTTCGTTGCGCGTAGGCTGCTTGCGGCGGTACCGGTCATTCTGGTGGTCGGCGCGACCGTATTCGTGCTCATCCACCTTGCGCCCGGCGACCCGATTCGGGTCATGCTTGGTCCCGACGCCCGCCTCGAGCAGGTGGAGCGGTTTAGGCAGGAACTTGGCCTGAATCAGCCGCTACCAGTCCAGTTCGCACTGTGGTTCTCCCGAGCGATGGTAGGCGACCTGGGCGAGTCGATCTTCCTGCGCCGGCCGGTAACGGAAGCGATCCTGACGCGCTTGGAGCCAACGCTCCTCCTCACCTTCGGTGCCGTCATCATTGCCATCGTAATTGGCGTCACTGCCGGCCTTATCTCCGGCCTGCGACGCGGTACCTGGATAGATCAGTTCTTTATGTTCCTGGCTCTGCTGGGGGTCTCGATTCCAGAATTCTGGTTGGCGCTCAACCTCGTGATCCTGTTCGGCGTCGAGTGGCGCCTGTTCCCGGTCGCGGGCTACGTCACTATCGCAGAAGGGGGCCTGTGGGCCGCCATTCGGCACCTGACGCTTGCCTCTCTTGCCGTGGGCTTTATCCAGTCGGCGCTAATCGCGCGCATGACTCGAAGCAGCATTATCGAAGTAATGTCCCTCGACTACATCCGTACGGCCAAGGCGAAGGGTCTTGCACGGCTTCCCCTGGTTCTCAAGCACGCGCTGCGCAACGCCATGATCCCGATCATCACAGTAATCGGCCTGGTGTTCGCCCTCTCGCTGGGCGGCGCGATAGTCGTCGAGATCGTGTTCAACATCCCGGGAGTCGGTCGGCTGCTCATCCAGGCGGTCGGGCGCCGCGACTATCCGGTCATTCAAGGCGTTGCGCTCTATATCGCCTTTGCCTATGTGCTGGCAAATCTCCTGGTGGACATGACCTACGGTCTCATCGATCCGAGGATCCGTTATGACTAGCTCAGTAGGCGAACTCGCAGCCCGAACTCCATTTAGGGTCCACCTCGGGCGAGTGCTCAGCCGCCGGAGGGGTATCGTCATCGGCTCCTTCATGGTCCTTTCCATCGTGCTCGTCGCGATCTTCGCGCCGTATATCGCCCCTGCATCACCCAACGAGTTCGATGTCATGAACCGCCTGCAGCCGCCCAACCCGAAGGCGCTGTTCGGCACCGACGATCTCGGCCGCGACATTTTCAGCCGAGTCGTGTACGGAGCGCGAGTCTCGTTGTCGGTGGGCTTCCTGGTGAGCCTTGCCTGCCTCGCGTTGGGTGGCGTCTTCGGCGTGCTGTCGGGCTTCTACCCGCGGCTGGATGGGGTACTGATGCGCATCATGGACGGTTTCATGTCGTTCCCGAACATCGTCCTGGCGATACTGCTTATGGCCACGCTGGGGGCAAGCCTTCAGAACATCATCATCGCCCTCTCGATCACCTACGCCCCCAGGATGGCAAGGGTGGTGAGGGGAGCAGTACTGCAGGTCCGAGAACTCTCCTACGTCGAAGCGGCGCGAGCGCTCGGCGCTCGGGACGGGCGGCTGCTGGGAAGGCACGTCGTTCCTAACGCAATCTCACCTATCATCGTCCAATGGACGTTCATCTTCGCCTACGCCATCCTCGGGGAAGCCAGCCTTAGCTTCCTGGGAGTGGGTGTACCTCCCGACGTTCCGACGTGGGGAACGATCCTCAACGAAGGTAGGGTTTACATCCAGCGCGCAGCCTGGCTCACCGTGCTCCCGGGCCTGGCAATCCTCTGGACCGTACTTGGGCTCAACCTGCTGGGAGACGGCATCCGCGACATGCTCGACCCGCACCTGCGCGGGAGCGGGTAGTGATGCCCCTTGGCTTCAGCGAACCGTGGCGGTGCCGGCTCGCCTTTCCTATCCACCCCCCAGAACGGAGTAGCTAGTGACCGGAGACCTACTGATAAAAGACGCAACGCTCATCGATGGCAGCGGGAGCCAATGGCGTCGGGGGAGCGTACTTGTCGACGGTGGCCGCATCACCGCAGTCGGGGACCTGCGCGGAGCTTCGGCCGGGCGCGAGATCGATGCCGGGGGCAAAGTCCTGGCGCCCGGATTCATCGACACGCACGTCCATACCGACATGACCCTCCTCGACGAGCCAGTCCACGAGTGCTTCCTGAGGCAGGGCGTAACGACCGTGATCCAGGGTCAGGACGGCCTCTCCTACGCGCCCCTGGCGCCAGCCAACCTGGCCATGTACAGGCGCTACCTGGCCGGACTCAACGGCAATGCTCGAAGCCCAGCTAGCTGGGAGAGCGTGGCCCAGTACCGCGCGGCATTCGACCGGACCGTCACGATGAACACCGCCTACTGCTTCCCGCACGCCGCGGCGCGACTCGAAACCGTCGGCTTCCAGGACGTGCCGCTCGAGGGCGATGATCTGAAGCGGGCACGCCGGCTGCTGGAGGTGGGGTTCGAAGAGGGAGCGGTGGCCTTTTCCACTGGGCTGAGCTACTTTCCCAACACGTATGGCGACACCGATGAGCACGTGGCGCTTTGCGAGGTAGCCGCAGGGGCGGGCCGGCCCTACGTTACTCACGTCCGTTCGGTGTTCGAATCTCCGGTGGACGACTGGCTGATGGCGGGGCTGGAGGAAGCGGTCACGATCGGGGTGCGTAGCGGCGCTCCTGTTCACATCTCCCACTTTGGCCCCAAGCCGTGGCGTTATCCGACGCCGGATATCATGTTGAGGCTGGTGGCGGCAGCCCGTGAGCAGGGTGCCACGGTGACCCTCGAGCTCTACCCGTACCCGAGCGGCAACACTTACCTCCTCATCTACCTGCCGCCATGGGCTCACGTGGGCGGGCCGGACGCCATCCTCGAGCTGATCAGGTCGGGCCGCGAGCGCGATCGACTGGTCCGGGAAATCGAGGGCAATACCATAGCTCCTTTCGGAACGACCGTCTCCTACCTGGGAAGCGGACCTGATCCGCGCTATGTGGGTCGTACCTTGGACGCCATAGCGGCCGACTGGGGTGTCCCGGTGGGGGAGGCCGTTTTGCGCCTCCTCGACATGGAGGATCTGGTGGTGGGAGGACGCGAGGCCCCGCCCAGCGATCGCGACGTACTGACTACCCACATGGATCAGGTCCTCGAGGTGCTGGGGCGCGGCGATTACATGGTGGGAAGCGACGGCATCCCCGTAGCCCAGTTCCCGCATCCGCGCACCTTCGGAACCTTCCCCCGCATCGTCCGCTTCGCCAGGGAGACCGGAAAGCTGCCACTCGAGCGCGTCGTCGAGGCCATGACCAGCCTGCCGGCGCGAACGTTCGGGCTCACCGATCGCGGTATCTTGCGCCAGGGCGCCTTCGCCGACCTCGTGCTCTTCGATCCTCAGGCGCTCGAGGACCATGCCAGCTATGACGACCCGATCCAGCTTTCGACCGGCATCGACGGGCTGTGGGTGAATGGTGAAGCAGTCATCGATGAGGGCCGAGTGACCTCGGCCCGACCGGGGCGAGCGATTCCATGAACGCGCTTACGAATCATGCCTCCTGAACTCGAGGCGCTCGAGTGTGTCGACTGCGGCAAGGAAGCGGCGCTCACGCACCGCACCAAATGCCCGCGCTGCGGCGGCATCCTCGACGCCCGCTACCGCGGTGATAGCGAGGAATGGAGGCAGAGCTTCCTCACCGCTCGGGCCAGCGCCGAGCGCTCGATGTGGCGCTGGCGCCAGCTCCTCCCCACAGCGATTGGCGATTCACCGGTGACGCTCGGTGAGGGTGGAACTCCACTGGTGCGCTCCGAACGCCCTACTGAGTGGGGCGGGGTAAGGGACCTGTGGTTCAAGGTCGAGAACGCCAACCCTACCGGCTCGTTCAAGGACCGCCCCGTCTCGATGGCCTTGACCAAGGCGCGTGAGTGGGGCGTCGGCGGCGTGGTGACGGCCTCGAGCGGAAACGCCGGTGCTGCCGTCGCAGCCTATGCAGCCCGGGCGGGCCTGCCGGCAGTGGTGCTGGTACCGGACGATCTTCCCACCGGGAAGGCAGCCCAGATAGCCATGCACGGGGCGACGCTGCTTTCGGTCACCGGGCACTTCAGTCGCGCCTACGACCTGGCACTCGCCTGGGCCCAGCGGAGCGGGTGGTACGACGTGACGTCGACCCTGTTGAGCGCTTACCCAACCGAGGCGAACCGAACCGTGGCTTGGGAGCTATGGAGCGAGCTCGGGCGAGTACCCGACTGGATACTCGTGCCGGTCAGTTCCGGGCCGCTTCTGGTGGGTATCCACAAGGGGTTCGAGGAGCTGCGCCAGTGCGGCCTCATCGATCGGCTGCCGCGCATGGTAGCCGTTCAGGCTGCCGGTTGCGCGCCTATCGCCAGGGCCTTCGACGCCGGTGACGTCGAGGTGGAAGCGTGGGGCGACCCGAAGACGGTCGCCAGCGGGATACGCGATCCGCTGCAGGGCTATGCCAATGATGGGACGCTGACGCTTAGACGGGTTCGGGAGAGCCGGGGAGCGGTGATCGCGGTGGACGACCAGGCGATAATGGACGCCGCCGACGCCATTGCTATAAAGGAGGGGGTGGCCGCGGAGCCCACCGGAGCAGTGGCGGTAGCCGGCGCGATTCGAATGATCGAACAGGGTGAGATCGCACCCGACGCGTCGGTCGTCTGCATGGTGACAGGTCACGGACTCAAGGATCTGGGCGCCTACCTGGGACGGCGGAACGAGGCGATCTCCATCGCCCCTGACCTGAACGAGATGATCGAGGCGATCGAGGGCATCGTCACGAAAGGGAGTTGAGAACGGTGCAAACCGCAACCCGCAGATTCGTAACACGACTGGACGTCGATACGCCGGCGCTCGTCGTCGATCTGGATGTGATGGACACGAACATAGAGCGGATGGCCAAGATGGCCGCCGCTCACGGAGTGCAGCTGCGGCCGCACATCAAGACTCACAAGTCGCCCTGGATCGCGCGGCGCCAGATCGAGGCCGGCGCGGTAGGGGTGACCGTGGCCAAGCTGGGTGAGGCCGAGGCGATGGCCAGTGGCGGCATCGAAGACATACTCATAGCCTTCCCCCTCGTCGGCGAATCCAAGCTTCGCCGCCTCGAACAACTCATGAAGCGCGTCCCCCGGGTTGCAGTGTCGCTCGACGACCTCCGCGTCGCCGAGGGGTTGGCGGAAGTCGGGCGGCGACTCGGTCGGCCGGTACCGGTCTACCTGGAGATCGATACCGGTCTGGGCAGAGTAGGTGTTGCCTCCGGAGGACCGGCGCTCGAGCTCGCCAAAGCCGTTGCCGACCTCGAGGGCGTGCAGATCGCGGCGGTGATGACCCATGGTGGGCACGTGGGAGCAGAAACCACGCCGGAAGCGCTCGAGCGCGCCTCGCGGCAGCAGGCTCAAGCGCTCGTGGCGGTGGCAGAGGAGATCAGGAGCAACGGCATCGAGGTTCCGGTCGTCTCGCCAGGATCGACCCTGGCGGCACCCTATGAGGCCGACACACCCGGCGTGACCGAAATCCGTCCGGGAACCTACGTGTTCAACGACTCCAACACCATCGCGCGTTTCCAGGCGGCCCCGGAAGACTGCGCCGCCTACATCATCGCCACCGTGGTTTCACGCCCAGTCCCCGAGAGGGCGGTAGTCGATGCCGGCTCCAAGTCGTTCGGCGCAGACGCCAAGGTCGATCGCTCCGGCGAACCGGGCCTGGTCGTGGACCGGAACGACGCCCGACTGGTGCGTGCCTCCGAGGAGCACGGCGTGCTCGAGCTCGATCCAAGCTCTGACCTGGCCATTGGCGATCGGGTAGCTATCGTCATGAACCACGTCTGTCCGGTGGTCAACCTCTACGACACCTTGATCGGAGTGCGGGACGGCCGAGTGGAGCGCGAAATCCCTGTCGAGGCCAGGGGGCGCAGGACCTGATGGACCCGAAGGCTCAGATGGCCCTCGAGCGTCCGGCCTCCGGGGGAGCTGTATGAGTGGCCGCGACGCCGTCGACAGCGGCTCCGGGGCCGGGCCCGCCATCCTCCTGGCCTATCCCCGGGACCGGCGGGAGCGCCTCTATCCGGACGAGGCCCTCGCTCGGCTCCGGCTGCTCGGCAGGGTTCAGCTCTCGGCGACGCACAGTGACGATGGTTCGCTGGCATGGATAGGCGAGGCGAGCACCACAGGAGCGGAGATCGTCGTAGCCGACAGGGTTACCGACGCACCCGCAGAAGCGTTCGCCCAGCTTCCCCGATTGCGGGCGTTCGTCCGCGGGGCGATGGACGTAAGGACAGTTGACCTGCCGGCGGCGCGCCAGCACGGGGTGATGGTGATCCACGGCAGTGCAGGCTGGGTTGACGCTGTGTGCGAACTTGCCTTCGGCCTCACGATCAGCCTCCTTCGCCACCTCCCCGCGGCCACAATTGCCTACCGCGCGGGGCGGGTGCCGGAGCCGGAGATGGGCCGGCAATTGGCGGGGCTCACCTTGGGCGTAGTGGGTTACGGCAATCTGGGGCGTCGGATGGCCGAGCTCGGCCAAGCGCTGCACATGGACGTGCGAGTATCGGACCCGTACGCCAGCGATGTCCCCGACTCCATTCCCAACGACGACCTGCACCGGCTCCTCGCCGCCATCGACGTCGTCGTGCTCACCGCGCCGCACAACAAGGAAACCGAGAAGTTGATTGATGCCTCGGCGCTGGCCCAGATGCGGCCGGAGGCCGTGCTGGTGAATATCGGGCGGGGTGGCCTGGTCGATGACGACGCGCTGTACCAGGCGCTGACAACTGGAGCAATCGCGGGAGCGGCCTTGGACGTGGGCCGTGAGCCGGACAACCTTCCCAGCGTTCGCCTGGCCACGCTTCCCAATGTCGTGGCGGCTCCCCACGTTGGAGGTTTCGTGCGCGAAGCCGTGCTGCACCATGCGCACGAGACCGTGGATCAGGTCGCGGACCTGTTGGCAGGGCGGGAGCCCAGCGGAACACTGACGCCGCTGCCCGGGGGTAGCAGCCACCCTTGGGGCGAAAACGATGATGCTTAGGAGTTGTCGATGAGGGTCCGCTTGGATGAGTACTCATGGCCGGAGATCCGGGATCTGCTGGAGCAAGACCCGACGGTGGTCGTGCCGGTAGGCGCTACCGAACAGCATGGCCACCATCTACCCCTTCAGGTCGATGCCACGCTCTGCACCGAAGTTTCAATGCGCGCGGCCAGGCGAGCCACAGACTCCGGCCAAACCACCCTCGTCGCCCCTGCCATCAGCGTCGGCTACTCTCCTCACCACATGGACTTCCCGGGCTCGCTCACCGTCTCCTCTGCCACCTTTACTGCCGTAGTCACCGACATATCCGTGAGCCTGCACAGGCACGGATTCAAGAGGATTGTGCTGGTCAACGGCCACGGCGGCAATGCCAACCTTCTGCGCGCCGCCACGCAGAGCCTTCGTTTCGAGCAGGGCGTGGAGATTTCGGCGGCCTCCTACTGGGACCTAGCGCTCGACCTAATAACCGCGTGGCGGCGCTCCCCCCTGGGCGGTATCAATCACGCCTGCGAGATGGAGACCTCCCTGATGCTGGCCGTGCGGCCCGACCTCGTTCGCATGCAACATGCTGAGGACGTGATGCCCGATGCTCACCCGTACCGCGGCTTTGACCTGACCCATGGCGGATCGGTCGCAAGCGCGTCAGCCTTTTCGGAACTCACTCGT
The DNA here is from genome assembly GCA_040905465.1 of Trueperaceae bacterium. Taxonomy (GTDB): domain Bacteria; phylum Deinococcota; class Deinococci; order Deinococcales; family Trueperaceae; genus DASVCN01. The sequence continues at coordinate 17,206 of JBBDRK010000049.1, read as the reverse complement.
ACCGGGGCCATCGGAGCCCCCACCTTCGCAGACGGAGAGCGGGGGGCAGAGCTTCTCGACTCGATCGTCGAGGCCGTGGCGAAATACCTCGTGGAAGGGGTAGCGGGGGGCGCAAGGTCCACGGCGACGTCCCAAGTAAGGTCCGATTAGGTCACGGCCTCGAGTCGCGCCGCGATGACCCGGGCATGCTCTGGCAAGAGTGTGGCTGTGTTGACGATGAGGACACCGTCATAGATATCCGCCGGGTCGAGTGCTATTCCCGGCTCGCCCCGCAGTAACTCCTGGTAGACCCGTCGCGCCTCGGTGGTGGTTGAAAAGGTCAGGGAGACAGTCGGATGACCGCTCGTTTCGCTGTATTCGGCACTAATCGCGGTTGTTTCGTCAACGGAGCGCGCGATACTGCCAGCGATTTCCCGCCTGGCTTCTAGTTCCCGTTGCCACTCGCCCGAGGCAAAACGCTCCAGGGCAACGAGAAGGCCGATAATATTTTCCTTGCTTACCTTGAAGCCGCGGCCAATGCCGTGGCGGGGAAGAGCCTCGATGCTTTCTGGCGGGAGGAGGCTGGGCGGTGGATCCCACAGTTCGAGGTCCATGTCCATGTCGAGGCTATTAAGAAGAGCTGCCTGGATGAGCTCTTTCTTTCCGCAGAGTATTCCGGTTGCCTGGGGCCCACCGATCGCCTTGCCGCCGCTGAACGCTACCAGGTCGGCTCCGGAGTCGATGAAGGCTTGCAGGTTTTCGGCGGGTGGCAGTTGCCCGGCCGCGTCGACGAGTACGGGAAGGTTTCGGCTGTGGCAATACTCGCTTAGTCGTGCCAAGTTTGGTTCATTTCTCCGATTCGCCACATACGCGACTGCGACCGTGCGCTCATTGATGGCCGCCTCGATCTCCCAGGTCTCGAGAGTACGAACTCCGCTCCCTGCTGCGCGGTCGTCGAGGCCTACTTCGATCAGTTTTGCGCCTGCTGCTCGCCACGCGTGATCGTAGGAGTTGCGGTGGGATCGGAAAATGATGATCTCGTGGGGCAGGTCGTGGTTGTTCGGCAGGCGATCTATTTTGGCAGGGTCCAGACCTGTCATGCAGGCCGCTGCGCCGAGCGTAAGCCCGGCAGCAGCACCGCTTGTTACGCATCCGGCTTGTGCCCCGGTGATACCTGCAATCACCTTGCTCGCAGCGGCCTGCAGTTCCGCCATGTCCACTGCCTCTGCTGCTGCGTCAGTCATCGCCTGGAGCACTTCTGGAGACATGAGGGCACCACCGAGTCGTGTTTTCGTACCGGCCGCGTTTATGAGGGGCTTTACACCATAGCGGCGGTAGATCGACATCACGGCTCCTTTGGGCATTCGTCCAGGCGCTCGTCCGCCATCCTATCGTGGCGGCGCGTCACCGCTTACAGAAAACTGCCTTCACTGCTCCTGGTAATCTTTCCCTTGGGCCAGCGGAATCGGGGAGCGGCTCAGCGCAATACACCGGTACCAGGCTCGCCGGCAAGGCGGGCGACAGCGCCCACTTCTTCTCTGCCAACCGATATGACGTCGCCATGTTGGGCGAGCGTCAGGGCGGCGAGGGCCGCACCAATTGACAGCCCGCCTTCGAGATCCGCCTCGAGCAGGCCGTCGATGACTCCGGCAGCGAAGGCGTCGCCCGCACCGATGCGGTCAATAACGGTGACCGGTATCGCCTGTTGGCGCAGCACCTGGCCTTCGCTCCATGCAATCGCACCCTCCTTGCCTAGTGTGATGACGACGTGGGGGGCGTCGGTGTGCGAGCGCAACTCGTCGAGAAGCTCCTGCTCGTTTAGAGTGTCGATGCCGAACAGCAGGCGAGCGTCGTTTCTGCCGCAGATCAGGAGGTCTACTTCACCCATCAGTGGACGCAAAAACTCCGCCGCTTCCGCCGGCTGCCACAGCTTCGAGCGGTAGTTCACGTCGAGGCTCACGAGCAGCCCCCGCTCGCGGGCTCGTGCAACCGCCTGGCGTGTTACTTCCTGGAGATTCGAACCCAGTGCCGGCGTTATCCCCGTCAGGTGGAGGACTCGCGTATCCAGCAACCGGGCCCAGTCGATTTCTCCGGCTTCCATTTTGCTGAAGGTACTGTCGGCACGATCGTACGTGACCCGAGCGGGAATGGGCGGAGAGGAAAACTCTATGAAGTAGGTGCCCACCCGGCCCTCGGCCGTTCGAACGACCCTCTCCGTGTCGACGCCCCAGCCGCGGGCGCGGCTGAGTATCAGTTGGCCCAGGGGATTGTCGGGAAGGCGGCTGAACCAGCCTACTCGGCGGCCCAGGCCAGCAAGGGCGGCGCAGACATTCAGCTCTGCGCCGGCCACGTGCAGGTCGAGGCTGTCTGTCGTCGCCAGCTTCCTGCCGGCCCCAACCGAAAGGCGAAGCATCGCTTCACCCAGGCTGGTTACCTCGTAGCGGCGTTCCGAAGCTACGTTCGGGCTCGCGTCATATTCGTGTTCCGTTGCTTTGCTCCGGTCTCCGTCACTCACTTTACTTGTGACTCCTTAGGCCCTGGAGCAGTCGCCCGGCGCGATCTTCCAATGCCGCCGGGTCGATGTCCTTGCCCACCAGCGACCCGCCTACACCAACAGCCAGGGCACCCGCTTCGAGGAACTCGTGCGCGTCATCGACGCCTACGCCCCCGGTGGGGACGAAGCTCACACCGGTGAGCGGGGCGGCGATCGCCTTTAGGTAGGCGGGCCCGAGTGGCCTGGCAGGGAAGAGTTTTACGGTCGTGCAGCCGCTAGCCATGGCCGTTTCGACTTCGCTGGGCGTGAGGACGCCGGGCAGGTAGACGACGCCGGCATCGTGCGCCACACGAGCGACCTGGGGCATGAAGCCGGGGGAGACCAGGTAGCGGGCGCCGGCCTCCAGTGCATTCCGCGCGTCGTCGCCACTCCTCACCGTTCCCGCCCCCAGCCACAGCCCCTCGGGCCCGTTAGCCGAGATCTCGCGGATCGCGTCGCGCGCGCGGGGCCGTTCGATGGTGAGCTCGATGGTGTTGAGTCCGGCGCGGACGAACGAGTTCACCACGGTGGAGTACTGCTCCACGCTGAAATCACCTCGGACTATCGCGACGACCCGGGTGGTTCGGAGTGCTTCGAGGAACTGATTGGCTGATTGATTGCCCACTGTGCTGCTGCTCTCTCTGCTAGTCACGTTGCTACTATCCCTTCACGCTGCCGGCGAGGAGTCCCTCGACCACGAACCGCCACACTACTATCACCAGGAGGAGGGAAGGGACGACTGCTATGAAAATCGATGCGTTGAGCAGTCCCCAGGAAACGTCGGTATTGCGGGCCAGTGCCGCCATCACGACCGGGAGGAGACGGCTGTCCGAACTGCCGCCCAGGGCGTGGGCGAACAGGAACTCGGAGTAGGAGAGCATGAAGGCGAACAGGCCGGTGGCGAGCAGGCTGGGTCTGACCAGTGGGACGAAGATTCGCAGGAACGACTGGAGAGGGGTGCAGCCGTCGACCAGCGCGGCGTCCTCCAGCTCGTCGGGTATGCGGCCGAAGAAGACGGAAAGGATCAGGGTCGTGAAGGGGAGGGTCATTATCGAATGAATCAGGATCATCGACAGCTTGGTGCCCAGTAGGCCGAACTGCTGCACCAGCAGGTAGTAGGGAACGATGAGCGCCGCCGAGGGTACCAGCGGCGCCATTATCAGCCCAATGAAGGTGGCCCTGCGCCCGCGGAAGCGCATGCGAGCGTAGGCGTAGGCGGCAGGACCGCCGAGAAGCAGGTTGATCAGGGCGACGGATCCCGAGACGATCATGCTGTTGAACAATGCCCTGGGTACCTGTCGGGCAGCGTCCGAGATCATGCTCCGGTTGGCGCCCTCCGCCTGGTACACCGTTGGCAACTCACCGGTGAAGATGTAGCGGTAGTTGTCCAGCGTCACTCCGTAGCCGAACCAGTTGGGCGGGTAGGAGAAGATCGCCTGATCGGGAACGATGCTGCCGATGAAGCTGAGAATTACCGGGCTGGCGCTGAACAGGAATACCAGGAATGCGCCGAACAGCAGCAGTGAGCGGCCCAGCAACTGGTTTCGCCTCACTACTCGTCATCCGTTCTGAACAGCTCGGCCGGGATCGCCCAGAGGATCAGCGCTATGAAGATGAGCGAGAGGAGGGCCGTCAGGAATGCGAGGGCAGCGCCGTTGCCAAAATTGAGCATGCTGAAGCTCTGCTTCCAGATCTGGAACGCCAGCAGCGTGGTGGCGCTGCCCGGTCCGCCCCCGGTCATCGCATAGGTCACGTCGTAGCTGGTTACCGCGACGAGCGTTTCGTAGACGGTCAGTACCGCGATCATGGTGCTGATTTGCGGGAGGGTCACGAACCGGAAGCGTTGCCAGGCGTTGGCGCCGTCGATGGCGGCGGCCGAGTAGAGCGTGGAGTCGATCGACGACAGGGCAGCCAGCATCAGGACCGCCGCAAACGGGAACTGCGCCCAGATGTGGGCGACGGCGACGGCGAACCGCGCCAGGTCGGGCTGCGTGAGCCACTGGAGATTGCGGTCGATGATCCCGGCCAGCCGAAGGCCGTGATTCAGCAGTCCCCAGGAAGGGTGGAACACCCAGATCCAGATGACGGCGGTGATCGCCCCTGGGAGCGCCCAGGGTAACAGCACCACGGAGCGTACGTAGATCCGCCCCGGGTAGTTGGCAAGCAGCAGATAGGCCACCCCAAGGCCCACGACGACCGTGATGGGCGCGGCGACGAGGGTGAAGCCCAGGGTGTTGCGCAGAGATGCCCAGATTGTGCTGTCGTTCAGGAGGCTGGCGTAGTTTGCAAGCCCGACGAACGGTTCACCGGGCAGCAGAACCTGCGAGCGGTGCAGGCTCTTCCATAGTGCATGCGCCACCGGGTAGAGCGTGAAGAGAAATACCGGTATCAGTACCGGCAGGACCCAGAGATATTCGGTGTTCGCGCGCCTGGTCATGGGATACCGATCAAGGAGGGTGCTCGATTGCGAAGATTCGAGCGTCCGGAGCCGGGCTTTGGCTCCGGACGCTAGCTAGAGTCGTATCAGTTGCCGCGTACCGTCTCGCGGTACTCGATCCACCTGGCGGCACCGGAGTTCATCGCCTCCTCCACAGTCGACTCGCCGACCATGGCTTGGGCAAGGAGCGGGCGGAAGTAAGCGCTCCAGATCGACGTCCACTCGGTCCAGGTGCCCGTCCTGGCACTTGCGACCTGCTCGCGGAGCAGGTCAACGTCGATCCAGTCGTTCCAGGCGTCACGCACCGCCGGGTCCTCGAACAGCGGCAGCTGCGCGAAGCCGAGTCCGTTCTCGGCCGCCCAACGGGTGGCAATCGAATAGTCGCCGCCGCCCATGTACTCGATGAACTGGCAGGCCGCCTCCCGCTTGTCGGCGTCGTTGGTCGCAGCCTGTGAGATCGAGTAGAACTTGGCGAAGCCGAGGGTCTGGTGAGCCTCGCCGGGCATGAGGGCGAGCGCGAATTCGCCGGCGCGCGGCTGGGTCGCTTCCTCGTTCATCGCGGCAAGCACGTAGTTGTAGACGACCGAAAAGGCGTGCTGGCCAGTGTTCATGGTGCGAATGACGTCGGTCTCGTGGGGGACCAACTCCATGATGTCGTGTTCGGTGACCGCTTCCTGCAGCCACTGCAGGTGCTGGAAGGCCGCGTTCTCCGGATCGTTGAAGACCGGATTGAGGTCTTCGTCGAACATGTCGCCGCCGCGGCCGTAGACCTGCGCCACGAAAGCATCGAAGAAGTTGGGAAGCTCCTGGCCGTACTCGTACACGAAGGGGTGGTCCATGCCGGCTTCCTTGAGCTGGAGGCTGGCCTGGAGGACGTCGTCCCAGGTTTCTGGTACGGCTATTCCGTGCTCCTCGAGGATGGCCCCGTTGTAGAGGAAGCTGATGGTATCCGCGTAGTAGGGCAGGCCGTAGAGCTGGTCCTGGTAGGTCATATCGTTGACGGCGTAATTGGCGGCGTCCGCGGCATACTGCGTTAGGTCGGGGCAGGCCTCGTCGAAGGGTGCGAGCCAGCCGGCGGACGCCCAGGCGGGCAGCCAGTCCTGTCCTACGTACAGCGTGTCGGGAGCGTTGTTGCCGCGGAAGCGCAACACCATCGTGTCGTGGTAATCGGGCCAGGTGTAGTCGTTGAGGGTTACGTCGACATCGGGATTCTCCGACTCGAACTTCTCGATGTTGTCCTGGACGATGTCGAGCGAGTAGTTCCAGACGGCGAAGTCGATATCGGTCTGGGCGACGCCGAACGAAGCCAGCGCAAGTGCCAGCACCACGGCAACGCGGACGAGATGCTTAAGGTGTAGCGCCATTCGATCCTCCTGGAGTGGGAATGGGCCGGCGAAACCGGCCGAGCGAGCTGCCGATGCGCTAGGACGATCCAAAGAGCTACCTCCCTCTGCCCAGGCTCCGGGTCGTACCGCGACCAGAAATCTCCCCTGCGCGCCTTTCGAGCGAAAGGCGACCCAAAGCACGTTGCGTCACTCGTGGCGCGAGTATAGACTGCGCCCTAGGACGTGTCAACATGAAGGACGCTGTTCCAACAGGCGGGACGAGTGGTGTCGAGTGAGAGGATTCGGAATTGTTCGGGTGTGAGGTCCAGCGGTGAGCCAGGCACTCGAGAAGGGCGTGCAGTTGCTCGGCTTCGTGGCGGAAGGCGACGACACGCTACCCAAGCTGGCCAAGGTAAGCGGTTGGCCCAAGAGCACCATCCACCGGTTGGCCGCGGTGCTGGTAGAGCAGGGGCTGCTTCGCTACCAGGACCATCGGTACCTCTTGGGCTACCGGCTCCTTGAACTGAGCGAGAAGGCGAAGCGGCAGCTCAGTTACCTCCAGGTGGCCAAGCCCCAGCTCGAAGAGGTGTCTCGCCGGACTCGTGAGACAATCCACCTGGGTGAATTGGCGGAGGGCCACATCATCTATCTGGAAAAAATCCCGGGTGAACGCGGCCTGCAGATGAGATCGCACGTAGGCCTGCGCACGCCGGCCCAGGTCACGGCACTGGGCAAGGTGTTGATTGCCCACCGTCCTCGTGCGGAGTGGGAGTCACACCTCTTCGACTTGCCGCCGCGCACCGAGCGATCCATTACCGACCGAAACGAGCTTCTGCGCGAGCTCGAAGCCGTGCGGCGACAGGGCTACGCGTTGGACCGCGAGGAGAACGAGCCGGGTACGCGCTGCGTTGCCGCGCCGCTCTGGGACTCCAGCGGCAGGATCATCGCCGCCATCAGCATCAGCGGAGCAAGCATCTACATCGACGAGGCCAGACAGATGGAGCTGGTGCCGGTAGCGCTGGAGTGCGCCAGGAACATTTCCAGGAATCTGGGGGGCGGAGAAGCGCCGCGCGTGGACCCTCTGCCCCAGGAAACCACTGGCGCCCAGGAGTCGGCGTGAGGGAGCTTCGGATCGGCCTGGTTGGCTGCGGCTTCATGGGCTCACTGCACGCGGCCACGCTGTCGCAGTCGCCGGGAGCGACGCTGGCGGCGGTATACGACACTGATGAGGAGGCTGCGCAGAGAGTTGCTTCGCCCTGGGGAGCGCAGGTCGCCCACTCGCTCGAGCAGTTGCTGGGCGAGCACGAGCTGGACGGGGTGGTCGTCGCCACGCCGGACGCGCTGCACCTCGAACCGGTGCTCGCCGCCGCCCAGGCAGGCCTGGGGGTTCTGGTCGAGAAGCCACTGGCCAGCGAGGTCGGGCACGCCCAGGAGATGATCACCGCCTGCGAGGAAGCGGGCGTTCTCCTCATGGTCGGGCACATACTGCGCTTCGAGACGGCCTACGCGAACCTCCGGCTGGCGCTCCATCAAGGCGTGGTGGGGCGAGTCGTATCGGTGTTCGCTCGCCGCCACGGCATCAGGACCGAAGCGCAGCGTTTCGGGAGCGCCGGCCACGTGCTCGACTATCTCGCCGTCCACGACTTCGACATGCTCAACTGGCTGCGCGGGGAGACCCCGGTGTCGGTGAGCGCCACCGCCGCCAGGAGGAGCATCCAAGAGCGTTTCGGAACGCCCGATGTTGTGGTCTCTACCCTGGAGTACGGCGACGGGTCGATCGCGGCGGTGGAGAGCGGGTGGACCCTGCCCACCTCGTGGAATCCGCAGCGCCAGCCGGCCGAGTGGTCGCCCTTCGGTGACGTGAGGCTGGACGTCTTCGGCGAGGAGGGGATGCTTTCGGTAGACCTGCGTACCATGAATCTGATCGGCGTCGACTCGCAGGGCTGGCGGATGCCGGAAACCAGGCACTGGCCCAGGCTCCATGGGCGGATAACCGGAGCGCTGCGCGAGGAGGTGGCTCACTTCCTCGAGTGCCTCAGATCCGGCGGTGAGCCGGTATCGAGCGGTCGCAGCTCGCTCGCTGCGGTGGAGCTTTGCGCCGCGGCGCACCTATCGTTGCGAGAGGGCAATAGTGTGAGGGTCGAGCAGGACGTTTCCGAGCAGAAGGTCCTACTGGGCGACAGGGAGGCACCATGACGACAGGAACGGTAAAGGGTACGTCTGCAGAGGATCTGCGAATGCTGATCGGCGGGCGCTGGGTCGAGAGTCGCGGCGGTGAGGTGTTCGAGGCCTTTAACCCGGCGACGGGCCGCACTATAGCCACGCTTCCCGAGGGCACTCGTGAGGACGCCCAATTGGCGATTGGTGAGGCGCGAAAGGCGCAACCGAAACTGGCATCGATGTCTATCTGGGAGCGCTCCAAACTGCTCGCATCAATCGCAGACGTCATGGAGGCGCGCCAGGAGAGTCTCGCCCGCACCCTGAGCGAGGATCAGGGCAAGCCGCTCTGGTCCGAGGCGATGTTCGAGGTGAGCAAGGCCATCGAGGGCTTCCGCAACGCTTCCGAACTCGTCAAGTGGCTCGAAGGCGAGACGATCAGGGTCGAGGATCCGAACAAGCGGGTGTTCACGATCTATCAGCCCCGCGGCGTCTACGCGGTGGTCACCCCCTGGAACTTCCCGATGAACATCCCGGTCGAGTACCTGGCGCCGGGATTGGCTGCCGGCAATGCCATCGTCTGGGTTCCTGCCCCCACTACCTCGGTCTGTGCCGTGAAACTGATGGAGTGCCTGGTCGAGGCGGGACTGCCGGAAGGAGCCGTGAACCTGTTGACTGGCCCCGGCGACGTCGTTGGCGACGAGATCGTGGGCCACCACGACACCGACGCCGTCGGCTTCACCGGTAGCGCTGCCACCGGCGTCCACATCGCCCGTCGAGCCGCCGGAAAGCCGTGCCTGTTGGAGATGGGCGGCAACGGGCCGGTGATCGTCCTCGACGACGCGAACATGGAGAAGGCGATAGCCGCCACTTGCGCCGGCTGCTTCGCAAATGCCGGGCAGGTCTGCTCCTCCTCCGAGCGGGTGCTGGTGGGAGCCGGGGTCTACGACGAGTTCGCCGAGCGTGCCGTCGACGCCGCCAAACAGGTGCGGCTGGGCGACCCTCTCGACAGGTCGAACACCATGGGACCGCTCAACAATCCCGGTGTTGCCAGGAAGGTCGCAGAGCACCTCGCCGACAGTGTCGAGCGTGGCGCCAGCGTGATGTTCGGTGGCCGGGCACGCGACGACCTGGGAAGCGACCTCTTCTTCGAGCCGACGGTCCTCGCCAACGTGGCCCTGGACAGCAGGCTCAACCTCGAGGAGACATTTGGCCCGGTGGTACCCCTGATAAAGGTGGTCAGCGACGAAGAGATCCTGGAGATTGCCAACCGCAACACCTATGGACTGGTGGCGAGCGTCTTCACCCAGGACATCAGCCGCGCCTACTACTTCGCCGAGGGCATCAAGACCGGGACTGTCAACGTAAACGACGCCTCGACTTACTGGGAACTGCACGTGCCATTCGGTGGCGCCTCGGGCAAGCTCAGTGGCGTAGGACGGGTAGGCGGCAAGTATGCGCTGCGCGAGATGAGTGACCTGAAGACGATAAGCATAGACATCGGCTGATGCCGTCGGGTGCGAGCGGGGCCTTGACGTCATCCATTGTCGACAATCTACGCTCAGTCCAACAGCAAACATTGTCGACAATCGACAGCACAACGCTTGGCGGACGGTTGGCAGATGCCGCCGACACGCCTGTCGCGACGGGTGAGGAGAACACCACCCGCTGGGAGTTCGATGAGCTCATGGAGGGCGGCAGGGTCGACGTGATACAGCCCGACATTTCCTGTTGCGGTGGGCTTAGCGAGGCGCGCCGGATTGCCGCGCGGGCCCAGGAGCTTGGCCGCGACTGCATACCTCATGCCTGGAGTACCGGTATCGTTTCAGCCGCCTCACTCCACCTGCTGGCTACGCTGCCCCAGGCCCGTTACCTCGAATACTGCATCCGTCCCAACCCGCTCAACACCAGCCTGGTCAAGAACCCGGTTACCGTCGAAAACGGCGTCGCGAAAGTACCGCAGTCGCCCGGCCTGTGGATCGAACTCGACGAGGCGCAGCTGCAGGAGTTTGCGTTCACGGTATGACACGTGAGATGAAGCGCGAGTCCGGCAACATGCGAGCCCTGGTGTGGGAGGGACCCCGCGAAATGAACCTGCGGGAACTGCCCGTGGTCCAGCCCGGGCCCGACGAGGTGCTCCTGAGAGTAGACGCGGTTGGCATATGCGGCTCCGAACTCTCCGGCTACCTGGGCCACAACAGCCTCCGAAAACCACCGCTGGTAATGGGTCACGAGTTCAGCGGCACGATCGAAGCGGCAGGCGAGATGGTGGAGTCGCCGGCAGTCGGTGAGCGAGTGGTGGTGAATCCGCTGCTCTTCTGCGGCACGTGCAGCGCCTGTCGCCGGGGCAGGTTCAACCTGTGCAGCAACCGCGCCCTGGTAGGAGCGCATCGTCCGGGCGCCTTCGCCGAAAAGGTCATCGTGCCTGCCGTCGCCTGCCAGCCAGTACCTGCCGGAATGGCGCCGGCTATAGCTTCGCTGGCGGAACCGGTCGCCTGCGCAGTCAGGGCAGTGAGGCTCGCGCGCGTGGGTCTGGGCGACGAGCTGCTGGTGCTGGGAGCCGGGCCAATAGGGCTGCTCTCCGCCCGGCTTGCTCAGGAGGCGGGAGCAGCGGTGTCGATAACGGATACCAACGCATCGCGCCTTGCCATCGCCAAACGTTGGGGCGTGGAGCGGACGATCGAAGCGGATCAGAGTGGCGGCTCCTCGTCGTTGGACCCTGCTGCTCTTCGAGCTTCGGCTCCCGGGGAAGGTTTCGACGCCGCGATAGACGCCGTTGGCCTGGCGGCAACAAGGAAGCAGGCGATCGAGTCGGTGAGGCGTGGCGGGACTGTCGTATTCGTAGGACTGCACGGGCCCGAGGTGTCTTTCGACGCGAACGAGGTTGTGCGCAACGAGACGGTCATCAGGGGGTCATTCGCCTACACCCCCCACGACTTCGAGACGGCCTGCTCGTTCCTCGCCCGGGGCGACCTGCCGCCGAGTGAATCGTGGCTCTCGCTCAGGAGCCTCGATGAGGGACCCGAGAGCTTCCGGGAGCTGGTGGACGGCCAACCCGAGGTGCTCAAGATCGTGCTGCAGCCGTGAACGGCGCGAGAGGAGGAGCCCGAGTGCCCAGGATCCTGGTAGCCGAGTGCAAGCAGGAGGTTTCGACATTCAACCCGGTTCCCAGCCACCTCTCCGACTTCCGGCTGGCTGACTACGCCGAGCTGTTGCTTGCCCACCAAGGGGTCGCCAGCGAGGTGACCGGGGCGCTGGACGTCTTTCGGCATGATGGATCGGTAGAGGTCGTGCCTGCGTTCAGCGCACGCTCGGTAACCTCGGGCGGAGTACTGAACGGCGGCGATTTCGATGAACTGGCGCGAAGCTTCCTGGCTGCCCTAGAGCATCACCAAAACGACGGACTGGACGGCGTGCTCTTCTGTCTGCACGGCGCCATGGCGGCCAGCAACGAGGAGGATCCCGAGGGTTACCTGTTGGCCCGAACCCGAAAGATCCTGGGCGAAGAGATTCCGATCGTGGTCTCTCTGGATCTGCACGGGGTCCTCACGGACAGGATGCTGGAACACGCCGACGCGGTGGTGCCCTACCACACCTACCCTCACGTCGACTTCTACGAGACAGGCGCCCGTGCCGCTCGCGTCCTGCTGGCCGTGCTGCTTGGCGAAGCCCGGCCCGTGACCGCCCGGGTGGCGATACCGGCACTGGTGCGCGGAGACGAGCTGATCACCGAGACCGGGCTGCTGGGCGAATTCATTCGCGAAGCACAGAGGATCGAAGCCGACGAGCGGGGCCTCTTGGCCGGAATGTTCATAGGTAACCCTTTCACCGACGTACCCGAGCTGGGGAGCAGCAGCGTGGTGGTCACTGATGGGGATGAGGAACTCGCCCACAGGGAGGCGTTGGAGTTGGCGCGACGGTTCTGGGAGGTGCGTGAGCGACTCCAGGCGCCTTTGATCGGTTTGGAGCAGATGGTGGAGCAGGCCAAGGCTGCTACCGGCACGGTGATACTTACCGACGCTGCCGACGCCACCAGTTCCGGCGCATCCGGTGATAGCAACTCGATCATTCGCGCCCTGCACGAAGCCGATTACGAAGGCAGGGTGCTGGCTCCGGTCGTGGACCCGCCGGCCGTTCGCGCCGCGCTCTCCGCCGGTGTTGGCGGTGAGGTGGATGTGACGATTGGCGGAGCATTGGACCCAAAGCGCTTCACGCCGCTGCCGATTACTGCTCGCGTGCGCATGCTCTCGGACGGTGACGTGCTGAGTGAGTCCCATGGAGATACCTGGCACGGCGGCCCCACGGCCGTTCTGGAGTGGCAGAAGATGACCTTGGTGGTGACCAGCCGGCCGGTAAGTCTCTATGACCGCTCCCTGTTCCTGGGGCACGGCCAGGATCCGCGTGCGTTCGACGCCGTCGTGGTCAAATCCCCGCACTGCCAGCCGCAATTCTTCACTCAGTGGGCGCAGCTCGTTCTGAACGTCGACGCGCCCGGTTCGACCAGCGCCAATCTCCCGAGCCTGGGCCATACCCGCTGCCGCCGCCCCATGTACCCGCTCGAGCCGGATACCTCGTTCCAACCGCAGGTACAGGTCTTCCGGCGCTCCCGGAGCGGGCGCCCAGATTCGCCTGCAGCTGATGGATTGATCAAGTGAGCGTAACGACGTGAAGATTACCGGCATCCACACCGTGGGCCTCTACGGCGCCACTCCCGAAGGCGGCTGGGATCAGGAGCTTAGGTCCGACGACAACATCCACACCCTGTTGGCGATTACTATGAGCGAAGGCGTAACCGGTTATGGCAGTGCGTTCACCGGCGTGGAGCTGGTGCGTGCAGCCGTGCGGGTGCTGGAGCCGTTGCTGCTCGGTGAGTCGGCAATCGAGCCAGAACGAGTAAGCGAGAAACTACACCAGAACACGTTCTGGCTGGGACGGGGAGGGACCTTTACCCACGCCATCTCGGCGATCGACATCGCCTTGTGGGACGTGCTGGGCAAGGTGACGGGGCAACCGATAAGCCGCCTGCTGGGAGGGCGCTACCGGGAGCGAGTCCGGCCCTACGCCTCGATACTGATGCGCGAACCGGAGCCTTTGGCCGACCATCTGGGCGAGCTCCTGGGCCTGGGCTTTCGTGCATTCAAGCTGGGCTGGGGCCCGTTCGGCAGGCACAGCAGCACGCTGGACGAGCAGATAATTGCCACAGCGCGGGAGGCGGTAGGAGACTCTGCGCAGCTCATGGTGGACGCGGGAGGCAGCGACGCCTTCTGGCCCCACGGCTACAAGTGGGCGCTGCGAACCTCCCAGATGCTGGCAGAGTACGACGTGACCTGGTTCGAGGAGCCGCTCAAGCCGGACGCGCTGGAAGACTACGTGCTGCTCAGGGAGCACTCGCTCGTCCCGATCGCCGGCGGCGAGGTTCTCACCAGGCGGCAGGCGTTCACTCCCTGGCTACAGCGACAGGCATTCGACATCGTCCAGCCGGATGTGACCAAAGTCGGTGGGATCAGCGAGCAACGGCGCATCGCCTGGATGGCCAACGACAACGGGGTGCGGATGATTCCGCACGGTTGGAACACCGCGGTAGGCCTGGCCGCGGATCTCCAACTCGCCTCGGCGTTTAGCGACACCGACTACGTCGAATACCTCATGGGTTCGCACTACATAGATGACATCTCGGCCAGGAAGTGGGAGTTGGACGAAGATGGCATGCTGGCCATACCCGACGGCCCCGGCCTGGGCTTCGAACTGGATCACGATGCGCTCGGGCGGTTCACGCGTGGGGAGACCCTGCCGTGAACTGGATGTCGACAGAGAGCGTGCCGCCGGGCGAGTCATTTCACCGTCCCAACGCCCCGGTTTGGGAATTGGGCTGAACTGGGACGTGCTGGAGCGTTACCGAGTCGCATGAGGCGTACGGGCGCCACATGGCCGTGTTCCTAGCAGCCGTCAGAAGGAGTGAGTAATGAAGATAGTCGTATTTGGTCCCAAGCAGTCTTCACGCCTGGGCGTCGTCACCGAGAAGGGCGTTCTCGACGTAGCGGAGGCGGCGGCCGCCCTGGCTGCCGATGGAGAAACTCTGCCTGATAGACTCTCTACCGACCCCGACGCCTTCTACCTCACTGGCGTCGACGCCTTGCCCGGGTTAGGCGAGCTTACGCAACGAGCACTAGGAGAGCCGGTGCTAGAAAGCTGCTTTCACCAGGAGGATGATCTGGAGTTGCGCGCCTGCGTCCCGCAGCCGGGCAAGATAATCTGCGTGGGCCTCAACTATCTTCGCCACGCCCGTGAGTCGGGCATGTCGCCTCCCAAGACGCCCGTGCTCTTCTCGAAGTTCAACAATAGCGTTGCCGATCCGGGCGAAGGCGTCCCCCTGCCCAAGGGGGCGGTCGAGTACGACTACGAAGCCGAACTCGTCGCCGTGATCGGCAAGCGGGCGAAGAACGTCGCCGAATCGCAAGCGCTGGAGTACGTACTGGGGTACTGCAACGGCAACGATGTTAGTGCCCGCGATCTCCAGATGCTCACCGGGCAGTGGCTGGTGGGCAAGACGCTGGACAAGTTCATGCCGCTGGGCCCTTACCTGGTGACTGCCGACGAAGCCGGCGATCCACAGGATATGAGCGTGCGCTGCTGGCTCAACGGTGAGCTGCGCCAGGACTCCAACACCTCTGACCTGATCTTCTCGGTCGCTCAGGTGGTGAGCTACGCCAGCCGCTTCATGACGCTCGAGCCAGGCGACCTAATCTCCACCGGTACTCCCGAAGGGGTGATCCTGGGCATGAAGAAGAAGGTGTGGATGAAGCCCGGTGACGAAGTGGTCGTCGAGGTAGGTAGCCTGGGGCGACTGCTGAACAGGATGGTCGAGAGCAGTTGAGCGACCGTCGGCCCACCTATCTGGTCACCGGCTCGTTCGGGTGCATTGGCTCCTGGGTCCTCCGTCACCTGGTTACCCGCGGAGTAAGTGCCGTGAGTTTCGACCTGAGCGACGACCGCAGGCGGCTCGGACTGTTGATGGACCCGGACGAACAGGAGCGGATAACCTTCGTCCAGGGAGCGATCACCGATTTCGACAAGGTGCTGGCCACGATACGTGAGCAGCGCGTTACCCACATCGTCCACCTGGCGGCCCTGCAGATCCCCTTCTGCAAGGAGAATCCGGTCACTGGCGCCCACGTCAACGTCGTGGGCACGGTGAACGTGTTCGAGGCGGCGCGTCAAGCCGGCCTGAAACAGGTGACGTATGCCTCGTCGATTGCGGCTTTCGGGGCAGAGAAGCCAGGCGGCGGCTACCACGACCCCGACACGCTCTACGGCGTCTACAAGCAGGCGAACGAGGGCAGCGCGCGAATCTACTGGCAGGACCACGAGCTGAGCAGCATAGGCCTGCGCCCCTACACGGTTTATGGGGTGGGGCGCGACCAGGGCCTGACGAGTGAACCCACCAAGGCCATGCTGGCGGCCGCGGCCGGCGTGCCTTTCGAGATCGGCTTCGGAGGTCGCATGCAGTTCCACTACGCATCGGATGTGGCATTGCAGTTCATCGAATCTGCCGCGGCACCGGGCGACGGCGCGCACGTGTTCAATCTCGGCATGCCGGCGGTGAGTGTTGCCGAAGTCGTCGAACTCATCCGCCGCGTCAAGCCTGACAGCAAAATCACCCATGTAGAGAAGCCGCTGCCGTTTCCGGAGGAATTCCCTTCGGAGCGGCTGAAGGAGTACCTGCCCGCCACGAAGGAGACTCCTCTCGAACAGGGCGTGATGGAGACGATCAGTCACTTCGAGAAGTTGCTGAATGACGGGAAGTTGAGTACGCACGGGTCCGGTTAGCCATCACCGCCTGTCGCTATCTCGGTCACGATCGCTGACTGCGAGGGTGATCCTGGTGCTGAAGATGAGCCGGGAGAGGATGTCGCGGCCGAATTCGTCGGCGCCGAGCACGAACTCGTTATCCGGCTCGGCACGCCGGTTCAGCAGGCTCTGCGCAGAGGGGTCCCTGGGCGCCAGATAAGGCACGAACAGCGCCACCAATACCAGCAGCACGATGATCGCCAGGCCAACCAGTACCAGACGGTTGCGACGGAAGCGTTTCCAGACCTGCTGGCCGACGATCGGGCCACCGGTTGGCAAATAGCGTGATCTGGTAGCGATAGTTCGGTTAGTCGGTAGGTCTGTTGGCCGCCGAGGCGCTCACTTGGCCCGCCGGTGAAGCACGTTCCGGTCACCGTGCAGGACGATCGAGTCGCGGATGAGGTGCTTTCGAAGTGCTTCGTTGCTGGTGTCCCACAGCTCACCGTGAGTCAGGTCCAGGAGGCGGACGTCGTTGCCGGTTGCTCCTGAGACGGCGCTGGCGAAGTGCGACATGGAGTGCTGCCAGGCTTCGGCGTCGGCGCCAGTGGGGCGTATCAGGAGTACGTCTATGTCGCTAACCGACTTCTCTTCCTGGCGGCCGGTCGACCCGAAGACTGCGGCAAACACAGGCGGTGTGGTCCAGGATTCTAGGGTGTGTTAACGCTAAGGTGTTTCGGCGTGTTATGATGCCTCATACAGCTTTCCGAGGAGCAGTTTGAGATGATCGAACACCTGCTGCCTGTGCAGCGGGGCAACGTCAAGCTGAACAATGTGCAGGTGCTGAACGGCATTCTCCATGTTGCCGTCAACGGCTGCACTTGGCGTGCCCTTCCGGAAAGGTACGGTCCCTGGCACACGGTGTACACGCGCATCCCTCTCTGTCAGAATGTTGGTTGCCGGTTGTTCCTTTCCCGTTCTTGAGCCGAG
>JBBDRK010000048.1:0-28114 GCA_040905465.1 Trueperaceae bacterium | reverse complement strand
CATAGAACGAGTCCTCCTCATCACCGATGGGAGTCTCCAGCGAGAACGGCTCGCGCGCCAGGCGGAACGCCTCTTCCACCTTCTCGGCGTTCCATTCGGGACCCATGGCGTCGGCGATGTCCTGCCAGGACGGCTCCTCGCCATGCTCCTGATGCAGCGTCCGCCTGATGCGAGTCAGCTTGTTTATCGTCTCCACCATGTGCACGGGAATGCGGATGGTGCGGGCCTGGTCCGCTATCGCCCGGTTCACCGCCTGGCGAATCCACCAGGTAGCGTAGGTCGAGAACTTGTAACCGCGCCGGTAGTCGAACTTCTCCACCGCCCGGATCAGGCCCTGGTTGCCCTCCTGCACCAGATCCAGGAAACCCATGCCGCGACCGCGATACTTCTTGGCGATCGACACCACCAGCCGCAGGTTCGCCTCGATCAGGTTCTGCCGCGCCAAATCACCATCCTCGACCACCCGCTGCAACTTGCGCCGCTCCCGGTCGCCGAGACTGCTCGCCTCCTCGTCCAGACGCGCCCGCGCCGCCTCGCCCTCCTCGATCCGCCGGGCCAGGCTGATCTCCTCCTCCAGAGTCAACAGCTTCACCCTGCCGATCTCCTGCAGGTACTGACGCACCGGATCACCGGTGGCCCCGGTGTCGCGGGTCCAGGTGTCCGCCCGCTCCTCGAGCTCGAGCCGTTCCTCTTCCCGGCCGCTGGCCGCTTCGTCCTCGTCGTGGTCGGCTGCCAGCGTCTCCTCGTCGTCCTCTTGCTCGATATCCTCCTCGGCGATCTCCTCGACGGAGATCCCCTCCTGCTTGAGGATTCGGATGAGCGACTCTTCCTCGTCGCCGTCCGCCTCCGCGGCCGTACCATCGGCCATCGCCTGGGCGGCGTCGTTGAACTCACCGCGCGCTACCTGGCCGTCCTGGCGGCCGCTTTCCAGGAGCTTGCGTACCGCCGGTTCCTCGCGAATCGAATTATCGCTTCTGATGTCGACCTCCGCGTCGCGCTTGCGTTTCTCACTGGCACGGCGCCTGCTCTGTACTGTGTTCTTGGCTTCTTCCGGCATGCGTCCTCCCGCCTCCGGCTCTGCGGCGCGGCGGCTTGCTGCCAAGGGAGTGGCGGCGAAATGCCGGGCGGTTGCCCGGCCTTCGGGGCCGTGCAAACCGAACAGGTGTCCCGCGGCCCATAGGCACTATAGCGAGCGCGCAGGCGTGATTTGTTGGCCCAGCTTGCAAGCTGCTGGCGTGTCAACTGCTAGAGAGCCCCCGCGAGCGTCGGGCAGTGCGTCCAGGACTCGTTCAGGCGGCCGTCAGCAGGAGCTCGCGGAGCACCCCGGGATCGGCCTCGATCTCGTCGACATGTGAGGGCCGGCCCCGCAGCGCCTCGAGTCGCGGGCTGACCGGTGCGGGCCGGCCCAGCGCCGACTGCACCACCACCGGAAACTTCGCCGGATGGGCGGTAGCCAGAATCAGCGCGGGAGCGTCGTCGCCGCTGGCGGCACGGTAGCGGTCGACGGCCTCCAGGCCGACCGCGGTATGCGGGCAGGCTATGTAGCCGTCGTCGATGAAGGTGGCCTCCATGCGGCGCATCGTCGTCTGGTCGTCGACGCCGGCGCCCCACACGAGGTCGCTCAGCTCCGCGCCGAACAGCGCGTGCAGGCGCTCGAAGTTGCTGGGCGCGCCGACGTCCATGGCGTTGGAGAGGGTGGCGGCTGTCTCTCTGAAGGCGAATGGCGCCACGGTCCCGCCTAGGAAGCGCGGAAAGTAGTCGTTGGCGTTGTGCGCGGCCAGAAACCTGGCGACCGGAAGCCCGCCGGCCGCGGCCAGCAGGCCCGCCGTCAGGTTGCCGAGGTTTCCGCTGGGAACGCTGATTACCGGGGCGTCTCCGGTCGGACGCAGCCGCTCCAGTTCGGCGACGGCCCAAAGGTAGTAGAGCTGCTGGGGCAGGAGCCGGCCGATGTTTATCGAGTTGGCGCTGGAGAGCGGCACGCCGGCGAGCAGCGGATCCACGAAGGCTGCCTTGACCATTCGCTGGCAGTCGTCGAAGCTGCCACGCACCCGCAAGCTGAGCAGTCCCGGCCGGGCGGCGGTGAGCTGCCGCTCCTGCACATCGCTGACCTTGTCCATCGGGTACAGAAGCACGACGCGCAGGTTCTCCAGGCCGGCGAATCCATCGGCGACAGCTGAGCCGGTGTCGCCGGAGGTGGCGACCAGGATTGTCAGTGTCCTGCCGCTGCCGGCCAGGTAACGGTCCATGAGCCGCGCCATGGTCCGGGCACCGAAGTCCTTGAACGACAGGGTTGGCCCGTGGAACAGCTCGACCACGTAACGCTCCCGGGAAAGCGGGACGAGTGGCACAGGAAAGTCGATCGCCTCGGCCACCAACTCTCGCAGCTCGCTTCCGGCCGGCTCCTGCAGCCACGGTTCCAGGACCGCGGCGGCCATCGCCGTGAAGGAGCCTGATTCGCGCCAGGCCGCCGGCAATGACGGTACCCGATCGGGCAGGTAGAGCCCACCGTCGCCGGCGAGGCCGGCCAGGAGGGCCTCACGAAAGGAGACGCCAGCACTCCCTGTGCCGCCCCCCGGATCGCGGCTGCTCCGGTAACTGACGCCATTCACGCCTTGATGAGCTCCCCAAGATCCTCGACCCGGTACTCCTTCGGCAACGGCGCAGCCAACGGCAAGGGCGCCGGTCCGGGGCGGCCAGCCAGGGCCTGCAGCAGGTCCGCGAGCACGGCGGCGGCGGTAGCCTCGCCGCCCGCCCCGGGACCCTGAACGAGAACCTCGCCGAGGTCGCGCGCCCGCAACAGCAGGGCATTACCCGACTCGGCAGTGGCGGTCAGCGGGTGCCCGGCCGGGAGGTAGACGGTGCGTACCCTGGCCCGCCAGGCTGCTTCTCCCGGGTAGATGCTGCCTACCAGCCGCACCGACCCGCCATCTTCCATGGCCTCCCGCACGATCGCCGGTGTGAGATGGGATATCCCGTGCGTGTGGGCGGCCAGCTCCTTCCAGGAGAGTTGCGGATCGAAGGCGAGGCGCCCGATCAGTGCCAGCTTGTGGGCCGCGTCGAAGCCGCCTATGTCGAGGGCGGGATCGGCTTCGGCGTAGCCGAGGCGCTGCGCCTCGGCCAGCGCCGGGCCGAACTCCTCGCCCGCTTCGAGCCGGCTGAGGATGAAGGTGGTGGTGCCGTTGAGAACCGCGTGCAGTTCGAGCGGCCGGCAACCGCGCAACGCCCCAGCCAATGAACCGATGATGGGCGTGCCCGCCATCACCGCCGCCTCGAAGTAGAGAGTTCCCTCTCTGAGGTAGGGCACGAACTCATCCCAGCGCTCGGCCAATGCCGCCTTGTTGGCGCTGACCACACGCTTGCCAGCTCGCAGCGCCTGGAGCATGAGGGTAGCGGCCGGCTCCACTCCCCCCAGCAGCTCCACCACCACGTCCGCCTGGTCGATCAGTCCCGGCCCGTCGGCGGTGAGCAGCTGACGGGCCACCGACGGCGATCTGGGCGAGACGAGGTTCTTCACCAGAACGCCCGCCACCGAGGCGCCCGCAAGGTACCCGTCAGCCACCGAACCGCTCGACACCGACTCATTCGACACCGACTCGCTCCCCATCGGCACGCTACGCGGTGACGCGAGCCTTACTGAAGCGTCGTCTTGTCCATTCGCTCTAAGCTCGTCGATCCTAGCAATGAGCGCCCGGCCTACGTTTCCGGCGCCCAGTATCGCCACACGCGAGCGTCCGGGGGGTGCTGCCATGGACCGGAGAATATCACGGGCCCCTGCTATACTCCCTCTTTGGGCCATCGAGCCTCGCTGTCGACTCTCAGTGCGAGTGGCGTCAGCTCGGACTTTCGACCGCCCGCTGGAGTGGTTATGCTCGGAATCGGAATCGTCGGCCTCCCGAACGTCGGGAAGAGCACGCTGTTCAACGCAATCACACGCGCCGGAGTCGAGGCGGCCAACTACCCGTTCGCCACCATCGACAAGAACGTGGGCGTGGTCGCGGTGCCCGACGAGCGCCTCGCTCCGCTACAGGCGCTCTACCGCAAAGACGGCCGGGAACCGCCCATCGTGCCCACCACTGTCGAGTTCGTCGATATCGCCGGTCTGGTGCGCGGAGCGTCGCAGGGGGAGGGCCTGGGTAACAGGTTCCTGGCGAACATTCGCGAGGTCGCGGCCATCGCCCACGTGGTCCGCTGCTTCGACGATCCCAACGTGGTGCACGTGGCGGGCGAGGTGCATCCCCTGAGCGACATGGCAACCATCGAAACCGAGTTGGCGCTGGCCGACATCGGGGCACTGGAGAAACGTCTGGAGAAGCTGCGGCGCAGCGCCAGGTCGAATCGGGAAGACGCGCTCCTGGTTCAGGCGGCCGAGGGGATGATCGAACACCTGAGCGAGGGCAAGATGGCCAGGACGGCCGGACCCGAGCTGCCCGACGACTTCAACCTGCTCACCGCCAAGCCGGTCATCTATGTATGCAACGTTTCGGAAGAGGACATCGTCGCCGGCAACGAGTACGTGGAAGCGGTGCGTGCCAAGGCCAGCGACGAGGGTGCCGAGGTGGTAGTCATCTCGGCGCGAATCGAGGAGGAACTCGGTGACCTGGGTGCCGAGGAGGTGCAGGAGTTCCTGACCGACCTGGGGTTGGAGGCGCCCGGTCTCGAGCGCCTTATCCACAAGGGATACGAGGCCCTGGGACTGCTGACCTTCCTCACCGCCGGCGAGAAGGAGGTTCGCGCCTGGACGATCCATCGGGGCACGAAGGCGCCGGCGGCGGCCGGAGAGATCCACTCAGACATCGAACGCGGCTTCATTCGCGCCGAGGTGATCGCCTGGGACAAGCTGGTAGAGGCAGGATCGCTGGTCGGGGCGCGCGCCCACGGCTGGCTGCGCACCGAGGGCAAGGATTACGTCATGCGGGACGGTGACGTGGTGAACTTCCTGTTCAACGTCTGAGCCAACGGGACCCGCGCACGCGAGCGGTACCGGCAACCGACGACTGAATCTTCGCCTGCGCCTGGCCGTGCCCAGGCATGCTGGCCGTCGAGTTCGTAACTTGTCACTTTTTCCGCGTCTCCGACGCTGGCTATAGTCGATAGAGCGACATTCGCTGCCGCACGCCGCCTTACGGCTGCGGAAGGGGGCCGGAATGAGCGACACCGTCGACCAACGTGAGTACACCGATATTCACCAGTTCGGTCCCGGTGAGGTCATACTCTTCCCCGGCGCGCCGGAGAACCTGTACCGCGTGCACCGGGGTCTGGTAAGGATCCATACCGTTGACGACGAGGGAAATGGCCTCACGTTGCGCTACGTCAAGCCGGGAGGCTTCTTCGGCGAGGAAGCGATCGCCGGGTTGACCCGTCGTTACTTCGCGGAAGCGGTGGCCGCGAGCGAAGTTCAGGTAATCAGCCCCGCGGTGATGGAGAGCGAGGACAACCTGGAGCTCGCCACCGACCTGGTTCGGGCGGTAGAGGGCCTCTATCGTTCTCTTCACCGGCTCTCCGGAAAACGCCTGCGCTCGCGGATCGCCGCCGAATTGCTCGACTTGCGCGAGAGCGCCCTTGCCGGTTCCAACGAGGCCGGCGACCCGGTCATACACATTACTCACGACGACCTGGCGGCCGCCGTCGGTTCCGTCCGCGAAACCGTCACCAAGGTCGTCGGCGAACTTGCCCGCCTGGGCGCGATCGAGGCGGGCTACGGCAAGATCGCCCTGGTCGACGACGAGCTGCTCAGCAAGGTAGCCGGCGAGTAGCTCGGCTCCCTGAACACCTGTCCCTGAACACCTGTCCCTGGAACATCTGTCCCTAGAACACCGGCCCCACCCGGAAGCGGAACTCTCCGGTGGGGTTGCGTTCGCTGAACCCGTAGTCGAAACGCAGGGCCGGTAGCAGTACGCCCCCGAAACCGAGGTTGACCTGAACGCCTACGCCCGCCCCGGCGAAGAGCGGAGCGGTGTAATCGGCATAACCCGGAACGCTCGAGGCGTAACCGAGGTCGACGAAGACGATGCCGATGACCGTCTGGGTGGCTACCGTATCGAGCCCGAAGTCGTAGCGGTACTCGGCGGAAGCGGTGAGGTAGGTGCGCGACAGGTCGAAGTCGTCCACCTGATAGCCGCGAATGGCGGTGGCCTCGTTGGTGCTCTTGCCTACCTGGAATCGCTTCGATGAGGGATAGTCGCCGCCGAACTGATGGCCGAGATTCGCTCGGAATGCCAGCACATGGTTGCGGTCGCTGATCTCTTCGGGTGCGAGGTCGGCCAGCAGGACATAGGTCTTCACGCCGAACTCGACCTGCTCATAGACGTACGAACGCTGCTCGCCGGTTCCAGGGTCACGGTAATCGGTGCCGATCCCTATGCCGGCGAGACCGGTTGCCGCGATTCCGCTCCGCGGAAACTCGGGGCTGTCACGGTCGTCATAGGTGACAGTGGTGCTCATGAAGCTGCTTAGTCCCCCCTGAGGGAGATGCGTCACCGCCTGCGCACCCGGGAGCGCGCAGCGGTTGGCGTTCTCCAGGTCACCGGCGTCGTCGAAAGTGCAATCGACCTCGGGCGGCTCGAGCTTGTATTCGGTCACCGACGCCCGAGCGCTGAAGCGCAAGGTGGTGTCGGTGGCGATCGGCCGCCCCACCGAGAAGCTCGCTCCGGTATCGCGTTGACTGTACTCCCCCACCAGCACCCGGTTCTCCTCGGTGTCAGGGAGCCCCGGATAGGGCACTCTCGTGGAGCCGTCGGCGGTAAGGAGCTTGTTGGTGTCGACCAGGCTGAACAACGAACCCGATACCGATGTCGGTACTTCCTGAAAGTCGAGAACGTCCAGGTACAGCCACGGGATGCTGTAGCGCACCGATCCGCCCAGCATGAACCCCAGATCGGACGTCTGCGCGTTCAGCTCGGCGCTAATGTTGTGGGCGCGGCCGAGGAAGTTCGACTCACTGAATGACAGAGACGCCGACAGTCCGGAATCGGTGGCGTACTGCGCGCTGGGCGTGAACAGCCCTGTCCTGGTCTCGCGGACGATCACGTTCAGCAGCACCTGCTGCGGGTCATCGGTCGGTTCCAGGCTCACGTTGACCGGCTCGACGGCTCCCAGGCGGGCCAGCTGTCGCAGGGAGGCGCGTATCTCGTTCTGATTGAGCACCGTGCCGATCTCGGGCATGTAACGGGTGACCACGAAGTCCATGGTCTTCTGATCGCCGCCCTCGAAGGTGACCTGATAGCCGGCCACCCTGACTTCCTCGATCCGCTGGACGTAGGTACCTTCGGAATAGCCGAAGTCCGGTTGGTTGAGGACTACCCAGCCGTCATCCTGGTAGTGCCGCACGATTCGCTCGAAGTCCTCCTGTGCCAAGGTCGAGGTGAACGTGTCGCCCACCTCGAGGGCTAGCAGCTCGCGCAACTCCTCGTCGGGTATGACGGTATTGCCTTCGAATTCGATGTCGTCGACGGGTCCTGCGGTTTCCGGCGGCCCCTGCTCGAACGAAACCCGCACGTCGCCGGCCTGATCGAGGCGGGTCACCATCTGCACGTCGCCGCTTCGTCCCTGGGCCAGGCGGCGCACATCGTCGAGCAGAAGGTTGTAGTTGAACAGGTCCCCCGCCTCCACGCTCAGCTCGGACGCGTCGACGCCGATGGCGGAACTGTCTATGGAAGCGATTCGCGCCTCCCGCAGGGCAATGTCGAGCACGCCCTGCTGCAGTTCGCTGCGTGCCAGGTCGACGCCGCTGAAGCGGTAGCCACGCTCTCGGTAACGCTCCTCAACGCGCCCCACCGCCTGACGGTAGAGATCGTAGTCGAACTCACCGGTGGAGGTGAGCGGCCGGAACAGTCCCTGCAACGGTTCGGCCGCGAGAACCGCCGACTCCTCTACTCGCACTTCACTAACCGGTGCTTCTTCCGACAGCGAATACGTCAAGCGGATCGCCTCACCATCTCCGCCCTCCGCCTCGACCTCCTGCACATCGAGCGACACCGGCACGTCGAAGGGGAAGCCGCGCCGCCGGTAAAGTTGCTGGACGGTGGCGAGGGCCTCCTCGGCCCTGGTGGTGTTGTAGACCCGGCCGACCGCCAGCAGGTGCTGTTGCTCCAGCGCCTGGCGCAGGGTATCGGCGGACACGACCGTGGCTCCGTCGAAGGCAACCTCGCCTATCAGCGGATTCTCCTCGACCCTCACCAGCAGAACCGGGCCGGCCGAGCCGTCGACGACCGATACGCTGACCGCACTGAAGGTACCCAGGGCGTAGACGCGGTTTCGTTCCGCTTCGAGATCTATGCGGCCCACCGCGGTGCCCGCCCGCGCTCCGAGCACCACCCGGACGATGTCGGCGTACGCAGTGGTGCCTTCGACGCGCACCTCTGCCAGGACTTCTCCTTGCGAATTGTTTTGGGCCGTATCGTTCTGGGCACTGGCCCAGGCGGAAAGCACGACAAGGACGACGAAAACTGCGCGACGATGCAACATGAGAGTAGTCTACCCGAGCAATAGTGAGAAACGTCCAGCGACCCGCGCCTGGCCGGGAGGCCGTCTCCGGCGCCGGTTATCATGCTCTCATGCATTCACCAGAGATCCCCGATACGGGGGCAGCAGCGTTGGACGCCGCCCTGGCGACGGTCAGGGAAGTAACCGCCCTGGAACCGGAAATCGCCCTGATTCTGGGTTCCGGCCTCGGGCCTCTCGCCGACGAGATCGAGGCCGACGCCGTTATCCCCTATTCGCGCATTCCGGGCATGACCCGCTCTACCGCGCCCGGCCACGCCGGCGAGCTCTATCTTGGAACACTCGCCGGCAGGCGCGTGGTCGCGATGAAGGGCCGGGTGCACCTGTACGACGGCGTAAGCGCAGCAGCGATCGGCTTTCCGGTACGGCTCATGCACGCCCTCGGCGGCGCCAGCCTGATCGTCTCCAACGCATGCGGCGGTATGAACGAGATTTGGGCGACCGGAGAACTGATGCTCCAGCACGACTTCATCAATGCCACAGGCGCCAGCGCGCTTGCCGGGCCGAACCACGACTCGCGTGGACCGCGCTTCCCGGTAATGTTCGATTGCTACGACGGCGAATACCGTGAGCTGGCGGTGAAGACGGCCCGCAACCTGGGGATCACGCTGCGGGAAGGGGTTTACCTGGCGATCTCCGGTCCTGCCTATGCCACCCGCGCAGAGCTGCGCGCCTACAGAGGCTGGGGAGCGGACGCCATCGGTATGTCTACCGTGCACGAGGTCACCGTGGCCAGGCACGAGAGCATGCGGGTGCTGGGTATCTCCTGCATCACCGACATGGCGCTGCCCGACAGCCGGGAACACGTGAGCGGCGACGAGGTAGTCGCCGTCGCCGAGCGCTCGGGAACCGTGTTCCGGACGCTGGTCCGAGCGCTCCTGCCGGAGCTCTGAGGCCAGGTGCTCGCCGACGTGAGGCGGCGGATCAGGGACGCCTGCATGCGGGCTGGCCGAGATCCTGCGGAGGTAAAGCTGGTGGCGGTGACCAAGGGTCACGACGCCCTCGAGATCGAGCGCCGCGTCGTGCTGGCGGGCTGCCTGGTTCTCGGTGAGAGCCGCGTTCAGGAATGGCGCGACAAGGCCGACCAGTTGAGCGATCACGGCATCGAATGGCACCTGGTCGGAAACCTCCAGCGCAACAAGGTGAAGTACTGCCGATCCTTCCATACGATCCATTCGCTCAATTCCCGGCGGCTCGCCGACGAGCTCCAGCGGCACGGCGAACGGTTCGACCACCGGTTTCGGGTGCTTGTCGAGGTCAACCTGACGGGCGAGGAGAGCAAGCGCGGCGCCGTCCTCAGCGACGCGGACTCGTTGGTCGAGTACGCCCGCGTTCAGCCGAACGTCGAGGTGGCAGGCCTCATGACGATGGCGCCCTGGCATGACGACCGGGAGCGCGTGAGGCCCGTATTCGCCGGGCTCCGCGCACTGCGTGATAAGCTTGGCTTGGTGGATCTTTCAATGGGAATGAGCAACGACTTTGAGGTGGCGATCGAGGAGGGCGCGACGATAGTTCGCGTCGGAACCGCCTTGTTCCAGCGGGCAGAGCCGTGAAGCTGAGTCCCCTCGACATCGAACACATGGAGTTCGGCCGTACCGTCGGAGGCTACGGCAAGCGCCAGGTTCGCGAGTTCCTGGAGCGTGTTTCGCAACAGCTCGAGGAAACCCTTCGCGAAAACCAGTCGCTGCGCGACGAGCTCAAGAAGCGCGACGAACGGATCGAGGAGCTCAAGGTGGGCGAGGTCGAGCTCAAGCGTGCCGTGATCGCCGCCGAGCGGATCGCCAACGAGATCAAGGAGAACGCCAAGCACGAGGCCTCCCTGATCCTGCGCGAAGCCGATGGCCAGCGCTCGGGGATGATGCGCGACGCCGAGGGTCGGCTGCGTTCGCTACGAGCGGAAATATCGCGGTTGGAAAAGGAGCAGATGCTCTTTCGCGAGCAGTTCCGGGGGCTGCTGAAGGCGTTCGAGCGGAGCCTCGATCAGCCCGAGGTCCGCCGCAGCAAGCCTGTCGAAGCGCCCCCCAAGGAGCCCTCCTCGGGCTGACCCGGTGTCGGCTGCCCCGAGGCAGACTCGCCTGGCCCGCCGACTTGCCGGTCGGTCAGTCCGCCCGCTTGTCCGCCGGTTCGTCGTACGAGGTTCCGGTCTGGTCCCGACCGGCGACTTCCGGACTCTCCAACGCCTCCACCAGGGTCACCCACGGCAAGGTAGCGCACTTCACGCGGGCGTGCAGTTTGCTTATGCCCTGTAGCAGCTTCAGGTCGCCGAGCTTGTCGGCGGGCGGCTGACCGTGGATCATCGCCTTGAAATCGTCGGCCAGCGCCTGCGCTTCGGCCAACGACAGACCTTTCAGCGCCTTGGTCATCATGCTCGCCGATGCCTGGCTGATGGCGCAACCCTCACCTACGAAGCTCACGTCCTTGACCGTGCCCCCTTCCACCAGCAGGAAGAGCTCGAGTTCGTCTCCGCACGATGGGTTCAGGCCCTCATGCCTGACCGTGTGCGGGTCCAGCACGCCGCGGTTGCGGGGCCGCTTGTAGTGATCGAGGATTATCTCCTTGTACAGGCTGTCCAACAGTGACATATGCGTTCCTCAGGCGAAAGCCGCGAAGAAGTCGCGCGCCTTGGCTACCGCTGCCACGAAGCTGTCGACCTCTTCCTCGGTGTTGTAGAAGTAGAAGCTGGCGCGCGCCGTGGACTGGGTTCCGAGCGCTCGGATCAGGGGCTGCGCGCAGTGGTGGCCGGCCCGTACCGCCACCCCCTCCTGGTCCAGCACCGTGGCGATATCGTGGGGATGGGCGCCCTCGACGTTGAATGCGATAATCCCGCCGCGATCGTCCCCCTCGGGGCCGTACAGCACCACGCCATCGAGTTCTCGCAGCTTCGCCAGCGCGTAGCGCAACAGGGCGCGATCGTGCTCGAATATCCGCTCCATGCCGATACCCCGCAGGTAGTCGACCGCCGCCCCGAGCCCGATCGCCTCGGCTATGTTCGGCGTGCCGGCCTCGAAGCGCATGGGGATGTCGGCGTAGGTGCTCCCTTCGATCTCGACCTTGCGAATCATCGAACCGCCGGTCAGGAACGGAGGCATCTCGCGGAGGATCTCGGCGCGGCCCCAGAGCGCGCCCGCCCCGGTGGGACCGCACATCTTGTGGCCGCTGATCGCGTAGAAATCGGCGCCGAGTTCCTGCACGTCGACCGGCAGGTGTGGCGCTGCCTGGGCGCCATCGACAAGCACCAGCGCTCCTGCCCGGTGGGCGAGGTCGCAGATCTCGCGCACCGGATTGATGGCACCCAACATGTTGCTCATGTGCCAGGTGGCTACCAGCCTGGTGCGCTCGTTGAGCAGCCCCCGGAAGGCGTCCATATCGAAACGGTGATCGGGCGCGAGCGGGACTGCCCGCAACGTCGCTCCGCGCTCGGCCGCGACACGTTGCCACGGCACCAGGTTGGCGTGGTGCTCGGCTACTCCTATGATCAGCTCGTCGCCCGGCCGCAGGTTGTGACGTCCCCAACTGTCGGCGACCAGGTTTATCGCCTCGGTGGTGTTGCGGGTAAAGATCACCGAGGCCGGATCCGGCGCTCCCAGGAACCCCGCCACCTTGGTTCGGGCCTCTTCGTACAATTCGCTCGCCTCGACGGCGAGCGTGTGCGCGCCCCGGTGGACGTTTGCGTGGCTGTTGTAGTAGTAGTGCACCATCGCCTCGACCACCTGCCGCGGCTTCTGTGAAGAAGCTGCGTTGTCGAGGTACACCAGCGGACGGCCGTTGACTTCCCGCTGGAGTATCGGGAAGTCACCGCGCAGCGCGTTGGGGTCGAGCGGCGTCATGCTCCAAGTCTAACACCTGTCGGAATGATTCCGAGAAGTGTGACTGGCATTCGCTGGCGCCGACCCGGGAGCATTGCCTGCCGCGGCGCAGCAAAAGCCGGGCGGTCGGCAGGGCGCGCATGGCGAGCGGTAGACTGGCGTCGTGGTGCTGCGCAGCCTCACCCAAATCAACTTCCGCAACCTGGTTACGCCCAAGCTGGAGCCGTGCACGGGGCTTACGGCTGTCGCCGGCGGAAACGGGGCCGGCAAGTCGAACCTGCTCGAGGCCTGCTACCTGGGCGTTACCGGCGAGCTGCCGGGAGGCAGGATCGTGGAGAACCTGCGCATCGGTGAGGAGCAGGGGTTCGTGGGAGCCGGACTCGAGCACGACGACGGACTCAGCTCGATCGAGGTGGGACTGGCGCCGGGGCGCAAGACCCTCAAGCTCGACGGGCAGACGGCCAGGGTGCTCGACATCGCCCGGGTTAGCGCAGCGGTACTCATCACGCCCGAGGATGCCGACCTGGTACACGGCTCGCCGTCGTTGCGGCGCGGCTACCTCGATTCGCTGCTTGGCCGGCTCTCGCCGCGCTACTCGATGCTGATCAAGGCGTTCGCCCGGGTGCTCGAGCAGCGCAACGCCGCGCTGCGCCATGGCCTGGCCGATTCGGACATCGATGTGTGGAGCGAGCGGTTCGTGGAGTTCGGTCAGGAGATCGACGACCTGCGCGAGCGGGCGGTGGTACGGATCGCCGAGTTGGCGGCGGCAGCGTATCGGGCCATCGCCGGCGACGGCAAGGAGCTGTCCGTGTCGTTGCAGCGTTCGGCAGCGGGGCCGCTCGCCGATGCCCTGCAGGCGAGTCGCGCTGAGGAACGCGCACGCGGGACTACCGTTGTGGGTCCGCACCGCAGCGATCTGCGCCTCGACCTCGGTGGCCACAGCGCGCAGGCGTTCGCTTCACGCGGCGAAGCCCGCACCACGGCCCTCGCCCTGCGTGTGGCAGAGTTCCGGCTGCTCGAACAGCGTCACGAGGAAACACCGGTCCTGCTACTCGACGATTTCAGTGCCGAGCTGGATCCGTCTCGCCGCGGCTTCCTGCTGCAACTGGTGAGAGCGGCCAGCCAGGCGCTGGTGACCGGAACCGAGCCGCCGCCGGAATACGATTCGCTCATGCTCATCCAGGGCGGAGAGATCGCGCGTGGCTGACAGGCGCCACGTTTCCGAACTTCTGGCCGAGGTATTCCGCCGTGGCGGCATGAAGCGGGCCCTCAAGCGGGCTCAGGCCGTGCTGCTGTGGCCGCAGGTCGCCGGTGGCCAGCTCGCCCGCTTCACGCGCGCCCGCAACCTGGTCGATGGGGTGCTGTTCGTGGAGGTGTCCGACTCGGAGACGGCGATGCACCTCACTCTTCAGCGCAAGCGCTTCCTGGACGTGTTCCACGGCAAGTTCGGCGCCCGTGAGGTGCGGGAAATCCGCTTCCAGACGGGCCGCCGGGTAGACAACGCGGAAGCGGAACCGGAACCGCCGCTCTCTGCACCGGTCGATCCGGTGGAGCTGGCGCGACTGACAGACGCCCTGGACGAGCTGGAACTGCCGGAGGAGCTCTCCCGGCCGGCGCTGGAAGCTGGTCAGGCGCTGCTGGCCTATCGGGCGCGCCGCAACGCCGAGGGCTGGTCGGCGTGTCCAACCTGTGGAGCGCTCAGCCCAGAAGCCGGCTTGTGCAGTACCTGTTCGCGCTACTCGCAGGAACTCGGCGTCCGCCGCGCCGCGGAGCGTCTGGCCGTCGACCCCTGCGAACCGGTGCCACAGCTATCGGACGACGAGCGCGCGGTGGCCGTTCGGCTGGCCCTGCAACAGCTCGAGGCAAACCTCGCCGAACTCCTTCCGCAGGTGCTGGGGGACCCCGAACTCCGGCCCCAGCTTGAGACCGTAGCCCGCTGCTTCCTGGCCTTGCGGTTCGGCAAAACACCGGACGAGGTAGTCGAGCGGGACTTGCACGAGCTGCCCGTGCGAGTGGCCCGCGTGCTGGGGCACTGGGGTTGAGCGACTCCGATCGTGCCGAGCAGGGCCGTTCGAACCAAGCGACTCGGTGCCGCTGCCCGGGCGCGCCGACCGAAGCCGAGCTACACCTCTTGGGCAGAGCAGCTCGTGTGGAGCAGAGCTACCTCGGCGACAGCTGTTAAGCTGACGGCGTTTGTCGCAAGCGCCGTGGGCGCCGAGCATCGTGAGGTGAACCATGACCAGACCGGTCGCACTGATAATCCTGGATGGGTTCGGACTCGCTGCCGACGGACCTGGCAACGCGGTAACCCGAGCTTCCACGCCGAGCTTCGATCGCTACTGGCGCGAGAGCCCGCGTACCAGGCTGGAGGCCTCCGGCAAAGCGGTGGGCCTGCCGGCGGGTCAGATCGGTAATTCCGAGGTAGGCCACATGAACCTGGGTGCCGGTCGCGTGGTGATGCAGAGCCTCACCTGGATCGACAGCCTGATAGAGAGCGGAGAGTTCGATCGCAACACGGTTTTGGCCGACGCGTTGGCCGCCGGCAGCGGTGGCGCCCTGCACCTGCTGGGCCTGGTGAGCCGAGGCGGAGTACACAGCGACCTGGAGCACCTCCTGGCGCTGGTAGATCTCGCCCGCCGCGATTCCGCAGGGCCGGTGTACATCCACGCCTTCAGCGACGGCCGTGACACCGCCCCCCGAAGCGGCCTCGGCTACGTTTCGGAACTGGAAGAGGCGATCGCCGAAGCCGGCGGCGGCGCCCGGGTAGCGAGCGTTACCGGCCGCTACTTCGCCATGGATCGCGATAAGCGCTGGGAGCGCACCAGCCGCGCCTTCGACGCACTTGTGTGCGGCAAGGCTCCCTTTACCGCGGCCAGCGGCCGGGAAGCGGTGCAGGCCGCCTACGACCGCGGCGAGACCGACGAGTTCATCGAGCCGACCGTAATAGTCGAAGGCGCCGAGCCGGTGGCCCGGATCGGCGACGGAGACTCGCTCATCTACTTCAACTTCCGCGCCGATCGCGCCCGGCAGCTGACCTACGCATTGACTGGCGGCGACGACTGGAACGAGTTCGAGCGGTGCCGGCGACCGCGGGTGTCGTTCGCCTCGTTCATGCAGTACGACGCCGATCTGTCGACGCCCTTCGCCTTCACGCCGCCCGGTGCGCGGCCGTGCCTGGCCGAAGCGATCTCGCACGCCGGCCTGCGCCAATACCACACCGCCGAAACCGAAAAATACGCCCACGTGACCTACTTCTTCAACGGCAAGCAGGAGGAGCCCCTCGAAGGCGAGGTTCGTGAGCTGGTTCCGTCGCCACGGGTGGCGACCTACGACCTGCAACCGGAAATGAGCGCGCCCGAACTCACCGAGCGTACCCTGGCGCGGATCCGCGGCTTCGACGACGACTTCATCCTGGTCAACTACGCCAATCCCGACATGGTCGGTCACACCGGCGTGTTCGAGGCGGCGGTGACGGCTTGTGAGGCCAGCGACGCCGGGATGGGACGGTTGGTGGAGGCGGTGGCAGCGAAGGGAGGCGTCGCGCTGGTGCTGGCGGATCACGGCAACGCCGAAACGATGCTCGACGAGGTCGGTCGACCACATACCGCTCACACAACCAACCCGGTGCCATGCCTGCTGATCGGCGCCGGCAACTTCCGGCTGCGCGATGGAGGTGTGCTGGGCGACGTCGCCCCCACCATCCTGGAGCTCATGGGTTTGCCGGCGCCAAAGGAGATGACGGGGCGTTCGCTGATCTCCAACTGAGACGCGCTCAATAGACAGACGGGCGGTCCTGCGGACCGCCCGTCTGTCATCGGCTGAAGTTCGGACCCGTTTAGAAGTCCATGCCTCCCATGCCGCCCATGTCGCCACCGGGCATGCCGCCGCCACCGCCGCCGCCGGCAGATTCCTTCTCCGGCTTGTCGGCTATGACCGCTTCGGTCGTGAGCATGAGAGCTCCGATCGATGCGGCGTTCTGCAGGGCAGTGCGGGTCACCTTGGCAGGATCGACGATGCCGGCCGCGAACATGTCGTCGACATACTCGTCGGTCGCGGCGTTGTAGCCGAACTTGCCGTCGTTGCGGCCCTTGATGGTGTTGACCACGACGGAGCCCTCGGCACCGGCGTTGGCTGCGATCTGACGAGCCGGCTCCTCGAGCGCGCGCATGAGGATCTGGGCGCCGGTCTTCTCGTCACCCACCAGGCTCTCGGCGAGCTTCTTGACCGATTCCACGGAGTGGATCAGGGTGACGCCACCGCCGGCGACGATACCTTCCTCGACAGCCGAACGGGCCGTGGAAAGGGCGTCCTCGAAGCGGTGCTTCTTCTCCTTGAGCTCGGTCTCGGTGGCCGCGCCCACGCGGATGACGGCGACGCCGCCGGAAAGCTTGGCCAGGCGTTCCTGGAGCTTTTCACGGGCGTAGTCGGAGTCGGTGTTGTCGATCTCGTTGCGGATCGACTTCACTCGCGCCTCGATGGTGGCCTGAGAGCCCTGACCCTCGATGACGGTGGTCTCTTCCTTCGAGATGCGGATGCGCTTGGCCTGGCCGAGCTGCTGGATCCGGACGCTCTCGAGCTTGTGGCCGAGTTCCTCGCTGATCAGCTCACCACCGGTGACGGCGGCGATATCCTTCAGCATCTCCTTGCGGCGGTCGCCGAATCCCGGGGCCTTTACGGCCGCGATGTTCAGGGTGCCGCGGAGCTTGTTGACCACCAGCGTGGCGAGAGCCTCGCCCTCGATGTCCTCGGCGATGATCAGGAGCGGCTTGCCGGTCTGGGCAACCTGCTCGAGCACTGGCAGCAGATCCTTAAGGGCGCTGATCTTCTTCTCGAAGATGAGGATGTAGGCGTCTTCGAGGACCGCTTCCATGGCGTCGGAGTCGGTTACGAAGTAGGCGCTCAGGTAGCCCTTGTCGAACTGCATCCCTTCGACGAAGTCGAGCTCGGTATCGAGCGACTTCGACTCCTCGACGGTGATGACACCGTCACGGCCGACCTTGTCCATCGCTTCGGAGATGACCTTGCCGACCTCGGGATCGTTGGCGGAAATCGAGGCGACCTCGGCCACCGACTTGGAGTCTTCCACGGGTATGGACATCGACCGGATGGACTCGACAGCTGCCTCGACGGCCTTGTCGATGCCCCGCTTCACTGCCAGCGGGTTGGCGCCGGCG
The DNA here is from genome assembly GCA_040905465.1 of Trueperaceae bacterium. Lineage (GTDB taxonomy): Bacteria > Deinococcota > Deinococci > Deinococcales > Trueperaceae > DASVCN01. Next base: position 10,635 of record JBBDRK010000048.1, on the reverse strand, counting down.
GCTACGTTGCGCAGGCCTTCCTTCACGATGGCCTGACCGAGCACGGTGGCGGTTGTGGTGCCGTCACCGGTGATGTCGTTGGTCTTCGAAGCGATCTCGATCAGCAGCTTGGCGCCGATGTTCTCCATGTGATCGCTGAGTTCGATGTCCTTGGCAACGGTGACGCCGTCCTTGGTGATGGTCGGCGAACCGAACTTCTTCTCCAGCACCACGTTCCGGCCCCGCGGTCCGAGGGTCACCTTGACCGCGTTGGCGACTGCGTTGACGCCACGCTCGAGGCTGCGGCGCGCATCTTCCTTGAAAATCAGTTCTTTGGCCATATCGTCCTGTTCTCCCTTGCTATAGGGTTGCTAAGAGCCGAGGTCCGTTACTCGACGATCGCGTGAATGTCGCGGAGACTGAGGATCATGTACTCCGTGCCACCCAACTCGAGCTCGGTGCCGCCGTACTTGGCGAACACCACTGTGTCGCCCACGCCTACGTCCATGGGCTCGCGCTCGCCGGTGTCGAGGACCTTACCCGGTCCGACCGCCACTACCGTGCCGCGTTGGCTCTTCTCCTTGGCGTTGTCGGGCAGAACGATGCCGCTCGCAGTCGTCTGCGGCTCATCGACTACCTCTACGACGACCTTGTCGCCCAGGGGCTTGAGACTCATCCGTGCTTCCGTCTTAGCCATACTTCCCTCCGAATTGAGTTTAGAGGACCTCACAGAGTTTTAGCACTCGCCAACTGGGAGTGCTAACCAAGGACATGGTACGTGGGCGGCCGTCAGTTGTCAAGTAGGTTGAGTGTTCGAGACTCAACGCGCCATGAGCCGGATCGGCGCCGTCAGCCTCGCTTCAAACCGATTATCAGCGCGGGAACGAACGCCGCCGCGAAGGTGATGTTGTAGGTCAACATCGCCACCAGACTGCGCCAGGCCCGATCGAGCGACCTCGGTTCCAGCAGCGGGTCGAAGCGCCCTCGGACCTCTCCCCAGTTCACGGTGATAAGCCCGTAGAAGGCGAGGGCCTGGATCGCCACGAACAGAATACCGAAGGCGAGAGCCACCAGCTTGCCCACCTTCTTGAGCGCGTAACCGACCACGAACCCGGCAACCGCCCCAAAGGTCAACTGCTGGAGGTAGGGGGCCACCGTAGTCAGTTCGGGTACTTCCACGGCGGTAGAGTCTAACACGGTAACCCGCCCGGTGATCGGTCGCCCGCCGAAGCGTGCGATATCATTGGAGGCGTGAGTCTGCGCATTTCCCCAGCCGTTCAGATCGCCCTCTCCCGCGGCCGCCCCGTGGTCGCTCTTGAGTCCACGGTCATTACCCACGGTCTGCCCCGGCCGCAAAACCTCGAACTCGCCCGCGAGCTCGAAAACGTCGTCCGTCAGGAGGGTGCCGTTCCTGCTACCGTCGCGGTGATCGCTGGCGAGCTGGTGGTGGGAATCGGTGAGGACGACCTGGAGCTGCTCGCCGGAGACGCGCGGGCGAACGACGGCGCCGGGACCGAGACCATCGAGAAGGCGTCGCTCTGGAACCTCGCTGCCCTTCTGGCGCGGCGGGCGGACGCCGGCACCACCGTGGCAGCTACCTTGCACGCCGCCGATGCCGCCGGCATCGAGGTTTTCGCCACCGGCGGCATCGGCGGCGTCCACTCGCAACCGTACGATGAGTCGGCCGACCTGCTGGCGCTCGCCCGCAGCAAGGTGATCACCGTCTGTTCGGGGCCCAAGAGCATTCTCCTGGCCGGGGCGACGCTCGAGCGACTGGAGACCCTGGGAGTGCCCGTGGTGGGCTTCCGCTCCACCTGCCTGGCGGGATTCCACGTCCGCGAGACCGACTATTCACTCCCGGCGAGCTTCGACTCGCCCGAGGAGCTGGCCGGGGCGTTTCGTAGACACCTGGAGTTGAGGCTGCCGGGAGGAATGCTGGTCAGCAATCCCGTTTCGCAGGGGCTGGATCGCGCCGACCTGACGCGATATCGCGAGATCGCCGAGCAGGACGCGGCCGCGGCGGGCGTGAGCGGCAAGGAGCTCACTCCGTTCCTGCTGAGCCGGCTGGCGGAACTTTCCGAGTCCCGCACGGTGGAAGTGAACCTTCGCCTCCTGCTCGAAAACGCTCGGCTGGCTGCACGCATCGCGGTTGCGCTGCGAGTCGGCGAGCCCATCAACGACCGGACTCCGAGGAGCACAGCATGAGTGAAATCACCGATCCACGCTTCCCGGACGAGCCGAAACTGGGAGACCTGCTCCGCGAAGCCCGTGAAAGCCGTGACCTGGACCTGAGCGACGTGGCAGGGCTCACCAACGTGCGCCGCGACTATCTGACCGCCCTCGAAGAGGGCCGCTATAATGACCTTCCCGAAGACGTGTACACCAAGAACTTCGTGCGGCTGTTCTCGCAAGCGGTCGGCTTCGACGTCGTGCGTGCCCTCGAGATCTACCGGAGCGAGCGGCGCGACGCCAACCTGTTCAACACCAGTGAGCAACGGCTCGAGTACGACCGGGAGCAGGCCGCCGACGTACCGCCCCTGTCGGAGGGAGGGCCCTGGTGGGACTCGCTGGTGCCGACACCGCGCTGGGGCGCCTTGATCTCCACCGTCCTGATGGTCGGCGCGGTAGTGGCCCTGGCGTTGTGGGGCTTCAACAGCACCTTCTTCAATGCCTCCCGGCCGTCGACCACTACCGACCCGTCCACGACAAACGCCGGAGACGCAGGCGTGGCGCCAGCCGACGGCCGTCCGCCGACTCAGGAGGAGAGCGCCGAGCAGGCGCTGAACACGATGCCGCGCACCGTACGGCTGTCGGTCAGCTCCGTCCCGGCCGGCGCCGAGGTATCCGTCGATGAGTTTCCGCTTCCTGGCACCACGCCGATAGAGTCAGCACCGGTAACGGCCCGCGAGTCGCGCACCATCCGCGTTACTCACGAAGGCTACGAGCCGGCCGAGCGCCAGTTCGACCTCACCTTCGACCGCAACCTGAGTTTCGCCCTCACACCCTCCGGCGCCGCTGCCGAAGAGGGCGATGGCGCCGAACCCGGTGGCGAACCCGGTGGCGAGGCGGGCGGCGAGGCGGGCGAGGGCCCGGGCGGCGAACAGGGGGTCGGCGATCCCGTTGCGCAGGCAGGCGACCAACCTGGCGACCGTGTTGCTGATCAGGCCGGCGGCGCGACCGCAGCACAGGCGACTCTCACGATCATCGAGGACACCTGGCTCGAGGTCTACCAGGGAACCGCGCGCAATCAGGGGCAACGGCTCGCCTTCACCACGGCGCAGGCCGGCCAGACGCTCCGGTTCCGCCTGCCGATCTACGTACACGTCGGCAACGCCGGCGGCGTTGAGCTGACGGTGGCCGGACAGGAGCGGGGCACTCTCGGTTCCAGCGGCGAAGTTCTCGGACTGGCAGTGACTCGGTAACCCTGGCGTGCTCTGGTCACTAGCCCTCCACTCGCTCGGGCGCCGGCCCGTTCGCACATTCCTCACGGCTCTGGGAATAACCGTCGCTGTCGGGTCGATGGTCATCTTCCTGTCCCTGGGAGAGGGGCTGAGGCAGGTCTTCAGCAGCCAACTGGGAGCGGTCGGCCCAGACATCCAGGTGAGCTACGGCGATGTCGACACGGCCAATCCGTTCTCCGCGATACCCGAACTCGACCTGACTTACCTCGACCGGCTAGAAGCCGTCGCCGACGAGTACGGAATAACCGGCGTGACGCCGGTGGTCCTGTACTTTCGGGGCGGCTTCGATCCAACCTCATCGTTGATGTTTCAGGGCTTGCCCAGCCAAATAGATCCTCGCGAGTACGTATCCGGCTTCCGCCTGCTGGAGGGTCGCTGGTTCAGCGAGAGCGAGCCGTCCGCGCCGGTGGCGGTGATCGGCGCCAGCGCCGCGGAGCGCATGCGCCTGGGGCTCGGGCGTGAACTGCGCCTCAACCCCCGTTCGAGCTTCACGATCATCGGCATCGCCGAGTCCGATGCCGGACTGGTCGACAACAGCGTGGCGGTTCCACTGCAGGCGCTGCAGACAGCCATCGGCATCGACGAGCGGGTGAGCATCCTGTCGCTGGATCTGGCAGAACCGGCACGCGCCGGCGCGGTTGCCGAGCGCTTGCAGGCGGACTTCCCCGAGCTCAGCTTCCAGACCCGTGCCGACCTGCTCGCGGTGGTCGAGCAGGGCCTGCGTGTTTCCGACGCCGTGCGCCTGGGCATCAGCGGCATCGCCCTGCTGGTGGGCGCGATCGCAGTGGCCAACACACTGCTGATGAGCGTCTTCGAGCGCACTCGCGAGTTCGCCGTCCTCAGGGCCGTTGGCGCGCGGCCCCGGTTCCTGCTGGGTCTGATTCTCGGTGAATCCGTCCTGCTATCCCTTGCCGGAGCGGCAGCCGGCCTGCTGCTTGGCAGGCTGGGTATCGTTGGACTCAACCTGCTCTCCGACCGCCTGGTCGGCCTCGACGTGGCTGCCCTCACGGTCCGCCTTGCGCTGTTCGCGGTCTCGGTCGCGCTGGTGATGGGCCTGCTGGCAGGCCTCCTGCCGGCAGTTCGCGCGGCCCGGGTCCCGATAGCAACCGCGATGGCCCGGGAGTAACTTGCACATCGAAGCGGCTCCCCTGTGCCGACGGCGGCGCTGTGCGCTAGTCTGCCTGGCGCTGTTCCTGTTCGCGCTGCTGCAGGCGACGGCGGCCGGCCAGAGTTACCGCTGGAGCGACGTCACCCAGGCGGTGACTATCCGCCCCGATGGGGTGGTGGAAGTGGACGACCGGCGTACCCTCACCGCTCTCTCCGGTGACTTCCGCGAGGCCTACCTGTGCCTCGAGCACGCCCGTGATCAGCGAATCGAACTGCTGGGCGACAGCGGCGCCATGAGTCCTGGTCCGCCGGCGACCGCCTTCACACAGCAGTGCGAGGACGACACCGCCGGAACCGAGCTGGTGGTGCGGAACGAGCGCCGGATCACCCAGCGCCGAGTGCGGTTCCACTACCTGCTCCACGGCTCCGTCGAGCCGTTTGAAGACGTGGTGCAGTGGTACTGGGAGATATTCGGCCGAAAGAACGTGCCGGCGGTCGGCTACCGGTTGCGGGTGGAGGCTCCCGGCGCAATGTCGTTCCCATACGACGCCTACGTGCACCGCTTCGGCAACGCCGAGGAACCGGTGGTCAGGCTGAGTGAGGACCGGCGGGTTCTCGACGTGGCGTTCGACCGCATCCCCGAGGGCGAAGGCGTCGAGGTCCGATTCCTGATGGATCCTGCGCTGTTCAGCGTTAGCGGCCAGGGGACGAGGATGGACGCGCTACTGCGCGACGAAGCGCTCGTTGCAGGCCTGCAGGCCACGCGCCGACATCCTGCATGGGGCTTCCTCGGCGCAATCTTGCTGCTTACCCTGGCCGGCGGTGTGTGGCGCGCCTACCGCCGCTACGGCAGCGAGCCGGACCTCGCCGCCATGCGCTACCCGTTCGAGCCGCCCAGCGATCTCGCGCCCGCCGCCGTGACCGCCCTTCTGATGCAGCGTTTCAACGCCGCTTCCATGGGCAACGCCTTCCATGCCACGGTAATGGACCTGGCGCGGCGCGGGTACGGCTCGTTCGCGGGCGACGGCAAGCGCTTCGCGATGCAGCTGTCGGGCAAAGGCACGGTGCCGCGCGAAACGGAAGCCCTCGAGGGCTTCGAGGCGGATGTGCTCGGCTACCTCCGCTCGGCCGCAGCCGGCAATGATTCCGATTTCCTCGAGTTCAAGGAGTTGAAAGCCTACTCGCAGCGGGCGGCCGGAAAGTTCATGCCGTCTTGGGGGCGCAAGGTTCGTTCCCGATTGGAAGAAGCTATGGGCGGTCGCTTGATCACCCCCGAGAGCAGTGCCGGCGCCGTCCGCTGGGCGCTCCTCTCCTTACTCGGCAGCTCCGCGCTCCTCGGCGGGGCCATGCTGACAGTCGGTCCGGCCCGCGGCACCCTGCTGGCATTAGGCATCATGTCGGTGGGACTGGCACTGCTCGCCTTCCTGGCGCTGCCGAGCTGGCGGCCCGAGGTCGCCGCTGATGTCTACGCCTGGCAAGGCTTCCGACGCACCCTCCGCGATTACACCCGTATGAAAGACGCGCCCGACGACTTTTTCATGCTCTGGGACCGCTACTACTGCTACGCGGCCGCGCTGGGAGTGGCGGCGAGTTTCCTGCGTAACCTGCGGCGGGCAGTGCCGGAACGGGGTCTCGACGAGGGGGCGGTTGCCCGTCAGGGCGTCTGGTTGGGCGGCAACACCGCCGGCATGAGCGACCTGGCCGGCCTGTCGCGCTCGGTCTCGTCGCTGTCGAGCGCGCTGGCGAGCGCATCGGCATCGGCCTCCTCGGGCGGTTCCAGCAGCGGTGGCGGCGGAGGCGGTGGCGGAGGAGGCGGCGGCGGCCGCTGAAGGCGAATCCGGATCGGCTGGGACCCGGTATCGTAGTCGAATGCTGCAAGCGACCGATCTCTCGAAGATCTATCGAACGCCCTCCGGTGACATCGAAGCCCTTGTCGGCTTCTCCTACGCTTTTCGACCGGGCGGTGTCACCGCGATCATGGGCCCGTCGGGCTCGGGCAAGACCACCTTGCTCAACCTGCTGGCGGGCCTGGACCGCCCCAGCTCCGGCGATGTGACGTTCGACGACCGGTCGCTCGGCGCGCTCAACGAGCGCGAGCGCGCCGAGTTGAGGCGATCGAGTTTCGGCATCGTGTTCCAGTCGTTCAACCTCGTTTCGGTCCTCTCGGCCCGCCAGAACGTGGCGCTGCCGATGGCCCTCGCGGGCGCGTCCGTCAAGGAGCGTAAGCGGCGGGCCGACTCGCTGCTGGAGCGGTTCGGGCTCTCCGGCCGGGCTCACCAGCTCCCCTACCGGCTCTCCGGCGGCGAGCGTCAGCGCGTGGCGCTGGCGCGCGCGCTCGCCAACGATCCCCGAGTGCTGTTCGCCGACGAGCCGACCGGCAACCTCGACAGCACGGCCGGCGGCGTGGTGCTCGCCGCCCTTCGTGAGATCGCCGACGAAGGACGTACGGTGGTGCTGGTGACGCACGACCAGGCGCTGGCAGAGCGGGCCGATGCACTGCTCCGGCTGCGCGACGGGCGCTTGCAGGCGTCGCCAGCAGCAGCTGGTCCGGTGTCGGAACGGGTGGTGAGCGAGTGAGCGGCACCGGGACGGTCGGTCGGCGGCCGCCCGTACTCACGCCGGCACGGGTCGCGGCGCTGGGAGCGGCGTTGGCAGCCGTGGCGGTCGGTTTGGGTGCGTTCGGCGCTCACGGGCTGCGCGAGGTTCTCACGCCCGATCGACTGGCGACCTTCGAAACCGCGGTTCGCTACCAGATGTATCACGCCCTCGGCCTGCTGGCGGCGGCCGCCTTGGGCGCCAGGGCCGTCCCGGCTGCGCCGTGGCTGCTGGCCGGTTCGCTGATGTTCTCCGGCAGCCTCTACCTGCTGGTCTCGACCGACACCGGATGGTGGGGCGCTGTCGCCCCCATCGGAGGGTTGCTGCAGATTGCTGGGTGGCTGATCCTGGCCGTGACCATGCTCAGGCCTCGAAACTGAGGAGCGGCCGCCAACCGTTCAAACGGGCTCCGACTCATCGCGCGGCTCGAAACCCTTGTTGCGGATAGTCTCCCGGTACCAGTCGAAGGACGCCTTGGTCACCCGTTCCTGTGTCCGATAGTCGACGTAGACCAGGCCGAACCGCTTGTCGTACCCCTCCGCCCACTCGAAGTTATCGAGAAGGCTCCACACGAAGTACCCACGAACGTCGACTCCCGAGTCCAACGCCCTCCTGACCGCGCCGATATAGCCGGCCAGGAAATCGATCCTCTGCTGGTCGCGCACGCTGCCGTCGGGCTCACGACGGTCGGCGAAAGCGGCGCCGTTCTCGGTGACGTAGACGGGCGGGTTGCCGTAGCGCTCTTTCAATTCGACCAATTGCTGAAAGAGTGCGTCCGGATAGACCTCCCAGTTCATGGCGGTACGCTGTGCACCGCTTGGCGGGTCCAACTGCCGGAATCCGACCAGGCTTCCGGGGTCGGCCTTCACCCTGACACGGCTGTAGAGATTGAGGCCGAGCATGTCGAGCGGCTGCCTGATCGCCTCCAGGTCGCCGTCGCGTACGTGCGGCTGCATCATGGCGGCGGTAGCCTCCGGATAGGTTCCCAGGAACAGCGGATCGGCGTAGTTTCGGTTGCGGAAGGCGTCGTAGAGGGTCAGGACTCGTTGCTCCTGCTCGCCTTCGCCGACACCGTGAACCGGTTCGAGATTGAGTACCGTTCCCAACCGCCAGTTACCGAGCTCGCGCAGACGGGCGACGCCCTGGCCGGCCGCCAGATTGAGATTATGGGTGGACGCCGCGTAAGCGGCGATGTCGGAGCGGCCGGGAGCGTGAATGCCGAGCAGGTGACCGAGCACGGCGACGATGCTCGGCTCGTTCAGCATCAGGAAGTTGTCGACCCGGTCGCCGAGGCTCTGCGCCACGACCTCGGCATAGTCGACGAAACGGTGCACGGTATCGCGCGCTGTCCAGCCGCCGCGATCCTCCAGCGCCTGGGGCAGGTCCCAATGGTAGAGGCACACCCAAGGTTCGATGCCCCGCTCGAGCAGTTCGTCGACCAGCCTCCCGTAGAAGTCCAGGCCCCGCCGATTGGGCTTGCCCTTTCCAGAGGGGAACACTCTCGGCCAGGCTACCGAGAACCGGTAGGCGTCGATGCCGAGCCGCGCCATGAGGCTCACGTCCTCCCGATAGCGGTGATAGTGATCGCAGGCAACGTCACCGGTGTCTCCTCCCGCAACCTTCCCGGCAGTATGGCTGAAGGTATCCCAGATGCTGACGCCCCGCCCGTCCTCGTGAACCGCCCCCTCGATCTGGTAGGCGGCCGTGGAGGCCCCCCAAATGAACTCTTTCGGAAACTCGATCATGGTGTCGCGCACTTTAACCCAGCGGATGCTCCCAGGGCAGTGCGGTCGGCGCAGGCGGGCGGCGCGGTAGGATGTTTCGACATGGCCGCCCCCTCACCCACAGCGCCCGCCTCCGGGCGCGTTTTACTGGTCCTCGGGGTGGCGGTTTTGGCCGTCAGCCTGTCGGCGATCTTCATTCGGCTGGCCGAAGCGCCCGCTCTGGTTGTCGCGTGCTACCGGATGGTAATCGCCGCGCTGCTGCTGGCGCCTGTCACCTGGCGCGGCCTACGCCGCACGCCCTTTACCGGACGGACGTTCGGCTACACCGTGTTGGCGGGGATCTTCCTGGCGGTTCACTTCGCCGCTTGGATCAGCTCCCTGTCCTACACCACGGTGGCCGCCAGCGTGACGCTGGTGTGCACCAATCCATTATGGGTTGCACTGTTCAGCTGGTTGTTCCTCCGCAAGCCGCCATCGCTGGCAATGCTCCTGGGAGTGCTGTTGGCGGTGGCCGGTGGCGCCCTGATCGGCTTCGGCGACCTTGCCGGGGGATCGGCGCCGTTGCTGGGCGACGGGCTTGCCCTGCTGGGCGCGCTCACCGTCTCCGCATACCTGCTCCTGGGCCGAGCGGCCCAGCAGCACGGCCTTGGCCTGGCCGCCTACGCCGGCAGCGCCTACACTGTCGCGGCGCTCGTGCTGCTCCCATTGCCGGCTCTCTTCGGCCTCTCATACCTGGATTACCCGCAGGCTACGTTCTACTGGGTATTCCTGCTGGCGGCGTTGCCGCAACTCGTGGGCCATACCGGTGTCAACTACGCGATGAAGTTTCTCGATCCGACGCTGGTAGCCAGCATGATCCTGCTCGAGCCTGTTGCCGCCGGCCTTCTGGCACTGGTGCTGTTCAACGAGATTCCCGGGGTCCTGACGGTGGTCGGTGCGGTGATCCTGCTGCTTGGCGTGGTGCTGGCGAACCGCTTCAGTGAATCGAGTGGACGCCGAGAGAGGTAGCTCGCGCGTCGCTCGATGCTCGGGCAGGGCGTGCAATCAACGCATTTTTCTGCTATAATTCGGCACGTGATGGTGCTCTGTGGGCTTATCGAATTTCGCCTCGAAGCACGAACAGCACATTTTCCAAACCAGGCTACCAACTGAGCCGCAGGCCGTGCACACCGGCCGCGGCGAGTAGTTTGGCGCAGATCCGAAGGGAGCAGACGCCTTGAAAGATGCGCAACAGGAGTTTCAGAGCGGCGACCAGGTGGTGCTGCCTCCATATGGAGTCGGCGTGGTGTCGGGCACTACCATCAAGACCGTGGCTGGTGCCGATCTTCAGTACTATCAGGTCGATTTTCCCAACGGAACCTCGCGGGCCTATGTCCCCGTCAGCGCCCCCAAAGAGGCCGGGCTGCGCCCCGCCCTCACCGAGCAGGAAGTTCAGAGCGTGCTCGAGCGTCTGGCCAACGGCCGGATCAACCTGCCCAAGCAGTGGGCAGCTCGGCACCGGCGGGTAACCGACATCCTCACCAGCGGCGATCCCTATCAGATCGCAACCCTGGCGAGCGAACTACGACGCTGGGACCTCGAGCGCGGACTGCCCGATCTCGATCGCCAGGCCTACCGCCGCGCGCTGCGCCTGCTGGCCGGCGAGATCAGCGCAGTTCTCGACATAACCAGCCAGGAAGCCCGGCAGATGATGGACGCCGGCGAAGACGAAGGGCTCAACTGATATAGATCGATTTTTGTCAAGTGGGCATGAAAGGGCTGTGACCTTG
>JBBDRK010000047.1:19656-28661 GCA_040905465.1 Trueperaceae bacterium | reverse complement strand
GGGCCGGCCGACGAGTGCGGTGGGCCAACGCTCAAGTCAGCCCTTGCTCAGATTCGTTACGTTGCTCACGACGGCTGTGCGGCGCCTGCAGCGCGTCGCGGTCTGCCTTCCTCAGCCCCCGAATAACCAGCTCGTAGGAGAGATCGATGAGCTCGAGCACGACTGCATCGGGAACCCGTCCGTCGATCGTCACGGTGTTCCAGTGTCGTTTGTTCATGTGATACCCCGGCGTTATCGACTGGTACTTCTCACGCAGCAATTCGGCCAGCTCCGGCTCGCACTTCAGGTTGACCTCGAGCGGCGTGCTGTTCAGCCCGCAGAGCGCGAACGTCCTGCCCATCACCTTGAAAACTAGGGTATGGCGGCCGAACGGGAAGTCCTCGGTTGCCCCCGGCTTTCCCAGGCAGTAAGCGCGCAGCGTCTCGGCATCACCGATCGTCATGTCTCGACATTATCGCCCATTGACACCTGCCTTCGCCGCCGAAACGGGGTGCGAGTCCAGGAAGCGGCGATATCGCTTCGTAGGGCCGGGCGCTTTTTCGGGTCGATGATAGGCTGGACCGCTGTGAGCGGAGCGTCTGGCCGAGACCGACTGTTGAGCGAGATAGCGGAGCGATTCGGCACACCCACCTACGTCTACGACCTGGCGGCCATCAGACGCCAGGTCAGGCGCTTGCAAGGCGAGTTCGCCGACGCCGCGCTGCTGTACGCCGTCAAGGCCAACCCTAACGGAGAGGTCTTGCGCGAGCTCGCTCGCCTCGGCGTGGGCGCGGAGTCGATCACGCTGGGCGAGTTGGAGCGGGTGTTGCTTGCCGGCATTCCGGCGCTTCGAGCGCTCGTTGGCGGCCCGGGCCAGGACGCGCGACTCATCGACCGTGCCGCTGAGTTGGGGGTGGCGCAGGTAAGCCTGGACAGCCGGTCTCAGTGGGAGCTGTGGCGAGACCGCCGCCACGAGACCAACCGCTTTCTGGTCCGGATCAATCCGCAGCTCGACCCCGGAACCCACCGGCACCTGGCGACTGGTGCAGCCGCTTCGAAGTTCGGGATGCCGGAGTCGGAGGCCCTCGATCTGGCCGCGGAGCTTGCTCGCGACGGTGTCTTGGCCGGCTTCCACTTCCATGTCGGCTCGCAGATCTCTTCGCTGTCGGTATACGAGCGGCTGGCCGAGATCGTCGGCCGGGTATTCACCGCTCGACCGGAGGCGGATACGCTCGACCTGGGGGGCGGCTTCGCGGTTCCCGACTTTCCGCTGGCGGAGTTCGCCGTGATCGCCCGGGATTTGGCCGCACGATCCGGAGCCCGGTTGCTGCTGGAACCCGGCCGCTTCCTGGTCGCCGAGGCGGAGGTACTGTTGACCAAGGTGAGTCATCTTAAACCGGGACTCGTCCGGCACGTGATCGCCGACGCGGGCATGGCCGACCTGCTGCGGCCGGCACTTTACGGCGCGCAGCACCCAGTACGGCGGCTGGGCGACCCGCATGGCGGCGAGTCGGCCGATCTCGACGGCCCGCTGTGCGAAAACGCCGACCGGCTGGCGCAAGGCGTCCCGCTGCCCGGCGACCTGAAGCGCGGCGACGTACTGGTTGTCGAGCAGGCGGGCGCCTACGGGATGGCGATGGCCTCCAACTACGCCTCGAGCCTCAGGCCCGCGGAGGTAGCGGTCGACGGCGACGAGGTACGGCTGACACGCCGTCGGGAGACGACCGAAGACCTGCTTCGGCTGGAGTTCCCTTGAGGGAGCGTCAGCCTCCCTCGGCCATCAGCCTCACCAGCTTGGCGATCGCGCCCGGTGACAGCTTGGTCATCATCCGCCACGACTGCGGGTTGCTTGCGGCTATTCGCTCCACGCGGTCGAACATCTCGTCGAACTGCACGGCCGGCATGTTGAGCGCGGGGGTGAGCCTGACTACGCCGGAGGCGTTCAGGGTGAAGCAGGCGTGTATGCCGCCCTGGTGGAAAGCTCGTAGAGCGAGCGCGCCGCCGAATATTGTGACGAGTTCACCCTGGCCCGGAAGCAGTTGCGGCCTGACCACGTGCCGGAGCTGCAGGGCGAACATCATGCCAGCCCCACGGACCTCGCTGAGATAGCCCGGATAGCGAGCCTGGATCTCGCGGAGCCGCGCCAGGCCGCGCTCCCCGTCGACACGGGCCTTCTCCACCAGACCCTCTTCCACGATCAACTCCAGTGAGCGGAGGGCGACCGCGGCGGCGAAGCTGCCGCCGCCGAAGGTGTTCGAGTGGCGGCGGCTGTCCAGGCCCCCCAGGAGCTTCTTGACTATGCTCTTGCGGGCGATGGTGGCGCCGATCGGCAGAAGGCCTCCGCTGAGCGGCTTTGCCAGAGTCACGATGTCGGGCTCGAGCCCGCCGGCCAGCGAAGCGAACAGGTGCCCGGTGCGACCCAGCCCGCTCTGGATCTCGTCGGCGACGACCGGGATGTGATACCGGCGCGCCAGCTCGCCGAGTGCCGGCAGGAACCCCTCGGCCGGACTGATCACCCCGGCCTCGCCCTGCACCGGTTCGACGAAGATTCCCGCTATCTGCTTGTGGCCGATCGACGCGAACGCCTGCTCGAGCGCCTCGATGTCCCCGAAGGGAAGGGTGCGAACGTCGCCCTGCAACGGCTTGAACGGTCCCTGATAATCGTTGTTCGGCGTCAGGCTGAGAGCCCCGAAGGTCTTGCCGTGATAGGCGCGGGTGAAGTTGAGGACCACGGGCGCGCCGGGCCGGGCGGCTCGGACGAACTTCAGTGCTGCCTCGACCGCTTCGGCGCCACTGTTGGAGAAGAACACCTGGGAATCGGAGTGAGACGGCGCACGAGCCGAAAGCAGCGCCACCAGGTTCGTCTCGAGTGCCGAGCGCCATTCGGCCGCGGACTGTTGCGCGAAACCCATCGTTCGGCAGCGTTCGATGTACTCGCGGGCGAACTCGAGCAGCGGCGGGTACCCCTCGCCGAAGGGAAGCGCCGAGTAGCCACCGGCATGAATCATGTGCCGGCCGGTTTCGTCCTCGAGCTCCCACGGCGACAGCACCTTGAACGGACCGGCGATTCCGAGCGCGTCGAGAGTGCGCATGAGGTCGCCGTTGCCGTGCCTGATCTCCAGGTCGAGAACCTTGCCGGGTGACAACCCTTCGAGCACCTCGCGGCTCCCGATTGCAAGATGCTCGGCGGGCTTGGTGACCTTCGCCGACAATGGATCGTTCTTCGTTTCGATGCTCACGGCAGTCTCCGCTCCACACGATTACCGGCGCTGTCGACTACCTCGACGACAGGGTCGGAGAGCAGGATATTGCTGAGTTCGAACGAGTATTCGGAGGCCGGCGCGAACTGCAGTGGCTGGCCACCCAGGCGGATGGCACTGACGGTGGTGTTGTCCCTCGCCACTCCGCGCACCCGGTAGCGGCCTTCTCCCAGCGACTCGGCATCCAGTTCCAGAGTCGGCGGCGTGGTGTCGATCCGCAAGGTGTAGGGCAACACCGTAACCCGGCCGGAATTGTCCTCCACCTCGATGATGAAGTCGACGTCGCCCTCACGGTCGGGGCTGCCCCGAAAGGCGAACTGGATGAGCCCCTTGCCCCTCGCCGCGCGGTTTGCCTCGAACTGCAGCAGGTCGGTGCCGTTGACGCGGATGGCGCTCACACCGCGGTCGTCGAGGGCGTAGCCGTAGATGTCGAGAACCTCCGCGGACCGTGTGGCGCCGCTCTTCGGTTCGGTGATGCTGATGATCGGGGCCAGTGAGTCGGACCGCGACATGCAGCTCGACAGCAGGAGTATCAGCGGCGCCAGGAGCAGCAGTATGGCGCGCGGTAACCTGCCGTCTCGGGTAGTCGGAGCGGGTTCCATGGTTGCTTCCAATGCTAACCCGGCGCCTGCCCATTCGCGCTGGGTTGCACCGGCCGGCGCGGTCCATGCCGCCCGAGCTCTCCAGATGGACCGAGCCGTGTGTGAACACCAGAGAGGTTTCGTGCCAGACGCCGGCGTCTGCTACACTGCGGCAATCGCACGTTAGGGGGAAGCCATTCCCCGACTGGAAAGGAGGCCTGGAAGGACGCTCTTTTTCGCCTAGATTCGAAGTCGTGCAGTCGTACCTACACACTGTCATAGCTCACTTTGGAGGACAATGAAAAATCTACTAACCCTTCTTGTCGCGCTAGGCCTCACCGGCGTTGCGCTGGCGCAGGCACCGGCCGATACCTACGTGTATCAGACGTTCGGCGAGCCTGTCTCGCTCGACCCTGTTCGCGCCTACGACACAGGCTCGGGCGCCATCCTCGAGAACGTCTACGAGACCCTCTTCACCTACGACGGCGAAGCGATCGACGAGTTCGTTCCCGCACTGGCAACCGGCTTCGAGATTTCGGAAGACGGTACTAGCTACACGTTCGACCTGCGCGAAGGCGTTCAGTTCCACAGCGGCAACACCATGACCTGCCGTGACGTGGAGTACTCCTTCGAGTACGGCCTGGTGACCGCCAATCCGGAGGGCGCCGTGATGTACCTGATGGGGGACCAGCTCGTTGGCACCCAGATGACGGGTGAGGACGCCGAGGCCTATCAGCAGGAGGTAAGCTTTGCCGACATCGACGGCACTGCCGAGTGCCCCGACGGAGACGACGCGCTCACCTTCGAACTCAACCTGACCAAGGCCGATCCCGCCGTGATCGCGGTGATCACCTATACCGCTTTCAGCGTGCTCGACAGCCAGTTCGCCATCGACGGCGGTGCCTGGGACGGTACCGAGGCCACCTGGACCGACTGGATCGGCCGTGACCTCACCGCCGAGTTCCTGCACACCAATACCAGCGGCACCGGTGCTTACCAACTGGTCGAATGGAGCGATGACTCTGTCGTCG
Organism: Trueperaceae bacterium; assembly: GCA_040905465.1. Lineage (GTDB taxonomy): Bacteria > Deinococcota > Deinococci > Deinococcales > Trueperaceae > DASVCN01. Next base: position 23,810 of record JBBDRK010000047.1, on the reverse strand, counting down.
CCGAAGCTTTCGCCGACTACTGGGACGGCGCTCCGCCACTGGCCAACGTGGTGGTTCAGTATGTCGACGAGCAGTCCACCCGCATCCTGGCACTCCAGCAGGGTGACGCCGACCGCATCACCCTCAACGAGCGGGCCGCCTTGGTGCAGCTCCGTGGCGCACCCGGCGTGACCGTACACGAGGACCCGAGCTGGGCTCCCGCGTCGGTTACCGCTGCTTTCTTCACGTTCGACATCGACGTCACCAACAATGAAGATGTAGGGACCGGACAGCTCGACGGCAACGGCATTCCCCCGGACTTCTTCGCCGACGCAAACGTGCGTCGCGCGTTCGCGCACCTGTTCGACCAGCAGGGCTTCATCGATCAGGTGTACGACGGTGAAGGCCGCACGCTTTCGGTCGCGCTGCCGCCGTCCTTCCTCGGCTACCCCGAGAACGTCGACGTGCGCGGGCTCGATCTCGAAGCCGCCGAACAGTACTTCCGGGAAGCGTTCGACGGAGAGCTCTGGGAGCAGGGCTTCGAGTTCACAGCCATGTACAACGCCGGCAACACCATCCGGCAGACGGCGCTCGAGATCGTTCGCGAGAACCTGGAGTTCATCAACCCGAATTTCCGAATGAACGTGCGCAGCCTGCCGTGGGCCGACTTCCTCGCCCGCACCGGCGAGCAGAAGGCTCCGATGTTCGCTCTCGGTTGGGGAGCGGATTACGCCGACCCGCGCAACTTCATCAACACCTTCTACGACAACGACGGCTTCTACTCGGCCCGGACCTCGATCAATGTTCCTGAGATCCAGGCGCTGATCGACGAGGCCGACCAGATCGTCGATCAGGCCGAACGCGGATTCATTTACCGTGAAATCGGCGCGCTCCACCACGAGCTCGCCCCGTTGATTACCGTACCCGTCCAGAGCCCGTTCATCCTGGCTCGCGAGAACCTGGAGGGCGTCTACTACAACCCGATGCTCTCGCACACGCCACAGTGGAAGGATCTCTCGAAGCAGTAGCGTTCTTCCGGCAGGGGGAGGCGATTCCCCCTGCCGTCATCTTCCTTTCGCCCCGGCCCCTCGCCGGGGTATTCTCTTGAGAATGAGCCTTATGCCCTTCGAGCCGCCGCTGACGCTGGTTGCGGCCCGCGCTGCTGATCTCACCAGATTCAACGTATACGCTGGGCGGCCGGCGCCCGGAACGCCCGGACCGGGCGGGGAGATCGTCCGTTGCTGACCTTCGTGCTGCGGCGACTCCTGTTCCTCCCGTTCGTCTTCTTCGGGGTCACGCTCTTCATCGTGTTGCTGATGCAGCTGCTGAGCCCGTATCAGCGGGCGGCCGCATTCGTGCAAAGCGAGCAGCAGGCGCGAAACATACCTAGCATCATCGAACAGTACGGCCTGACCGACCCGTGGTACATGCAGTACGGGCGTTGGGTCGGAGAGTTGCTCCAGGGGAACATGGGCTACTCGCGCACCACGAGTGAACCGGTGCTCACCACCATCCGCAAGCGCTTCCCCCCGACCCTCGAACTGGCCCTGTTCTCTATCCTGCCGATTATCGGCGTGGGGATCTGGTTCGGCACGACGGCTGCCCTGAACCGGGACAAGTTCATAGATCAGTTCACACGTGTCATCTCGATCATCGGCTGGTCGCTGCCGTCGTTCGTGCTGGGAATCTGGCTGCTCGTCATCTTCTACGGCGGTTTGGGCTGGTTCCAACCGGGCAGGGTGTCGACACGCTTCGTCATCGAACTCGCGGGTGGCGCGGGCTTCGAGCGCTACACCGGCATGCTAACTATCGACGCACTTCTCAACGGCCGCCTGGACGTGTTCTGGAACGCCTTCATGCATCTGGTATTACCGGTGATCACCTTGGCGACGGTGTCCAGCGCGCAAATCATGAGAGTGATGCGCTCGTCGCTTCTCGACGTCCTGTCGCAGGATTACGTCCGAACGGCGCGCGCCAAAGGACTCGAGGAACGCGCGGTCAACAACAAGCATGCCCGCCGTAACGCCCTGATCCCGGTGATAACCCTCTCCGGTTTCGTGCTGATCGGTCTGATCAACGGCGTGGTGATCACCGAGACGATCTTCAACTATCCGGGGCTAGGCCAATGGGCGGCACAGGCGGCGGTGAACCTGGACTATGCAGCGGTGCTCGGCTTCGCCGTGTTCACGGCTATCGCCGTGGTGTTCGCGAACCTCCTGGTGGACGTGCTCTACGGAATCATCGACCCAAGGATCAGGTACGACTGATGGCGGATATCGCTCCCGATACCGAACTGAGCGGCGTGCCGCAGCAGGAGAGCACGCGAGGAATAGGAGGCTGGTGGCGCTCCAAGACCATGAAGCGCTTCCGGCGCAACCCGCTCGCGCTGACCGGGGTAGTGGTCGTGTTTTCGTTCGTGCTGGTAGCCCTGTTCGCTCCGCTGATCACCGACCTCGGCCGCAGTTGCCTGCGCGACCTCGGCCTGAGCGCCGCCACTCAGTACGACTACCGGAACCCGGCCAAACCGGCCTTCTGGCAGGCTATCTTCGCCGCTCCCGGCGGCTGCTACAACACTCCCAGGGAAGGCTTCTCGCCCGTGCCCCGGTCGGCGGCAGAGAGCGGAACGCTGCTGGGCACCACCAGCGGCGGCTACGACATCTTCTACGGGCTGATCTGGGGCACGCGGACCGCGTTCCGCATCGGCCTCCTGGTGGTCGGCATCTCGCTGCTCGTCGGCCTGATCATCGGCAGCATCTCGGCCTACTTCGGCGGCTGGGTCGACAATATCCTGATGCGCTTCACCGACGTGATAATCGCGGTGCCCGCCCTGGTGCTGGCTTTGGTTATCGTGATGGTGCTGGGTAAGAGCATCACCAACATAATGATCGCCATCGCGATCGTAGCCTGGCCCAATTATGCTCGGGTCCTGCGTGGCGACATCCTGCGGGTGAAGGAACAGGACTACGTGCAGAGCGCCAAGGCGCTGGGCAGGCGCGGATTCGGCGTCATCTTCAAGCACATCCTGCCGAACGCGATAGGTCCCATGGTGGTGATCGCTTCGCTCGACATCGGCTCGATCGTATTGACCGCGGCCGCGCTCTCGTTCCTCGGCCTCGGTACCGACCCCGGCTACGCCGACTGGGGTCAGATGATCTCTTTCGCTCGTGACTGGATCCTCGGTCCGCCGGGGGATCCACTGCGTTACTGGTTCGTCTCCTTCTGGCCAGGTCTCATAATCGTGATTTTCGTGCTCGGCTGGAATCTGCTGGGCGACGCTTTCCGCGACGTCCTCGATCCTCGCAGCAGCTGAGCGATAGCCGGCCCCGACCGGGCCGGCGACAGTTGAGCGTCGCTTGCGGCCGTCGATCAGGGAAGTTCGCGGTCGTTGAGCTGAAGCAGGAACGCGGTCAAGGCGTCGTACTCCTCGCCGGAGAGCCAGCCGGGCCGGTAGCGAGGCATGGTGGCTTGCAGGAAGGCGCGCAGCGCCGCCGGAGTTGCGCTGGCCGCCAGCGCTTCCGTGCCGACCAGCGCCGGCGGATCACCTAGGGCGAACAGGTCGTGCTGGCGCGCCTCGATCTGCTCGAGGCTCATCGTCGGCGGATTCCCCGGTCGATGGCAACGCTCACAGCGGCGGTGATCGGCCGGGAACGCAGCTCTGGCCTCGAGCAATCCCATTCCCGTCGCTCCGTGACACACCGCGCAGCGCTGTGCGTACACCTCCGCGCCGTACTGTGCCGGTGCATCGTGCGCCGAAGGGTCCTGCGCGCCGCCTCGGTCTTCTCGCTCGGGCGCGGCGCCCTGGGCGAAAGCTGCCACTCCCGCAAGGCACGCCACGCCAGCCGCAAGCGTCAGCAGGAGCAGCCCGACGCGCGCGAACGACGCCGGTCCGTGTGCGACGGCGCTACCGCCGACTGGGTGGCGCTTCTTCACGAACGGCGGTTGTCGTCGGTGTCCTCTTCCTCGGCTTCCGTGCCGGTGTCTTCCTCCGCAATCGGGTTCTCCTCCTCGGGCCGAGGCGGGGTCTCAGGGCCCAACGGCTCGTCGGCGGCGGTGCTTTCAGCCGGCGACTCGTTGTCGACCGTCCACTCGTCGAGCGGCGGTCGGTTGAGCGTTGGACCTTTTTGCATGGGATCCTCGGGCGACGACTCCTCGAACGGCCGCTCGCCGAACGGTTC
>JBBDRK010000047.1:0-19556 GCA_040905465.1 Trueperaceae bacterium | reverse complement strand
TCGGCATACGTCGTCTCGGTAGAACGATGCCCGGCGGGCGATATCTCGTCGGGTGATTCCGCGGCAGACGGTTGCTCGGCGGGTGGCGGCCCTGCCGGTGGAGATGGCTGCGGAGGGACCCAGACCTCGCTGACATGAGCCTTGCCACTCTCGTCCGCCTCTGCCGGTGATCGGTCGGTTGTTTCGTCCGGAGGTGTCGTCGCCGTCGCCGCTGCAGTCGCAGCGGCGTCCTGGCGCTGCTCGGTACTCCGCTCCCGCTGCTGCTGGAACAGGCGGACCAACGCATACACGATGGCGGCCACGATCGCTACGGGCACGATGAACCGCAGCAAGCTCCAGATGAGTCCGGCGAAGAACTTGAACAGCACGCCCACCAGATCGAATACCCAGCCGACCAGCCACAGCAGTGCGGTTCCGATCAGCAACGCGATCAGGCCGAACACCAACAGCTCGACGATTTCCTGGACGGAGCGCTTCATGGAGCGAGTATAACAGGGGCCGACCAACGGCTTTCGGCGGCCGGCGTGAGAGCGGCCGATCGCCGCGAGCGGATCGCGCAGCCGCCCACGTCTCGGCTACACTGCACCGGTGATCGAACTCAGGCTCGAGCGAATCGTCCACGGTGGCCTGAGCCTGGCTCGACTGCCCGAGGGCCGGTTGGTTCTGGTTCGCGGAGGCATTCCGGGCGAGCTGGTACGCGGCCGGCCAGAGGAGCGTTCCGGGGTACTGCGTGCCGAGGCAGAGGAGATCATCGAGCCGAGCCCCGACCGGTTGCCGGTGCTGCGACATCCGGGACTCGACTACGGCCATATCCGCTATTCTCGTCAGCTCGAGCTCAAGCGGGAAGTGATAGTCGACGCGCTGAACCGGGCGTTGCCGAGCGGAAGCCAGCCGGTGGCGATTTCGGAAGTGTGCCCGTCGCCCTCGCTGTGGCGCTACCGGAGCGCGGTGCAGCCGGTAGTGACCGACGAGGGCCTGGGCTATAGGCAACCGGGCAGCAACGCTGCGGTGGTGCTGGACGACGACCCAGTGGCCAACCGGTCGGTGGCCGAGGTATGGCGGGAGTTGCTCCGGCGGCCTCCTCCGAAAGGTGTGCGCGAGATCGCGATCCGGGGAAACGACCGCGGCGAGGCCCTTCTGGCGTTGATCGCCACATCTCCGCAGCGAACGCTGTTGCCCTACGCGCACGAGCTGGTGGAGGCCGGCGTGATAGGAGTGGCCTATGCTCGCTACGACGCTCGCGGCCGGTTCCGTGGTGGCAGCGAGCGCTTGGCCGGTGGCAAGCGCATACGCCAGGTGTACGGAGACTTGGACGTGTCGGTCAGCGTTACCTCCTTCGCGCAGCCCAATCCGGATGCCGCCGCGGCGCTCTACCGGGATGCCGCCGTAGCGGCCGGCGCCGGGAAGTTCGCGTTCGAGCTCTTCGCCGGCTCGGGGTTGATCGCCATGCACCTCGCCCCCTCGTTCGGGCGCGTCGAAGCGGTAGAGATAGACCGGGGCAGTGTCAGCCGCGGTAGCGCCGACGCCCGGCGGTTGGGGATACAGAACATAGCTTTTCATGCCGGAGACGCGCTAAAGTCTCCGATTCCTGCCGGCGCCGAGCTGATCGCGGTCGATCCGCCACGTTCCGGCCTGGGCCGCGAGACCCGCGAGCTCATCGACTCGTCCAGCGCCGATCGGCTGCTCTACGTTTCCTGCGACGCGGCCACCTGGTCCCGCGACACCGCCTATTTCCTCGGCACCGGCTGGCACTTGCGGTTGGCTCGTCCCTACGACTTCTATCCCCACACCCACCATGTGGAGATTATGTCGTTGCTGGCTCGCTGAGGGGACTCCTCGACCCGGTAGTCGACCGGGTCCCGCGACCCCGATCTTCGACGGGCCTCTCTGGGCCTTGCTATCTCGGCACGGTATGCTCGCCTGGTGTTGGCCAAGCGAATTATTCCCTGTCTCGACGTGCATGACGGCCGCACGACCCGCGGTCAGCAGTTCGGACGTGCCGAGCTCGGTGAGCTCGAAGACGTCGGCGACCCGGTCGAGCTGGCGTTGCGCTACGACGCTCAGGGAGCGGATGAACTGGTGCTCTACGACATCACCGCCAGTTCCGAGGGGCGCCAGGCGATGCTCGAGGTGGCTACCCGGGTAGCCGAGCAATGTTTCATGCCTCTAACCGTCGGCGGCGGAGTACGGACCCTCGACGATTTCCGTGCCCTGTTCCTGGCCGGAGCGGACAAGGTGTCGCTCAACTCCGGGGCGCTGGCCGAACCGGATCTGATCCGGCAGGCGGCCGATCATTACGGCTCGCAGGCGGTTGTGTTGTCGATCGACGCCAGGCGGCGCGCCGAAGTCCCGGGTTGGGAGGTCATGAGCGCGGGCGGAAGGCGGACGACCGGCCTGGAGCCGGTTGCCTGGGCGGTGCGAGGACAAGAGCTGGGAGCCGGCGAAATAGTCGTCAACAGCATCGACGCCGATGGCATGAAGAGCGGTTACGATCTCGAAATCATGCGGAGCGTCTCGCGCGCCGTCGATGTACCTGTGGTCGCTTCAGGCGGCGCCGGCAAGGCGGAGCACATGCTGGAAGTCCTGACCGGCGGCCAGGCGGACGCCGCCTTGGCGGCAGGCATCTTCCATCGCGGAGAGACTACCGTAGGAGAGGTGAAGAGATTGCTGGCGCAAAGAGGTCTCGAGGTGCGCATCGTATGAACTTCGCGAGTCAGAAGCTGGAGACGTTGGCCATCCACGCCGCGGGCGGACCCGACCCGGCTACCGGTGCGGTCACCGCCCCAATACACCTGTCGACCACGTTCGAACGATCGGCCGCCGGCGACTATCCGGGCGGCTTTGTCTACACCCGCCAGGGCAATCCCAACCGGGACGCGCTGGAGCGTACGCTGGCCGCGCTCGAAGGCGGTGCCGAGGCAGCCGCCTTCTCTTCCGGATCGGCGGCCGCTTCGGTCGCGTTGCGGTCATTACTGCGACCCGGCGAGCGGGTACTGGTGCCCGACGACATGTACCACGGCATCCGCCGGCTACTGGTCGAGGCGCTCGTACCGTGGGGCGTTTCGGTCAGCCGGGTCGACATGAGCGACCTGGCGGCGGTCGAGCGGTCGCTGACCGGCGATACGCGGCTGGTGTGGGTCGAGACGCCGTCGAACCCTCTGCTCAAGGTCACGGATCTGGCCGCGGTGGTTCGCCTGGCTCGAGCCGCAGGCGCACGAGTGTTGTGCGACGCTACCTGGACACCCGGCCGGATGCTGCCCGCCTTCGAACTGGGGGCCGATCTGGTATTACACGCAACCACCAAGTACCTCTCCGGCCATTCCGACGTCCTGGGCGGCGCCGTGATCGCCCGAACCGCGGGCGAGGCGTTCGAGCGAATCCGGTTCCTGCAGCGCTGCGAAGGCGCCGTGCCGTCGCCCTTCGACTGCTGGCTGACTCTGCGCGGAATCAAAACACTGCCTTACCGCCTGCGCGGTCATCTCGAAAACGCCGCCGCGGTGGCGTCCTTCCTCGAGGCCGACCGGCGGGTGGCGCAGGTGTACTTCCCGGGGCTGCCCACGCATCCGGGATTCGATGTCGCAAGACGCCAGATGAGAGGCTTCGGCGGCATGCTGTCGTTTCGTCCGCAAGGCGGCGAGGCCGGTGCGGCCGGGGTGGCTGCGGGCGTACGACTCATCACCCGGGCGACGTCGCTCGGCGGAGTAGAGAGTCTGATCGAGCACCGCGCATCGGTAGAGGGACCCGACAGCGCCACACCCCGAGATCTGCTGCGCCTCTCGGTGGGGCTCGAACACCCTGACGATCTGATTGCCGACCTCGATCGGGCGTTGGCGGAGTCGCGGTGAGCTCGTCGGCGGCGGGTGCGGGTGGCGGAAACGAGGCCGTCCTGTTCGACGATGTCCGATTCGACGAGCGTGGCCTGGTGCCGGTTATCGCTCAGGACCACGACAGTGGAGAGGTCCTGATGCTGGCGTATGCCGACCGCGAGTCGCTGAGACTGACGGTCGAGACCGGCCGTGCCCACTACTTCAGCCGTTCACGCGGCCGGTTGTGGCGCAAGGGCGACAGCAGCGGCAACATCCAGCAGGTGAGAGAGGTCGCGCTGGACTGCGACGGGGACGCCGTCCTGTACCGCCTGGCGCAAACCGGGCCGGCATGCCATACCGGCGCCAGGTCCTGCTTCTTCCGTACCGCTTCGGTCGCCCCTGACGGTTCTGCTCGCGAGCCGGCGGCGGGTCCGACCGGCACCGCCAGTGAGCCGGCACCGGCAGCGGCAGGCGCGCCGGAGCCGGTCGCCGGCGAGTCCGGACCGGCACGGGCGTTCGAGTTGCTGGAACGAGTAGTGGGCGAGCGGCTGCGCGACTTGCCGGAGGGTTCGTATGTGACGCGGCTGCATGCCAGGGGCCTGGGCTACGAGGCGCAGAAGGTGGTCGAGGAGGCCGGGGAGACCATCGTGGCGGCGCTCGAGGGGAAAGACGACGAGCTGGTGGCCGAGGCGGCCGACCTGCTCTTTCACCTTACGGTAGTGCTGCACGAGCGTGGCCAATCGATGATGGCGGTCGCGTCGTTACTGGAGGAGCGGCACCGAGATCGCGGCAAAGGCTGACGTCCCGGGCACCCCGGGCCCGGTTTGCAACCTGGGCCAGACGCCGGCACAAGGGCCGTACAACACCGCCGTGCCGGGCGGCGTGTGGGACAATGCTCAATCATGGCCAAGAATCAACCGAGGGATAAGGCGGAGCGTAGTCAAACGCAACCGAACGGGGGAACCAAGGGTGGCAGGACGCTCTCGATACCCTCGGGCGACATGGAGCGCGCGCTGGTACTCGATACCGTTCGAGTGACCGAACAAGCGGCCATCGCCGCCAGTCGAGCAGCCGGCAAGGGCGACTCGGACCTGGTGGATCAGGAAGGCACCGACGCGATGCGGCGCGTGCTCAACGAGCTGGACATCGACGGCGAGATAGTGATCGGCGAGGGTGAGCGAGACGAGGCCCCCATGCTGTTCATCGGCGAGCGCGTGGGCAGGGCCGGCACCGGGCGGTGGCCCGTGGACATCGCCGTCGACCCGGTAGAGGGAACGGGCATCACCGCTCGAATGGTGAACAACTCCGTCGCCGTAATCGCCCTGGCTGAGAAGGGCGGGCTTTTCCAGGCGCCCGACACCTACATGGAGAAGCTGATCGTGGGGCCGCCGGCGGCGGGCAAGGTGGACCTCACCTGGCCGGCGGCGGCGAACCTGCGGGCTGTAGCGATGAGCCTCGACCGCGACATCGAGGATCTGACCGTGGTGATACTCGACAGGCCACGGCACGAGCAGTTGATTCGCGAAGTCAGGGCATGTGGAGTTCGGGTCAAGCTGATCGGAGACGGAGACGTGATAGCCGCCCTTTCCGGGGCGGTACGAGGGACCAATGTGCACGCCGTGATGGGAATCGGCGGGGCGCCGGAGGGTGTCCTTGCCGCGGCCGCCCTAAAGTGCCTGGGTGGTGAGATACAGGCTCGTTTCCGGCCTCGCAACGATAAGGAGCGCGCGCGGCTCGAGGCGATGGGCGCCGATCCGGAGCGGGTTTACGGAACCAACGACCTCGCACCGGGAGAGCACATAGTATTCAGCGCAACAGGGATTACCGATGGTGACCTGCTGCGAGGCGTGAAGTTCTTCAAGAACGGCGCTCGGACCCATACAGTCTCGATGGGTTACCACACGCGGGTAGTGCGTTTTTCAGACGCCGTGCACCTGCTGGGTGACGGGGCGCGCGTGCACGTCCAGATCTGACGACAGGAGTCACCCTGCGGGGTGGCAAGAAGTAGGGGCGGAGCGCTTTCTGCGCTCCGCCCCCTTTGATTTCGGTTCTTCCCTCCGATCAGTTGGCGTTTACCTGCCCGCCTTGCTCTTCGGGACCAACGGCGTAGTGATCGAGTTCCTGCGCCAACTCTTCAGTCAGCGTGAAGCTCACCCGGCCGTCCTCCATCTCGGCCTGAACTTCGCCGTCCTCTGCGAACGCGCTTTCGATTCCGGCGCTCGACAACAGTGCCTCGTTGTCCGAGTTGAAGAAGACGAGATCGCCTTCACCGTCGTATTCGAACTCGTAACGCTGGCCAACCGTCAGGTTCAGGTCGGGGTTGGTCTCGTCGGTAGAAGCGACCGACTCGGCATCTTCGGCGCCCTGCACGTTCTCGACGGCAACGCCTTCGGCGGCCTGACTGAACGTCACGACGACCGCTTCACCGGCGGCCGGTGCGGCACCACCGCCTGCAACGTCCCCGTCTTCTCCCTCGCCTGCTTCGGCTGTAGTGTCATCGGCGGTATCTTCCGTGGTCTCCTCGGTTGTCACGTCGACGTCGGCGTCGGTTTCGGCGTCGGCGGCAACACCATCCTCGGCAGCCGCATCGTCGGCGACTTCTTCGCCTTCACCGAGGTCCATCTCGACGGTCTCGCCGGTGTCCGCCGTCGTATCGGCGGCGTCGTCACCGAAAGTCTCCGTCGTGGTGTCGCCGTCCAGGGTGTCTGTGGTTTCGGTACCGAGTGGCTCGTCGACTATGCCGCCACCGGTGTCATCGGCGAGTTCGTCGCCCGGACCGCAAGCCACCAGCATGCCGCCAGTGAGCAATACGGCCAGGAGCATGAGAAGTTTCTGTTTCATTTCGTTGATCCCCCCTTTGATCTGGGTACGTGAAGCCCCAAAAGCCTACGCTGAACAGGCTACGTCTCCAGAGCCGGCGCGACCATGCCGCGCATGACCATGAGCCGGTTAGACATCTCACCTCGTCCTCATTGAATTCTCAGGTGATCGGATGAGTCGTTGTGCTTGCGAAGGCCAAGGCGAGGTGGCTCGCCGTCCGCTTCAAAGCCGCAAGCCAAAGGGAGTGAAGTGCACATTCGACCAGCGTGAGGATCATGAGGAGCAGCGGTCGGCACGCCCGGCAAACACAACCGGCCCGGGGCGCGCCCTGCGCCGGAAGCGGCGCGTGTCGCCTCACGCATGGTCGGCTACCTATGATCGGTATTCCCGGCCGTCAGGGGGTCCGGTCGTTCCCCTCGGCACCATCGACAGCGGGAGCACCTTCGGCACCATCGGCACCGCGAGCGCCTTCAGCACCATCGACATCGGGAGTACCTCGTGCACCGCCAACACCCGTCTCGACCCGCCGCTCCGACTCCTCACGGAAGTAACTGTAGGTCTGATTCGAGGGTGCCAGGCTGCTTGCCCGCTCGTAAAAGGTGCGGGCATCCGCGTAGTCGCCCCGCTCGAAGGCGACGCGTCCGAGCCAGGCCCAGGCGTCCGGGAAGCGGCTATTGTGAGTGGTGGCGCGGGCGAAGCGCTCGCGCGCCCGCTCGAGCGCCCCTTGCTCGTGGAACTCGACTCCTTGCCGGAATGCGTTTACCGCCTCCGTCCCCCAGCGAGACTGGTCGCGGGCGAGCTCGAGAAAATATGCCGCCCTGGAGTCGCCGGGATTTCGGTCGACGACCGTCTGCCAGTAGCTGATGGCCTGCTCGGGCTGGCCCATCTCGATCAGCAAGCGACCCATCCAGGTGTGGGCTTCCAGGTCGAAGGGCACTTCATCGATGATGCGCCGGTAGACGTCGGCAGCATCGCTCAGGCGTCCCTGGCGGTAGTAGTTGTAACCCTGCTGTGACCCGACCTCACTGAATAGCGGCGTAGCATCGGCGTCCAGAAGGTTGCCCTGGTCGAGGTATGCGAGCCAGGCGTTCCAGGCGGGCCCGAACCAGTTGGAACGGCTATATGCCTCGGCCAGGAAGAGCTGCGGCTCGGGATGCTCCGGAGCGAGAGTCTGAGCTCGGCGACCGTGTCTGAAGGCCTCCTGCCACAGCGCTCGGTCGGGATACTGGGCCTCATAGGTGGACAGCGCCTGGTTCATCGCCGCTCTTCCCTGGTCGAGGGCATCCTGGGCGGCTGCCGGCAATGGCGCCTGCTGGGCGAGAGCAGCTCCGGCAACGATCAGCAGCGCCGTAAGCGAAGCCCGAATATTGAATGGGTAGTACCTCATCGGTGTGCCTCCCTCGAGGTCCGACCACGCCAGAGGTCGCCGCCGGGCCTCGATCGACCATTGTAGTACCCAAGATGAAAAGATTCCCGGTCAACTAGGGGCGGAGCGCCCTGAAGGCAGGTCCGAACGAGGAAGGTGCGGGCGCCGAACCCCAGATAGTTCGCTTCCGTTCAGTCGGAGCGGTCACCGGCGCCGTTGAGCTGCGGCCCGGTCGTCAGCCACGACTCGTGGCCGCGTGACCAGTCCAGCAACTGGGCGATAGCGAGGCCGCGGTGGCTCACCCTGCCCTTCTCCGACTCGGTCGCCTCGGCAAACGATTTCCCAAGCTCCGGGCTCCAGAAGATGGGATCGTAGCCGTGGCCCCCCTCCCCGCGAGGACCGAGGAGGAGCCTGCCGCTGCACCTCCCGGTGAAGGTCTTTATCCGACCGTCAGCGGTCGCCAGAACGAGCACGCTTACGAAGCTTGCGCCGCGATCCTCGGGAGGAAGATGTTTGAGTCGCTGCAACAGGTAGGCAATACGCTCGCCGTAACCGAGCTCGCCGCCGAATCGAGCCGAGTGGATACCGGGCGCGCCGTCGAGCGCGTCCACCTCGAGCCCCGAATCGTCGGCCAAGGCGGGCAGCCCGCTGGCATGCGCGGCATGCGCTGCCTTGATCAGCGCATTCTCCTCGTATGACGAGCCGTGTTCCTCCGGACCCTCTCCAAGTCCGAGTTCACGTGCCGACAGCAGATCCACGTCCATCTCCGCCAGCGCGAGTCGCATCTCGCTGATCTTGCCCTCGTTCCTGGTTGCCAACACCAACTTCGGCTTCATCACTGTCCTCTCACCGGAGTTGCGGACGGATCGACTGCGTCAGGCTCTGCACCGCGCTCACTCCCTTTGCGACCAGACCGACGTACCGTTCGGCCGGCACGGGTCGCTGCTCGCCACCTCCCTGCACCTCTATTACCTGTCCATCGCCGGTGGCCACCACGTTGAGGTCTACTTCTGCCCGCACGTCCTCGCTGTACTCCAGATCGACGTACTCCTCCCCGTCGACAATACCCACGCTCACGGCACCCAATTCGAACAGGAGGGGCCACTCGGCCAAGTCGCCCGCGAATATCAGACGATTGGCGGCCTGGTGCAGAGCCGCGTAACCGGCCACCAGTCCGGCACAGCGCGTCCCACCGTCGGCCTGCAGCACATCGACGTCGACTATTAACGTCTTGTTCGGAAACAGGCTCAGATCGGTTACGGTCCGCAGCGCACGACCGATCAGCCGCTGGATCTCCTGGGTTCGTCCCCCCGCATAGAGCCGTTCGCGCGAGGAGCGCTCCTGGGTGCTGCGGGGCAATAGCGCGTACTCCGCCGTCAACCACCCTTCCGGCGGCCTGTTGCCGCGGCCGCGCAGATGCGGCGGCAAGCGCGGGTCGACGGTAACCGTCGCCAGGACGGTGGTATGTCCCCACTCGACCAGGGCGGAACCCTCGGCATACCGGTTGTACCCGGGGGTAATCGATACCTGGCGCATCTCGGTCTCGCCGCGTTCATGGCGCACGCGTCAGCCAACCGGCTCGTAGAGCGCGCGGTCGAGGCTTGATAGCGGATAGCCGAGGCGCTCGGCGGTTCCGTCGGGACCTCCCAGGACACGGGCGGTATGCAGGTAGCTCTCGAGATCGCCGGTGACCAGATGGTGAATCCGGCCGACACGGTCGTGCTCTACCGCGAGCCCCATGTCGGACAGGTCGGCGGCCACTGTAACAGCCGTTTCCTCGGCGGAGTCGACGAGCGTAACTCCCTGACCCAGCACTTCCTGAAGCGTTCCCTTGAGAGCCGGGTAGTGGGTGCAACCGAGAATGAGAACGTCGAGTTCGGGTCGCTTGTCCAGATAGTGACGGGCAACCAGTCCGGCGATCTCGTTGTCTGAAATCCCCTCCTCGACGATCGGCACGAACAGCGGACAGGCCTTCGCCCAGGTGTCGACGCCGGCGGCCTCGAGCCGCGCTTGATAGGCCCGTGAGCGTATGGTGGCTACAGTACCGAGTACTCCGACGCATCCTCCGCGGCTCCGGCTTATCGCTGACCGAACGCCCGGATCGATGACCCCCCATACCGGCACCGGCAAAGACGATGCCAGTTCGGCCAGGCCGCCGGCGGAAGCGGCCGTGTTACAGGCCACGACGATCCCTTTGACCCCGCGCTCCACCAGCGCCCAGGAGATTTCACGGGCGAATTCGGCGACCATCTCCGGCGGTTTGCTGCCGTACGGCAGGCGGGCGGTATCGCCGAGGTAGAGGAAATCCTCGTGGGGAAGTACTCGTTGCAGTTCGCGAAGGACGGTGAGTCCGCCGACGCCGGAATCGAATACTCCGAGCGGGGAAGAATGCGCTTGGCTCACGTCCAAAGCTTATCATCCAGCCTGTTCGCTGCCGTGCGAGTATTTCGACCTGTCGCCGCCACAGTGGGCCGTGGCTCGCCAATCAGAGGCGCTCGATCAGCCACTGAGGCGTGAGCCTGATCATGTATGCGTTCAACCGCGTGTAGTAGCCGCTTACCATCAACAGGCCGGCCGTTACCAGGATGCCCCCGGAGACCCGCTCAACCCACGGCAGGTAACGCCGGAATCGCTCGGTGAAACGGGTCACAGCTCCGAGGCCGAACGACGCGATCAGGAAGGGGATGGCCAGTCCGGCGGCGTATACCGCCAGCAGGCCCGCTCCGGTGGAGAGCGTTCCCGAAGCACCCGCCAGAGTGAGGATTGCGCCCAGCACCGGGCCGATGCAGGGGGTCCAACCGATGGCGAATGACATCCCCATCACTACCGCGCCCAGAGGAGTGCTGCCGTTTTCGGGATATCCGGGGCGCGCGGTCCGGTACAGGAACGGTACGCGCAGCACGCCAAAGAGCATCAGCCCGAAGGCGATGACTACCAACCCGCCGAGCCGCATGAGCCAGCCACGGTTGTCCAGCACGACGGCGCCGACCAGGCTGGCCGAGGCACCCAGCGACACGAACACCAAGGAGAAACCGAGCACGAACAGCAAACTGTTGCGGATCACGACCGGCCGTCTGTTGACGTCCCCACCGAGGTACGCCAGGTACGAAGGGACGAGGGGCAGGACGCAGGGCGAAAGGAAGGAAAGGATGCCGGCGGCCAGGGCTATGGGTATCGACGGCGTCAACTTTCCTCTCCCACTTTCACGAGCACAGCATAGCGTCAGCCGGTCGATCAACTGGTCGCCCCGAAGCCGCGCTGCCGGGCGGCTCCGTCGATTGCGCTCAGGGCACGAGCAGGCAGGTGACGCCTGCCCCGAAGGCGACTCGCCTGACCCCGAGAATGACTCATGGCCTCGCCACGGATCGGCTCACGCCGAAGACACGCCAGGCAGGTGGAACGATTTCTGACGGACACGCCTGACACAGCTCCTGATCCACAGCTGCTCAGCGAACTCGGTCTCGCCAGCTACGCCGCGGGAGTTCTCAGCAACCCCGGGCCGGTCGTGAGGACTGCCGAGATGGTCGCCAGCGCTCGCCATCTCGCCGTTCGCGGCGAACTTAGGCGTTTGTTGCGGAGCTGGCAACGTTCAGGAATCGAGGCTCTGGTTTTCAAAGGGTTCCATCTCGCCGAGTTCGTCTACCCGGCCACTGCGCAACGGCGCTACAGCGACGTCGACCTTCTGATTCGCCCATCCGACGCGGTGCGAGCGGGCGATCTCGCTCAGGAACAGTGCTGGCAGTTGCTGTGGCATGCCGACTGGCCAGCGACGGCGCATGCCCGTAGGACGGAGAGCTATAGCGGACACGAAGTTATGCAGTTGCGACACCGGCGCTCCGGCGTCCACCTCGATGTGCACCGCCGGCTCGTACACAACAATCACAATCACCTCGCGTCGCACGGTCGACAGGAGAGGATTACCCGGCAGGCCTGGGCGAAATCGCAAGTAATCGATTGGGACGGGGTTCGTGTGCGACAGCTCCACCCTGTGGACGCTGTGCTTATCGGCCTCGTGCTCAATCGTTCCTGGTCGCCCGAGGACTGGGAACTGCGCGCTCACGACTATCTCGACTTCCGAATCCTGAAGGAGGAGTTCGAGCTCGAGCCATGGGAGCTCGAGGACCGTGCGATCGAGCTCGGATGCGCGAATACATACCGTATCTTCCGCAGCCGCTGTGACCCGTTCGAAGGCGTCTGCAACCTTACAGCCCCCTCGCGGCTCCAGCGCCATCTGTGGAATTTGCTGGTAGCTCCCGAGCGCGGCAATCGCTATCTGGAGCGGTCGATGCTAGCGCTGGCCGAGATATTGATTGCGCCGTTCGCCGTGCTGCGCGAGTTGCCGGCCGTTCTGGAGGCGTTGCGGCTTGCGCAACTCAGAGAAAGCCTTCGGTCGCCGGCCAGTTCCCTCGCCATGCCCAGGCGTGCGCCTCGTCGGCTCACTGCCGGACGGTGGCGCCGCATTCGGATGAGCATCCATCGCTGTTTGCGGATATTGGGACGGGCGGGGTACGAGGACCGCGAGCTGCAAGCGATAGCGCTGCTGCTTGGGCTTCGCCGCCGGTCGTATCAGGCCGACTTGAGTTGGGTCGCCGGACCCGATGGCAACGAACACCCGCGGCTGGAGCTGGACGGGGTGCCGCTCAGCGTGGAAGGGACTCTGCTGGCCGATCGAACGCGGTCGGACTGATTGGATTCAGTTCCAGACCCTGCGCTGCCGCCAACGTCCGAAAGCGGCTGTGCTCGCGTTCGAGAAGCGTCGTCCAGGTCCCGGACTCGATGAGGCGGCCCCCTTCGAGGACGTGAATCGCGTGCGCTGAACGTATCGACGCCAGGCGATGTGCGATCACCAGGATGGTCATTCTGCCGGCGAGCCGATCGATGGCCTCCTTGATCCGCTCCTCGTTCTCGGTGTCCAAGGAGCTCGTCGCCTCGTCCAGGACGAGCAGGGACGGGTCGCGCAGCAGTGCGCGGGCAAGTACCAGGCGCTGCCGTTCCCCGCCCGACAGCCGCAGGCCGCGGTCTCCGACAACGGTATCCAGCCCGTCTGGCAGCTCGCCGACGAAGTCCGCCGCGGCCGATTCCAGAGCGTCCCACAGCTCCTGCTCTTTCGCCTCCGGCCGCGCAATCGACAGATTGGTGCGAATGCTTTCGTGAAAGAGGAAGTGGTCCTGGGAGACGTAACCCACGCGGCTGCGCCAGGCCCTATGCCGTTGGGGCGTGAGGGGCTCGCCGTCGATCTCGACCACCCCCGCACCTGGGGATATCAGGCCGATCACCAAGTCGGCCACGGTACTCTTGCCGGATCCGGAGGGTCCGACGATTGCGGTCGTCTGGCCGGCGGGCAAATACAGATCGAGTTCCAGGACCGCCGCGCCGTCGCCATTCGGATATTCGAACGTTACGCCTTCGAGCTCGATCCCCCGCCTCAACACGAACGGATCCATCTGCTCGCTGACGGTCTCCCGGGCGCGTTCGCTCTGCTCCAATGCGCTCCTCAGCCGCCCGTAGGCGGGCAGGAGGCTGATGAACGACTGGTAGTTTCTCTGCACTCCTGCCAGGAGCGGCAGGAGTCTCGAAAACAGATACAGAAGGAGCAGCACGGTCGTAACGGGTAGCGCCAGAATACCCAGAGCTGCATAGACGATCGCACTGAGCGCCGCGATGCTCCCGACCTGTAGCCATAGAGTCACGTCGGCCTGATTTCGGGCGGTATCGACATGAGCCGCCTCGACGCGACGGCTGACCTCCGCGTACTCGAGGGTCTGGCGCGGCTCCAGCGCGTGGCTCTTGGTGAGTTTCATGGCCGCCAGATGCTCGGCAGTAGTGGAGTAGAGCGCCTCGTAGGCCTCCGACACACCCTGCCCGATAGCACGGGCCATGCTGGTACGGCGAAGAAGGACAAGGGACAGGCCGCCTCCAAGGGCGAGCGTGAGGCCAGTGAGGATCGGTGACAGCGTGACCGCTATGGCGGTGTAGACCAGAGTCCTCCCGGCGCTGACCAGCAGCGACACCAGGGCGGAGACGGCTCCGCCCACCCGCTCGAGCTCGCCGAGCAGCATATGCGAGAAGCGAGAGCTACGCTGCCCCGCGAAGTAGAGCCAGTCGGAGCGAGAGAGGTTCCGGTACAGGTCCAGCCGCAGGCTCCTGACCACCGACTGGTTGAATCTTGCCGAGCTGACTGCCTGAAGACGCGACAACGACGCAGTTACGGCGACGATTAAGAGATTCAGCGCCAGCACCGAGAGCAAGTTCGGCTCTACGCCGAGCGTTTTCATGCCGGTGAAAACCGTTTCAGCCACTCGTTCCCCGGCGCCGACCGGCACGCTCAGACCTGCAACCTGGAGCATCGGTATGAGCATCACCAGGGCAATTCCTGATGCCAGAGCGATCAGTAGCGTCAACAGGACGAGTCCGGCGAAGCGCCACGACAGGAGGTTCAGAAAAAGATCGAGAAAGGTGCCGGTGGACGCAGTGGATTCCGCGTACCGGTTCTCGTCGGACTCCCTGACCGGTGAATCCATTGACGCCCCTCGACCTCCCTGGTGCCTCGCCTCGCCGGCGCCGTCCAAACTGCTCCTGCCCGGCTGTTGCTGGCCCCGACCTTCGTGCGGGCAGTATAGGCAGGGCCCGCACGGCAGGGCCGGGCAGCGTCACAATGCCGCCAGTGACCTTCGCACATCTCCCGATTGAGCACTGGTTTACAGTTCGAACACACATAAGCGGAGGGCGGCGAGAGTCGAAGCCGCCGAGGGTAGGCGATCTAGTCCGAGGGGGGGCCCGCGGTGCCTGGTACAGCGCTGAAGACGAGAATGTGTCATGCGGTTTCGTCGATTGGCCGAATTCCGCCACTTCAACTTTTGACCCTGCGCCAGGAGGACCGACGCCTTCTCCTGCGCGTCTTGCCCGTGATTCTGTTCGTGCGCCTCGCGCTCTGGCTGGTTCCCCTTTCGCGCCTGCACCGGGCATTGACGAAGCGCCGCATCGAAACCCGCCCGTTGACGTCCTATCGGGCAAGGAGACTCGCCTGGGCCGTTACCGCCGTTTCGAGCAGGGTGCCGAGCGCGACCTGCCTCACCCGGGCCTTGGCGCTGCAGGTACTGTTGCGCCAACGAGGCAGCCCTTCAGAAGTCCATGTCGGCATGGCCAGCACGAGCCGTGGCGACGTACAAGGACATGCCTGGCTGGAGTGGCAGCAGGAAGTCCTGATAGGCGGGGGCGAACTCCTCGCGTTCAAGAGCATGGTGACGCTGCGTGGAGGTACCGGCGGCCATGGGCATGACTAAGCGACAGGAACGGAAGTCCGGCTCGGGCCGGGCGGCCGGTGAGGACCGACCGAAAGGGGGGCGAGCATGAGGTGGAAACCGAATCCTGATGTGGTAGCGCAGCGCCTGGGAGAGTCGATGGTGTTGGTGAACCTGGCGACCGATCGAATCCTCGAGTTGAACGACACTGCGGGCAAACTCTACGAGATGGCGAACGACGGACTCAGCAAGGATGAGATGGAGAGGCGGCTGGCCGACGAGTACAGCGTGGAGTCGGAGTCGCTGCGCACGGAGGTCGAGGGGCTTCTGCAGTCGTTGACAGAGGAACAGGTGTTGAGTGTCGATGGCGCTTAGCACCGCGCTTCGGCCTGGCGAGCAGACCGGTCCTTTCGCCGGCGAGTGGCTGGTTACCCTCGACGACGGTGCCTCGGCGCCGGCAGAGGATCGTGGCTGCCTCGCCATCGCGGCATCCGGCGGTAGCGTGCTGAGCCTCCGGTTCCAACCGGGCCAGCGACCGGAAGTCGCTGCCGAGCACGGTTCTGCCGTGGTTTTCGAGGGAACGATATACAACCGGCAGGAGATCATCGCCGCTGCCGACGTCGGCCGGGACGCGCCGCAGAACAATGCGGACCTGGTCCTCGCTGCACATCTCACTTGGGGTGAACAGACGGTTCGGCGGCTGAAGGGAACCTTTGCTTTCTGCCTCTGGGACGGCCGCCGGAGTCGGCTTCTGGCAGCGCGCGATCGTGTCGGAGTATTTCCGTTGTTCTATAGCAGGCAGGACGACGTACTGCAGTTCGCCACCTCGCTGAAGGCTTTTGAGCGGGCTTCCGGACCGGGACTGGCCGTGGACCGGGCGTTGGCCGCCGGCCTGCTGGCCCGTCATCATCCCGGCCTGGAGGAGACCTTTTACCGTGGCCTGCGGCGGGTGCCCCCCGGCAGCCTGTTGGTGGCCGACGGAACGTCGTTGAGGGTGGAGCGGTACTGGCGACCGCCCCCTGTCGGGGCGGGAGCGGAGTGGGTCGACGAGAGCGAGCTAGGTGAGTTCGGCCGTTTGCTCGACCAGTCGGTTGGAAGGGCGTTGAGGCAAGGACCAGCGGGAATCTACCTCAGTGGCGGCCTCGACTCGGTGTCGGTGGCGGCGGCCGCCGTGGAGCATTCGCGGGGCAACGGAACGCCCGGTCCGCGAGCTCTGTCACTGCTCTTTCCCGGAGAGGTCAGCGAAGAGGAGACACAGCGCCGAGTCGCCGACAGCCTGGGAATCCCGATCACCACCATGGATCTCGTTTCCGTCGTTGGGGAAAAGGGACTCGTGCAGACCGCCCTCGACTTCTCCGTTGGCGGCTCCGCCCCGCCGCAGAACGTGTGGCTCCCCGCTTATCATCAGCTGGCGCTGGAGGGCAAAAGGCATGGTTGCAGAACGATCCTCACGGGCGGGGGAGGGGACGAGTGGCTGACCGTCACCCCGCTCCTGGCGGCGGACCTGCTGGCTTCGCTCGATCTTCCCGGACTCGTGCGCTTCGCGGCGGCATTGCAGCGCTCGCTGAGATTGCCGTCCCTGCCTCTGTGGCGCAACATCGTGTGGTCAAACGGTCTGAGACCGCTTGCCAAATCGCGACAGCGGCAGCTTCTGGAGGCGCTCGCTCCGACTCTCCAGGAGCGGAGACTCGAGAACGGTATCGCCGAGAGGCTGAGCCGAATCCCTGCCTGGTTGGCGCCCGACGCCAGCCTGCGGGAACGCCTGGAACAGCGGATCGAAGAACGGGCTCGGGCGCGATCGGCGCGGCCCTCGAGGCCCGGCGTTGGTGGACATTACTTCGCCCAGATGGAGCACTCGCTGCAACACCCGCTGTTCGCGCTCGATGTGGAGGAGATCTTCGACAGCGGTCGGCGCCTCGGCATGAGGCAATTCGACATCTACTGGGACGCGGATCTGATCGAGTTCCTCTATCGAGTTCCGCCGCATCTGCTGAACCGTGGCGGCCGCAGCAAGGGACTCGTGAGGGAGGACCTGGAACGGAGGTTTCCGGGGTTCGGGTTCGACCGCCAGAAGAAGCTGCTGTCGCGGGATTTCTTCGCCGAGACCCTGTTCGACCAGAGCGCCGCCGCTTGGCGAGAACTCGGCGGGGCGCCGGCGCTGGCCGATCTCGGGATAATCGAACCGCGCGGTTTGGATCGCTTCATCGCCGAGGTGGTGTCCTCTCGTGACAAGCGCCACATCGATGACCTCTGGCGAATTCTCAGCCTGGAATCGTGGGTTCGCCCGCGCGTCTAGAGACCTACTGCGTTGCAGGAACCAGAGAGGAGGTGAGACCATGAAGAAGCCTTGGAAGCCCATGAAAGTGAAGTACGTAGGGCGCGTCCGTGACGTCGTCCAACTGGGAGGCGGCAAGCTCAGCGGCACCGCCGGTGATCCTGGCGAGCCCCGCAAGGTGCCTGGAGTCGGGTTCGAAGACAAGCTCTAACCGTCTCCGTTCGATTGCCTGGTCATGGCCGAACTCGGCCGTGGCCAGGCGCCTCAAATTCAACCGAGGAAGGTTTCGATGAGTCTCGAGTCTGCCGAGCTTACCGTAGAGGGCTTACGGTTCGACGACGTGTTGGCCCCGCCGCGATGGGATTCCTCCTCCACCGAGATCGAGGTGTGGTGCGACAATCAGGGCCGCGAGTGCGCTTACGGTCAGGTAGCCGGCGGTCAACCGTGGATGCACATAGTAGGGATAGGCGACTTCCGGCTCGATGCCGCGGGGAGTGCAACCGTGGTGCCCGGCCCGAGCATCCCGTCGACGGACGTGGTTGACACCTACTACCGCACCGTCCTGCCGATGGCGCTTCAGCTCGCGGGCCGCGAGGTGCTTCACGCGAGCGCCGTGGTGATGCCCCGGGGCGTGCTTGCTCTTTGTGCCGTATCGGAGACCGGCAAGTCGACGCTCGCTTACGCGATGACCCGTCGAGGGCATGAACTGTACGCCGATGATGCCGTAGCGTTCGACGTTGCCGGACCGTATCCCATCCTTTCGCAGATACCGTTTTCCCTCCGCCTGCGACAGGCGTCAGCCGAACATTTCGGCGAGCGGTCCCGCGAGTCCGTTCGGGTAAAGGGACCTCGACCGGTCATTGCAACCGGCAAACACGAGCTGGCGGCGATCTGTGTATTGGAGCGGCAGGCAGGTGAGCGGGCGGAGACTGGTGAGACTCCCGCCGGTGCCGCAAGTCGAGTTGCGACAGTTGAGCGACTCATGCCCGCCGCCGCGTTCTCAGCGATCTTGCCGCACGCCTACTGCTTCAGCCTCAGCGATTCCGACAGGAAGAAGCGGATGATGCAGCACTATCTTGCGCTCGCTCGTCTGATACCGGTGCTGCGCTTACGCTTTCTCTCCGGTCTCGGAAATATCCCAGCAATACTGAACACCCTCGAGGACGCGGTCGTCGAACATTGTTTGGAAAGCGGCGAGCCGCTTTCCAAACTCGAGGTAGGCGACGAGGTCGCCTCGCGCTGACCGTGAACGGTCCGGTGCCAGCGCGTCAGTTGCGCGAGAACGAGACCGTGCGGTTGTCGAAGTCAACCCGGTCGACCCGCCAGCCCTCTTCCATCCACACGCGTGCCTGCGTGTTGCGCTCGGTGTTGGCCCACCACGCGCGGTGACGTTCTGCCGACGCCGGCAGGTTGCTGCCGATCGCCTTCTCGATGTCGCCGAAGCTCGCTTCGGCCGTCTGGCCACTCTGCTCTTTGAGGTATTCACTGATACCGGCATAACGGCTGTTGAGGGCCGCGCGCGGAGACTGGCGGGCGCGCCGGCGCCGCCGACCCCCCGCTTCGCCTGAGCCCTCGCCGTTCTCGGCCTGGTCGGGCTTGCCGCCGAGCCAATTCCCCAGCATCACGTAAAACTCGGTAACTCGCTCTTCTGGTACCAAAACGCTAAGCTCTATGAGATTCACACTACCTCCGCCCCCAAGCGGTGCAATCTATCTCCTCTGCAAGAAACTCATCCTAACACCACCACATTAGCTGATTACAAGTACGATTGTCCCTCTCCAGGGACAGTTCGACATAGCTCCCCCGTTGCCTGTGTGACGTCAGAAAGGGCTTGTATGATGGAAGTAATGTGAGCGTAGTTACTGTTGTGCTTAACTGTGTGAAGAGCACGCCTAGGTCGCACAGGGGCAAACGGAGGGATCGAGGGCGTCGCCCATCAATTGCAAAAAGTGACGCCCTCGCCCTTATCGGCCGTGGGCGTTTCTCTTGTCTTTGGCGGAGAGGGAGGGATTCGAACCCTCGGTGCAGGTTACCCCACACACACGCTT
>JBBDRK010000046.1:72923-112196 GCA_040905465.1 Trueperaceae bacterium | reverse complement strand
TCGGGCCGCGCCGCGTCGGGCGGAAAGGAGGGGTGTAGGCACGCGGCACCACGGCAACCCCACTTACCAGCGGAGTTCAGAGGAGGATTCATGAGATCTTTCCGCATACCCGCCGCGATATTCGCCTTGCTGATAGCCGGACTCACTGCGCACGCCCAGCAAACGTTTGCAGGTGTCGAGGTAAACCTGGTGACGTTCACCGGACCGCAGATCGCCGAGCCGTTGCAACGCCGGGCACCGGAGTTCCAGGAACTTACCGGGGCGCGTGTCAACGTCATCACGGTGCCGTTCAGCGACCTCTACCAACGCGTCCTCACCGACATGGCCACCGGCACCAACAGCTTCGACGCCTTCGTATTCGCGCCGCAATGGATGGTGGACTATGTTGTTCCAGGGTTCCTAGAGGATCTCACCGAGCGTGTCCAGGGAGACGAGGAGCTGCAGTGGGACGACGTAGCCGAGTTCTTCCGGGACTTCAGCTCCACATTCCAGGGACGGGTATATACCATTCCCCTCGACGGCGACTTCCTGATGGTGTACTACAGGAGCGACCTGCTCGAGGCCGAGGGGCTGGAACCACCGAACACCTGGGACGATTACCTCGCAATCGCCGAGACCTTCAACGGGCAGGACCTCAACGACGACGGCGAAGCCGACTACGGCTCGTGCATCACCAAGAAGCGCAACGCACAGGCCTATCACATGACCTGGGGAGTGGCGGGTTCGTACCTCCAGACGCAGGGGACCTCGCAGGGCGCCTTCTTCGATCGCGAGACGATGGAGCCGCTGGTGGACAACGAGGCGTTCGGTCGGGTTCTCGAGTTTTTCGATGCTTCCACCGAGTTCGGGCCGCCCGACGAGCTCAACCTCGACGTGGGTGATACTCGCAACCTTTTCATCTCCGGCCGTTGCGCGCTGTCGATGGATTGGGGAGACATCGGGGCGCTCGCCATCGACCCCGAGCAATCGGTGGTGCAGGACAAGGTCGGGACCGTGATCTTGCCGGGTACCAGCGAGGTGCTCGACCGCGAGACCGGCGAGTTGGTGGCCTGTGACGAGCAGACGTGCCCGCACGCCGACGACCAGGGCGTGAATCACGCCCCCTATGCCGCCTTCGGTGGCTGGTCCGGGGCGATCAATGCGGCTGCCGCCGACGAAGTGAAAGACGCGGCCTACGCCTTCCTGTCTTATATGAGCCAGCCGGAGCAAGCCAACGTCGACGTGACGATCGGCGAGACCGGTTTCAACCCGTACCGCAGGTCTCAGTTCGAGAACCTGGATCGGTGGCTGGAGAGCGGTTTCAGCGAGCAGGCGGCCCGTAACTACCTGGGTGCGATCGAAACGAGCCTGAACAGTCCGAACATGGTGCTCGATCTGCGGGTGCCGTTCAATCAGCGCTACCAGCAGGTGGTGCTCGACCGGGCGCTCAGCCAGTTTCTCGCGGGGGAACTCAGTCGTGATGAAGCTATGAGTCAGATATACGGCGGTTGGGAGGAGATAACCGACGAACTCGGGCGCGAAGAACAGCGCCAGGCGTACCTCGACAGCCTCGGTGTCGAAAGGTAGCAGGTGCCGCCCGACGGGCGACCCCGGGAGCCGACGACTTCGGCGGCGGCTCCCCCCACCATGCTCGGCCACTGGCGTGTCGGCCTGGCCGGCTGGCTGGAGCGAGTGGCCGGATTGGCCTTCCTCCTGCCGGCCGTGGCCACGGTGCTGCTGCTGTCGATCTTTCCGCTGATCCTCTCGTTGTACTTGGCCTTTTCGCGCCTGAGGTTGGTGCGCGGCGGCTACGACATCAACTTCGTCGGACTCGCCAACTTTCGCAAACTGCTGTTCGGAAGCGAACAGCGGCACTTCCTGGGCGTTTTCGCGCCACTGTCCCCGGCCGCCTGGCTGGTGTTCCTGGCGGCCGTGGCGTTGGTCGCGTTTCTGCTTTGGGGCTACCTCCGCGGCAGGACCCGCTCCGCCCTCGGCTTCTTCTCGCGCCTGGTCACGGCGCTTATTCTCACGACCGGTTTCTATTTCATTCTCGCCAGCCTCAGCGGCGGTGGCAGACCGGGAACGGTAATAGTCACGGTCGTCTACGTGGCGGTCGGCCTCGCCATCCAGTACGCCATTGGGCTGATCCTGGCACTGCTCACCACTCAACGGCTGCCCGGTCAGCGCCTCTTCCGAGTGATCTTCCTGCTGCCGATGATGATCACACCGGTCGGTATCGCCTACATGTTCTGGATGCTGGCGGACACCGGCAAGGGCCCGCTCAAGCCGATCTGGAACCTGATCGGCCTGGCCGGTACTTCCTGGGTGAACGATCCCTGGGGCGCGCGTTGGGCGGTGATGATCGGAGACACCTGGCAGTGGACGCCACTTATGTTCATCGTGCTGCTCGCCGCGCTCGAGGGGCAGCCTCTCGAGTTGATCGAAGCCGCCTTGATGGACGGAGCGACCCGCTGGCAGATCTTCCGCCATATCACCCTGCCGCAGCTGCTCCCGGTCTCGTTGACGCTTATCCTGATTCGCTTGATCGAGGGGTTCAAGATCATCGACCTTCCGAACGTTCTGACCAACG
The DNA here is from genome assembly GCA_040905465.1 of Trueperaceae bacterium. Classification (GTDB taxonomy): domain Bacteria; phylum Deinococcota; class Deinococci; order Deinococcales; family Trueperaceae; genus DASVCN01. The sequence continues at coordinate 109,627 of JBBDRK010000046.1, read as the reverse complement.
GTGGGCCCGGTACCGCGACGGAATCACTGACCCTGATGGCGTATTTCGCCTGGCGCACGCTCGACCTGGGAGGCGCGATGGCGATGGCAGTGTCGCTGCTGGTAGTGGTGATGTTCCTGGCCGTCACCCTGGTGAACCTGATGCCGGGCCGGACGGCTGGCGGAGGTGCTTCATGATCAGGCGCTTCTTCCGGCGCCCGTCGCTCTCGCAGCCCTCGCCGGCCAGCATGGTTGGTTCGTACCTGGTGCTGTGCCTGTGGGCTCTGGTCGTTCTCTTCCCGCTGTACTGGTTGGTCGTAACCTCGCTCAAACTGCCGATACATGTGAGCCGCGGGCCGGTGTACCTGCCGTTCGTCGACTTCCAGCCGTCGCTGCACGCATGGCGCTACATCTTTCAGGACATCCGAGGCGACGTCCTGCGCCCCTACCTGAACACCGTGGTCGTTTCCCTGGTGAGCTCTCTGCTGGCGCTGGCACTCGGGACGCTGGCCGCTTACGGCCTGACCCGCTTCAGCTACCGGCCGCGGCTGGGAGGCGTGCTGGCGTTCGTGTTGATCCTGGTTTTCGGAGTCCTGGCCGTGGCACTCGGGGTCCCTTGGCCGGTCGCGGCGGCGGTCGCCGGAGCGCTCTTCGTGCTGGTGGTACTGACCCTGGGCAAGCATTTGGGACCGGCGCTGGGCAACAACGACATCGCGGTGTGGATCATCTCGAACCGAGTGCTGCCGCCGGTGGCGGTGGTGCTGCCGATCTTCATCCTGTTCCAGCAGTTCGGTTTGCTCGATACCAGGCTGGCACTGATCATGACCTATACCGCCATCAACCTGCCGCTGGTGGTATGGCTGATGCGCGATTATTTCGATACCATTCCGATCGACCTGGAGGAGCACGCCGCCATCGACGGTGCCTCGCGCTACCGGATCTTCTGGTCGATCACACTGCCGCTGGCCGGTTCCGGGCTGGTGGCGACGTTCCTGCTGCTGCTGGTATTCACCTGGAACGAGTACCTGCTGGCGCTGTTCCTCAGCAGCGCGGACGCCCAGACCATGCCGCTGCTGGTGGCGGCCCAACACGCCACCCGCGGGCCGCAGTGGTGGTACATGTCGGTGTTGATTCTCATCATGATCGTTCCGGTGGTGGTGATGGCGATCGTGCTCGAGCGCTACATCTCGCGCGGGCTGCTGATCGGCGCGGTGAAGGGATGACCGGTCGGTGGTCGAAATGACTGAGGCGAGGGCTGTACGAGAAGGCGACTCCTCGGCGCAGACCGTGGTTCCGCTGCTGCCCGAGCAGTTCGGCGAGAGCGAACGCACGCTCCTGAGAGCCGGCGAGCTTTCCGCCTCCGGATTCCGATTCGAAAGCGGGGTAGCCGGCCTGCGCCTGAGGAACGAGCTGGGCGAGGTGGTGATGCTGCCGTTCCAGGGTCAGCAGATCTGGTCGGCCTCGTTCCACGGCCGCGAACTGACGATGCGCTCGATGTTCGACCAGCCACGGGCTACCCGCGCCTACCTCGAAACGTACGGCGGCTTCCTGCTCCACTGCGGAGCCACGGCAATGGGAGTGCCCGGCCCGGAAGATGACCATCCGTTGCACGGCGAGTTGCCCAACGCACCGTACGCTTCTGCGTACCTGGTGCTGGCAGAGGACGAGCGCGGACGGTATCTCGGGCTCGGCGGTCGCTACCGGCACACAGTGGCTTTCGCCTGCGACTACCTGGCAAAGCCGATGGTGAGGCTGTACTCGGGAGGCACCGTGCTGGGGGTGGCGATCGAGATCGAGAACCTCAAGAGCAGCCCGATGGAACTGATGTACCTGGCGCACATCAATTTCCGGCCGGTCGACCGTGGCCGGCTCGCTTACACCGCCAAGGTCGCTCCGGAGAGCGTCCGGGTGCGGCGCACCGTCCCCTCGCACGTGCGCCCGGGTCCCGGTTACCGGGAGTTCCTCGAGGAGCTGGCCCGCGAGCCGGACCGGCACCACAGGCTGGATCCCGGACTCGCCTTCGATCCCGAGGTGGCGTTCTCGATCGACTACCTGGCGGATAAGGAGGGCTGGGCGCACTCACTCCAGGTGCATCCGGACGGAGCTGCTGATTACGTGGCGCACCGGCCGGACGAGCTGGAAAAAGGGATCCGCTGGATCTGCCGCACACCCGACCAGGACGCACTGGGGCTGGTGCTGCCGGCGACCGCCGAGCCGGAGGGTTACGCCGCCGAGAGGGCCAAGGGGAACATCAAGACGCTGCCTGGCGCCGCCTCTTTCCGCTGCCGGATGCTGCTGGGCGCCCTCACGCCGGACGAGGCCCGCTCGGTGGAGGCGAGGATAGAAGCGATCGTGGCGGAATGAACCGCTAAGGTTGCTGCACGACCGCTATCTCGACGTCGTGGTATTCACCGCCGAAGGTGACGGTCGTGGCCAACTCCCCGTAGAACTCCCCGGACTCCTCCAGGTTCCCGTCCAGGTCGTCGTCGGAACCGACCTTCAGGGTCAACTGTCCACCTGCAACGTAGCCGATGTCGAACTGCTGCTCCACCGGCACGCCGTACTCCCACTTCGAGCCTGCTTGCATCACATAGCCGGTCGTCTCGCCTACTGTTTCCGACGCGCGGGTGGCGGCGGCGAGAGCGTTCACGCGCCCGTAACCGAAGGTGTCGTCACGCCCCGCGGGCAGCAGGTCCTTGCTGGTGTCGGCAAGCAGGCCGGCGATTCCCAAGGGGGAGAGCTGCGGGTTCACCGACTTCACTATCGCCGCCACCGCCGCCACGGCCGGGCTGGCCATGCTGGTTCCGGCCATATATCCGTACCGTTCCGGCTCGGGATCGTCGTAATCGTAGATCGTGCTGAGGATGTAGTTCGGATCGTTGCCACCGGGGGCGCCGACGAATATCTGCGGTCCCGTGGTGCTGTACGAGGCGATCTCATCCGACTTTCCAGTTGCCGAAACGGCGATCACCTGAGGGTATGCCGCCGGAAAGAGCACGGGACCGCTGGCGCTGTTGCCCGCGGCGGCCACGACTGTTATTCCGGCGGCGTATGCGGCCTTGACGGCGTCTTCCATCGGTGCCCAGTGCCCGCCGCCGAGGCTCATGTTCACCACATCGGCGCGCGGCCCGCTGAACTCGTCGCCGATCACCCACTCGAGCGCAGCTACGACCGCGCTGGTGCTGATCGGGCAGGCTCCGTCGACTTCATTGCCAACGTTCAGCAGAGACAGGCGGGCACCCGGCGCAGTCCCGGCTACCCCTTCCGCATTGTCGGTGACGGCTGCGATGATGCCGGCGACGTGGTCCCCGTGGGTCCCGCAGGCCTGCCTGTCGGTAATCACGTCGCCGTCAGTTATGAAGTCGTAGGTCGCTTCGATATTGTCGAAGAGGTCGATATGGTCGGGGTGAAAGCCGGCGTCGATCACCGCTACTCTCACGCCGGACCCGTCGCCGATGTCCCAAGCCGAGTCCGCGTCGATCACGTCGAGCGCCCACTGTTCGATTCGTCCTGGATCGTTGGTGGCCAGCAGCTCGAGATGACCCTCGCGCTCCACGTAACGCACGTTGGGGTCGCGCTCCAGTATCTCCTTGGCGGCGCGCATGTCGTCGACGTCCAGAACCGCGACACGCGAGTTCGGATGCGCGGCGCGAAGTCGCATCGTGTTTCCTCGCCCCGCCACGTCAGCCGCCAACGAACGAAAGCTGCTCGCCTTGGTGGCAAACCCTGCGGCGGTCGCCGCGAAGCCGTTCGAGGCCAGCGAAGCCGGTTCCCGGAGCCCCACGAACAGGGTACCCGGGCCGCTCGGAATCGACTGCGCCGAGAGCGGCGAGGGTGAGTCGAGTCCGGCAGGACCCATCACGATGCTCCCCCGCAACTTCGGGAAGGCGAAGATCACGGTAGTGGTCTTTTGCGGAAAGTCTTGCGGCTTCAAGGTGATGCTGGTGCTGTACTCACCCGGAACGAGCCCGCTGGGATCGACGGTCAGTTTCACCGAAGCGTCTCCCGTGCCGCTGGACGGACTGGCACTCAGCCAGGAGGGACCTGTCTCAAGTGTCCAGGCGCCCTCTGCCGTTATCTGAACGGTTGCTTCGGTTATGCCGATCATGTTGACGCTGCTCAGGTTCAAATTGGCGTCTCCCGATGGGCCCGACAGCTGCAGACAGCCGGCAAGCAGGCTCAAGAGGAGGAGCGAGGGCAGGCGGGGGCGAAATTTTCTCAAAGGCTACTCCGGTGACCGGGGCGGCGCCGGCCGGTTTGATTGCCACCAGCGTACCGGCGGTCCCGTCCCCAGGGCGTAGAAGAAGCCACACCGAGCGCCTGATTCGGCGACCTGTGAAGTGAAGGTTAAGGCCCGGGCCAGTGCCTCGCCTGCCGGACATGGTGCTGTTTTCGCCCTTTGATGCACGTTCGTAGCGCGAAAACAGCTATTTAGTCGGACTGTATGCGGCTCAGCTCAGCGGTTGGCGCCCTCCCCGACTTCCCCGCAGGCGATGGGATCGCTCTCCTGCTCAGCGCCCGAGCCGTCTTCGCCACCGTGGAATATGTAGAGGAAGAAGTCGCCTTGGGAGATCTCGTCGAAGGTGACAGACGAGTTGCTGATGCTGCTGAACGGATCGTCGGGAATGCTGCCTACCGGCGGCAGCGCGAAGACGCGCTCCCGGTCGGGCCCACAGTCTCCTCGATGGAGTACCGGCAGGTAGAGGTCGCCGGTCTCGATGCCGACGAGAGTCACCACCAGTTGAGTGCCCTCTTCAATCCGCTCGGTAACGTTCAGGGTTCCGGTCGTCCCGCTGCCCTCGAGCGAGAAGAGCTGGTAGCTCTCGCTGCGAAGGCTCGTCTGCTCCCCTGGCGCGGCACCGTCACCGGCGTCGGACGCCCCACTGCCGTCCTGGGCGATCGCCATGGCGAACGCCAGCGCCAAGGCCGCCAGCAGAACCGTGATTCTTCGCTGCTTCATCACGTACCCCCATCTGAAACGCCGATCGATCTGCCCACCGCCGACTCGGCGCTTCGCCTCCCTGCCACGAGAATACTGGCCCACAATCCAAGGAACGGTAGCCGCTCCGCCAGTGACCGTTCCGATGCCGTGTGCCGACGTCGCCTAGCGGGCCGGCAGCCCCAGCTGCAGATCGACCGGGTCTGACTGCGGTACGAGTTTCAGCTCACCGTTGTCGTCGAGCACGCCCCCCACCGGGAGAAGCCGCTCGCCGATCGCTACTCCCACGGCTTGCGTTCGTAGCCCTCCTCCGCCAGACAGGGTGTACGCGTCGGTCGCATCCAGGTTCACCTGGTAACCCATGTCGGAGAGCGCGGCGCCGGTGATGCGGCTGAGGGGGGCGTCGCGGTCGAGATAACCGGTCATGAGCTCGCCGCCGAAGGTCTCCTCGTCCCAGTGGCTGCAAGCCGTGCCCATCACCCCGTTGTTCTCCACCGGCACGCGACCGGCTCCGCCCAGCCGTGCAAATTCCCGTTCGGCCGCTGCGCCGGTAAAGTGCACCGAATGGCTGTCGTAACAGCCGGCGCGCTCGTGCGACAGCAGGCCACGCCGTTGCCAGCCGCTCATGCTCAGGTCGAGAACGTGGCCCAGTTCGTGTTGCACGACCGTGTGCAGGTCGCCCGACGCGGCCAGGAAGTCAACGTCTGCGCGGTCGAGAACGATTACGCCGACGAGTGGGAAGCCATCGGAGCGCAGCAGGCAGGCACCAGCCATGCCGACCACGCCACCCGGTCCGTCCAGGTCGCGGACATCGCCGAACAGCAGGAGGTCGTCGATCGGCCCCGAGTAGCGGTACTCGTTGCCGCACGCCTGCTCCACCTGCCCGGTACTGACCGAGGTGTCACGCAAGTCCCCAACGACCACTTCACTCCACTTGGCCGCCGCCGCTTCGACCGCCTCCCGTTCCCGGGCTGCCACCCTGCCGGATGGATAGCGCACGTCGATTCGGAACCGCTGAGCGGTACCAGCCACCGGCTCGGCTATGACGCTGGTTTCGGCGACGGCTGTTTCCCCGGAGTCGTCGGTAACGCGCAGGGAAACGCGGTAGGTACCCTCGTAATCGAACCTGAGTGGGTGTTCCTCATCGATCTCCTGGTACGGCTCGTCGCCGATGGCCAGCTCGCGCAGGACGATCCGGCCGTCCGGATCGCTGCTTCCGCGGGTATCGACCCAGGCGTCCAACGGAACGGCGCCTGCAGCCGGCGTAATGCTCAGAACCGCAGTAGGCGCCTTGCCCAGGGAGTTGGGCAATACCGGCAGCCGGCCACAGCCCACGATTACGAGTACCAGGAAAGCGGCAAGCCAGGCGAATGGGCAGACTCGTTTCATGATGCCCCTGCTGGGCCGCGCACATGATGGCGCGGCCGGGCGGCTCCCGGCAATATCGGTCGTTGCGGCGACAGGATGTTCAACGTGGGCCCCCGGCTCAGCGCCACCTCCAGTGTTGACCATGGTTCGCGCAATCGGGCGGCAGGCGTCACGGGCTCGCTGGTGCGAGTGTTTGCACGCGCTGACGCAGGCACTGCCCGTGGAGTCCAAACGTGCCTGTGGCAGCGGAAAAGCTGGGCAGAACGACTACCATCCGTAGGGAGTACTCGCCGATCGGGTACTTTCGTTGGGAGGGCTCGTGGCGGGGACGAACGGCCAGGTCGATACGAAACGCGCGCTCGGATGGCTGGGCCTGATCCTGTTGGGCCTGGTTTTGCTGGCTATCGTCTGGTTCGGTGGCAAGGTCTTGCTGTTGGCGTTCGCCGGCATACTGTTCGCCGTCGTGTTGAGAGCGCCGATGGGTGTGCTCGAGCGGCGACTGGGGTTTCCCCACCGGCTCGCCTACGCGACCGTGCTGGTTCTCCTGGTTGGTGTTCTGGTAGGTTTCGGTTTTCTGGTTGGTCCGAGGGTGGCCGAGCAGGCGGCGGAGTTCAGCGACCGGGTCCCGGGATTGGTGGAGAACGCTCAGAGCTACCTGGAGCAGCGCCAGTGGGGCCGTTGGTTGATGGGCCGTATCGACGGCGGAGGCGCCGGCGGTGAAGGCGGCGCCGGCAACGCAGCCGCTCAGGGGTCCGGCTCAGCCTCCCAGGTCGCCTCGAGTATAGGTGGCGCCCTGCGGCGAATCACCATAACGCTCACCGATTTCGCGTTCGTGGTGGTGCTGGCGCTCTTCCTAGCGCTCAACCCGGATCTCTACCGGCGGGGCCTGGTGCGGCTGTTTCCTGCCGGGGCGCAGCAGCGTGCCGGAGAGACCGTGGATGAACTGGGGCGAACGCTCCAGGCGTGGCTGGTCGGGCAGTTGGCGCTCATGCTCCTGACCGGTGTGCTCACCGGGATCGGGCTGGTGATCCTCGGCATTCCCCTGGCGCTCGCGTTGGCGTTCTTCGTCGGCCTGATGGAGTTCGTTCCGCTGATCGGACCGATCGTCGGCTTCATCCCGATCGTGATAATGGCGGCCAGTCAGGGCGCTTCTTCGCTGCTGTGGGTGGCCGTCCTCTACGTCGTGATCCAGCAGATCGAGGGGAATGTCCTTACCCCGCTGATACAGCAGAGGGCTGTTGACCTTCCGCCCGGGCTGACCATCGGCGCGGTCTTTCTGGGCGGAGCTCTGTTCGGACCGCTCGGGGTAATCCTCGGCACGCCATTGATGGCGGTCTTGTTCGTCACCGTGAAGATGCTCTATGTCCATGACGTCCTGGGCCAGACGGTAGAGGTTCCCGGCAAAGAGGAACCGGCGTAACGGGGGACGGGTCCGGCGTTCGCCCTGTCGCGCTCCTTACCCAGTCGGAAGGCCGGGGGAGGCACCAGAGGCGGCAAAACGGCCCGCACGATCAAGTCGAGCGGCGCCATCGCAAGAGGGCGCGCACTCCGACCACGATCAGCACCAGGGCAGCCGCTCCGGCGAGAACCGGTGCCAGCAAGGCCAACAGTGACAACAGCGTGGCCCCGACCAGCTCGCCGGTGGCGACGACAGGATTGCCCAGGCCGGCGGTCGCGCCGGTCGAAGCTGCCCGCGTGAGCGACGTGAGGGCCTGCACGCTGCCGGCGGTGCCTCCGCCAACTACCGCGGCGGCGGTCCAACGCAGCCAGGGCTCCAACTCCGGCAGCATCACTCCGGCGAGGAGCGTGCCGGCCACGAGTGCGGCTGGTGTGGCGATGGTGTCCAGCAGATTGTCGACTAGCGGCACGTAATAGGCGCCGACTTCGGCCAGGGTGGCCGCCGACAGCAGGACGATGGCGGTGGGGCTGGCGAGCCAGACGGCGTCGGGCGGCAGGTCCACCAGTCCGATCTGGTGCCCGATGGCCAGCATCAGTGGCGGCACGAACACCCGAAAGCCGGTCGCCGCGGCCAGTCCGATGCCCAACAACAGGAGAGTCGCCGTAGTCATGGTGCGAGTATGGCAGGCGCCGGTGCTAGCGAGGAACCGGCTCGCCACCAAGCCGGAAGCCGCTCGGGCAGGTCGAGCTCGGCTTCCCCCGTATCACAGGCTTCGAACCATGCCGCCGTCGACAAGGACGCTGCTGCCGGTCATGTACGAAGCGGCCTCGGAACAGAGGAAGGCAGCGACCCGGCCGAACTCCTCGGGCCGGCCCAGGCGGCCGACAGGTATAGCCGCCAGCGACGCCTTCTTGACCTCTTCGATCGGGCGCCCCTCGCGGTCGGCCCGGTCCTGGTCCAATTGCTGTATCCGCTCGGTCTCGACGCGACCCGGGGACAGCACGTTCACCCGGATCCCATCACCGGCCAGCTCCAGTGAGAGCGATTTGCAGAGGCCGTGTACGGCCGGCCGGAACACGTTCGACAACAGAAGGTTGGGAATCGGTTGCTTGACGCTCGAAGACGCCAAGGTCAGTATCGCCCCGCCGCCGCGCCGACGCATGTGCGGCAGCGCCAGCCGCACGCTTCGCACCACGCTCTGCAGCGTCAGCGAGTAGGCCTTGTCCCATTCGGCCTCCCCCAGCTTGCTGAAATCGCCGGGGGGCGGGCCGCCGGCGTTGCAGACCAGGATGTCGAGGCCGCCCAGGTCGGCGGTGGCCGCCTCGAACAACCTTTCCAGCGAGGCTGACTGGCTGACGTCCGCCTCGTAGGCGCGTACCTTCGACCCGGTTTCACCGGTGATCCTCTCGGCCGCCTGCTGAGCGCGCCCCAGATCGCGCGAACAGATCGCCACCTCGGCGCCCTCGCCGGCGAGCGCCTGAGCAGTCGCGTAGCCGAGCCCGCCGCTCGCGGCAGTCACCAGCGCCAGTTTCCCATCCAGACCGAGATTCATGCCGCAACCTCGGACAGTCGGCAGTGCTCGAGCACCGCGTCTAGCTCGCTCCGCATCCGATCATCGATCTGTGCGCCCGGGTGGCGCACGAAGGCCGAGGCGATAGCGCCGCGGCGCCGATAGATCTCCTTGCGCAGCGCCAGGCCCACGCCGGGCTGAAACTCGTAGCGCAGCAACGGACAGGCGTCGTAGAACAGCCGGCGTGCCTCGGCATGCGATCCGCTCGTGTAGGCGCGGTAGATGGAGATCAGCAGGTCGGGGTAGGAGAGCCCGGTCATCATCCCGTCGGCGCCGCGCTCGAGCTCCTCCAGGAAGTAGAGCCCTCCCAGCCCTCCGACGATCGAGATATCCGAACCGAGCCCGCGAATCGCGCTGATCTTCGGCCCGGTGGGAGGCTCCTCGAGCTTGATGACCTCGACCGCCGGAACATCGTCATGGAGCCTCACCACCAGCTCTGGTGACAGGCTGATACCGGTTGCAGCCGGGTAGTCGTGGAGGATGATAGGGCTCTCGGCTGCCGCTCCCACGCGACGATAGTATTCGAGTATCACAGCGTCGCTTTGCACCGGCGGCGGCGCTACCAGCAGTCCCGCCGCACCCAGCTCCTTGGCCTGCAGACTCTTCCGTATAGCCAGGTCAGTCCCGGCCGCTCCCGAGCCGGCGAAAACGGGGATGCGGCCGGCAGCGGCGGCAACGGTGGTGCGGATCACGTCTGCCTGCTCGGCCTCCGACAGCTTGGGTGCCTCGCCCATCACCCCGAGCACCACGACTCCGTCGACACCAAGGTCGACCAGGAACTCGGTTAGGCGGGCCAGGCTGTCCTGGTCCAGCTCCCCTTTGTCGGTGAACGGGGTTGGCATGATTGTATGAACACCGGTGAAGCGGCTCATGCGGTCACGTCCTTTCATTTCGGCTCAGCGCTGCCTCGGTTCCGTCTGTGCAGCCGTCCTCGTCTCGGGCCGGCTGACCAAGCGTACCGCGAGCGCCGCGTCCCGTGACCCGGCTAATGAGGCCGCTGTAGGGCGTAACCGAGTACATCTGCAACCGTTCTGTCATGGTATCCTCTTGCCTCGGACCGCGGCAGTTGCCGTTTGGGTCCGTGTTGCGTCGTGCATTTCCGCCGGACGAACGCCGGCGAAGGAGGACGGATGGCGAAGACCAAGGTGAAGGAGGCGACCCCCGCCGTGCCGCCCGTTGCTGCCGCCTGGCTGACGGTAGAACCGATCGTCAAGCTGGTCGAGCGCGGTCAGCAGAGCGGATCGCTCGACACCGAAGAGATCAGCGCCGCCTTCAACAAGACCATCGAGGGTCTTGGGGTCGGCAGCGAGGAGCTCAATTTCGAGGATCTGATGGAGCACCTCGAGTCGAAGGGGATCGCCATCTCCGACTTGGCCGAAGGCGAGGTCATCGACGAGGACCTCGACGACGAGGAATTGGAAGACGGCGAGGAAGACGAGGACACGGACCGGGAGGAGCTCGAGGCGCGAGCAGAGGCGATGGCTGACTCGCGCGTAAAGACCAACGATCCGGTGCGTCAGTACCTGCAGGAGATCGGCAGGGTGAAGCTGTTGACTCTGGAGGAGGAGATCAGCCTGGCCCGGCGGATCGAGGAGGGCGAGGCGGCGCGGGCGCGTCTGGACGAGGAGGCGAGCAGTCTCGGCGACCGGGAGCGGCGCAAGTTGCAGCGGGTGGTCGAGGATGGTGATTTGGCGCGGCAGAACCTGATCGAGGCGAACCTGCGGCTGGTGGTGTCGATCGCCAAGAAGTACAACGGGCGCGGTATGAGCTTTCTCGACCTCATCCAGGAGGGCAACCAGGGCCTGATCCGGGCGGTGGAGAAGTTCGAGTACAGGCGACGCTACAAGTTCTCGACCTACGCTACCTGGTGGATTCGCCAGGCGATCAACCGGGCGATAGCGGACCAGTCACGCACCATCCGCATTCCCGTGCACATGGTGGAGACGATAAACAAGCTCACGCGCGCGTCGCGCAGGTTGCAGCAGGAGTTGTCTCGCGAACCGACCTACGAGGAGATCGCCGACGCCATGGGTCCCGAATGGAACGCCGAGAAGGTGGAAGAGGCGTTCAAGCTGACTCGCGAGCCGTTCTCGCTGGAGACTCCCATCGGTGATGAGGAGGACTCGTTCTATGGGGACTTCATTCCGGATGAGAATGTGGAGTCGCCGGTGGAGCAGGCCAGCAAGATCATCTTGAGCGAGGAGCTCGATGAGGCGTTGGGGAAGCTCAACGAGCGTGAGGCGATGGTGCTGAAGTTGCGCAAGGGGTTGGTGGATGGTCGGGAGCACACCCTGGAGGAGGTCGGCAGTCATTTCGGGGTGACGCGCGAGCGGATCAGGCAGATCGAGAACAAGGCGTTGCGGAAGCTGAAGTATCACGAGAGTAGGACCCGCAAGCTGCGTGATTTCCTGGAGTGATCACCGTCGGGCCTCGCGCGCTTCCTGAGTTTCGTACCTGCCGGCAGCGCCGCGCTCGCGGCGCAGTTTCAGGAAGTTGATGGCAAGCACCAGCACTATCAGCGAGAAGCCCACGACCTCGACCTGGAAGTCGGGCCAGAAGATGGCTACCGTGCCGGCCGACGCCAGCAGTCTCGAAATCGGATACATCCGGGTGAAGATGAAACCCTCGAGCGCAGCCGCGAAGGCGCCCAGGGCAGCGAAGGCGGTCAGGACGTTCCAGGCCACCAGGAGTACCGGGCCGCCGATGATGATCTCGGGATTGAACACCATGAACATCGGTATCAGGTACAGGCCCTTGGCAAACTTCCAGGCTTCGAAACTGGCGCGCATCGGGTCGGCGTTGGCGATCCCTGCGCCGGCATAGGCGGCCAGCGCCACCGGGGGAGTGACGTTGGAGTCCTGCGAGTACCAGAAGACCACCAGGTGGGCGATGATCAGCGGAATGCCGAACTCCTGCGACAGCGCTGGTCCGGTGAGAACTACCAGGACGATGTAAGAGGCGGTGACGGGCAGGCCCATGCCGAGGATTAGCGAAGCGATCATCACCAGCAGCAGCGCCAGCAGCAGATTGCCTCCCGAAAATGACAGCATCAGCGACGAGAACTTCAGGCCCAGACCGGTAAGGCCGACCACGCCCACGACGATTCCGGCGACGGCGCAAGCCAGGCTGACCGGCACCGCGTTGCGCGCGCCTGCCTCCAGGGCGGCCAACAGTTGGCCGACGCCACCGACGGCGAGCTGCGTCCAGCCTCGCGGTTGTTCGGCCTCCTCGTCAGGCTGCGTCAGCGGTGCGGTCGTTCTGGTAGGCGGACCGCGCAGGAACAGCTTGTGGACCAGCCAGCGCAGCACAGCCACCGCCAGGATCGAGGTGATGGCGATGAAACCCACACGCGCCGGCGAGATGTTCAGCATGAGGAAGTAGACGAGCACCAGCAGCGGCACCAGGAAGTGCCAGCCTTCGCGGAACACGTCGCGCAGGCGGGGCAGCTCGCTGCCCTTCATGCCCTTCATGCCGCGCTTGGCGGCGATGATGTCCACGAACAGGTATACGGTCGAGAAGTACAGGATCGCCGGGAGGATGCTGAGTTTGACGATGTCGATGTACGGCACGCGGGTGAACTCGGCGATGAGGAACGCTCCGGCGCCCATCACCGGCGGCATTATCTGTCCCCCGGTAGACGCGGCCGCCTCGACCCCGGCCGCTTCCTCGGACTTGTAGCCCAGCCTCTTCATCAGGGGAATGGTGAAGGCGCCGGAGGTAACGGTGTTGGCGATGGCGCTGCCGGAGATCGAGCCCATGAAGCCTGACGCGACCACTGCGGCCTTGGCAGGCCCGCCGCGCTGGCGACCGGTGAGCGAATAGGCCAGGTCGATGAAGAACTTGCCGGCGCCGGTGATCTCGAGAAATGCACCGAACAGGATGAAGATGTACACGAAGGTCGCCGCCACACCCAGTGCCGTGCCGTAGATGCCTTCCTGCCCGAGATAGAGCTGGGCGATGATCCGCTCGGTACCGTACCCGCGGTGGGAGAGAATCCCCGGCAGCAGGTCGGCTAGCCACGGCAGTGCGCCACGCGGCCCGGCCGCGGCGTAAAGGGCGAAGGTAATGCCGATCAGCGTAATGGTCCAGCCCAGCGCCCTGCGTGATCCCTCCAGGAGGGTGATGATGGCGATCCCACCGGCCACCATGTCCGTGGTGGTCCAGAACCCGGCGCGGTTGATGACGGCGTCCAGATTGATGGTGATGTATAGGCCCGAAACCAGGGCACCCGCCATGAAGATGAGGTCGACGATCCAACCCGCCACCCGGCGCTGCTTGCCGGCCGGAAACATCAGGAAGGCCAGCAACAGGATGAACATCAGGTGCAGGGGCCGTTGATAGAAGAGGCCGAGCGACCGTACGCCCGCTGTGTAGAGCTGGAACAGCGAGAGGGCGATGCCGGTCAGGGCGATGAGGATGACGGTGACCCGAGAGTAGTCGGGGATCTGGCGAGTGGTCACTGCACTACCCTTATCCACACCGGCTGTCCGGCCGCCAGCTCACTGAGCGAGTAGGTAGCGCCGGCGTGGACCACGCGGTGATCGACCCGCATGCTGCCCACCCGCAAGATATAGGCGTTGCCCGGGACCGGCTCGTCGAGATCGCGGATCCAGTAACCGCCGGCGCCGTCGCTCTCCTGCCGGCCGCGGCCGGGAATATGGCCGAGGCCGGCGTCGAACGCCGGCGTATGGCTGGCCTTGAGGAGCATCTGCCCTCCTTCGAAACGGTAATAATCGCTGACCAAGATACCTGTCACGGAGTGGTTCCATTCGATGATCCAGCTCGGCTCGTCGGCGAGCTGGACCTCCAACAACATATAGCCGTCCTGCGTGCTCACCTGCAGGTACGGGCGCGGGGCGCCGCTGGCAACGAGCAGGCAACCGACCACCAGCACGAGGGGCAAGCGCCAGCGCTTGCCCCTCGGTAACCGTGTTATCGACAACACCTTAATAGGCGGTATCTTCCAGGCGCCGTCCAGTCGGCACTGACTAGTCTGCGCGGAGCCGGTCGGGAACCGTGAATCCGTTCTCCTCGTAGTAGCGGATCGCGCCCACATGAAGCGGAATCGGGCTGGCGTCGAGCGAGGTCTCGGCGGTGGTCTCGTTCGCCGACGGATGTATGGCGATTATCTCGTCGATATGCCCGTAGAGCGCGTCGAGGAAGTCGTACGCCAACTGTTCGTCCATCTCGGCAGCGACCACCAGGACGTTGGGGGTGCCCACCGTGTTCACGGGTTCGTTCTGCCCACGATAGGTGTCGGCCGGCAGGGTGTAACGAGCGAAGGTCGGCTCGGCTTCAAGGCTGTTGCTGATCTCTTCGTCGCTCAGGTTCAGCACCACGATGTCGCGGCCGGTGGCGAGGTCGAGAATCGATGAGGTGGGCGCGCCCACGCTCCAGAAGCCGGCGTCGACCTGCCCGTCGCGCAGTGCTGCCGCCGTCTCGTTGAAGTTGAGGCGCTGTTCCTGGATGTCGTCATAGGTCAGGCCGTTGGCTTCCAGAATCGTTTGCGCAGAGACCTCGGTACCGGAGCCCGGGGCGCCGACCGAAACGCGCTTGCCTGCCAGGTCCTGGAGGCTTTCGATGCCCGAGTTGGCCAGCGTTACAATCTGCACCGAGTTGGAGTAGGCAACGCCGATGCTGCGCAGGTTCTTGAGCTGGTTGCCCTCGAGGGCGCCGGTGCCGGTGTAGGCCTGCAAAACCGTGTCCGCGAGCGCCAGAGCGATATCGGATTCGCCCCGCGAAATGAGTGCGACGTTCTCGACGGAGGCTCCCGTTACCTCGGCAACGGCGGTATAACCGTCGACGTACTTGTTGATCAGCTCGGCGTAACCCCCGCCGACCGGATAGTAGACGCCGCCGGTCCCCCCGGTCGAGATCGAGATCTGACCCTGGGCGAGCGCGGCCCCCATGGTGAGGGACGCCAGTACTGCCAACAGAATTCTTGCCATGAGCATTCCTTCCTCTCTTTGAACTGTGCTGTGAGAAGTATAACAGCCTGTCTCGGGTGTTCCGGAGGCCGAAGCGGTTCAGTTCTACACAGGCCGGCGGCGCGGTGTGGCGGGCGCTGCCAGGTTCGACCAGGCGTCGACCAGGCATCGACGGGGCGTCGCGTAGGCGTCGATCAGCCGTCGGCCGGGCGTCGGCCAGTGTTCGCCCGAGGATCGACCAGAGCTCGACTGGAGCACGACCAGAGCACGACCGGGATTCGACCGGGGCACGCCCAGCGCTGGACTGGGTCTCGACCGGGCTCGACCGGGGGCTCGCTGGCCGCGCTCCGTGTTGCTAGACTCGGCGATCATGCTGCAAGACGTCACCGTTCTCGACCTGTCGCGGGTGCTGGCCGGCCCCTACTGCACGCAACTCCTGGGAGACCTGGGTGCGCGTGTCTGGAAGCTCGAGCCTCCCGGCGGGGATGAGACCCGAAAGTGGGGACCTCCTTTCCTGGCCGGGGAGAGCGCTTACTACCTGTCGGTGAACCGCAACAAGCAGGGTCTGGCGGTGGATCTCAAGCACCCGCGCGGCCGCGAGTTGGTGGCCGGTCTCGCGGACCGGGCGGACGTTCTGGTGGAGAACCTCAAGACCGGTGACCTGGCGCGCTACGGACTCGATTACGAATCGCTGGCGGTTCGCAACCCGCGGCTGATCTACGCGTCCATCACCGGCTACGGCCAAAACGGCCCGCGCTCCTCGGAGCCCGGTTACGACGCCGCCCTGCAGGCGATCAGCGGTCTCATGGCGATGACCGGAGAACCGGGGGGTGCGCCGGTAAAGCTTGGCGTGGCGTGGGTGGACGTCCTGGCCGGAGTACACGCTGCCGCCGGCATCCTGGCCGCGCTGCACGAGCGGGCGAGCACCGGCAAGGGCCGGCGGCTCGACCTGGCGCTCTTCGACGTGGCGTTGGCCGGCATGGTCAACCAGGCGCAGAGCGCGCTGATTACCGGCGCTGCGCCTGCCCGGCTCGGCAGCGCTCACCCGAGCATCGTTCCATACCAGGCGTTCGCGACGGCGGACCTCGAGCTGGCGTTGGCGGTTGGCAACGACGGTCAGTTCGCCCGGCTGTGCCTCGTCCTGGGGGTGGCGGAGCTGGCGGAGGACCCGCGCTTCGCCGGCAACGCCGAGCGCGTGCGGAACCGGGAGCAGCTGGTGCCGCTGCTTGCCGAACGGTTCGAGCGCAGCAAGCGCGCCGAGTGGCTCGAGCGACTGAAAACGGCGGGCGTTCCGGCCGCTCCCGTGAACACGTTGCCCGAGGCGCTGGCGGACAGCCAGGTAGAGGCTCGCGGGATGGTGGGCGAGGTCGAGCACCCACTGGCGGGGGCGCTGCCGATGGTGATGAGCCCGTTCGGTGCGGCGGCCTCGCCGAGCCGCGCCGCGCCGCCCATGCTGGGCCAGCACAACCGCGAAGTGCTGGCGGTGGAGTTGGGGCTGAGCGTCGAGGAGTTGGAATCACTCGAGGGGGAGGGAGTGCTGGTTACGCGACACGGTGGGTGAGGGCGGTCCTCGCGAACAGTGACTACTCCGCGTCCGCCCCGATATCTTTCAGCGCGATGTCCTCCACCGCGATGTCGCTGGCGCCGCCGGCGGCTCGGCACAGGTAAGCCCGCCCGGCCAGGCCGGTCGCCTCCCGGTAACCGGACATGACTCGTTCGCCGATACCGGCAGCCGCGTCGGACGCTACCAGGGCGACGGCGCAGCCGCCGAAACCGGCGCCCGTCAGTCGCGCGCCGAAACAGTCCGGCTCGGCGCGCGCACCGCCGACGATCGCGTCGAGCGCATCGCTGGAGACTTCGAAGTCGTCCCGCAAGCTGTCGTGACTCAGGCTCATCAGCTGGCCGACCGTGGCCGCGTCGCCGCTTCGCATGGCACGGGCGGCCGCCAGCGTCCGTTCGTTCTCGCTCACCACATGCCTTGCACGCCGGTACAGGAGGGGCGCCAGTTGGCGGCTCGCCGCCTCGAGCCGTTCCGGGGTCACGTCGCGCAACGCTGGAACGCCGAAGTGGCGGGCGACCGCCTCGCACTGCTCGCGGCGCTCGTTGTAGGCGCTTCCGACGAGTTTTCGGCGAGTGCCGGTGTCGAGTACCAGAACGGCTGTTCCTCCGGGTAGCGGCACCGCCGTGGTTTCCAGGGAACGGCAGTCGATGAGCAGAGCGTGCCCGGCATTGCCGGCCGCGCTCGCCAACTGATCCATGATGCCGGTGCCGACCCCCAGCCACTCGTTCTCGGCTCGCTGGCATACGCGCGCCATGCGCGCCGGATCCCACGGAAAGCCGGATGTAGCGCGGAAGGCCCGTGCCGCAGCCAGCTCCAGGGCTGCGGACGAGGAAAGGCCGGAACCGCGCGGCACGCTGCCGTTGAGCACCCCGTCGAAGCCGCTGAGCCGGTGGCCTTCGAGCGTCAACGACCAGGCGACGCCCTTGAGGTACTCGGCCCAGCCCTCGTCGCGTTCGAACTCGTCGAGGCTGAACTCGGCCCGCTCTTCCAGATCGAGCGAATGCACGCGCACCATGGCGTCGGTGCGTGGCCGCAGGGCGATGAGGACCTCCCGGTCGATCGCCATCGGCAGTACGAAGCCGTCGTTGTAATCGGTGTGTTCGCCGATCAGGTTGACCCTGCCGGGTGCGCGAACCATCAGCTCGGGCTCCGCTGCAAACAGGCGCCGGAAGCCGGCCGCCAGGTCGGCGGCGCGACTCTGGCCGTGGCTCATGATCGCTCCCCCAGGCGCCGATTGCCGGCGGTGACAAGGCGGGCGGCTGCCTGTTCGGGTGTCAGGTCGCGCTGCGCCTCGCCGAGCAACTCGAACCCCACCATGAACTTGCGAATGCTGGCGCTGCGCAGCAGCGGCGGATAGAAGTGCGCGTGGAGTTGCCAATGCGGCTCAGGGTCCGGTCCGGCGCCACCGGAGGGAGCCCCGTGCCAGCCCATCGAGTACGGGAATGACGTATCGAACAGGTTGTCGTAGCGCGTCAGGAGCAGGCCGAGGATGCTGGCCAGAGAGCTCCGCTGGCGCTCCTCGAGTCCATCGAGGCGGGCAACGGGGAATCGAGGCAGCAACAGGGTCTCGAACGGCCACACCGCCCAGTAGGGAACGACCGCCAGCCAGTCCTCGTTCTGCTCGACCACCCGCTCGCCGCGAGCCAGCTCGACCCGGGCGTAGGCCAGCAGCAATGGCTCCCCGTTCGCGGCCAGAAAGTCACGCTGGGTAGCGTCCTCGCGGGCGACTTCCGTCGGCAGCCGGTCGAGTGCCCAGATCTGGCCGTGCGGATGCGGGTTCGAAGCGCCCATCAGCTCCCCTCGATTTTCGAAGATCTGGACCCAGCGCCAGCGCTGGCCCAGTTCCGCCGTCTGTTCTGCCCACATGCGCACCACGGCCAGCCGCTCGCGGTCGCTCATGCGGGCCAGGGTGAGGTCGTGGCGCGGTGAGAAGCAGATGACCCGGCACTCCCCGCGTACGCCCTCGCTGCGCAGCAACTCCGGACCCTCGCGCTCGAGCTCGGGCGCCTCCGGCAGCAGCGCCGCGAAATCGTTGCGGAACACGAACGTCTCGTCGTAGTCGGGATTGAGCACGCCACCTGCACGTTCGTTGCCGGGACAGAGGTAGCAGCGCGGATCGTAGGATGCCAGCTTCTCGCCGCTGCTAGGTTCGACCTGACCCTGCCAGGGGCGTTGCATCCGGTGAGGCGACACCAGCACCCACTCACCACTGAGAGGGTCGAAGCGGCGGTGAGGGTGACTGGTGGGATCGAACCGGTCCATTGCTCTCTTCCTGCCGCACGGCTACCGATTCGCGGCGATGTCGGATGATAACTGTAACGGAGCGGGGGTCAACGCAGGCGTCGACTCATCCTTGCAGCCGCCGCTTCGAGAACCGGCAGGTCGTGCTCGACCGTCCCGTCAACGATAGCGAGGACGGTATCGAAGTAATGATGTGCCAACTTGTGACGCATGGCGACGACCTCCTTCCAGGGAATGTCCGATTCCGACTCCAGGATGTCTGCGGGGACGGCGTTGATGGCCTCTCCGATCTCGACCAACCGCATCCTCACCGCGTCGAACACCAGGGGGTCCGTCAGCTCGCCACGACCAAGATGGTCTCGTATCGCGCTGATCGACGCGAGGACGTCCTGCAGACGCTCTCGGGATGAACGGCGCTGCGGAGGACTCACAGTTCTATCGCATCGGAGATAATCCGCTGGAGGGTTTCGGGTTCGAGGGCCGTAAAAGGGACGATGTCCACGTCCACGCCGAGAAGCCGCTCCACGTCGCGGGCGATAGCGCCGATGGTCAAGATTCCGCTTCGCTCCGGCAGGTCGACCAGGAGATCGATGTCGCTTTCTCTGTCGTCGTCGCCTCGGGCGACGCTGCCGAAGAGGAACGCGCCACGCCCTCCGTGCGTCGCCACGACGGCTCGAATCGCCGCCCTATGGCCGTCCAGGCGCCGACCCAGGGGCGTATTGGGCAGCGAAGGAGAGCTGCCCCCCTTGGGAACGGCGCCGAGCGTCAGTTCATGCCCGGTGGCGTTCAGGAGTCGTTCCAGCATGGTGACAGTCGGGTCACGCCTTCCGGTCTCGTAGGCGCTGATGGCGCTCTGCCGAGTACCGGCTCGCTCGGCGAGTACTGCCTGCGTCATACGGGCGCCTTCTCGGGCGCGCCTTATTATGCCCCCCGGTGCTATCATCTCCGGCAATATATCACGGATGCGCGATATCGCTCCTCCTGTGCTTCGGCAGTAGGCTTCAGTGGCGAAGCGGAGCTAATCGGCCTGGTCCAACAGAGCGTCCAGCACCTCGCCGCGCAATAACCCCAGGTACACCCCTTCTACCGCCAGTTCGTCGGCCCCTGCCTCGAGCACCGGGTAGTCTTTGTTGTGCGGTCTCAAGGCGTAGCGGCCGGAGCCCAGATCGTCCAGATATTTCAGCGTGACGTCGTTTTCGCCCAGCCGCACTGCACATATCTCGCCGGAGCGGTAAGGCTGGCGTTTCTCGAACACCACGACGTCACCGTTTTGGATGAGGTCGGCCATCGAGTCGCCGTGAACGCGAAGCGCGAACTTGGCGCGGCTGAGTCCGGCCAGCGGCAGATAGGCTTCGGCGTGAGCCACCGCATCGCTCAACGGGCCGGCCGGAACGTCACCGAGCACCGGTACGCCGGTGGCCTGGGCGGGAAGGGTCAGCTGTGGTGAGCGCCCGCGGCCGCGACTCTCGAACGAGATGTAGCCCTTGCGGTCGAGTGCTTCGAGATGTTGTTTGAGCGACACGTAGTGCATTCCAAGCTCCCGGGCCAGCAGGGACAGTTCCGGTGACTGGCCCTGCCGACGGAGGTTTTCGGTAAGCCTGTCGTATACCTTGCGTTGCATTGCAGAAAGTGGGTCCATGTGCTACCTTAAATCCTAAGGTAATCGGGGAGGTGTGTCAACCGATGGCGACTTGGCGGTACCTGGCGAACCTTTCGAATCAGCGCGCGGCGCGCTCGCAAGTTTCTGTGAATACTATGAGAACAGATGTTCTGCACACGGGAAACCCTCTAGACAAGCCGAAAGCCGTCTGCTATATTATCTGTAGTTGTTTCGACTCTTCGCGTGCTTTGTTGCGCGCTGGTAACCCAGATGGGGCAGTCCAACCACAAGTCGAGAGACAGGTAGCCGAAAGGATAGTGCTATGTTGAATACTTTTGAGACGCTGCGCAGGCCGGAAAGCTGCGACGTCCCGGACATCGTTCCGAACGAGCTGGCTCTGCCCACGCGGACCATCGAGCCAGGCAGTCTGCTCTACGAGGCGGGTCGCGAGGCATCCTCGCTCTACGTCGTGAATTACGGTGTGCTCAAGGCCGTCGTACCGACCTCACTGGGCCGTGACCGGATCGCCGACCTCTACGGGCCCGGAGACGTGCTCGGCTTGGCCGCCCTCGACGGCGGACAGCACGCGGAAACGGTCATCGCCGTCCACGACGCCTGCCTCACCCCGATCGATCCCGGTCAGGCGATGAACGACCGCAAGCTGCGCGACTACATCATGCAGTCGATGGCTCGCCAGGTACGCCGCAGCCGCGAAATGATCGATGAGGCCGAGCTGCCGGTAGGCGCCCGAGTCACCCGCGCCTTCCTGCGCCTCGCCCACCGGTTCGGCCAGGTAGCCGACGACGTGAGCGGCATCAAGCTGCCACTCGCCCTCACCCACGAGGATCTCGCCGACCTGACCGGCTCCTCGCGCGTGACGATCACCAGGATCCTGGGCGAGTTGCGCAACGAAGGGGCTCTCTCCGGTACCAGAGGCGTGTACGTCGCCGATCCCGAGGGGCTCGAGCAGGCAACCGACCACTACGTGATGCAGGTTCTCTAGCGCCTTCGGGCCCTGGCAACAGGCCCACCGCCATGACCCGGCCGCCATCTCCCGAGATGGCGGCCGGCGTTCGTTGCAGGCGCGGAACGTAAGTCGGAGGTCGTGTCTCGGCGTCTCGCGCCCCTATACTGACCCATAATGTTGAGCTTTACAGACACCGCGAAAGAGCGAGTCCTCCACTTCCTTCAACTACAGAAAGATCAGGGCGTGGCCGCGTTACGTGTTGCCGGTAACCGCGCCGAGCAGAAGTTGTGGCTCGTCAAGCCGGACGACCGCCGAAGCGACGACAGCGTGGTAGACGGCGGCGGATTCGAGGTCTACCTCGACCCCCTCTCGCTGGCGAACCTCGAAGGCGCAAAGGTAGATTTCGTCGACGGGGTGATGCAGAGCGGGTTCAGGGTGTTCTACCCCAGCCCCAAATGGGACGATCCACTGGCACAGAGGGTGCAGGATGTGCTGGACCACCAGGTCAATCCTGGCGTCGCCGGCCATGGCGGTACCGTATCGCTCGAGCGGGTCGAGGGAAAGGTGGCCTACATCTCGCTGGGCGGCGGCTGTCAGGGCTGCGGCGCCGCCGACGTCACCTTGCGGCACGGCATCGAACGAATGATCTGCGAACAGGTTCCGGAGATCGAGCGCGTCGCCGACGTAACCGACCACGCCAGTGGCACCAATCCGTATTACAGCAGCGAGGAAGACGAGGTGGAGTCTCCGCTGGCGTGATCGGCGCTCAGCGAGCTCTGCTCGGCGCCGCCGGCTCGGCGAGCCGGGAGCCGAGAACCGCCCTCGGCGTTGGCCAGCCGCAACACAGCCGCCGCGGACGCCTCCTTTATCATCTGGGGAACGCTCTGCCCGGCGAGCGGCTTGTGGATGAGCAGGTCGGCGCCTGCCGCTTCGGCGCCCGCGATCGTGGCATCGTCAACCAGCGAGGTCATGATGATCACAGGCAGCGCCCGCAAGCGTGCGATGCGCTTTACCCGCCCGCACAGGTCGATACCGGTCATGAACGGCATGTTCACGTCGAGGATCGCGATATGCGGGGTGTTCGCGTGGAGGTAGGTGAGCGCCTCGTGGCCGTCGGCGACCGCCACCACGTCGTAATTGTGGGCCGAAAGCAGCATCTCCACCACTCTCAGGTGGCCTACGCTGTCATCGGCAACTAGGATCGTCCTACATCCGACCGGCTCCGGCATGCCTGAAGTTAGCGGGCCGGCACTTACGCATTTCTTACAAGATCGGACAGTTTTAGTCGACAGTGCCGTGTGGGAGGCGTAATACGCGGCCAGGACCGCGTACTGCGGAAGGCGCCTCTCTGTTGCGCGTGGGCGAGGAGCGGGCTATAGTTGGCGAAGTGGTTGAGGCCTCCGAGAGACCCTCGGCACCCCGCGAAATTCCGATCCTCAGCATGCGTGGCATCGATAAGCGCTTCCCCGGCGTGGTTGCCAACGACGACGTCGGCTTCGACGTGCTGCCGGGTGAAGTGCACGCCCTACTCGGTGAAAACGGTGCCGGCAAGACCACCCTGATAAGCATCCTCTACGGCCTGCAGCAGCCCGACGCCGGAGAGATAGTAATCGACGGCAAGGCGGTTCGGCTCCTGAACCCACGTCACGCGATGGCGCAAGGGGTGGGGCTGGTGGCCCAACACTTCCATCTGGCCCGGCGGCACACGGTGGCGGAGAATATCGCGCTGGGGCTCGCCGACACGCCCTTCCTTCGGCCGACCCGTCGGCTCGAGCGGCGCATCGCGGAGCTCGCCTCGCACTACGGCCTGGAGGTCGATCCGACCGCTCGGGTCTGGCAGCTCTCTCCGGGTGAGCAGCAACGGGTCGAGATCGTGAAGGCGTTGCTCCAGGGGGCGCGTCTGCTGATTCTCGATGAGCCGACCAGCGTGCTCACGCCGCAGGAGGCGGAGCGGCTCTTCGGGGTGCTCGAGCAGATGACCTCCGAAGGGAAGGGTGTCATCTTCATCAGCCACAAACTGGACGAAGTCATGCGTGTGGCAGACAGGATCACTGTGCTGCGCAAGGGTGCGGTGGTGGGACGGCTGTCCGCCGAGGACGCCTCCCCGGCGGACTTGGCCCGGCTGATGGTCGGCGACTTCAACCCGCCTCGAATCAAGGAGGCGCCCCCCGGCACCGCACCAGTGGCTCGACTCGAGAACGTGTGGGCGCGCAATCACCGGGGCCTGCCGGCTTTGCGCGGAGTCGACTTCGACATCAGGGCGGGGGAGATCCTGGGCGTGGCCGGCGTGGCCGGCAACGGCCAAGCGGAGCTGGTCGAGGTGGTCTCCGGCCTCCGTCGCCCGGACAGCGGCCGTTTCAGTATCCTCGGCCGCGACGTCACCGAGCTCGGCGTGAGGGCACTGCTCGAGAACGGCGTGGCGCTGATACCCGAAGACCGCAATCGGATGGGAACGGTGCCGGCGATGTCGGTTGCCGAGAACCTGGTATTGCGGCAGTACCGCAGGGCGCCGTACGCCCGCCGGGGGTTGATCGACTGGAAGGCGGTAGCCGGATTCGCCAAGCGTTCAATCGACCAGTATGAGATAGCGACGCCCAGCCAGGCAACTCGTGCCCGGCTGCTTTCAGGCGGCAACGTTCAGAAGCTGATCCTCGCCCGCGAGCTGTCGGGGGAGCCGCGCCTGGTGGTTGCAGCGCATCCGACCTACGGTCTCGATGTCGGTGCCACGGCGCTCACCCACGACCTGCTGCTGCGGCAACGCGAGCGCGGCGCCGCGGTTCTGCTGGTTTCCGAAGACCTCGACGAGCTCCTGCAACTCGCGGACCGAATCCTGGTGATGGCTCAGGGCCGGGTAGCCGGCATCGTCTCGGCGTCTGCCGCCGACCGGGAGCGACTGGGTCTGCTGATGGCGGGTTCGACGCGGGAGCCGCAGGGAGCGGTGGCGTGAGCCCGGGAGACTGCGACTCGCGAACTTCCTGCAAGAGGAACCGTTCTACGTGCTAGGCCTACGTTTCCAGCGCAATCCCGATCCCTCGCCCTGGCTGGTGCTGGGGGTTTCGATCGGGGCGGTCGCCGGGGCGTTGCTGGTCACCGGCCTGCTCTTCGCGCTGCACGGAGTGGATCCCCTGGCGGCATACGCCACCATCTTCCGGAAGACGATGCTGGACGGTCGCGGCTTCAGCGAGGTCGTCCGCAAGAGCATCCCCTTGCTGCTCGCCGGAGTGGGGCTGGTGCTGGCCTTTCGCGCCCGCTTCTGGAACATTGGGGCCGAGGGACAGATCCTGGCGGGCGCGGTCGCCGCCTCGGGCGTCGCACTGTTCGTTCCGGTACCGGCCGTCCTGGCGGTGCCGGCGATGTTCCTGGCCGGGTTCCTGGGCGGGGCGGCGTGGGGCTTCCTGCCGGCCATCCTCAAGGTGCGCCTCGGGGTCAACGAGATCATCACCACGCTGATGCTGAACTACGTCGCTCTTTACATCGTGCGCTGGCTGATCAACGGCC
Organism: Trueperaceae bacterium; assembly: GCA_040905465.1. Taxonomy (GTDB): domain Bacteria; phylum Deinococcota; class Deinococci; order Deinococcales; family Trueperaceae; genus DASVCN01. The sequence continues at coordinate 84,579 of JBBDRK010000046.1, read as the reverse complement.
CCTGGCGCGGCCAGAGCGTCACCGGCTTTTCCTACAGCGACCGCTTTCCGGCGCACGCCTGGCTGCCGACATTGGGGAGCACGAGGCTGCACTGGCCGACCCTGCTGATCGGGCTCTTGCTGGCGGTGCTCATCGCGTTCGTGCTGTTTCGGACCAGGCTCGGCTTCGAGATCCGCATGATGGGCGAGAGCCCGGAAGCGGCCCGCTACGCCGGCGTGAACTTCCTGTGGACCACCGTTGCGCTGGTCTGCGTTTCGGCGGGAGCGGCCGGCCTGGCCGGGGTCGGCGAGGTCGCCGGGATCCATCACCGGCTGGTAGAACCGAACAGCATCTCGCTCGGCTACGGTTACACCGCCATCATCGTGGCGCTGCTGGCGCGCGGAAATCCGCTGGCCGCCATAGCTACCGCCCTGTTCCTGGGCACGGTGTTCGCCGCGGGAGACATCATGAAGGTGTCGTTGCGGCTTCCCTCGCAGATGCCGAGCGTCATCAACGGCCTGGTGCTCCTTTTCCTGGTGTGCTCCGAGCCGCTCCTCCGCTACCGGCTTCGAAGGCGGGCGCGTACGGATGCCCGGGCTGAAGGCGGGGCTCGGGCCTGATGGAGATCGAGCTTCTCACCGGCACCACAGCGCGCGCCCTGGCGTTCAGCGCTCCGCTGATCTGGGCCGCGATGGGGGAGATCTTCGCCGAGCGCTCCGGGGTGGTGAACCTGGGGGTCGAAGGGATGATGATACTCGGCGCCGTCGCGGGCTTCATCGTCGCTCAGAGCAGCGGCTCCCCCTGGCTGGGCCTGCTGGCCGCCGCCGGCACCGGCGGCCTGGTCGGCCTGTTCCACGCCTTCGCCGCGGTGACCCTGAGGGCCAATCAGTACGTCTCCGGACTGGCCATCACCATCTTCGGGCTCGGGCTTTCCGGGCTGGTGGGCCGGAGCTGGGTGGGCCGCCCGCTCGTGAAGCCGATGAAGACCCTGGATCTTCCGCTGCTCGCCGATGTTCCGGTGCTCGGCCCGGCGCTGTTCAGCGGACAGTACCTGCTCGCCTACCTGGCGCTGGTTACGGCGCTGGTGCTGTGGTTCGTGCTCCATCACACACGCCCGGGTCTGAGCCTGAGAACGGTAGGCGAGTCGCCGGCGGCCGCGGACACCGCCGGCGTGAGCGTGGCGCTGGTACGTTACATCGCCGTCTCGTTCGGCGGGCTGATGGCAGGAATCGGCGGAGCATATCTGTCCCTGGCGTACCGGCCCTCCTGGGGTGAAGGGATGACCAACGGCATGGGCTGGATCGCCTTGGCGCTTGCCATCTTCGCCCTGTGGGACCCGCTTCGCGCGGTCGGTGCCGGTCTCTTGTTCGGCGCCCTGTTCACACTGTCGTTCCGCTTGCAGGATCGATTTCCGCCGGAGCTGCTGACGCTCCTGCCTTACGTGTTCACCATCCTCGCGCTGATTCTGACCGCCCTGGGTCGCGGAAGGCGAGCGTTCGGCGCCCCCGAAGCACTGGGCGAAGCGTACAGTCGAGGGGAACGGTGACCCGAGCGCTCGCCAAGCAGTTCGTCACCATCGATGGTTCGATTCGGCGTCACGCCGCGAAAGCGGCTTCGCAAGGTTAATGCGGTCCCGAGAGTCCGCGACTAAGGAGGTTCGGCATGATTAGGTGGTTCCTTGTTCTAGCCCTGTCCATGGGGTTCGCTGTCGCACAAGGCGACACGCTCAAGGTAGCGTTCATATATGTAGGACCCGTGGGCGACTACGGCTTCTCGTACGCCCACGATCTGGGCCGCCAGGCGCTGGAGCAGGCCGTTCCCGAGGTGGAGACGGTGTTCGTCGAGTCGGTGCCCGAGGCGGAGGTGGAGCCGTTCATCGATCAACTGGTAGCTGACGGCGCCGATGTGGTGCTGGCGACGTCGTTCGGATACGGCGACGGTGTGCTGGCGGCGGCGGAGCGCTACCCTGACGTCATATTCGGGCACGCCACCGGGGTGCAGCGCGCCTCCAACGTCATGACCTTCATGGCTGACTTCTATCAGGTCTACTACCTAAACGGCCTGATTGCCGGAGCTCTCAGCGAGTCGGGCGAGATCGGCTATGTCGCGGCGTTCCCGATCCCCGAGGTAAAGCGCCACATCAACGCGTTCGCGGTGGGAGCCCAGGAGGTCAATCCGGAGGCGACGGTAGCGGTGCGCTGGCTCTTTTCATGGTTCGACCCGGCGGGCGCCAAGGAAGCAACCGAGGCGCTGATGTCCGGTGGCGCAGATGTGTTCGCTTTCACCGAAGACACCCCTACCGTCATCCAGACGGCCGGCGCCCACGGCTACCCGTCGTTCTCGCACTACGCTTCGATGCTCGAGTTCTCGCCCGACACGGTCGTCTCGGGGCAGCTGGTGCACTGGGACACGATCCTGATCGACTTCATCGAGGGCGTGCTGGCGGGTGAGTACACCAACGAGAACCTCCAGGACCTCGACTACTTCTGGCTGCTCGCGGAAGGCGCGGTCGAGCTCGGAGCCGAGCCGGGCATGCCGATAAACCCGGTCTACGAGGAGCAGTTGAGGTCGAAGGTCGTGGACCACCCGGAGTTCGGCGAGATCTCGACCTGGGACCTGGTCTTCCGGCGCCTGGAGCAGATGTCGGTCGCTCCGGTGGAGTTCGATCCGTTCCAGGGCCCGATCGGCGACCGGCAGGGCAACCTGATCTATGACAGCGGCGAGCGCCCCAGCCTCGAGGATCTCCTTTCGATGCAATGGGCCGCCGAGAATGTAGTCGGTCCGTGGGAGGGCGAGCGCTAGCAATGACTTAGCAAGCTCGCCCCCGCCTGTTTCAGATGCAGTTGGGCTGCCGGGACGTCGAGTCCGCTACTCCTCGGCCGTTTCCGTGCAGTCTTTCTGTGGCTCCAGCATTACGTTCACTCGGCGGTCTCGCAGATCCTGCAGGAAGGGGTCACCGCCGTCGATGCGCAGGCAGTTCTCCCGCAGGTCGAACCTGCCGCCCGCGTGGACGCTGAGGCTCTGGCCCAAGGGAGCGATATCTTCGATCCGGTTTCCCGAAAGGTCGAGCAGCTCGATGCGCAGGCCGGCGATGAAGCCCATGTCGGTCAGGTCGTTGTCGGCCAGTTCGAGCCAGGCGAGCCGCGGCAGCCCAGACAGCACCGAAGCGTCACGCACCCTGTTGCCGTTGAGTTTGAGACGGTGCAGTTCCGTCCTGCCGCTGAGCGGGGTAAGGTCCTCGATTTGGCCGCCGTCGGCCTCGAGGACGATCAGCTCGGTTGAGTCGGCCAGGGGGGAGAGGTCGGCAATGGAGTTGCCACTGAGTTTGACGACGCTGAGCTGGGGAAGCTCGGTCAAGGGTGTCAGGTCGGTAACGCGGTTGTCTGTCAGGTCCAGGAACTGGAGGTGTGCGAGGCCGCGCAGGGGCTCGAGACTGGGGACGCTTCCGCCCGGCAGGATCACGGTGTTCAGCCTGTCGAGTCCGCGAAGCGGTTGCAAGGAGGCGATCCGCGAGCGCTCGACGGTCAGCGAGCTCAGGTTCACGGCATGCTCCAGGCCGTCGAGCCGTTCGACGTCACTCGTCCTGACAGTGCGCAGGCCGGCCAGTGCCAGGCAGTCGAGCGGCGCATCTTCGGGCAGGCCGGCTTGTCTCGTGACCGCCTTGCGAAGCGACGGATCCGGCACGGACACGGGCTGGTCGGGTGATGAGCAGGAGGGGCTGATCCGAACGGCGCTCTGAGTACTCGGAGCGCAACTAGCCAGTAGCACGGCGAGCACCAGGAGCGGAGCACCGGGCCAGGGCATGCGGCGGTTGAATGATGGGGACCGGAAAGCAGTCATCAAATATCTCCTCGTGCCCCCCAACCGCCGTCCAACTGCGGTAGTTCCCGCACAAGTCTAACGTCCGGACGGAGAATGTCTGCCGCGGACCCACGGTATCCTGCCGGCGTGACAACCACTCTCTTCCGGGCACAGGTGTTCCACACGCCGGACGATCCGTTCAGTCACGAGGATGCGCTCGAGACCTGGGACGACGGCGCCGTGGCGGTCGCGGCCGGTTCGGTGCTGGCGATCGGCGACTACCACGAGCTCCGGCGGAGCTATCCCGACAGCGAGGTGGCCGATCGGCGCGACGCCATGCTCCTGCCCGGGCTGGTGGACGCCCATGTGCACTACCCGCAACTACCGGTCGTGGGCGCCATGGGCCTGCGGCTGCTGGAGTGGCTGGACCTCCGCACCCTGCCGGAGGAGGCGCGTCTGGCCGAGCCCGGCTACGCCAGGTCGCGGGCTAAAGAGTTCCTGCGCGCTCTGGCCCGCAACGGCACCACCAGCGCTCTGGTGTTCGGGGCGCACTTTTCCCCTGCAATGGAGGCCTTCTTCGAGGAAGCCGAGAGTTCGCACTTGCGGATAAGCGCGGGGCTGGTGGTGAGTGACCGGGAGCTGCGCGGCGATCTGCACGTCGACCCGGAGACCGCCTATCGCGAGAGCCGGTCGCTGGCCGATCGCTGGCACGGACGCGGGCGCCTGCGCTACGCGGTCACTCCGCGCTTCGCCCTGTCATGCAGCGATGCGATGCTGGAGGCCTGCGGGGCGTTGGCGAGCGAAATCGATGGGCTGCTGGTCACCTCCCATTTGAACGAGAGCCCTGCCGAGATCGCGGTGGTGGCGGATCTCTTCCCCTGGTCGGAAAGCTATCTCGAAACCTACGAGCGGCACGGTCTGGTCGGCCAACGTTCGGTCTATGCCCACAACGTGCACCCGCTCGAAGGGGAGCTCGACACGCTGGCGGCCGCTCGTGCTTCTGTCTGCCACTGTCCCTCGAGCAACATGTTTCTCGGCAGCGGCCTCTTTCCGATGCGGCGGCACCTGGCGCACGGCGTTGGCCTGGCCCTGGGCAGCGACGTCGGAGCGGGTACCGGACCCGGGGTGCTGAAGGAGGGACTGGCGGCCTACCAGGGGCAGATGCTGCACGACCAGGGTGTACCGTTGGCTGCGGCGCACCTCCTCTACCTCGCCACCGCCGCCGGAGCGAAGGCCCTCGATCTTCCGCGGGTCGGTTGGTTCGCGCCGGGCATGGAGTTCGACGCGGTGTTGTTGCGCCCTCCCCAGGGGAGCACATTGGAAGAGGTGTGGCGGCACAGTCCATCGGCCGAAGCCAGTCTGGCCGCAGCCTTTACCCTGGCTCGTGAAGAGAGCGTGTCCGAGGTATACGTTGCGGGTGAGCGGGTGCTCTGAGCGGCCACCAAAGTACCGCGCCGTCCGCTGTCGCCGTCCTCGCCCGGCACTGGTGCCTCCAGCCGGAGCGGGCTAGACTTGTCTTCATGCTAATTCACGTGGTAGCCGACTACGGCCAGAACGATCTCGCTTTTGCCGAAGTCGCTCAACGCCTGGCACTGCACCTGCCCGAATCGACCTTCGTCCATACCGTAGTGCCCCCATTCGCCACCTTGGCCGCGGGCTTCGCAGCGGCGCAACTGGCGCTCAACCCGGGACCGCCGAGCCTGGCGATCTTTCAGAACGTGGCTCCGCGCCGTGACGACCGAGGCGTGCGCCGCGACAACGACGGTGAGAGGCTGGTCTTTGCGCGTCTTGGCAACGGAACGATGGTTGTCGGGCCGAATGCCGGCTACTCGTTCTCATTCCTCAAGCCGGCGGCGGCGGAGTTGCGGTTCGTGAGAGTGGCCTCCTCCGGCTCCCAGTTCAGGTCGCGCGACCTCTTCGCCGGAGCCTTTGCCCGGCTCGTTGGCGGTGACGAGGGTCTGCTGGCCGAACCTTTGGGCGACGAGACGGTGCCTTCTCCCCCCGAAGGGTGCGTGGCCTACGTAGACGGCTACGGCAACATCAAAACGACGTTCAGAGCTGCCGAGCCTCGACCCGGTACTACCGTCGGTGTGCGGATCGGCGGGGTTCAGCGAGACGCGTTGGTTGCAGGAGGCGGCTTCGCCGTGCCCGACGGCGTGCTGGCGTTTTCACCCGGCTCCAGTGGTTGGCTCCTGCCCGATGGCAGCGAAGTACGCTTCAGGGAGTTGTTTCTCCGTGGCGGAAACGCCTGGGAGGCGTTTGGCCGACCGCCGGTCGAGAGCAGGATCAGCCTGTCGGTGAAAGTTGCGTGAAGCAGCAACTCAGCCACTGTCCCTCTCGGAGCCCTATCCTGACCCGTGGCGGACAGTGCTCCCCGGCCCCGTCGGTGCGCCGCCATGAACTTCGTTTCGCCGGTCACCCCTCATGACCGGCGAAACGTCTGCTTGCTTTCACAGCTCGAGCCGGCGTCAGAACGCCTGTTTGAACGGGTAGACTTCGAACGTGCTCCATACGCCTTCGCGAGAGTAGACGTCCCCTTCGAGCAGGCTCCGTACCGTCGACTCGCTGTCGGCCTCTACCAGGAGGGCAGAGCCGATCGCGGCTCCATCGTCGGTGAGGATCGCTCCGGCCAGCTTCACCGTGCCGTCCTCCGCCAGCGGCGTCAGGTCGGCGAGGTGAGCGGGGCGCACCCGCTGCCGCCGATGAGGCGCCTCGGCATCCAGCGCGTCCTTGGCGATTACCAGATAGAGCATCTCAATGAACCTCCTCGTTTTCGGGCCTCGTTCTCGCGCGTGCATCGGGCCGCTCTCGCCGGGCCGTATCCGGCCCTGCAACAAGTGGCCCGCGGTCTGCGCCGCCAGCACAGATTACCAGCACCGGCCTGGAAATAGCCCGGGCTGGGCGCGGAAACAGCCACCGGCACCATGACCGTCGCATCCGTATTCATGAGAGTAACTTGATATAACCACACTCATATCTGTTGACAACACTTGCGGGACGCTGGTATACTCGCCGACAGTGAGAGTCCTGCGTGGCGGCTAGTCATGTTTGTTGACGACCGGGGCGCGGCGCTACCTTGTCCCCATACACCTTAAGTAGAGGAGATCAGAGATGGCAAAAGCAGTCGGTATCGACTTAGGAACTACGAACAGCGTGATCGCCGTGATGGAGGGCGGAGAGCCGACGGTTCTCGTGAACAGCGAGGGGAACCGCACCACTCCCTCGGTCGTGGCGTTCAAGGAAGAGCAACGCCTGGTGGGCCAGGTCGCCAAGCGCCAGGCCGTACTCAACGCCAATGGCACCCTGTTCGAAGTCAAGCGCTTCATGGGCCGCACCTGGGACGAGATCAAGCACGAGGCCGAACGCGCGCCCTACGAAGTCGTCCGCGGTGAAGACGGCGGCGTTCGGTTCGTCATCGGCGACAAGAAGTACACGCCGGAAGAGATCTCGGCGATGGTGCTGCGCAAGATGGTCGACGACGCCAGCGCCACCCTGGGTGAGAAGATCACCAAGGCGGTCGTCACCGTTCCCGCTTACTTCAACAACTCGCAGCGGGAAGCGACCCAGAACGCCGGCCGCATCGCCGGTCTCGAGGTTCTACGTATCGTCAACGAGCCGACCGCGGCAGCGCTTGCCTATGGCCTCGAAAAGAAGGGCAACGAAACCGTACTGGTGTTCGACCTGGGCGGCGGCACTTTCGACGTATCGGTGCTCGAGGTCGGTGACGGCGTGTTCGAAGTGCGGTCTACCGCCGGTGACACCCACCTGGGCGGCTCCGACATGGACTACGCCGTGGTCAACTGGCTGGCTGACGAGTTCAAGAAGGAGTACAACGTCGACCTGCGCAAGGACAAGCAGGCGCTCCAGCGGCTCATCGAGGCGTCCGAGAAGGCAAAGGTTGAGCTGTCGGGCATCCCCGAAACCACGATCAGCCTGCCCTTCATCGCCATGGACCCGGCGTCGAACGCCCCTCTCTACCTGGAGAAGAAGCTTACGCGTTCGAAGTTCGAGGAACTGGTCGATCCCCTGCTCAAGCGCCTTCGCGGCCCGGTGGAGCAGGCGCTCAAAGACGCCAAGCTCAGCCGAAACGAGATCGATGAGATCATCCTGGTGGGCGGATCCACCCGGGTACCTGCCGTCAAGCGACTGGTCAAGGAGATGCTCGACAAGGAACCGAACCAGTCGGTCAACCCCGACGAAGTGGTCGCATTGGGCGCCGCCATCCAGGCCGGCGTGCTGACCGGCGACGTCGAGGACATAGTGCTCCTGGACGTTACCCCGCTGTCGCTGGGTGTCGAGACCAAGGGCGGAGTGTTCACCAAGCTGATCGACCGGAACACCACGGTGCCGGTGCGCAAGTCGGAAACTTTCACCACCGCCGAGAACAACCAGACTGGTGTCGAGGTGCACGTGCTGCAAGGCGAACGTGCGATGTCATCCGACAACAAGTCGCTCGGCCGCTTCAAGCTGGAAGGGCTCCCTCCGATGCCCGCCAATACGCCCCAGATCGAGATCACCTACGACATCGACGCCAACGGGATCCTGCACGTGAACGCCAAGGAGAACTCCACCGGCAAGGAAGCCTCGATCACCATCCAGAACACCACCACGCTGGCCGAGGACGAGGTCAGGCGCATGGTCGACGACGCAAAGGCGCACTCCGAGGAGGACCGGGTGGCTCGTGAGGCAGCCGAGGCCCGTAACGCCCTCGACTCGATCCGCGGTCAGGCCCAGCGCGCCGTCGACGACGCCGAGGGCGCCAGCGACGAGCAGAAGGAGCCGGTGCTGGCGGCGATCAAGGAGGCCGACACCGCCCTGGCGGGAACCGACGACAAGGAGCGCTTCGAGTCGTTGGCGCAGGATCTGGCGCGGAAGCTGCAGGAGTTCCAGCAGGCGACGGCCGCGCAGCCGCAGGAAGAGGGCGCCGAGGCCGCCGAAGGAGAGCCGTCCGAAGACGAGGATGTCATCGACGCCGACTTCAAGCCGGCCGGGTGAGCGGTGCGGACCGCCGTACGAAGACAGGTAGGGCGCCCAGGGCGCCCTACCGTCCGATAGGGACCGAGACATGAGCGAGTTCAGGGATAGTGAGCGAATGGTGGACGCCGACGGACGGCGGGCCGAAGGTGTAGACGAAGGCGTCGATGAAGGTGTAGTCGAGCGAGCCGGCGGCGGCGCTGAAAACAGGGGCGAAAACAGGGCCGAAGCCGGTGATCGAGGAGCCGCGTCCGCCTTGGGCGGCGCTTCGGCGGCGAACGGCGACGACCCGGATGAGGCGGAGATCCTGCGCAGCGAGCTGATGCGGTTGCAGGAGGAGCTCAAGGAGGCAAAGTCGCACTCCGAGGAGATGAGAGACCGCTTCATGCGCGCCCGCGCCGATCTGGAGAACTTCCGGAAGCGGGCCGCGGCAGATGCCGAACGGGCGCGCGACGCCGGCCTCGATAGCGCCGTGTTGCCGGTGCTGTCGGTCTTCGACGACCTCCGCCGGGCCATCGACGCCGCCGATTCGGGCGATCCGGCAAGCATAGTTCCGGGAGTCCAGAGTGTCCTGTCCACCCTCGAGCGGAACCTCGAGGCCCTGGGCATCACGCCCTTAGGCAATGTCGGTGACAGCTTCGATCCGGACCTGCATGAGGCGCTCACCAGCGTCCCGACCGACAAGGCCGAAAAGTCCGAGACGATCGCCGAGGTTTTTCAACTCGGCTTCCAGAAGGGTGACCGGTTGATTCGGCCGGCCCGCGTGGTGGTTTACCAAAGCTGAACGGGAGGGTAGAGGCTGATGGCCGCGTACAAGGACTACTACAAGATCCTTGAGGTGCCCCGGACGGCGTCGCAGAAGGAGATTCGCGCCGCGTTCAGGAAGCTCGCGGCCAAATACCATCCCGATCGCAACAAGGGCGACGAGCAGGCCGAGGAGCGATTCAAGGAGGTCAACGAGGCCTATACCGTCTTGAACGACGCCGAGAAGCGCAAGGTCTACGACCGCTACGGCTCGCAGGGCGGGCAGCAGCCGTTCGCTCCGGGCGCCGGCGGCCGCGTGTACACGAACGTCAACCCCGAGGATGTAGCGGGATTCAGCGATTTCTTCCAGACTCTGTTCGGCGGCGGCGCCGGATTCAGTGGGGGCTTCCGGAGCGGCTTCAGTGAGCGGGACTCGTTCGGCGGCTTCGGGGAGGCCCCGCGGCCGGCCCGACGCTCGACCGAGGCCGAGCTGACCATCGCTCTTCAGCTGGCCTACCGCGGCGGCGACACCACCATCACCATCGACGGGCGCCAAATCGAGTTCACCATTCCGGCAGGAACGCGCGAGCGCGCACGACTGAGATTGCGCGGGCAGGCGCCCGATGGCGGCGATCTGATCCTGCGGATGAAGCTGTCGCCCGATCCGACCTTCAAGCTGGATGGGGACAACGTGCGCGTCAAGGTTCCGGTGCCCGATTATCGCGCGGTCCTGGGTGGTCCGGTGCGGGTGCCGACCCTCGATGGCGACGTCGAGATGAACCTTCCGGCCGGAACCCGGGCTGGCCGCGTGCTGCGGCTCCGAGGCAAGGGCTGGCCCAAGGCGGACGGCGACCGTGGCGATGAGTTCGCCGAGATAACCATCGATATTCCAGATTCGCCGACGGCGGAGCAGATCGAGCATTACCGCGAGCTGGCGGCGCTGGCAGACGAGAAGGAGAGCGCCGGCGCGGCAGCCTGAGTTCGTCCGCCGGCCGAACCGGTTCCTCATGAATCGAGTGATAGGGTGCTGCCATGATGACATCCTTCAACCGATTCTTCAGCAAGCCCGCAGCGTCGTGTCTGCTGATCCTGGCGGCGCTGGCCGGTGTCGCGCTCGGCCAGGGGAACGACAGCGGCAACAACGAGACCGGCGACGACCCGGTGGTTCTGCAGGCAGGTGATTACCAGGAGAGACGAAGTGACCTCGAGGCACGTTTCGAGATCGCTATCCGAGGGCTGGCTGCCAGCCAAGGACTCGAACTGAACCAGGAGATCCGCTCACAACTCGAGGCGTTCAAGCCCAGTTACCTCGAGCAGCGCGCCACGGAGGTAGCCCTGCTGCAGGAGGCCGAGCGCCGGGGGATCACGGTCAGCGACGATGAGGTGGACGCACTCGTCGAAGATGTTCGTGGGAACCTGGCCGAGGGCGAGGAGTTCGACGACGTCCTGGTGCAGGCCGGCTTTCGTGACGAGGCGCAGCTGCGTGAGCTGGTGCGCGAAACAGAGTTCATACAGCGGGCCGTGGACTCGGTGGAGTCGGAGATAGAAGTAAGCGAGGCCGAGGTCGAGGAGTACTACCAGGCGAATCCGGAGTCGTTCGAGCAACCCGAAGAGGTGTGTGCCCGCCACATCCTGGTCGAGTCGGTCGCCGAGGCGGAACAGACCCTGGCGGATCTCGAGGCCGGTGGCGACTTCGCGACCTTGGCGGACGAGCGCAGTATCGACCCGGGTGGACGGGGCGGCGACCTGGGATGTTTCGAGCGTGGCCGGATGGTCCCGCCGTTCGAGGAGGCGGCGTTCGCCGCCGAAGTGGGCGAACCGGTCGGTCCGGTTGAGAGCCAGTTCGGCCAGCATGTGATCCTGGTCTACGAGCGCACCGAAGCGGAGCCGGTCGCGCTGGCGGAAGTGCAACCGCAGATCGAGCAGCAGCTGCAGCGTGAACGCCTGGGCCAGGCGGTCGAAGCGGTGCGCCAGGACGCCGACATCGAAGTATTCCCCGAGCGACTTGGTGTTCCCCTCGATTCCGCCCCGGAAGCAGCGCCGGGAGCGACACCGGAGACCGCGCCAGAACCGGTGCCTGAACCGGCGCCTGAAACAGCGCCCGAAACAGCACCGGGAGATGACGACGCAAGATGACGACGCAAGATGACGACGCAAG
>JBBDRK010000046.1:37451-72823 GCA_040905465.1 Trueperaceae bacterium | reverse complement strand
AGATGACGACGCAAGATGACGACGCAAGATGACGACGCAAGGTGAGGATGCAAGATGACGACGCGATAAGTCGATGCGATAGGACGACACCGGGCGGTTGCGGGAGCGACCGCCCGTCCCAATGGCGGGTCCCTTACGGCGCCAGTCGTTCGAGCCGCCAGCTTCCGCCTCCCGACGTGTAGCGAAAGCGGTCGTGAAGCCGGTCGGGGCGCCCCTGCCACAGCTCGATTGCCAGCGGCCGTAGTCGGTAACCGCCCCAATGGTCGGGCCTGGCGACCTCGCGGCCGTCGAAGCGCTCGACGGCCGCTGCCGAACGCTCGTGCAGCTCGTCGCGGCCTGCCAGCGTCTGGCTCTGTGGCGACGCCCAGGCGGCCAGTTGCGAACCGCGCGGTCGCGATCGAAAGTAGGTTTCCGAAGATTCAGGCGGGAGCTTCTCGACAGTTCCTTCGACGCGAACCTGGCGCTCCAGCCGATCCCAGTAGAACACCAGTGCGGCGTTGGCGTTGACCGCCAGATCCTCCGCCTTGCGACTGGCGTAGTTGCTGTAGAACACGAAGCCATCGGGACCGTGACCCTTGAGCAGCACCATGCGAGCCGACACTCGGCCGTTCGCGTCGGCGGTGGCTAGGGTCATGGCGGTGGGCTCCAGCAGGTCGGCAGCCACCGCTTCCCCCAGCCAGATACCGAACTGCACTATCGGATCGGCAGCGAGATCGCGCTTGCGCAGCTCGGAGCGCGCGTAAGCCTTCCTGATCTCCTCGATCCCCATGGGGTCAGTCTATGCGCTCCGGGCCTCGCCGCGACACCCGGCCTGCGGCAACAGTCGTCGCGGCCGGCGAGTGTTAGCTTTGCCGCATGACCAACCGCCTTGCCGGCGAGTCCAGTCCGTATCTGCGTCAGCACCGGGAGAATCCGGTCGACTGGCATCCATGGGGGAGCGAAGCGTTCGAGCTCGCCGAGCGCGAGGATCGTCCGGTGCTGCTGTCGGTCGGCTACTCGGCCTGCCACTGGTGCCATGTGATGGCGCACGAGAGCTTCGAGGATCCCGAGACGGCCCGGTTGATGAACGAGAACTTCGTGAACGTCAAGGTCGATCGTGAGGAGCGACCGGATGTCGATGCTATCTATATGAATGCGGTGCAGGCGATGACTGGGTCCGGAGGCTGGCCGATGACGGTGGTGCTGACTCCGCAAGGTGAACCGTTCTTCGGGGGCACCTACTTTCCCGCCGACGACCGTTACGGGCGGCCGTCGTTTCGTCGGGTCCTCTCGGCGCTCGCCGGAGCCTGGCGCGATCGTCGCGACGAGGTCTTGAGTTCGGCCGGCGAGATGCGTACGTACCTGAACGGACTCGGTCGCGCCGGCGAAGGCGCCGGTGGCCTCGACCCGAACCTGCCTCGCGACGCCCTCGAGGAGTTGCACCGTCGGTTCGACGACCGGTATGGCGGCTTCGGCGCAGCCCCCAAGTTTCCACCGCATTCGGTACTGCGCTTTTTGCTGGCTCGGCCCGGCGAGCACGCGCGCGAGCTCGCACACGTGACGTTGCGGCGCATGGCCAACGGCGGCATCTTCGATCAGATCGGCGGCGGTTTCGCACGCTACAGCGTCGACGAGCAGTGGCTGGTTCCTCACTTCGAGAAGATGCTCTACGACAACGCGCAACTCCTCTCACGCTACAGCGAAGCGTATCGTCACAACGCCGACCCGCTCTACCAGCAGGTGATCGAGGCGACGGTCGCTTGGTTGGCGCGCGAGCTCAGGCATCCGGCAGGGGGCTTCTACAGTGCGCTCGACGCCGACAGCGAGGGCGAGGAGGGCCGCTTCTACGTTTGGGACGAAGCTGAGTTCGACGCGGTCCTGGGGCCCGAGGCAGCCGCGGCGAAGGAGTGGTTCTCGGTGACCACGGAGGGGAACTTCGAGGGCCGCAACATCCTGACGGCTCCTGACCTCCCGATCCAGGAAGTCGGGAGCGTCGACGGTAGCGGCGCTGACTCTCGAGACGATTTCGCGACCCGGTTCCAGATCGAGCCGGACCGGCTCGACGAGCGGGTGGAGGGCTGGAAGCAGCGACTCCTGGCGGCACGCGAGGAGCGCGAGCGGCCCGGGTTGGACGACAAGGTGCTGACGTCCTGGAACGGCTTGGCGATAGGCGGTTTGGCCGATGCGGGTCGTGTCCTGCACCGGCCCGAGTACGTCGAGCATGCCCGTGAGGCCGCCCGCTTCGTACGCGGCGAGCTCTGGCGGGACGGGCGGCTGCTGCACGCCTATGGCGGCGGCCAAGCTCGGATAGCGGGACTGCTGGAGGATTACGCCTACCTCGGTCTGGGCCTGCTGGCGCTCTATCACGCCACTTTCGAGGAGGAGTGGCTGCTGTGGGCGCTCGAGCTGTGCGAGGTTATTGCCACTCACTTCGCCGACGATCGCGGCGCCTTCTTCAGCACGCCCGACGACGGCGAGCCGTTGATCGTCCGGCCCAAAGGGGTCGCCGATTCCGCGGTTCCGTCGGAGAATGCGGCCGCGGCCGAGCTCTTCGTGCAGGTTGCCCGCCTGACGGGCAGGCACGAGCCGGAGGAAAGGGCACTTTCGGCGGTTGCCGGCCTGGCCGACCTGGTGAGGCGTCACCCCACCGGCCTGGGCGCGACCCTAAGCGTAATGGAGTTCCTGCTCCATCCGCCGCGTGAAGTGGCCGTTATCGGTGACCGGAAGGAAGCGGCTACACAGGCGCTGCTCCGGATAGTGCAGCAGCAGCCGCTCCCTTATGCCGTGGTAGCGCACGCCGATGGCCCCGAGCATCCCCTGGTGGAGCGTCTTCCGTTTCTTGAAGGCCGCGGCCCCATTGCCGGCAGGCCCGCCGCTTACGTCTGTGAAGCCGGAGTCTGCCGCTTGCCCGTGACCGAGCCGGACGACCTTGCCCGGGAGCTGGTGGAACAAGCAGCCTGAGCGGCGAGGACCGACCCCGCTGAGTGCCGGGGCTACAATGAGCGCGTGAGTTTCGAGCTCCTGGTCGGACCGCCCGGCTCCGGCAAGACTGCACTTCTGCTGGAGCGCGCGCGGGAGTTGACCGTCAGGGGCGCACGCGTCTGGTGGACCGGTCTGCCCGGCCAGCGAGCCTGTTTCTACCGGCGAGCCACTGAAGGCGGTGCCTTGCTCGGGCTCGAGTTCCAGACGCTCCAACAGGTGTACTACCGGCTGCTCGCTCATGCGCGGTCACTCAAGCCGCTGGTAGTCGGCACCGGTCGGCTGGCCCTGGTGGGGGAGGCATTGGCGCGGGAGCTGGGCGCGCCGCCCTCGCCCGGCGAGGCGCGCCTATTCGCCGGAGCGATAGCCGAGGCCAAGCGCTTCGGGCTCGGCATCGCCGACATTCCGGCAGGGGATAGCGAAGTCGAACGTTTCAGCGGCGTGTATGCGCACTACGAGCGGCTGAAGGGCGAAGCATGGGATTATGACGACTTCCGGCGGGAGGCGGTTGCGCTGGCGGAGGCCGGCGGTGGGCCGACCGAAGCGCTGGTCGAAGCGGATGCCCTGATGGTCGACGGCCTGCGGGAGCTCGGACCGCTCGACCTCAGGCTCCTGCGGGCACTATCGGCCGGTTGCGAAGTGTGGCTGGCGCTCCCGGAGGCGCCGCCGGGCCTCACGCCAACCTTGCTCCTGCCCGCCAGGGAGTGCCCGCCGACGGAGGTCTTCGAAGCACCCAACCCCGTCTCCGAGTCGCGCTGGGTGCTGAGGTCCCTCAAACGCGACCTGGCGGCTGGAACCGATCCTCTCGACCTGGCCGTGATCATGCCGGAAGGCGAAAGCGTGGCCTTCGCCGCCTTGGCGGACGAGTACGGCGTGCCGGTAATGGACGAGCGCCCCGGGTCGCTGGCCGACACGGTTCCGGGCAGGATATTGCTCGAGCTGCTGGAGTTGCCCGAATACCCTACCGCCTCGCGGCTGCTGCCGATCCGAGAGCTGGCGCCATTGGCGAGTGCCGCGCTCGATGCCGGCGTGGCCGGGCACTACGCCCTGGCGCTGCTGGCGGAACAGCACGGCCTGACAGACAGTTGGCGGACCTGGCTGGCCCGGCTCGAGGTGCCGGAGGACCGGGACGCTTGGGCGCGGTCGCTCGTGGATCAGGCGCTCGCGATGGCGGGTGAAGCCGGGCAAGGGGGCGTCATGTCGGGCGAGCTGTTCCGCGCTCACGCTTTGGCGCGGGCCAAGGAGGCGGGTCGCGTCGCGGCTGGCGCCGGGTTTCGCCCCTGGTGGGTGGCACTGCTGAAGGAGGCCAGCCTCCCGGCGAGAGTCCGCGGTGGGGTGGCGCTGCTCGACGAACGCCTGGCCAGCGGCAGGCGCTACCGGCGCGCCTACCTGATGCGAGCGGTAGAAGGCGCCTACGGTGTGGGCGAGCGCGAGGACTACTTCTTCCCGGAAGAGCGGCGAGTCGCGCTGGCGTCTCTGTTCGCAGACGAGAAAGCACGCCTCCCGCGCCGATTCGAGGGTCGCGACCGGCTGCTCTTCGTCGAGCTGCGGGCGGTGGCAGACGAACTCGTCGTCACCTACCCCCTCGCCGATCAGGGCGGGCCGCTGCTGTACGAGCCGGCGCTCGTTGCCGAAGCGACCCCCCGACCGCTGCCCGACGTGCCGGCCGGGAGCCGGCTGGAACTGGCCGATGGCGAGAGGTACCGACCGCTGCTCTCGGCGCAGCCGCTGGGCGAGGCGTCGCTGGAAGACCTGCGCCGCTACGACGAATGCGCCATGCGTTTCTGGCTTGAGCGAAGGCTCGACACTGCTGAAGCGCGGGAGCGCGGCCGCGAAAGCGGCGAGCGCCAGTGGCGAGCACTGCTGAGCGAGCTTGGGCGCAAGCCCGAACTCACGCCCGACCGGCTCGAGTCGCTGGCGCTTCACCATGCCTGGGCAGCCGGCTGGTTGGCGGCGCACCGGCAACTGTTGCTGACGCTGCGCTTCGGCCTGTTGCTGCCGGACGGGGGCGATGGTCCGCGAGCCTTACTCGACGCTGCCGGCCGGCAAGGCAGCGAGGCTACCTTCTACAACTTCCGGGCCCCCGGGTCCGTAGCTTCGCGTGAAGACGCCGAGGCCTGGCTGGACGAGCGCTGGAGCGAGCTGTGGGCCGCCGGGCACATGTTGGAGCGCTACCGGGGGCGAATCGAGAGAGTCCGGCTCATCGTCTGGCCGATCCTGGGAGAGCCGATCGAGGCGTACCCCGGCGGCATCCGCTATCCCTGGAAGCGAATCGTCAGCCGCAGGAAACGAGCTGAAGCGGCGTTGGCGCGCTTCTATGCCGGTTCGATCGCACCCTCGCCCGGATTCCGGTGCCGTGCGTGCCCGGTGCGCGACGTTTGCCGGGAAGCGGTTGAGTGACGGATCGCCTGGCGACCCTGGCCGCTGCGGGAACGGTCGGATGAGGGTAAGGGTTGCCTCCGCCGGGACCGGGAAGACCACGAGCCTGGTTCGGCGCTACCTGGAGTTGATCGCCGCTGGCGTCCCTCTCAGGCGTATCGCCGGCGTCACGTTCACCAGGTCAGCGGCCGGTGAACTGCGCCAGCGTGTCGGCGGGGGGATCCGCCAACTGCTGGCCACGGGCGAATTCCACGGCGTCGAGATTCACGGGGCAGAGTTCCGCGCAGGGCGGTCGGACGAGGCGGCCAGAGAGCTCTTCGAGGAGGCGCTGCGCGAGTTGTCGGGCGCCACCCTCACGACCATCCACGGTTTCATGACGGGGGCACTGCGTCTGGCGGCGCCGGCCATGGGCCTCGACCCCGATTTCACCGTCGTGCCCGAGTGGGAGGCACAGGCGCTGTTCGAGGAGGAGCTTCGGAGCCTGGCCTACCTGGCCGCCGACCCGGCGCACCCACTGCACACGGCGGCGACCGCCAAAGGAAACGACGCCCCTCGGCGGCTGTTGACGCTCTTCTCGAAGCGCTCACTGGGCGAGCGCTTCGCCGCCGACGCCGATCCACCAGCCGAGGCGCTAGTCGAGCTGTTCGACGCAGCCTACGCCGCCTTCGAGCGCCGGCTGGGGGCGCGCATGCTTTCACCGGGTGAGATCGAGCGACGTTCGTTGCGGCTCATCCGGATTCCCACGGCCATGGCCAGGCTGGCGTCGCGCTTCCGGGTGATACTGGTGGACGAGTTCCAGGACGTCAACCCGCTCCAGGGCAGGTTCTTCGAGGCGCTGGAAGGGAGCGGGCTCGAAGTGGAGGTCGTGGGGGATCCGAAGCAGTCGATCTACGGTTTCCGTAACGCCGACGTCGGCGTGTTTCGGCGGGCCCTCGAAGACGGCGAGGAGCTGCCGCCGCTGGACCGTAGCTTCCGTCACGGCGAGCTGGTCAACCGCTTCCTCAACCGGCTCACCGCCACGCTGGCCGCCGAAGGACTCGGGTTCGGGCGGCGAGAGGCGCCGGCCGTGACCGCCGCCGGCAAGCGGGCCGAGATCCGCGGACGGGTCGAGGTCCACTGGGTGGTGGACGAGCAGCCGCTGGCCGCGCTGCGGGAGACGGAAGCGGACGTCCTCGCCGCACGGCTGGAAGCGATCCACCTCGAGCACGGCGTGCCCTACGGCGAGATGGCGGTGCTGGCCCGCTCGCACGGTGCTCTGGCGCTGGCCGAGTCGGCGCTCACCCGGGCAGGCGTTCCGGCGGTCCTCCTCCAGGGCCGCGGCTACTTCGAACGGCTGGAGATCCGTGACCTGTACAACGCACTGCGAGCGGCGATCGAACCGAAAGGCGTCCAGTTCGCTGCCTGGTTGCGCGGGCCGTTCGGGCGACTGTCGCCGAGCGAGCTGCAGGACGTGCTCGCCGCCAGCGATCCCGAGGCGGCGCTGGCACGCTGCTGCCCGGCTGCTGCCGAGCGCTACCGATGGCTGCGCGATCTGGTGCTGAGGCCGCCCTTGGAGGCACTCAAGGGCCTGATTCGGGAACCTTTCGATGAAGGCCGCAGCTTCGTTCACTACCTCGACGCTCGGCAGCGCGAGAACGTCGACGCCCTGCTGTTCACGGTGGCGCGACAGCCGCCCTTCGACATGGAGGTGCTGTTGGGGCGCCTCGAGCTGCTGGTGCGCCAGACCGATGCCGGTGACGTGCCGCAGAGCGGCAACGGCGTCAAACTGCTGACCGTGCACGCCGCCAAGGGACTCGAATGGCGGGTGACGGCGGTCTTCGACGCGGGCCGCAGGCAGGCGCCCAACCGTGATTCGCTCCGTGTAGACCCCGACAGCGGACTGGTTTCGCTGCCCGGGAGTCCGGCGTTCGACGAGACCGGCGGGCGCCTGCGAGAACGTGAGGAGTCGGAAAGCTACCGGCTCCTCTATGTTGCCGCCAGCCGCGCGCGCGAGATGCTGCTGCTCACCGGCAGCGCCCGCGGCGGCGAATGCCACGGCTGGGCTCGGGCGTTGGAGCTGATGGGCGTGGGACCGGCCGCCGAGCCGCGAGACCGGCCCGATTTCGTGTTGGCGACCCATACTGTCGCCGCGCCAAAGGCCGCAGGGGCTGAGCCGGACCGGCCGGTTCGCCGCCAGACCGAGGCGCCCGAGTGGATCGACCGATCCTTCGCCCTCCACCCTTTCCCGCCGATCCACAGCCCGTCGCGCATCGAGCTGGCGCCAATGCCCCTCGAGCCAGAGCCCCTGCCGCCTGGTGACGGCGAACCGCTGCCGCCGAGCGACGGCAGCGAGGCGACCGAACTGCCGGGCCGCGCTACGTCCGTTGGCACGCTGGTGCACTACGCCATCAGCCAGTCCTGGCAGCCGGACGATGCCGCGGACCTGGAGAACCTGAGAGCGCAGGAGGTGATGTTCCCGTTCAGTCCAAGCGAGCAGGACGAGGTCCTGGCCGAGGTCGCGGAGCTTCTGGCGAACTATTGGGCGATGCTGGGACGCGATCTACCCGGCCTCGCGGCGCGCGAGCAGGACGAGAGCGAGCTTCCGATGGCGCTACCCCACCGTTCAACCGTCTGGCAAGGGGTTATCGACCGCCTCTACCGCGTGAACGGGCGCTGGTACCTGGATGACTACAAGACCGACCGCACGGTGGCTCCGGAGCGTTACCTGGGCCAGTTGGCGGTCTACGCCGAGGCGGTGCGCAGGGCGCGCGGAGTAATGCCGCTGGCGCGGCTCGTGTACCTTCGCTCCCGGAAGGTGGTCGATGTGGGGCCAGTCGAGCTCGAAAACGCCTTTGCGCGCGCCTTGGCCGAGGTTTTCTGAACGGTGGCCAATGGCAAGACTCACCGTTCACAGTCCGGGACCGTGTCAAACTCCAGGCTGATGGATCCGCTCTCCTATTCGCAGCGATTGCTGGTCGAAGATGTCGACATAGACGACCTGGGACATGTGAACAACGCCGTTTTCCTGCAATGGGTAGAGGCTTGCTGCCGCGCCCACGCCGAGCGCCAGGGCATGCCCACCGAGAAGATGCTGGCGCTGGGAGCGCTCCCGGTAGTGCGACGGCACGTGGCTACCTATCGTCAGCCGGGCAACGTGGGAGACCGCATCGAGGTCTCCACCCGGATCGTGCGCGTGCGCGGCCCGCTGGCAAGTCGCCACAACGAGGTCCGGCGGCTCAGCGATGGCAAACTGCTGGTCGACGTGAAAACCGACTGGGTTTGGATCGATCCGGCGAGCGGCAAACCGAAAGCTCCGCCGCCGGAGGTGCTGGCGGCGTTCGGTCTGGAAACAAGGGGCTGAGGCGGGATCGGGGTCTCGCCGGGGCGGTTACGCCAGCGGTTCGGCCATTCCAGGGCCCTCATCAACCAGGCGTGGGGTCGACCGCCGGAACCGGCGAGCCCGGTTCGGTGAGCAGTGACGGGTCGAGCATCACGTAGACGCGCTCGTGACGCAAGGAACCGTCCGCCGCTCGTTGCCAGTTGAAGAGGATGGCGTCAAGCTCGAAACCGCAGCGCTCGGCGACTCGTGCACTTGCTACGTTGAGATCGTCGCAACGGATTTCGAGCCGGTTCGCGGCTAGCCGGTCGAAAGCCAGTCTACTGAGGGCGTGGACCGCTTCGCTCACGTAGCCCTGGCCGGCCTTGCTGGTTCTCACCCAATAGCCGATCTCGAAACGCGGCACCTGCCAATTGATCCTGTGCAGGCCGCTGCTCCCTATCAACTCGCCGGTCGCCCTGTCGTGGAAGTGGTAGCGCAGATCCTGACGGGTGATGAAGCGAGCGATCGCCTGGCGGGTGTTCGCCTCGCATGCGTCGACCGAGTAGTCCCGGGTGGCCCAGCGCATCCACGGCTCCAGCGCCTCCAACGACTCACGGACCGCGGTCACTATCTCGGGCACGTCAGTGACCCGGGGACAGCGAATCGTCAGGCGTTCGCTGGTGATGCTCGCGGGAACGTCCGGCATGCTCACGGTGTCGGCATCCGTTTTCCCATGCTCACGACTTCATCGACCCCGTATCCGAGCCGACGGTAGAAGTCGACTACTGCGTGGTTGGACGCCCTGATCTGCAGGTTGATCTTCGGGCAACCGAGCGCCGCCAGCCGCTCCTCGGCGGCCTGAACGATGCGGCGGCCGAAGGAGCGGCCACGGTGGTCGGGGGAAACGGCCAGATAGTTGAGCCAGCCCCTATGCCCGTCGAAGCCGGCCATCACGGTTGCGACCGGCAAGCCGGCTACGGTCCCGACCAGGAAGAGTTCGGGTTGGACGCTCGACTTGCGAGCAATGTCCTCGTGGGGGTCGTTCCAGGGAACCACCAGTTCACACCGTTGCCACAACTCCACCACGGGATCTGCGTCGGTCGGCTGATATCGGCGGATGTGCAACGCGCTCGTCATGCCCGATGATATCCGCCGTGTTCGGTCCAGGGTGGCTGCATGGTGTTCGCGGGACGCGGTGAGGGAACGGTTGCGGTGGGCCGGTGAGGGTGGTTCCGATGACGCGTCCAGGTCGTGCTAGGCTCGGATGCCGACGGCGGGAGGTCGCATGGCACTGGCAGTCGAGCTGTACTTCGACGCACGCACCGAGGAAGCCGTGACCGCACTTCGCGGCGAGGTACATGCTGCCGGTATCGCACCCTCGCCGGCGCTAGAGGGTAGCCGGCCCCATATCAGCCTCTCGGTGGTCGAGACCGACGATGCCGACCTGCTCGCAGGAGTGGTGAGCGAGTTCGCAGAAGGAGCCTGGCAGTCGAAAGTCCGGCTCGGTGCGGTGTCTTCATTCGCCAGTGGGCAGGGAGTCCTGTACTTGGCCCCGGTACCGACACTCTCCTTGCTGGAGCTTCATTCCTGGTTCCACGTCTGCCTGAGGCCGGCCGGGCTGGAATCGCGCCAGCTCTACCGGCCCGGTCAGTGGATTCCACACTGCACGTTGGAGATGGGCCTCAGCGGGTCCCAGTTGGCCTCGGCGTTCGACGCCTGCTGGCGCAGCTTCAATCCGATCGATGGGCGTCTGGTCGCCGCCGGTGTCGTGTCGTTTCCGCCGCCGCGGTCGCTTCACCTGATACCGCTGCGGGATGCGGATGAGTCACCGTGAGTTGGTACAGATGCTCTTGTAATCGGCATGGACTTTCCCCTAAAATCTAGGCGATCCGAAATCGTCGCGAGACCGTTTTCGGAAACGGGTCGCAGACCCGGAAAGCGCAGCACCCGGCTATTGGGCGGGTGGATTGGAAAGAGGATGCCTACAGGTAAAGTCAAGTGGTTCAACGGGGAAAAGGGGTTTGGCTTCATCGAGCAGGACGACGGTGGCGCCGATCTGTTCGTTCACTTCAGTGCCATCGCGGGGGAGGGTTATCGCAACCTGAACGAGGGTGATGTAGTCGAGTTCGAGGTGGGGCAGGGCCAGAAGGGCCCACAGGCTCACAACGTTACCGTCACGGAGAGCGCTCCGGGCGACGGTGGACGCGGGGGCCGCTCCTCCCGCTACTGAGCTGCTGACTGATCGACGGCGTGCGACTCGGTCCTCCGTAATTGCCCGCTCAGCGTGGGTTTTTGTGCCGGAGGGCTTGCATTCTCCAGTCCCATCGACTATTCTCAATTGTTTCGAGAAATGCCATAAGGGTAGTTTTTCGTAACCGGGAGAAGCCCCGGATGTGCTTCGTGGTCCCTTTGCGACGGTCTCCGAGTGGGGACGGCTGCGGGCAGTAAGGAATGAAGAATGGCTACAGGGAAAGTCAAGTGGTTCAATGGCGAGAAGGGCTACGGCTTCATCGAGCAAGATGATGGCGGAGCGGATCTTTTCGTCCACTTCAGCGCGATTCAGGGCGACGGTTATCGCAACCTGAACGAAGGCGACGTCGTCGAGTTCGAGGTTGGCCAGGGGCAAAAGGGCCCGCAGGCCCGCAATGTGTCCGTGGTGCGTGCAGCAGAGCCGCAGGCCGGCCGCCGCGAGCGCTACTAAGCGTCAATTCGGCAATCTCACGGAGGAGCCGGGCATTTGCCCGGCTCCTTTTTTCGCCGCATCGAGCCGCGACGACGCGCGTGGTACCGGAGCTGGCCGTCTCCCGTGAGACCGCCGGTCGCGCGCGTTCGGGGCGTGCACGGTTTGTGCCCCGCACGCCTGGCTTTTTGGCCCGCTAGCCTCGCTTGGCCGCTGTGTCCCAAGGCACCGTCGACGATAGTGGCCATGCGCTAGCTTGGGCGCGTCCGCCGAGCCTCGCGACCGATGCGACCGCCGACCGTTGGTGGCCCCGCTCGACTGGAGCCGCCGCCCGCTGCACGGCGGCAGTGACCCGGTTCGGTCCGGGCGAAGGGAGTGCCATGAACGATCATGTCTACAAGAAGATCGAGCTGACCGGCTCCTCGGAGAAAGGCATAGAGGACGCCATCGCCCGGGCGGTCGCCCGTGCATCGGAGACGGTGCGCAACATGCGCTGGTTCGAGGTAATGGAGACCAGGGGCCATATAGAAAACGGGCGAGTCGCCCACTACCAGGTCACCATAAAGGTCGGTTTCACGCTCGACGCCCAGACGGGCGCTCAAGGCGGTGGCACTGTTCGCAGCTGAGCGACAGAGGTGTTAACGTAGCTGCCGGTGGCAGAATCCGCACGATCCAACGGCAGCACATTGGCCGGAATTCTCATGCGTGAGGCGAGGGGGTACCTCGGCGCCTTCACATTGGCGTTGGTCATCACCACCTTTCTGATTACCTCGCTCGGCGTCGCCGGCTCCTCGATGGAACCGACTCTCACGGGCGGCCAGGGACGGCTCGACGCGCTGATGCACGGCGACCGTCTGTTCGTTCCGAAATACGAGACCTGGCTGCGAAGACTGGGGGTCATGGGGCCGTACCGGCGAGGCGAGATAATAATCGCACGGGAGCCGGCTGATTCGCCCCTGGTGAATGGCCGGCGAGTACTGGTGGTGAAGCGCGTCGTGGGCTTGCCGGGGGACACTGTCGAGATCCGGGCAGGCCGTGTCACAGTCAACGGGGTGCGGCTCAGCGAGACGTTCATCACTGCCCACGGTGGCGCCCTCGGGTCCGCCTCGATGGCGCCGACCGTGCTGGACGACGATGAATACTTCGTCCTAGGCGACAACCGGCGCAACAGTGCCGATTCCCGCCTCTACGGACCGATCGAGGAGTCCTCTATCACCGGCCGGGCTGCAGGGGTCATCTTCCCTCCCAGGCGCGATGGTAACTGGAACTGGCGCGTGCTCACGCCGCCCGAGACCTTCTCGGCGCTGTCGGACGCCCGTTAGTCTGCGTCACCCGCTGGTGGTTGGCTGACCCAAAGGAGAATCATGCCTGAGCAGAGTCCAGCGACTGCCGCCCCGGCGCCCAGCCTCGAACCGCGCGACGACTTGAAGATCACGCGCCATCACGTGCGGGTCGGCGGTGCCCACGTTCCCTACACGGCAACTGCCGGCACATTGGTGCTGCGAGAGGAGACGCTCGGTCAGGGAGAGCGTGCCGACCTGTCCGAGGGCGCCAGGGCGCGTGCCGAGGTGTTCGTGGTCAGCTACACGCGCGACGATGCGGCCGATCCCGGCAAGCGCCCCGTCACCTTCTGCTTCAACGGTGGGCCCGGTTCCTCCTCGGTCTGGCTGCATCTCGGTATGCTCGGACCAAGGCGAGTGACGCTCGACGCGGAAGGCTTCCCGGTCGCGCTCGACGGCGAGCTGCGCGACAACGAGCATTCGCTGCTCGACGTGAGCGACCTGGTATTCATCGATCCGGTTTCCACCGGTTTCAGCCGGGCGTTGAAGGGGGAGAAGCCCAAGGAGTTTCACGGGTTCACCAGGGATATCGCGTCGGTAGGCGAGGTGATCCGGCTCTGGTGCAGCCGCAACGGTCGCTGGCCGTCACCGAAGTACCTCGCGGGAGAAAGCTACGGCACCACCCGTGCGGCCGGCCTGGCGGGCCACCTGCAACAGCGTCATGGTCTTTATCTTTCGGGTCTGATGCTGATCTCCTCGGTCCTGGACTTCGCCACCCTCCAGTTCGGACCCGGCAACGATCTGCCGCCGCTGCTGTTCCTGCCCACCTACACGGCCACTGCCCACTATCACAAGCGGCTCGACGAGGAGCTGCAGGCGCTGCCGCTGCGCGCACTGCTCGACCGGGTGGAGGAGTTCGCCCGCGAGCGGTACGCCCCGGCACTCCTTCGCGGAGCATCGTTGCCGGTAGCCGATCGTTCCCGGGTCGCCCGGGAGCTCGCCCGCTTCACCGGACTGAGCGAGGGCTTCGTCGAGGCCAACGACCTCCGCGTGCCCATCTCCCGGTTCGTGAAGGAGTTGCTGCGAGACCAGCGCAAGACCGTGGGCAGGCTGGACAGCCGCTACCTCGGCAGCGACCGCGACGCCGGCGGCGAGAGCTTCGAGTACGATCCCGCCTACTCGGCGATTCAGGGGCCGTACACGGCTGCGCTCAACCACTATTTGCGAAGCGAGCTCGGCTACACCAACGACCTGCCCTACGAGATCCTCGCCAATCTCTACCAGGACTGGAGCTACAAGGAGTTCGAGAACCGCTACGTGAACGTCGCCGAGACGCTGCGTAAGGCGATGAGCATGAACCCGAGGCTGCGCGTGCACGTCGCCAACGGCTTCTACGACCTCGCAACCCCCTATTTCGCCAGCGAGTACACGATCGACCACCTGGCGCTCGAACCCGACCTACGGCGCAACCTCAGCACCTCGTACTACGAGGCCGGCCACATGATGTACGTCCAGGAGAGGTCGCTGGCGCGCATCAAAGAGGCGCTGGCGGCGTTCGTTCAGCCCGAGGTCGCAGGGCAGGGATGACGGGTGGCGACGGGGCCGCCGCCTGAATGCCGGGAGGTAGTTGGGGATCGTCTACGGTGAAGCGGCGGCCGGCAGGCGAGGTCTACCTGCTCAGCGACGAAGGGGAGCGCGAGTTGAGGGAGAACGGCCCGGACTGACGGCGCGGCAGTTGAGCGCCCTAGGTCAGTTCCCCCTAAGTCAGTTCGCGCTCGAGCACGTCCTTGACCAGCTGGGGATTGGCGCGGCCGCCGGTCTCGCGCATCACCTGGCCCACGAAGAAGCCCGACAGGCCGGTCTTGCCTTCGCGGTAGGCCCTCACCTTCTCGGGGTTGGCGGCCAACAGGCGCTCGACGATCGGCGCGATCGCGCTCTCGTCGCTCAGCTGGCGCAGGCTGCGCATCTCCACGATCTTACCGGGCGATTCGCCGCTGGCCAGCATCGCCGCGAAAACCTCCTTGCCCGCTCTGGCGGAGATCGTTCCAGAGTCGATGAGGCCAACGAGGTCGGCCAGGCCCTCCGGCGTCAAGGGCAGTTCGCCGAGTGAGCGGCCCTTGAGCTCGCGCAGCAGCTCGTTGACTATCCAGTTGGCGACGCGGCCGGGGTTGTCGTGGCGGCTCACGGCGGCTTCGAAGAAGCGCGCGAGAGCGTCGTCGGTGGCCAGCAACAGCGAATCGTGTTCGTCCACGCCCAGAGTATCGCGGTACCGACTGTAAAGAGCCCTCTGTTCAGCGGTCAGTTCGGCGATCGGCTCGCTCGGAGCCGCCTTACGGGTTGCCGGCGGGTCCGCCTTGGCGGCGGCCGTCCGTGTGTCGCTCCTCATCCGTTCCCAGGAGTCCTTGAGGGTGACGATCCGGTTGAACACCAGTGAACTGGGGCGAGAGTCCTCCGGATCCGGCCAGAAGTAGCCGAGCCGCTCGAACTGGTAACGTCGCTCGGTCCCCGCCTGGGCAGCGTCGGCGCCGAGGCTCGCCTCCACCAGGCCGTGGCGCACCACCAGCGAGTCCGAATTGATGCGCTCGCTGAACTCGTCCTCGCTGTCCGCCGGATCGGGCGAAACGAACAAGCGGTCATAGAGCCGGAACTCGGCCGGCACCGCGCTGTGGGCATCGACCCAATGAATCGTGCCTCGCACCGGCCGGCCCTGCGGATTGCGGTTCAGGGTATCGGTATCGTAACTGCAGATCAGCTCGGTCACGTTGCCCTGGTCGTCCTTTTTCGCCTCGTCACAGCGGATCACGTAGCCGTGCCGCAAGCGGACCACTGTTCCGGGCGAGAGACGGCGCCAGCCCTTGGGAGGCGACTCGGCGAAATCGGCCCGCTCGATGAACAGTTCACGAGCGAACCGGACCGGTCGACTGCCCTCTCTGGGAACGTCGTGCGGCCAGTAGGGGGCCGCCAGCTCTTCGCTCGAGCCGGTCGGATAGTTGCTCAGTACCACCCTGAGCGGGTCGATGACGGCCAGGACTCGGGGCGCCTTGGAGTTGAGGTCGTCCCTGATGCTGTGCTCGAGCAGCGCCATGTCGGTGCGGCTGCCGGAGCGGGTGACACCGACCCGGTTGACGAAGTCGCGGAGCGCTTCGGGCGTGACGCCGCGGCGCCGCATGCCGGCCACGGTGGGCATGCGCGGGTCGTCCCAGCCGCTGACGAAGCCCCCCTTGACCAGCTCGATGAGGCGCCTCTTGCTCAGGACCGTGTACTCCAGGTTCAGGCGCGCGAACTCGTACTGACGGGGGCGCGGTTCCGGCACGGCCTGCTCGAGAAGCCAGTCGTAGAACTCTCGGTTGTTTTCGAACTCGAGGGTGCACAGACTGTGGCTCACCCCCTCGATGGCGTCGGATAGCGGATGGGCGAAGTCGTACATCGGGTAGACGTGCCAGGAGTCGCCCGTGCGGTAGTGGTGGGCGTGGCGGATCCGGTAGAGCAGCGGATCGCGCATGATCATGTTGCGTGAGGCCATATCTATCTTCGCCCGCAAAACGTGGGCGCCCTCGGCGAACTCGCCGGTCCGCATCCGCCCGAACAGCTCGAGGTTCTCGGCGGGCGAACGTTCGCGATAGGGGCTGGGACGCCCCGCTTCCGTCACCGTGCCGCGGTGCTCACGGATTTCCGCCTCGGACAGGCTGTCCACGTACGCCTTCCCACTTTCGATCAGCTTGACGGCGTATCCGTAGAGCCGCTCGAAGTAGTCGGAGGCGTGCACCTGTTCGTCCCACTCGAAGCCCAGCCACTCGATGTCGCGCTTGATCGCCTGGACGTACTCGTCGCTTTCGGTGGTGGGGTTGGTGTCGTCGAAACGCAGGTTCGTTCTGCCTCGGTAGTCGTCCGCCACGCCGAATGCCAGCACTATCGCCTTGAGGTGCCCGATATGCAGGTAGCCGTTCGGCTCGGGCGGGAAACGGGTGACCACCTGCTCGACCCACCCCGAACGCAGGTCGGCCTCGACGATCTCGGTGATGAAATTGGGGGCGACTATACGTTTCTCGTCGTCTGGGATTCGGCTTGTGCCGCTGCTTTCCGTGGTCATCGGTCCATTCCTCAGGTGAGGCTATCACCGGCCTGCTAGCGAGACAATGAGTGCAGCGACAAGCAGCAGCTTGGACGTGGGCGGTTGCCGAGCGGTGACAGTGGAGAGTTTACGAGTGAATGCTCCGGTGTCGGCAATAACGTTTCTGGGTGTAGGGTTCGTACTGTGCGCAGATGGGCGTAACAAGCGATAGTAAGCTTGGCCCGGTAGCGCCGGTAGGGACCCGAGAGTGAAAAACCTGGCTCGGCAATTGTTGTAGCATGAGAGCGTAGGGTTTCTATGTTGAAGGCAGGGACCGTCTCCGGGAGGTCTTGCAGACAGTAGGTCAGACGCCTGGCACAGGCGGGTGATGGAGACAGATGCGGAGCGGAAATGATGACAGCCGGCCGGCCGCGGAGCCATCATAGGCGACCGTAGCGTAATATCCATGTCTCCGGCCGAGCCCATCGCCCGGCTCATAGTCGGCATCGGCCTGCTGGGCCTGGTGTCCTTCGGTGC
This sequence comes from Trueperaceae bacterium, assembly GCA_040905465.1. Lineage (GTDB taxonomy): Bacteria > Deinococcota > Deinococci > Deinococcales > Trueperaceae > DASVCN01. The sequence continues at coordinate 55,640 of JBBDRK010000046.1, read as the reverse complement.
GCTGTTCAGCATCGCCGGACCGGAACCGTGGCCGTTGCTCCCGTGGCTGGGACTCACCACCGCCTGCGCGGTCCTCGTCGGTTTCCCATATCGGGTGAATCGGCCCGGGCAATCCTACTTCATGGACTTCGATGAGATCCTGCTGGTCCTGTCGTTGCTGTTCGTAGGTCCCGCAGCGACCGTCGCCGTGCTGGTGGTGGGCTATCTGCTTGGGGCCACGGCCCGCAACACCGCGACTCCACGCCTGATCTTCAACGCCGGCGCCAGGGCCACCTCCGTGACGCTGGCGCTAACCGCTATCTCGTTGCTACCCTCGGCCGGTGTCCATCCGTGGAGCTACCTGATTCCGGCCGTCCTGGTCGCCGCGATCTACACGACGATCAATCAGGTCCTTGTGTCGTACGCCCTCTCGCTGGTGCACGGCAGGCGTTTCCTCATCGAGCTCGAGGAAGCCGGCGGCGAACTGCTGCGCGCCTGGCCGGTCGTGGTCAGTTACGGCGTTCTGGTTGGTGTGGCTAGCGAGGGCATGCCGATCGTGCTGGTGCTCGCGGCCATCCCGGTTGCCCTGCTGGTGGTCGCCAGCCGTTTCACCCAGGAGCGCCGGGATGAAAACGTGCGGATGCGTGGCCTCTACGGCGCTGCCCAGGAGATGCACGAGGCGCGAACCGACGAGGACGTACTGAACGTCCTCAGGCATACGGTTCGGCGCACTCTGGGCGTGGAGGGCACTGCACTGCGCCAGGAGCCGCCGTTCGGCGAAGAGTTGGGCGCCTGGTTGCCCAACCGCAGCTGCTGGGTGATTGTGCCGATTCCAGCGGCGCCGGCTACCCGTCGTCAGGACGATGCCTTCCTCCAGGCACTGGCATCTCTGGTGGACGCAAGCATGGAGCGTGCCACGCTCGTAGGCGAGCTGGAGAGGCAGTCTTTGCGCGACCCGCTGACCAACTCTTTCAACCGCCGCCACTTCCATCAGGCGTTGTCGAGCGCCCTCGACGCCTCCGACCAGACGCCGGGCTGTCTGGCTCTACTCGACATCGACCACTTCAAGGCGATCAACGATACTTTCGGCCACGAGGTCGGAGACAATACCCTCAAGGAGCTGGTGGCCGCCGCCAGCGAAACTTTCCGAGCAAACGACATACTGTGTCGGCTGGGCGGCGACGAGTTCGCGCTGATCCTTCCCGGACTAACGCCGGCTCGCGCAGTCGAGCGGCTCGACGCCCTACGTCTGCGACTGTCCGACCTGCGTCCGGGTGAACCGGGGCACGGGCCGGTGGGCTTCCGATTGAGCATGGGCGTGGCGGCGTTCCCGGAACACGGACGCGAGCCTTCGGCGTTGCTAAGGTCGGCCGACCAGGCTCTCTACCGTGCCAAGCGCGAAGGCCGTGACCGGGTAATAGTAAGTGGGTCAGCCGCCACACCTACCATCCCCCACGAGTAACGGCTTCACGGCAGAATGAACAACGTTATGAAGTAATAGGTCGCCGGTATTGCGAACAGGTGGCTGTCTATCCGGTCCAGCACGCCGCCCTGTCCGGGCAGGAAGACGCCAGCATCCTTCACGCCTACCCAGCGTTTCACCAGGCTCTCAAACAGATCTCCGAGTTGCGCCGCCGACGCCACCAGTACGCTGAACAGCAGCCCGTCGTAGAGGTCCACGCGCAGGTCCAGCCATGTTTCCAGCAGAAACAGGGTGCCCGACACCACCAGTATCGCCAGCACCAGGCCGCCCAGCGCCCCTTCCACCGTCTTGCGTGGACTTATCAGCGGCGCCAGCTCGTGCCTGCCGAAAAGGGAGCCGACCACGTATCCGCCCACGTCGGCGGCCACGATGCCCAGGATCGGCAACGTCAGATACCAGATGCCAAGCACGCCATCCGGGGTATAGCGAAGGGTGACGATGTAGCTGAAGAGCCAGGGGATGTAGAGGTAACCGAACAGCGTGAAAACCGCCGTGTAGAGGGAGTTCCTGTTCGGCCTCACGACCTCCAGGGTGATCAGGTAGAGCGCGAACACGCCCAACAGCGCCTCGCGCCAGGAGATGCTGGCATGCAACGCCTCCATGCCCGGATAGGAGAGAGGCAAGGCCGCGGGCAGGGTCAGAAGCGCGGCCACCCAGAGCGACCTGCGCCGGATCGGTATCCCGCGCAGGTTCATCATCACGCTGTACTCCTGGATAGCCACGAACGTCAGCGCCAGGTAGACGGGGGCCAAAAGCGGCAGTCCGATCCAGGCGATCAGGACTGCGGCGAGAAACGCCAGGAACGAGGACAGTATGCGGGCGATGGGCATGCGGAACGAACGACGGGCCGGCGGATGACGCCTTGCGATCGCCGCCCGCTCCTCCGAGGAGGCTCGCTGAGCCGTGGCGACCGAAAGGGTGATCAGACGGCCATTATGTCTTCTTCCTTGGCTTTGGCTCGGCCGTCGACCTTTCCTATGAACTCGTCGGTGATCGCCTGCACCTCGCTCTCACCGGCGCGAAGATCGTCTTCGGTGAGCAGGTTCTCCTTGCGCATCTCCTTGAGCTCGTCGTTGGCGTCGCGCCGAATGTTGCGCATCGCCACACGCGACTCCTCCGCCAGATTCTTGATGCTCTTCACCAGGTCGCGGCGTCGCTCGTCGTTCAGCGGGGGCACGGTGATGAAGATCGCGTCACCCTTGTTGCCGGGATTGAAGCCGAGATCGCTCTCGCGGATCGCCTTCTCGATGTCGCCGACCACGTTCTTGTCGAACGGCGTTACCAGCAGAGTGCGCGCGTCCGGGCTGGACACCGTGGCGAGCTGGTTGAGGGGGGTGCTGGCGCCGTAGTAATCGACGGTTACGCGGTTGAGGACGGCAGGGTTGGCTCGTCCGGTGCGTACGGCAGATATATTCTGCTCGAATGCATCCAGGGACTTCTGCATCCGCTCCCGCGTCTCCTTCAGGACGGTGTTCATGATAACCTCCGCGCGCTGATCTCGGCACGAGCCGTACGGGCCGCGATGCCGTTTACACAGTGTAACGCCCGGAATCGCCGTGCGACGCGCCGGAACGGTCGATCATAGAATCTCGCCGGACGGATGGGCCGCTGAGGAGCTGGCGATGAGCGTGCCGACGTGCTCTCCGGAGAGCAATCGTTCGAGGTTCCCTTTGGTGAATATGTCGAACACCCGAATCGGCATGTCCCGCCCCATGCACAGGCTGATGGCGGTCGCGTCCATGACCTTGAGGCCCTGGTTGAGGACTTCGAGGTAGCTGAGTGTCTCGAACTTGCGGGCGTTCCGGTTGCGGTTCGGGTCGTCGTCGTAGACGCCGTCGACGTTGTTCTTGGCCATCAGCACCGCGTCGGCGTCGATCTCCAGCGCGCGCAGCGCGGCAGCGGTGTCGGTGGTGAAGAACGGGTTGCCGGTGCCTCCTCCGAAGATCACCACGCGCCCCTTCTCCAGGTGGCGAAGTGCGCGCCGCCGGATATACGGCTCGGCCAGTTCCTGCATACCGATGGCGGACTGCACGCGGGTGTCGGTGCCGTGCTGCTCGAGCGCATCCTGCAGTGCCATGGCGTTCATCACGGTCGCCAGCATGCCGACATAATCGGCGGTCGCCGGGTCCATGCCCGAGCCGTGCTGCGCGCCGCGCCAGAAGTTGCCGGCGCCTACCACGATCGCCAGTTGAACGCCCCCGCCCAGGGCCGCGGCGATCTCCTGCGCAAGAGATTGGGTGGCGTCGGGCGACACCCCGAATCCACCGGGTCCGGCGAGAAACTCGCCGGACAGCTTCAGCAGGACGCGTTGCACGTACTCACTCGCCGATCGAAATGCGAGAGAAGCTTCCCACCTGGATGTTCTCGCCCATGGTCGCGACTGCTCCATGCACGAGTTGCTCCACCGTCTTCTTGTCGTCCTTGATGTAGGGCTGCTCGAGCAGGCAGATTTCGGCGTAGAACTTGCTCAGCCTGCCTTCCACCATTTTCTCCACCACGTTTGCCGGCTTGCCCTCTGCGAGCGCCTGGCTGGCCAGAGCATCGCGTTCGGCCGCGACGATGTCCTCGGGCACCTGATCGCGCGAGACATAAGTGGGGTTGGCCATGGCTACATGGATAGCCAGGTTCCGGGCCAGCTCCTGGAACTGTTCGTTGCGGGCAACGAAGTCCGTTTCGCAGTTCAGCTCCACCAACGTGGCGATCTTGCCATTGTGGTGGACGTAGGCGCCGATAAAGCCCTCACGAGCCGTCCGCTCGGACTTCTTCGCGGCCTTGGCGATACCGCGCTCGCGAAGGAGTTGGGCGGCCTTCTCCAGGTTGCCGTCGGTTTCCACCAGCGCACCCTTGACGTCCATCATCCCGGCTCCGGTCATTCCCCGGAGCCGCTTGATGTCCTCCATGCTTACTGCCATGTCGTTTTTCCCTTCTCGCTTTCGATCAGTCTTCTACTAGCTCTTCCTCGGTGTCGCCGGCCGCCTCTTCGTCGCCGGCTCCGGACTTCGCCTTCGCGCCGTCTTCGGCCTCGGCGGCCTCAGCGTCGGCAGTTGTGGCGTCCTCGGCCCCGGTCTCCTCGGGCTTGGCAGGCTTGGCCTTGGTCGGCTCGGGCTTGGCAGGCTTTGCCTCGGCCGGCTCGGGCTCGGTCGACTCCGGCTCACTTGTCTCGGCGCTGCTAGTCTGGGCCCCGCTGGTCTCGATCGCGCTGGCCGCGGTCTTGCCGGTCTCGACCCCGCTGGTCTCGATCGCAGCGGGTGCGGTCTCGGCAGGCGCGGTCGCGGCAGGCGCCGCGGCCGGTTGCTCGCCCGTCTGGCCGGCTTCACCCTCCGCCATCTGGGCGGCGGCCTTGATGGTGCGTTCGGGAGACGACTCGGGGGTCGGCAACGATTCGCGCTGCTCGGCCTCGGTGGCCTCCGGCTGCGGTTCCGGCGCGACGTCGGCTCCACCGCGAACCTCGACAATCACATCGGACAGACGGGCGGTGACCAACTGGATCGAACGGATCGCGTCGTCGTTGCCGGGGATGATGTAATCGAGCGTATCGGGGTCGCTGTCGGTGTCTGCCAGCGCCACGGTGGGGATGCCCAGCTTGTTGGCTTCCTTGATGGCGATCGCTTCCTTGGTCGGGTCGATCACGAACAACGCGTCGGGGAGACGGCTCATGTCGCGAATGCCGCCCAGGTAACGCTGCAGCCGCTGCAGCTCCTTGCCCAGGTCGATCTGCTCCTTCTTGCTGTAGCGCAGGATCGACTCGTCCTCGAACATCGCCTCGAGCTCCTTGAGCCGCTCGACGCGCGCGCGCATGGTGCGGAAGTTGGTGAGTAGACCGCCCAGCCAACGCTCATTGATGAAGGGCATCCCGCAGCGCTTGGCTTCGGCGGCGAGAATCTCCTTGGCCTGCTTCTTGGTGCCGACGAACAGGATGGTCCCGCCGCGGCTGGCCAGATCGCGCAGGAAGTCGAACGACTTCTCGCTCTCGACCAGCGTCTTCTGCAGGTCGATTATGAAGATACCGTTGCGTTCTGCGAAGATGTAGCGCTTCATCTTCGGGTTCCAGTGTTTGGTCTCGTGGCCGAAGTGGACGCCGGCTTCGAGAAGCTGCTTCATACCCAGATAAGACATTCATTCCTCCGAGGCGGGACGTTGAGTGACGGAATTGCTTGTACTGATGGCCGCGGGCCAACATGTGCGGAGCACGCCTCCGCTGCGTTCCAGTGACCTGCCAGACATCCCGCTGCTGGCCGGGCCAAACCTCCCGATGATAGCAGATGTTCGGGTCCCGAGGTTGCGTCGGGGAAGACGGAGCTGGCCAGCGACCGGACAGTGCCCGGTCGCTGGCTTCGTAAAGTTTTCGTGCCCGCTACTGCAACGCCGACAGCGCGCTGCTCGCCTCCTGGTGCTCTGGGTCGAGCTCCAGCGCCCGCCGGTAGGCGTCCTGGGCGGCTTGCCGGTCGCCTGATTGGCCGCGCGCCTGGTACGTCTGCCCGAGGTAGTAGAAGGCGTCGGCCGTGTACGGCTTGAGCAATGCGCCCTGCTGAGCCCGGTACACCGCCTGATCCAGGCGGCCCAGCTGCAGGTAGCCCCGTGCCAGATACGTATACAGGGGCGGATTGAATACGGCGCCGGATATCTCGACCGCGCGCTCGAAGTGAGCCACCGAGCCTGTCACGTTGCCGCACTCGAACAGCGCGATGGCGAGCTGCGAAACTGCCGAGAGCGACTGGGGATCGAGCGACGCCGCCTGGGACAGCTCGTACTCCGCCTCGCCGCAGTTGCCGAGGCGGTAGTGGATATTGCCGAGATTGTTGTGCGCGGTGGCGCTGCCGGGATCGAGGACTACCGCTCGCCGAAACGCGTTGAGCGCCTGCTCGAGGTTGCCCAGGTCGCGATAGGTCTTGCCGAGGTTCACATGAACTACCGACCGTTCGCGCGGGGGCATCTCGGTGTCCGCCCGGCCGGCAGCATCGACCGCTTGTTCCAACGACGTCTGAGCGGCCTGCAAGCTTCCCATCTGGAATTGGATCACACCCTTGGCATTCAGAACCCTCGGGTCCTCGGGCCGGATGCCTTCGGCGGTCTCCAAGGTCCGCAGCGCCTCGCTCAGCCGGTTGGGAAACCGCTGCGGGTCGGCGAGATACTGGTCCTGGTAGGCGAGGGCTAGCTGCACGTAGGCCTCGGTATTGTCGGGAGACGCCTCGATGGCTTTCTGGAACGATTCGATCGCCAGTGGGAAGTTGTTGCGACAGGCGAGTGCCCGGCCGTTGCCGACGAGAGCTGCCGGATTCTCCGGCTCGAGCTTCAGTGCCTCCTGATAGTAGTACTGGGCGAGCTCGCAGTCGCCGCTCAACAGGAACAGGCGTCCGTCACGAACGAAGTCCTCGACCCCGGCCTCGCCTTCCTGAGCGAGCGCCGCCGTGGAAAGGATCGCGCCGAGCACGACGATCAACAGGAGAGGGAGCGTCCTTCTGATAAACAACAAGATGTCCTCCGGTCCTCGACAGACGCACCGCGCCTGCGGGAGTGCACACATACAGCGCTGGGCCCATCATGACCAGCGACCGTGAGAGGTCGGTGTGCCGCCTGGGCGTCGTGGGCGGGCTAGCAGCGCTACAGAACCCAGCTTTTAAGGACAGTATATCAACTGTCGCCAGTCGTCCACCGAGCAGCTCCCGTGGCCGCGATGGTGCTAAGATGCTTGCGCTGGGACGGCAGCGCCGCGTACCCTCCGCGTCGAAGACAGTAAGGCGTAGGAAGCCGGCGGCGGCAGCCGGGCAGCGCCAGTCATTCGGCGCTCTGCTCTGTTGGCGATGGCGAATCCCGGCAGGACTTCCTCAGATGCGATTGAACAGATTCTCCACCTACACTCTGGCGAGCATCGCGCTCGCGACCAGCATCGTGGTGATCCTCCAGGGCGCCGTCGTGCGAGCGACAGGGTCTGGTGCCGGTTGCGGCAGCCACTGGCCCTCGTGCAACGGCCAAGTGGTGCCCCTGGGCCACGGTACCGAGGCGGCGATCGAGTTCAGCCACCGGCTGCTGTCGCTGGTCGTGCTGATGCTGGGGGCGTGGCTGCTCGCGCGCGCCACCCGCAGCCGGCGCGACCGGCCCGGGCTCTTCTACTGGGCAGCGGGCTCGTTCGCTTTCCTCCTGGTGGAGGCGCTGTTGGGCGCGATGACCGTACTGCTGGGGTACACCGGTGAAAACGTGAGCACGGGCCGGGGAGTGCTGGTCGCGGTCCATCTGGTCAACTCGCTGTTGCTCGTGGGTGCACTCACCGGTACCGTGCTGTACGCGCGCGACCGGGCGCCGGCATGGCCGCTACGCCTGGGAAGACAGTCGATGCTTGCCACCGTACTGAGCGTCGGCCTGCTGGGAATGCTGGTGCTCATGTTCAGTGGCGGCATCGCCGCTATGGGCAGCACGATGTTCCCTTCGGAAAGCCTGGCCGAGGGGTTGGCCGCCGACTTCGACGCCGGCTCCCACCCGCTGATCCGCCTGCGGATCCTGCACCCGGTCATCGCCGTAACAGTCGGGATCTACCTGTTCCTGAGCCTGGGACTGGCGTGGCTGTTGAAGCCGGTTCCCCGGGCCCGGGCGCTGACCCGCGTGTTGACGGTCGTATACCTGGTCCAGTTGGGCGTCGGCACCTTGAACTTCGCAATGCTGGCGCCGGTCGTCCTGCAGTTGCTGCATCTGGCGCTGGCCGTCGCCGCGTTCGCGCTACTCTCCGCCGTGTCGGTAACGGCCCTCGGATACCCCGCTACTGCTCCCGCCCCCGACCTGACGCGAGGTGAGGCGCCAGGCGACTCGGCCGCTACCCCCTTGGAGAACTACTAGATGACGACTTCAACCGCACGAGCCACCTGGCGTGACTACCTGACCCTCACCAAGCCTCGCGTCATCAGCCTGCTGCTGCTGACCACCGTCGGAGCGATGTTCATCGCCGCTCGCGGTTTCCCGGGCTGGCTGCCGCTGCTGGGTCTCATTGCCGGTGGCTACATGTCGGCCGGCGCGGCCGGGGTGTTCAACATGATCTACGACCGGGACATCGACAAGCGCATGCGCCGTACCGCAACCAGGCCGATGGTCACCTCGACCGTCTCTACTCGCAACGCCGTACTGTTCGGGGTGACGCTGACCGTTCTGTCGTTCGTGACGATCGCGGCGGTGTCGAACCTGCTGGCGGCACTGCTCTCCTGGGCGGGGATAGCGTTCTACGTGATCATCTACACGATCTGGCTGAAACGAACCACCTGGCAGAACATCGTGATCGGCGGTGCCGCCGGGGCGATTCCGCCCTTGGTCGGCTGGGCGGCCGTGACCGGCGAGCTCAGCTTTCTCGCCTGGTGCCTCTTCACGCTGATCTTCGTGTGGACGCCGGTACACTTCTGGGCCCTTGCCCTGATGATCAAGGAGGATTACCGGTCAGTGGGGATTCCGATGGCGCCACTGGTGATCGGCGAGCGCGCCACCGTGCTGCAGATGGTCATGTACGCCCTGCTGACCATGGTCCTTACGGTCATCCCGTTCGTGATGCACGAGTTCAGCATCCTCTACTTCGGCGCCGCGCTGGCGCTCAACCTGGTGTTGGCCTGGCGGGTCCTGCGGCTCTTCCAGGTTGTCCGGCGTGGCGAGAAGATCGACAAGATGACTGCCTTGCCGCTGTACAAGTACTCGATGACCTACCTGGCGCTGCTGTTCCTGACCATGGCCCTCGATCGCATGTTCTTTCTCTGATCGGCGGTGCCCGGAACCTCGGTGCTCCTCACACCCAAGTGGCTGGCGGGTCACGTTCTAGCACTTTCGCTGATAGTCCTGTTCACCACCTTCGGCTTCTGGCAGCTCGGCCGTCTGGGCGAGCGGCAGCAGGCCAACGCGGTAGTCGCCGAGCGCATGGCCGGCGAGGCGCAGCCTCTGGGGGAGCTCCGCGAGCGCTACGGCGAGGAGCCTGACGAGTGGGCCTACCGCCGGGTGACGGTTCGAGGGCGATACGACCACGGGTCTGAGATGTTGTTGCGCTCGCGCAGCCGCGACGGGCAACCGGGCTGGCACGTGCTGACCCCGCTGGTTCAGCAGAGCGGCATGGCGCTGCTGGTGGACCGGGGCTGGGTTCCCTACCGAATGGACGATCCGCCCGTCGAGGCGGCTTCTCCTCCGGGCGGGTCGGTCTTCCTGGAGGGGCTGGTGCGCGCCGAACAGGACCCTCCTGAGGGCTGGCTGTCGCAGTTCGCTCCGCGCGATCCCGAGGAGGGTCCGCTCCGCACCGCCTATTACGTTGACGTCGAACGATTGGCGGCGCAGTTGCCCTATCCGCTCGAGCCCGTGTATCTGGAGCTGTCGGCCCAGACCCCGGCGAACGAGGGCACGCTGCCCCTTCCTTCCCAGACCCCCGAGCTCGAGCGCGGCTCGCACCTGTCGTACGCGCTGCAGTGGTTCACTTTCGCGCTGATCGGGGTGGTGGGGTATGGGCTGCTGTTGAGGAGTACCGTGCAGAGCAGGAGAGGCGCCGAGAAGTCGCAGTGACGGCAGTCTGCCGCTTGCGGCACGGCAAACGAGAACGATCCGCGCCACCGCCGTCGCCCGGCAGATAAGATCGAGCACGTATGACCCCATGTGTTTCCCGCTATCGAGCAACGTCACGAGGATCTATACCTTTCAGGTGTATCTGCCGGCCGGCATGACCGGGCTGTCCCGAGACAACGAGGCGCAGGCGGAACAGATCGGGGCCAGGTCGATTCGGCGGATTGCGCCGGAGCCGGTCGGTTGGCTTGCGGCCGCGTACCTCACCGCACTCGATCGGGCGTTCGACTCTCACCTCGCGCACTCCCGGCCATGACTCTTGCGAGCCGACAGGCCGGTTCTTCCAGCGTGCGCCTGCTGTGCGCGGCCGACATCCACCTCGGCAAGCAACCCTCGCGCGTGCCCGCCTCGCTCCTCGACAGCTACGCTCCGCGTGCCCTCTCGCCGACAGCCGCCTGGTTTCGCCTGGTAGACACCGCGCTCAGCGAGCGTGTTGACGCTGTCGTTCTGGCCGGTGACGTCGTCGAGCAGAGCGACGACTTCTACGAAGCGTACGCCGATCTGCGCAAGGGGGTCGAGAGGCTTGCTGAGGCCGGCGTTCGGGTACTGGGCGTGGCAGGCAATCACGATGTCGACGTGCTTCCGCGCCTTGCGGCGGCTGTGTCCGGCTTCACCCTGTTGGGCGCCGGCGGTGAATGGGAGGAACTGACTCTCGAGGGTACCGGCGGAGCCCGGCTGCGCCTGCTGGGCTGGTCCTTTCCTCGTGACACGGTTTCGCTGAATCCACTGGCCCAACAGTTGCCCGAGAGGGGAACGGAGATAACGATCGGACTGCTTCATTGCGACCGCGACGGGGCAGTCGGCCGCTACGCGCCGGTGCGCTCGGCCGATCTGCAAGCCGCGGCGCTCGACGCCTGGCTCCTGGGTCATGTTCACAAACCGGATCCGATGTCCGGCAGTCAGCCGATCGGCTACCTGGGTTCGCTCACTGGAAGCCACCCGGGTGAACGAGGAGCCCGTGGAGCCTGGCTGCTCGAGGTCTCCGGCGGCCGTCCGACCATGCAGCACCTACCGTTGGCGCCGCTTCGCTGGGAGGAACTCGAGGTGCCGGTCGACGAACTGGCCGAAGCGGAAGAGGTGCACGGCCGGATCGAAGCGGCCATCGACGGACTTCACGAGACGCTGGCGGCGCAGGCCTACCTGCCGATCGCCGTGGGCTGCCGGCTGACGCTGACCGGTCGCAGCAGACATCGAGCCGCGATCTGGCGGGCCCTGCAGGCGGCCGACCCGCGTGCGCGGCCGCATCCTCGCGACGGCATCGACTATTTCATCCACGACCTGCGCTTGCGGGCACTCCCTGCGGTGGACCTCGAAGAGTTGGCTCGAGTTCCCGATCCGGCCGGACTCCTGGCTCGGCGGTTGCTGCTCATCCGCGGACCCGAAGACGCGGAGGAGCGGGCGGAACTCCTGCGGTCCGCGCGTGCGCGGCTCGAGCCGATAGCCGAACGCAGGCAGTTTCGGCCGCTGGCGGAGCCGCCTCTGCCGGACGCCGAGATCGCCAGCCTGCTGGAAGCCGCCGCGCTCGAGGCGCTCGACGCCCTGCTGGCACAGAAGGAGGCCGGCCCGTGAGGCTGTTGGAGCTGCGAATCCACCGGCTTCCCGGCGTGCACCCCGGCTTCACTCTCGGCGGGCTGGCGGCGGGCGTCAACGTCCTGACCGGACCCAACGCCTCGGGCAAGAGCAGCGTGATGCGAGCGGTGCGGGCGCTGTTCTACGAGAGCGAACTGCGAGGGCAAGGGGTGTTCGTCGAAGGCGTGTTCGACGATGACGGCTCGTGTCTCGAGGCGAGCCGGCTCGGCGACTCGATCAGTTGGACGAGTGCCGGGACCCAGGTTCCGGCGCCGCCACTGCCCGACCCGCGCTTCATTTCCTGCTACACCCTGCGGCTCGAGGATCTGGGGGCGCCGGCGGATGCGGACAGGGATATCGCCGCCCGCATCGCCCGTGAGCTCGCCGGCGGGTACGACCTGGCCGCGGTCATGCGGAGCGAGCCTTTCAGGCCGCGGCCACAGTTGGGCGGCAACGAGCAGAAGGAGCTGCAAGCAGCGACCGACGAGCTCGTGCTCGCTCAGCGCAACAGCAAGGAGTTGTACGCCCGGGAGAACCAACTCGCCGAGCTGCGCGAACTCCGGACCGCTGCCGAGGCGGCTGCGAGCGAGGCGAAGAGTCTCGAGGCCGCCATGCTGCTGCTCGGACTGCGGCGCAGGCAGCGTGAGACCGGCTTGCGGCTCGAGGCGCTGCCCAAAGGCCTCGACCTTCTGCGGGGCGACGAGCTCGAGCAGCTTGCGAAGTTGCGCACGGCTTCCGAAGAGCTGCAAGCCGGGGTTCAGGCTGCGCGCGGCCGGCGGCAAGCGGCCGAAGCCGAGCTGATATCCACCGGGCTGAGTGACGGCGGATCGGGTGACGGCCCATTGAATGACGGCCGGATGGATGGCGGCAGGTTGGGTGACGGCCCGACTGACGGCGACATCCGAGAGGCACGGGCCGAACTGAAGCGAATGCAGCGACTGGAGCCGCTCGCGCAGAGGCAACGGATTGAGGCGTCCAAGGCGGATCTGGCGCTGCGGGAGGCGAGGGAGCAACTCGGAGCGCCGCCAGCTCGTGAAGGAGAGGCAGCGGTCGCCAGGCCCCGCCTCGACCCGGAGGCGCTCCACCAGGTGGAAAACGGGCTCGTCGAGATGCGCGACCTGGAGGCCCAGGAGAGGCAGCTACGGAGCGAGCTCGCCGGATTGGCGGGCGACCCCGGCAAGGCGGCGGAGCTCGACAGGTTGCGAACGGCACGCCACGAGCTCCTCGCCTGGTTGGCGGCGGCAGGGTCCGACATGTGGACGGCCGGGCGCGTCGTCGGTCTGACCTTGCTGCTCGCTTCGTTCGCCGCCCTCTCGTGGGCCGCCCTGTCCGGAGACGGCGCGAGCGAGCTCCTGCCGGTGCGTCCCGACGTCGGGTTGCTGCTGCTCGGTATCGTGGTCCTGCTGGGGCTGTACCTGTTCGGCTGGGGCGGAAGCGGCCGGAGGCGTGCCAGCCGAGAGGCTTTCGAACGGTGCGGCGTACCCGGACCGGATTCCTGGCGAGTGGCCGAGGTTCACGGGCTGCTGGGGAGCCTGGGGCAAGGAATAGCCGTGGCCGAGCGGTTCGAGCTGGAGCTGGAACGGCGCGGCAAGGTCGAGCGCCAGCTCGAGGAGGTGCGGCGGCGGTTGGAGGCGGCCCGGGCACCGCTGGCGGAGCTGGCAGAACGAGTCGGATTCGATCCCGCGTGCCTGGACGCCTCGTTCGAGCGGTGGCTGAAGCTGGTGGCTGATCACGATCGTGCGCTGGCCGCCGGAAGCGACGCCCGGGTCGAGCTGCACGAGCTGGAGGAGCAGATCGAGGCGAGTCGCGCCCGGCTGGGGTCGTTTCTGGCGGGGGTCGGCGAGACGCCGGAACAGGCGGAGCCGAACGCGGAGGTACTGGCGGCGAGGCTGGAGAGCCTGGAGCGGAGACTGACGGTCAGGAACGAAGCGGATCGCGCCATCGCCGAGGCAGAACGCGAGCGCGAGCGACTGCAAGTGGAACTCGGCCGAAACGGGCGGGAGGTCCGGGACCTGTTCGAGAGGGCGGGCGTCTCCGGTGCCGACGAGGCCGAGGCGGAACGGGAGCTGCGCAGACGGCTCGGCGCCATGGCCGAGTGGCGCGAGCACAGTCAGACGCTTCGCGACCTGTCGGTCGAGGAGCGCTCACCGCTCGACCGTTTGAGCGGGCGCCACGACCTCCTGAAGTTGGTTGCCGATGATGACGAGCCCACCCTGGCTGTCATGCTGGCGACCAGGCAGGAAGAGGCCGGCAGGCGGGACGGTTACTCGGAGCGGATCACCACGATCGAGACGTTGGTCGGCGAGGCCGAGAGGGAACGCACTCTCGAGCGCAAGCGAGCGGCTCGCCAGGGCGCCGAGGACAGGCTCAGGAGTCGCTACCAGGAGGCGATGTCGGCTGCGGCCGGCAGCTTCCTGCTGGAGGCCGTCGAAAACGAGCATGTGGCGGCGAGCCGTCCGGAAACCTTGCGTCAGGCCGACGAGTGGTTCGGCCTGTTCACCCGCCACCGGTACGCTCTGCGGTTCGAACCGGGGTCCGAGACGCCTTTCAGCACGAAAGAGGCGTCCACCGGCGAGACGCGGCCGGTGCACGAGCTGTCAACCGGTACCAAGGCACAGCTGTTCCTGGCCGTCCGCATTGCTTTCGCTCTTCATGCCGAGCAGGGTCGACGGAGGTTGCCGCTCTTTCTCGACGAAGCCCTCACCACCGCCGATCCGGAGCGCTTTCGGGCAGTGGCCGACAGTCTCAGCGTTCTGGCCGAGAGCGGCAGACAGATCTTCTACCTCACCGCCCGTGCAGAGGATGCCAACTTCTGGCATGGGTCGGGCGTGACTGCTCCGGCGGTCGTCGATATCGCCAAGGTACGTGGCACCGGTGCGGCGATTACCGATCCGGAAGCGCTGGTACTGCCCGAGCGCAGTCCGGTCCCTGTCCCCGATACCGCCAGCGCCGAGCAGTATGCACTGACGTTGGAGGTTCCGGCAATCGACCCGTGGAGCGCGCCCGACGCCGTCCATAGCTTTCACGTCGTGCGGCACGACCTCGAGCTGCTTCACGGCCTGCTGGAGGCCGGCGTGGACCGGTTGGGCGTCCTGCGATCCTTCCTGCGCGCCGACGCCGAGATCCATCGGCTCTCGGCGGCCGAGCAGCGGGAGTTGGAGTGGCGTTGCCGGGCAGCGGACGAATGGTTCGCGCTCTGGCGGGTGGGCCGCGGACGACCGGTGGACCGGCGGGCGCTCGAGGCGTCCGGAGCCGTCACGCCCACCTACATCGACCGGCTGGACGAGTTGACGAGATACGTGGGTGGCGACGCGAAGCGGATCCTCGAGGCGCTCCGGTCCGGAAAGGTCAAGGGATTTCGGGAGGACCGGCGCGTTCAGCTTCGCGAGTGGCTGGCGGACAACGGCTTCCTCGACGAGCGGCGGACGCATTCTGCCGATGAACTGCGCCACCTTGTCGCTGCCGCCTTGGTTCGCGGTGAGGGTGTCGGGTCGGCAGCAGGGGACACCGACCTCGTGGAACTGGCCAGGAGCGTAGCCGACTGCCTGGAGGCGGGGTTGAGAGCCGGCACCACGCACAGGGTAGACGGCTAGCCGCCTCATTGCGGTCACTCCGGATTAGCCGGTGCGAAATTACGGTCTCTGTCCGCGGTTCACGCAACCATCAGGCCGAGAGGGGGACGAGATGCCGTACGACAATACGTCCGAGCTTCCCGAAAGCGTGCGCGACAACGTGCCCAAACACGCCCAGGAGATCTACAAGGAGGCGTTCAACAGCGCCTGGGAGCAGTACGACGAGCCCGATGAGCGGCGCGGCGACGCCTCTCGCGAGGAAACCGCCCACAAGGTGGCCTGGTCGGCGGTGAAGCACGAGTACGAGAAGAACGACGACGGCCGCTGGGTGAAGAAGAAGGACTGACGGGGCAGCGCCGTGGCCGGTCCCCGCGGGCTGAGGGCGAGGGCGTGTCAACTCAGAATCGGATCGTACGAAAGCGAGGGTTGACGTGGCCTTGCCGGCTTACTTATGATGCGGTAAATACTTAGTTTACTGAAGTAAGTAAGCGATTGGAAGGCCATGTCAGAGTCCTCGGCTGCCGCCTCGATCTTGTTCACCATCAGGGATCACGGTCCTCTGAGCCGCGCCGACGTGTCCCGGCGCACGCGACTGAGCCAGTCTGCGGTGTCGACTCTGGCGCGCGAACTGCTCGAGCGCGGGGTGATCCAGGAGGTCGGGATTCGCCGGGAGGAGCTCGGCCGCCCATCGATAATGCTGCAGATTCGCCCGGAACGCGCCTTCTTCGCCGGATTCAGCATCACCGGCGATGAAGCACGAGGAGTCCTGACCGACTTGGCGGGCACGGTGCGCGGGAAAGCTGTCCTGCCTGCCACCGACAGCAGCCCGGCAGGCATAGTGGCGCTGCTCCGCACGTTGCGGGACGATCTTCTGGAGATTGCCGGGGTCGACGAAGCTGCGTTACGTGGCGCCGGACTGGCGCTGAGCGGGCTGATCGACGGCTCCCGAGGAGCCTGCATCCAGTCGACGGTCCTCGGTTGGCACAACGTTCCGGTGGCCGAGCTGCTCGAGCGCTCGCTGGGGGTACCGGTGTCGGTGGAGAACGACGCCAACGCCGTTGCCCTTGGGGAGCGGCTGTTCGGCGCGGCGCAGCGCCACGACAACTTCGCCGTACTGTCGGTCGGCCAGGGGATCGGTGCGGGCGTGTTCATCGCCGGCCGGCTCCACCGCGGGGCACACGGGGTATCCAGCGAGCTCGGTCACTGCACCATCGATCCCGGCGGACCGGAGTGCCGTTGCGGCAAGCGTGGCTGCCTGGAGGCAGTCGCAGCCGTGCCGGTGCTGCTCGAGGAGGCACGGGCGCAGGGGCTGGACGCGGAGACGCTCGACCGGCTCGAAGAGCTGGCAGAGGCCGGGGAGGTGCGAGCGGCGGCCGTTCTGGACCGGGCTGGCCACGCCCTGGGATTGGCGCTATCGCACCTGGTGAACCTGTTCAGCCCGGAATTGGTGATCGTGACCGGTTCCGGAACCAGGGTCGGGCCTACCTTGGAGGCGGCAGTCAGCGCCAGCTACTCGAAGCACGTCCTGCCGATGCTGCCCGACAGGCCGAAGCTGCAGTTCCGTCACGAGGACGGGGCGGTGTGGGCACGCGGCGCGGCCGGGCTGGCCGCGTCGGCGTACCTGAGTGACGGCGGGGAGGTGATTGCAGCCATGTAGCACCACCTGCGATCTGCCGCCCGCAATGCGTGAACTCGAGCGCCCACTCGAGACTGGAGAGGAGAAGCAATGATGAAGTTCAGTAAGCTCGTTCTGCCGCTGCTGCTGGCATTCGCCTGCACCGCCGGTGCCCAGACGGTAATCCGTTATCTGCAGCCAGGGGTCGATCAACCCAACCTGCGTGCGCCGGTCGAGGAGATGATCGCACAGTTCGAGGCCGAACACCCCGACATCGAGGTACGCCTCGAGAGCGTCGGCTGGGGCGATGCCTACCAGAAGATCACCACCGACCTGCTGGCCGGCAACGCCGCCGATGTCATGTACGTCGGCGCTCGCTGGATACCGGCCTTCGCCGCCATCGGCGGGGTCATGGAACTCGACCAGTTCGTCGACGACGAGAAGCTGGCGCTGTTCCCGAGCGGCCTGATGGAGGGCCAGAGCTTCCAGGGCAGCCTCTACGCGCTACCGGTAGCGTTCTCGACCAAGGTGGTCTACTACCGGACCGATCTCATCGATTCCCCTCCGACGACCTGGGAAGAGCTGCTCGCTGCAGCGCAGCGGGTAACCGAGGAGACCGACGCGTTCGGCATCGGCATCCCCGGAGCCGCCCACGTCGGTACCGTGCAGCAGTTCCAGAGCTTCCTCTATCAGGCCGGCGGGTCGTTCTTCGACGAAGAGGGCCGAGTCAACCTGGAGACGCCGGAAGCAAGCGAGGCGCTGCAGTTCTACACCGACCTCTACCTGGAGCACGAGGTGGCGCCCAACCCGATCGAGTTCAATCGCGAGGAGTTGCCGACGCTCTTCGGTGAGGGCCGTATCGCCATGTTGATCAACGGCCCGTGGGCCCGCGCGATCATGGGCCAGGAACCGGACAACGACGAGGTGCCCTACGCCACGGCCATCCTTCCGTGCCACGCGCGGTGCGGTGGAATCCAGGGCGCCGACTCGCTGGTCATAGCCGAGAACTCCTCGAACGCCGAGGCGGCGTACACGTTCGTCGACTACCTCACCTCATTCGAACCGCACACCGAGCGGATCCTGGCGTCCGGCCTCACTCCCATGCTCGAGGGCCAGGCGGACCTGGAAGAGTTCCAGACTCCGTTCTGGCGGCCGTTCGTCGACATGATCGACCAGGGCTTTCCCGAGGCCCAGCCGCTCGCCTGGGAACCGTTCGAACAGATCATCGGCGACATGATCCAGTCGGTATTCCTCGGTCAACGGACCGTCGATGAGGCGCTTGCAACCGCCGCCGACCGAATTCGCGACCAGCAGCTCGAGCCGGCAACGGCAAACTGAGCGGACATTCCCCTGGGGGCGGCGCGCCGCGCGCCGCCCCCCCCCCCGCGGGCCCGTGGCCC